>JAFGFU010000015.1 GCA_016930915.1 Campylobacterales bacterium
ATTCCCTACTTTGGGTACTTCTCTTTAACCCCGTTCTCTCAAACGAGGACGAAATTATATATCCATGTTCCTTAAAAAAAGGTTAAATAAAAAAAAGACTTTTATCCTTATAAAATATGTGTATATCCTGTCTCTGGTTCTATGGCAATAATGACATTTGTGGTTCCATCTGTTAAAGTAATTGTGATAGGAGTTGTAGCTACTCTATCAACAGAACTAGCTATTACTCCAGCATTCCCAGCATTTGTATCTCCTCTATACGGTCTGCCCATTGGATCAAAGAGGATTCTATTTGCAATCGAACCAGTACCACCACCTGCAACTGCAATTCTATTAACGCCATAAGTGGTTGTTAAATCTAATTTTTGATTCATAAATTCTTTTTTCTCATTATTGAAGAAAGAGGTTGTAGGTGTTCCAATAAGATATTGAATAGGATTTAAAGGATCTTTTGCAACTTCAATAATGCCACCAACAGAAGCATTAGGATTACCATCACTATTAATATCAGACATAATGGCATACGATTCCGCACCACTAGCAGTTGAAAAACGAATTTGCCATCGTTTTCGATACCATGTCGCATCATTGAGAGCAAACTTATCATCCATCATTGCCAAATGTTGTGTGTATCGTATATGACTAACGAGTTGGTCAGCAGCTTCACGTAAAGGATTGCGAGAAAAACTTGAAACAGCCACATATGCCATAATCCCAACAACGACAATTACAAAAACAAGCTCTAGCATGGTAAATGCTTTTTTCATTATGTCTTCTCCTTTTAGCTTACTCTATAAAGATAAAATGTCTTAATTGTTTTACCATAATAGGATATATCAATTTGCTCATATCCCTCTTCTATCTCTTTTTTTATTGAAAGTTTATAGACTCCACCATTTTGTATATTATAGAAAGCTAAACGCAAAGCAAGTTTTTCATCATAAAAAATAACCTTATCAATTCCTTTTGATTTAAGAATCTCAGACAACTCTTTAGCAACATGGTATTTGACGGCAAAGTGCTTTGATGGATCTTCCATCAAAAGATAAAGTGGCTTATGAAAAAAACTAGCCATTGTATTTATAAAAAGTGTACAAAGAACAAATACAAAGACAAACGTATGTAATTTACGAAATTCTGGAAGCCGTACACGATAACTATTAAAAAAAACTTTTACCATTAAAGGAATAGCTAAGACAACAAAAGGAGCAAAATCTTCTAATGTCAATCTTTGCCTTAAAGAAAGTAGTAAGGAAACGACAAGCGAAAAGAATGAAATGTACCATAAAAGATTTTTTTCTTCTTTAACTAAGATGCGATACATAGAATAAATAAAATATAAAAAAACAAAGGGTGAAAAGATAGCAGCATAAACACCTAAAGTATCAACAAAATAACCTTTTGGTTTTCCTCCTGTATCAAATCCATACAGATACATTGAAGCACCAAATAGCACTAATGTCAAAATAAGTAAGTCTGTCTTTTGTTTAAAAAGGGCATAACAGAAAAGTGCTATATAAAAAATAGCAAAGGAATTATCTATAAAAAGGGCTAATACTAAAATCATATGAGAAAAAACTTTATACTCTTTGAGGTATAAGTATGTAAACAATAAACTAAGAAAAACAACCAGAATACTGTTGTTTACAAGTAAAGCAATACTATTTACCCCTGGCAAAAAAGCATAAATACCAACGGCAAAAACAAGATCAACTCTTTTTTTCAAAAAAAGTTTACTAATTTTATACACCAAAATGATAGAAGAAAGATGCAGTAAAATAAAAGGCAAACGAAGTGCAAAATCATTTTGCCCCAATAGCTTAGTTGAAGCAACAACAAGATAATGGATAAAGATAGTACCATGGAAAAAAACTTCTGCTTCATCATAACTAATTGAAAGAATTGTAGTTTCATAAACCAGCAAAGCACTGCTTAAGACCAATATGAAAAATAAAAAAAGTCTTTCTCTCATAGTTTTAGGAAGTTATTTAAAATTGCGTGTCCGTGTTCACTTAAAATGGACTCGGGATGAAACTGAACACCATAAATAGGTTTGTCTTTAATTTGAAGCGCCATAATTTCATGATCATCAGTACTGTAAGCTGTTGGAACAACCACCGAAGGAAGCCCTTCTTGTTCAACCGTTAAAGAGTGATAACGTGTAGTGATAAATGTTTCAGGTAAACCATCAAAAAGACAACTGTTATGAAGTTGTTTAGTAGTAGAAGTTTTACCATGCATCATACGTTTTGCACGTACCACTTCACCCCCAAAGGCTTGAGCAATAGCTTGATGCCCTAAACAAATACCTAAAATAGGTATTTTCCCACCAAAATGTCGAATAACATCCAAACTCACACCTGCTTCATTAGGCGTTGCTGGACCTGGAGAAATAATAATTTTTGAGGGATTCAGTGCTTCTATTTCTTCAAGACTCAATTCATCATTACGAATCACTTTTAAATCTGCTCCTAATTCTAAGCAGTATTGAACAATGTTATACGTAAAACTGTCATAATTGTCTATCATTAATACCATGTAATTTTTCCATATAAAAATAAGCTAACTTTAATAATCATAACACTCTTTTGCTTAAGAATTAACTACCAAATTTTTACATGACCCATTAAAAAGTAATTAAAGAAAATAGAGATATACTTTTTAAAGTACGTTTTTAAGGTATTATTTAACATGCAAAAATGGCTTAGATTTGTGATTTTTTTTCACCTGTTCATTTGCCCTCTTTGTAGTTCTACATTTCTGATAGAAAAAAATTCAACCTCATCGATATTTACTTATGAAAACGTCATTTCTCTTATCCTCTTTCTTTTTGTTTTGGCCTCTGCTATTGCTTTTTATCGCTTAAGAAAAGTGCTGAGAAAACGAAAACTGGGTGAAAAAAAAGCTAAACGTTCTAATGAACGCCTACAAAAAACGATGGATGATCTTAAAATTGCTATTAAAAAAACAGCTGATGCCCATCAAATTAAAAGTCAATTTTTAGCTAATATGAGTCATGAACTTAAAACACCTATGAATACTATCATTGCAATGAGTGAACTTTTATTGCATAAAAAGTTACCTGAAAAAGAGCACCGTTGTTTAGTTAAGGTTGTAGAATCGTCTCATCATCTTATGGACATTATCAACGATATTTTGGATTTTTCAAAGATTGAAGCCAACACTATTGAGCTTGAATCTGTATCTTTTCAGCTTGAAAAACTTATGCTTTCTATTAGCGAGCTTTTTCGTATCCATGCACAGCAAAAAGGCTTAGAGCTTCTGATTGATTTAAGCAATACAACAGCGCATCACTATAAAGGTGATCCCAAAAGATTAAAACAAGTTCTGTTTAACCTTCTCTCCAATGCTGTAAAATTTACACAAAAAGGAGAAATTCTTCTTAAAGCCCATGTCACAGAAGAACATGATGGCATACAAACCGTTCGTTTTGAAATTAAAGATACAGGTATTGGTATTGAATCTTCTCAAGCTGAAGACCTTTTTAATGCATTTTCGCAGGCTGACATGTCAACCACACGCAATTACGAAGGTATTGGATTGGGGCTTAGCATTGCGCAAGGACTTGTTTTAATGATGGGAGGAGAAATTCAATACGAAAGTCATTATGGCAAAGGAAGTACTTTTTGGTTTGAGCTTCCACTTTGTATTGATACAGCTATTAAATCCCAAAAACCAAAGCTTTCAAATTTACGTATTGTAGTTGTGGATACCCAAAAAACTTCTCTTGAAATTCTTGCACATATTCTTCATGATTTAGATTGCGAATGCGTTACATGTAACAATACTGCTGAAGCATTAAAACTCTTAGACAGTGGCTTTCAAGCAGATGCTGTTATCATTACTTGTTCAAGCAAAACACCAGAAAATATAACACTTTTTCACACCATAAAACATCGTTTTTGGAACAAAATTCCTTCTGTTTTAGTCATGAATCTGCAGGACAAAGAGATACTTCTTCCTAAACTAGGAGCGAGTAAACCTTTCAAAATTCTTTTAAAGCCTATTACGCATTCTATTTTATTTGAGACTATTGTGGAACTGAGTGAACGAACATCAACACGAACACCCATTTCTCAAATCCATCCAAATGCTATTTCCAAATTAAATGCACTGAGTAACATCAATGATGAACAAAGTAAAGAGAGCATTGCGTATGAAATTTTTACCAGCGAGGGTATTCATGCCCATTATGCCATAGAATCACTAGGTGGCAATCACTCTTTTTATCGAGAACTATTAAAAATTTTTGCAACAGAACAACGTCATTTTTACACCGAATATCAAGCACTCGCACTAAGCAATGATAGTATTGCAACCAAACGTATGTGTCATACTCTTAAAGGTATTAGCGCAACACTAGGCATGGAAGAGCTTTGTACATTAGCACAATATGCTGAGTGCTTAGAACATCCACTGCCTCAAGATTCAACCCTGCTTCAAGAGATAGCAAAAAAAATAGAAACCTACACCCAAATGATTCATGCGCTCTATCCCTCTTTACATGTAAAGAGCTAAATGTCTATAAATGCACATATTTTTTTAAAAGAATCAGAAGAAAAAACATAGCAGAAGCAAAGAGTGAAAGTAAGATAATAAAGCTATTCCATCCCAAATACTCAAAAAAGACACCAGGAGCAAACGTTCCAATAGTACCGCCTAAATAGTAAAAGGAAAGATACAGTCCGCTAGAGATGGCCCGCATTTCATGAGCAAGTTTACTCACTAACCCTGAAGCAATTGAATGAATGATAAAAAATCCTGCACAAACAACAAACATCCCTGTAAACATAACCATATAATGATTAATGTGAAAGAGTTGTAATCCAACAAGATAAATGCACAATCCAATAAAAATAGCTTTAATTTCATCACCCACAAAGCGAATAATCGACAAAATGCGAATAGAGATGATAAAACCAACAATATACCCCGCATACATCATGCCAACTTTTCCATAACTCACATCCGAACTGAGCGTACGTAATTGAAAAGGTAAGAAATTTAACAATGCTTGAAAAACAAAAAAGATAAAAAACATTAAAATAAAAAGCGTTAAAAAGATTTTATTCTGACATACCCCTATAATTTGCTTCAATTTTGGCTTTACAAAATCAACTTTTATCTCTTCGCTTAAAAAACTTAATGCTCCATACATCACAATGAGTGCTATTCCTAATAAAACAAAAAAAGGTCGCCAACCAAAAATATCACTGATGGTACCGGAGAGTAAGCGCCCAAAAAATCCCCCTAAAATCGTCGCTCCAATATAATATCCCATGGATTGCTGAACCCTATCTTTAGGTGCCATAAACCCAATGTAGCTCATAAGGGAGGTTAAAATCGCAGGAATCAAAAGCCCTTGCAAGGCTCGAATGCTCATTAAAAAAATATATTCATTACTCCATGCAAATAAAAGCTCTAACAGCCCCAAAAGTAAAACAGCATTTCTCAAAAAGCGCTTTGTCGAAAATGTTTCCAAAATATAACCGTAAAAAACAGGTGCAAATCCTAGTGGCAACATAATTACCGTTGTAAACATAACCGCTTCAAAACGGCTTAGAAAAAACTCTTTTTCAAAAAGGGGTTGAATAGGTTGGGCAGCATACAAAGAGCACAGCGTCAACATCGTGCAGACATACACAATGAGACGCTGTTGTTTTATAAAAAAAGCGTGAAGGTTATTTGTATTTATCAATCTGGAAATCCCAGAAAAACTCAATCCACTCTGTTGCCTCACGAGCAGCAAAATCAGGACGTACAAGTGCTTTTTCTTTATAAAAAACCGAAGCAACTTTGAGCTCAACATCAGGGTATTTTTCGCCCAACACACGTTTAATCTCAATCATCGTTTCACCACTGTCAATAATATCATCCACAATGACAACCCGTTTTGCTTTGCTAAGATCGGGAATATTAAAAATATTAATCGTATCAAGTTTGTGAGTCTCTTCATAATGGATGGAGTTGATAGAATAAAGGGCTCTCATCTCCAACGCTTCTGAAAGAAAATGCCCTAGAGTCATACCTCCACGAGCGACCGCTAAAATAACATCAGGTGCATAAGGTTTAATTTCCTTTGCCAAATGATTCACATCGACTTTAAACTCTTCATAACTGTAGTAACGCAAACAAATTCCTTTATAAAAATTTTTTATTAAACTTCTTGCAAAACTCATTTTGCAAGAAGGAAAAGCACCAAGAGTGCGCGGGCTTTCTGCCAAAGATTACTCAGTGTTAACGTAGCCTTTAGAGCTTTGCTTTAAAGGTGTGTTAAGAATTCTGCAAGAACTCTATTGAACAATAAATACAATCAAACTAATCGTTGTTAAAAATACTATACCAATATTAATATCGTGATATTCTCTTTTAATGAGTTTAACCACCAAATAAGAGATAAGCCCAAAGGCCAAACCATTCGTAATCGAAAAGGTTAAGGGCATCATCACGACAATTAAAAAGGTAGAAACCGCAATAGCGGTATCTTTAAAATTAACATGGGAAAGTTCACTAAACATCAAAACCCCTACCATAACCAGTACAGGATAAATAGCATTTTCAGGAATGGCTTTAAACAGAGGCATCATAAACAATGTTAAGATAAAAAAGAGTCCTGTTGCCACAGCCGTTAAACCTGTACGCCCACCCTCTTCTACACCACTCGCACTTTCAACAAAAGCTGTCGTTGTTGAAAGTCCAAAAAGAGTACCAGCTACTGTTGCAGCGGCATCGACTTCTAAGGTTTTTTGCAGTTCTTTACCATCGTCTTTAAAAATACCCGCACGATACCCAACGCCTGCTAGTGTACCGATGGAATCAAACAAATCGGTAATTAAAAAGGTGATAATCACAGGTAGAAGCGCTAATGAAAAAGCAGAGACAATATCAAGTTGCATAAAAATAGGTGCGATAGAAGAAGGCATTGAGAAAAATTCTGTTGGATACGATCCAATACCAAAAACCCATCCCACAATAGAGGTGAAAAGTACCGCTAAAATAAACGCTCCTTTAAGTTTCCACGAATACAGTGCAAAAACTAAAATAAGCCCTAAAACACCGAGTAAAACATTGGGGTCTTTAAAATTACCAATGCCCACCAAAACCGCAGGATTAGCAATGACCATACCCATGCTCTTTAACCCAATAAAGGCAATAAATGTCCCAATACCCGCACTAATCGCTCGTCTTAAATCATGAGGAACACTTTTCATAATCCACACACGAAATTGTGTAAATGAAAGTATTACAAATAAAAGACCTGAGAGAAAAACAACACCCAAAGCAGTCTGCCATGGCACTTTCATCCCCAAAACCAATCCAAAGGTAAAGTAAGCATTAAGCCCCATGCCCACACTCATAGCAATAGGCGTGTTTGCCCAAAGCCCATTTAAAATGGTCGATAAAATAGTAATAAGCGCCGTTGCAGTAATGAGCGCATCCATAGGCATGCCTGTTTTACTCATAATAATCGCATTGACAGGCACAATGTACATCATCGTTAAGAAGATGGTAAATCCAGCGGTCACTTCCGTTTTTACGTTGGTACCGTGTTCTTTCAGTTTAAAAAAGTCCAAGCCTTATCCTTTAAAAGTTAGTAACATCTCAATTCATTGTATAAACTATCACGCTCTACTGCTTGAAATCCACTCGTTTCAATGAGCTCTAAAATGCTCTGCAAGCCAAGCCCTCTAGCACTGTTCGCACCTGCTGCGGATTGAATGGATTCAACTTCAATGGTTCCATCCAAATCATCTGCCCCATACTCCATCGCCACCAACGCTAAATTGATGGTTGATGTCGCCCAGTATGCTTTAATATGGTCAATATTATCCAACATCAAACGGCTAATCGCAAAGGTTTTTAAAATCTCGCTGGAACTTAAAAAATCTTCTACATGTAAATAGTTATTGTCTCGTTGATACACCAAAGGAATAAAGGCGTTAAAGCCACCTGTTTTATCTTGCAATTCACGCAAACGAATCATATGGTCAATACGGTGTTCACGTTTTTCCACGTGTCCAAAAAGCATGGTAGCATTCGATTCTTTGCCTCTTTGATGCCACAATTCATGTATGTGCAACCACTCCTGTGAACTTACTTTCCCTTTACAAATATAATCCCGCACCGCTTCATCAAAGATCTCCGCGCCACCACCAGGCATCGAATCCACACCGTGTTCTATCATCTTCTCAATGACCTCATCAAAACTTAGCCCATACTGCGTCGCTAAAAAGTTAATTTCCGCTGCGGTGAGTGCTTTTACATGTAAAGAAGGAAAACGCTCTTTAATTTTTGAGAAAATTTCTAAATACCACTCTAAACCTGTTGCAGGGTTGTGTGCTGAGACGATGTGTACTTCGGTGATAGCACTGTGTTTAAGTGTATTTTCAAGCGCACTTAAAATCTCTTCGTGGCTCATAGTGTAAGGATTAGGATTTTTTCGGTTGGCCGAAAAGGCGCAAAATTTACAGACGTCTTTGCAGATATTGGTGGGGTTAATATGTCGATTGACATTAAAAAAGACTTTGTTGCCATGAAGTGCTCTTCGCTTTTGATTAGCATAGTGACCTAGCGTAAACAGGTCTAAATCATACAGCGCAATGCCATCTTCAAGGCTCAATCTTTCATTGTTTTCTAGTTTTTCAATCAGTGTCATGCTGTGCTTTCAATAAGAAATAAAGAAAGATTTTAGCCATTTTTTTTATAAAGAGAGGTTAAACGAAAAGGAGGTTCACCCTCCTTTTTACATGTAATCCTCAGGAGGGAAATTCTCCACCACAAAATCAATGTCCTTATCGCCCCTTCCACTTAAGTTCACCAAAATAGACTCATACGGTTTTTCTTTGGCAAGCTTCATGGCAAATGCCACAGCATGGGCACTCTCAAGCGCTGGAATAATCCCCTCATAATGACTTAAATCGTAAAACGCTTGAATGGTCTCAGCATCATTAGCAATACCTACTTTCGTGCGCCCAATCGAATTCAAATACGCATGTTCTGGTCCCACAGAAGGATAATCCAATCCACTGGCAATCGAGTAAACCTCTGCAGGCTCGCCCTCATCGTTTTTAAGCATAATGGAATTAAAGCCATGCAAAATGCCCTCACTTCCAAAACTCAAACTTGCCGCATGTTCTCCTAGCTTCGTCCCACGCCCACCAGGTTCTACGCCATACATCTCACAAGAATCCTCGACAAAGGCAGAGAAAAGTCCCATAGCGTTACTTCCACCACCCACACACGCAACCAAATTATCAGGTAAATTACCTGTCATCTCTAAAAATTGCTCCCTCGCTTCAATGCCCACAACACTTTGAAAATCACGTACCATCATAGGAAAAGGGTGAGGCCCAACCACAGAGCCAATACAATAAATGCTATTTTCTGGATCATTTAAATATGCCACAAACGCTGAATCAACGGCTTCCTTAAGCGTCTTCGCCCCAAATGTAACAGGCACCACTTTAGCACCTAAAACACGCATACGAACCACATTGGGATGCTCTTTGGCGATGTCCACTTCACCCATGTGAATCTCACACTCCAACCCAAAATACGCCGCTGCAGTAGCCAGTGCCACACCGTGCTGCCCTGCTCCTGTTTCAGCAATAAGTTTTTTCTTACCCAAATATTTAGCTAAAAGCGCCTCACCCATGCAGTGGTTGAGTTTATGCGCCCCTGTATGGTTTAAATCTTCCCGTTTTAAATAAATTCTAGCGCCACCCACATACTCACTTAAGCGCTTTGCATAATACACAGGGGTTGGGCGTCCTTGGTAATGTTTACGAATATCACGAAGTTCTCGAATAAAATCATGTGAATTACCAATCGTCAAATACGCCTCTTCAATCTTTTTAAACTGCTCCACGAGTTCTGGAGGCAAGTAGGCTCCACCAAATTTTCCAAAATAACCCTGTGTGTTAGGAAATGCTCTTAAATAAGGCTTTTGAGTCATAATTATCCTTTTTACATGTAAAGATTTTTTCATGCTTTGCTTACAAATTCATCAAATAAATAGGTAAGGAAAAAGCACTTTTTTTGTATTATAGCCCATAAGAATTAAAATAGGAAAAATAATGGAAATCGAAGAGATTATTGAAGATTTAATCGAAAAAAATGCCAGTGATTTTGAGATATCCAAAGTCATTAAAGAGCATATTAAAGCCTATTTAAGCTCATTAAATGAGATTTTTGTGGAAAATCAAGGTAAAGATTTCTTAGTCAAACATACCAAAAAAATTGACCAATTTATTCTTTTAATTTACAAATATACCCTACGCAAATACTTCGGTAATTACATGCCTTTTGCCAATGCTATTCCTGTGGTACTTGTAGGTATGGGAAGTTATGGTAGAGAAGAGCTATGTGTCTACTCCGACATTGACCTCATGGTTGTTTACAAAGCCATTCCAGGGTATAACATTGAACCACTCATCCAATCCATGCTCTATCTTGCGTGGGATGCGGGGATGAAACTAGGACACCGCACGCATAAACTTGAAGAGCTCTTTGATGCAAGCAATCAAGACCTCACCATCAAAACAGCCATGCTAGAGTCCCGCTTTTTATGCGGTTCAAAACTTTTATGGATGGAAACAGAAAGAGAACTTCTTAAACTCCACAGAACCGATAAAGATGATAAAAAAGAGATTATTTTACAAATTATTGCTGCCAATGAAGAACGAAGAGCCAAACATCCTATGAGTATGGAGCCAAATATTAAAGAGGGCGTGGGAGGGCTCAGAGATGCCCACACGCTTTTTTGGATGTGTAAAATTCTTTTTGGAAGCATTCGCATTAAAGATAGAGTGCCTGAGATTATTAACGAAGAGGAGTACAAAGAGTTTCGAAGCTCCTTAGAGTTTCTCTACCGTGTGCGCTCAGCCCTTCATTTAAGTGCCAAGAAAAAGCAAGATATTTTAAACCTTGAATATATTCCTGATGTTGCGGCAAAACTGGGCTTTGAAAATAAGATTTTGAAAAATGCCCATATGCAACTTGCCTCTCGTACTTTAGCATGTATGCACACGGTGGATGTTACATGTAAAATCTTTATGCGCAAACTCACCGCTTCACTTTTTTTATACCCAACCTGCTTAAGCGCCCTTAAAAAAGGGCGACTACAAAGGGGGCTTTATAGTGCCAATCATACGGTATACGCTTCGCTGAAAAATCCACACCCTAAACTCTCGGTGGTACTAGAACAACTCCAACACTTTGATGATGCTTCGTTGCATTTTGATATTAGCTATGTGCATTACATTAAAAACGCACTCTACCCAACACACAACACGCCTAAAACCTATAAACAATTTCGTGCCCTTTTGTTTCAACCCAATGTTTATACGCTTTTTAGCCTTTTGTATGAAGCCTCGCTCTTGCCTCAACTCGTTAAACCTTTTCGTCATATCTTGAACCTTGCACAATTTGATGGTTACCATAAATTACCTGTAGATATTCACTCACTGCATACCTTATATCATCTGGAAAATATTCAAGAACCTTTTATCAAATCCCTCTTTGATGATTTATGTCCAGAAGGAAAAGCAATGCTCAAACTGGTCGCTTTTTTACATGATGTGGGCAAAGGCAGGAAAGATGACCACAGTGAACTGGGAGCAAAAATTTTTAGAGCGTATGCTGCGAAATTGCATTTTTCAGAAAAAGCGATTGAAATGGGTTCGTTAATTATTAGATACCACACGCTTATGAGCAACACCGCGTACCGTGAAGATATTTACAACGAGAATGTCGTTCTTTCATTTATTTCAAAATTACAAAATCCTCAAGCCCTCAAACTCCTTTACATCTTAACGTATGCTGATATGAGTGCAGTCAATGACAATATTTATTCAGGATTTATTGCTAAATTGCTTCGTGAATTTTATCAGTACAGTATGGAGATGTTTGAAAAAGAAGAGCTCATTGATGAAACCACAAAACGCTTACGCAAAGAGAGTAGTCTTAAAAAAAGTCCTGAATTTTTAGAGCTTCCAAAATCCTTACAAAGGCGTATTCTCTCCATCCCTTCCAATTTTTTCTTTTTAAAGCTCAAACCCAACGAAATTGTCTCCATTGCAAAAGAAGCGGATGATACGCCCCACAACTTATTCCATTATACCATTCATAACGATGACCACTTAAGCATTCAAGTCATTCGAGGGCTTGAATTTAACATTGGTTATCTCTTAGGTAAACTCTCCTATTTAGACCTCGTCCAAATGGATATTTATAAACTCTTTGATGGGAAAAAATATTTTCAAATTGAGTTTAACGAGAAAGTTGAAGAGGGCGACATTGCGTACATCACTGAACTTTTAGAAAACTCCTTTGATATGAGCAAAAAAACAACGCTCAAAAAACCTACGATTTTGAAAGGCGAAATTAGCATCAATTTTGAACACTCCAAATCGTATGCGCTTATGCATTTAAAAACCAAAAATCAACAAGGCTTAATGGCATACATGATGAGTATTTTCGATGAACATGGCATCGATATTGCTATGGCGAAGATTCAGACCATTAAAAACCGAACCCGTAACTTACTTTTAATTGAAAAAACAGCGCGCTTATGCGACAATGAACAAAACATTTTGAATTATTTTTACTAAGAAGGCAGTAAGTATGTGTGGAATTGTCGGATATATTGGCACCAAAGAAAAATGCAATTTTTTAATTAATGGACTAAAAGAACTTGAATATAGAGGATATGATTCAGCGGGTATTGCTGTCTTAAAAGAGGGAGACATTACCTCCTTTAAAGCCACAGGCAAACTCTCAAACTTACAGCATAAAGTTGAAAACTTTAGCTCATCCGGCTTTGGTGTGGGCATTGGACATACACGTTGGGCAACACACGGTAAACCCACAGAAGCTAACGCACATCCACATTGGGGTGAATTTTCATACATTATTCACAACGGTATTATTGAAAATTACAAAGAAATCAAAGATGAACTCCTCAAAGATGGCATAAAATTTTTAAGCCAAACCGATACCGAAGTAGCGGTGCACCTTTTTGAAAAAAATGTCCATGAGTTGGGAGATTGTTTTAAGGCATTTGAAAAAACTATTGCCTCGTTGCATGGTGCTTATGCTATTTTACTGATTACTAAAAAAGAACCTGATGTCATTTTCTTTGCTAAAAATGCCGTTCCTTTATTGCTTGGAAAAAGTAACGAGGGTGAGGTCTATTTTAGCTCTTCGGATGCACCACTTATTGGATTGGCTAAAGAGGTGGTTTATCTTGAAGATGGCGAGTATGGATGGGCACAAAACAAAGAGATTTTCCTCTTCAAAGAGTCTCTTCCACAGCACCTCGATTTTAAACCTTTAAGCAACGATAAACTCTCAGCCCAAAAAGATGGCTACCGTTACTTTATGGAAAAAGAAATTTACGAGCAATCTTTAATCGTAGGCGAAACCTTAATGGGACGCATCAAAGAGAATTCAATCGTTCTTGATGAACTTTCCAACTTTGATTTTAGCGCTATTGATGCGATTAAAATTTGCGCATGTGGTACCAGTTATCATGCAGCGCTCAGTGCATGCTATATGTTTGAGCGCCTCTCTAAAATTCGCTGTAACGTGGAAATCGCCAGTGAATTTCGCTATAAAGAGCCTTTACTGGATCCAAAAACACTCTTTATTGTTATCTCTCAAAGTGGTGAAACCGCCGATACCCTTGAAGCCTTAAAAATGGCAAAAAAAGGCGGTATGCCAACCCTTGCTATTTGCAACGTCGATAACTCTTCCATCGTGCGAACCGCTGATGCGACTATTTTAACACGTGCGGGCATTGAAAAAGGGGTTGCGAGTACCAAAGCATTTGCAACACAAGTCATTGCGTTGTGGCTTCTTAGCCTTTATGTAGCAGAAGCAAAGCAAACGCTATCGCAAGAAGCACTTGAGCATGAAATCAGATCTCTTTTACGCATTCCCTTGGTTGTAAAAGTAAATGAGAGTGTGCATGAGAAAATTCGTCGCCTCTCAAAGCGTTATCTTCACGGTCATGGTTTTTTCTTTATTGGTCGAGATATTTTTTATCCACTCGCACTTGAAGGCGCACTGAAACTCAAAGAAATTAGTTACTTACACGCAGAAGGCTACCCAGCAGGAGAGATGAAGCATGGCCCCATTGCGTTAGCAGATAGTGAACTTTTCACCATTGCGTTAATGCCTAAAAACCTTCTCTACGACAAAATGAAAAGCAACGTGGAAGAGTTAAGCGCTAGAGACTCCACGTTGTTAGTCATCAGTCCAGAGCCTTTTGAATTGGCAGATGATTTTATTAGAACCAAAACACATTCGCATATGATGGATGAATTTTTTGAGATGATGCTTATAACACAGCTACTGGCACTAGAAATTTCCATTCGTTTAGGTAATGACGTGGATATGCCTAGAAATCTTGCCAAAAGTGTTACCGTAGAATAGAACACGTCGTCGATGAAATTTTACCGTGTCTATATTGAACTAACCAATATTTGTGGGTTAAAGTGTAGCTTTTGCCCACCAAAAATCTTGCCCACACACACGATGACGCTTCCTTTTTTTGAACAGGTGTTAATCGAACTAAAACCTTACACTAAAGAGATTGCATATCATGTTGCAGGCGATTCACTCGCCCTTTCAAACCTCTTGGACTATTTAGAGTTAAGCCACAAACATGGTTTTAAAGTTATCCTGACCACCAGTGGTTATTTTTTAAAAAACCATACGTTTGAGACACTGTTGCATCCAGCTATCAAACAAATCAATATTTCACTCAATAGCTTTAATAAAAACAGTATGCCCCTCTCTTTTGAAGCGTATATGCAATCTATTATCGAACTCTGCCATGCAAAGCTTACGCAACGTAAAGCATTGTTTATCAACCTGCGTTTATGGAACAAGGATGAAACACATAGTGAAGAGTTTTTCAATAAAACACTCTTTGCATACCTTGAAAAGGAATTTGAAACATCTTTACATGTAAAAACATTTTATGAAGAGAATCTTCGCTCCATCAGACTAGCAGAAAAAATACGTCTTCATTTTGATGACTACTTCACATGGCCATCCCTCGCTTCTAATGAGTGTTCTCATGGGACATGCTTGGGGCTTTCTTCACATTTTGGTATTCTCTCAAACGGGAATGTTGTACCTTGTTGTTTAGACAAAGACGGCATTATTGTCTTAGGGGATTTACATGTAAACCCGTTAAAAGAAATTTTAAATGCACCTCGAACGCAAGCCATAATAGAAGGCTTTAAAGCGCACAAAGCTGTTGAAGTTTTATGTCAAAAATGCACCTATAAAAATCGTTTTAAGGAGTCCTCATGACAAATCGACTGTACGAAAATGAAATATTCTATGTTGAAAAAGAAGAATCAACAATTCCATGGGTCAAAATTTTTACACAAAAACCCTACAAAGAACTAAGCGATTGCGACCCCTTGACGCAGAAAAAAGTACTTGAAGCCATGATAGCAACCGAAGAGGTGATGAAAGCATATTACAATCCTAAAAAAATCAACATTGCAATGTTTGGAAATTACGTTCCGCATCTGCATATTCATATCATGGCACGCTTTGAAGATGACTCACATTTTCCAGAATCTATGTGGGGGATTAAGCAACGAGAAGCACACCTTCTTCTCCCTAATTTTGAAGATTTTGCAAAAATTTTATCTGAAAAACTCTCTAAGTTTTAGGCATTTTGGTAAAATTTAATCTCCCTTTTGCTAAGCTTTAGCCTTAAAATTATATTAAAATAAAGATACTGAATGAAAAAATGCTCTCTCGCCTTATCTCTTTTACTCTCAACATATGCCTTTAGTGCTAATTTACACTACTCTTTGATTAAAAAAGAGAGTGGCAAACCCAATGAGAGCACGTTATTAGTAGTTGGAGGAATCCATGGCGATGAACCAGGTGGTTATTTTGCACCCATGCTTTTAGCCAAACATTACACCATTCAAAAAGGTAATGTCTGGATAGTACCTAACTTAAATTTTGATAGTATCGTTAAAAATAGACGTGGAACCTATGGTGATATGAACCGAAAATTTGCCAAAATTGAAACTAAAGATGAAGATTTTCAGATTGTCTCAGATATTAAAAAACTTATTCTTCATCCGAACGTTGATTTAACACTTAATCTACACGATGGGCAGGGCTTTTACAGACCAAAAACGATTGATAAAAATTTTAACCCAAAAGCATGGGGACAAGCAACCATTATTGATCAACAAAAGATTCCTGATGCTAAATACGGTAACCTTGCAGACATTGCCAAAAAAGTCAATCAAGAAACCAATGTTGATTTAATTGAAGATGTGCATGAATTTAACGTCAAAAACACCAATACAAAAGACAAAGATAAGGCAATGCAACAAAGCCTCACCTATTTTTCCATCACCAATAATAAACCTGCTTTTGCGATTGAAACCAGTAAAAATATTACAGACCTTTCACACAAAGTTTTTTACCAACTCAAAACCATTGAAAAATTTATGAAAGTTATGAATATAGAATTTACACGCTCTTTTGAATTAAAAGAAGAGACGATTAAAACCCTTTTAAACGATGTCGGTATGCTTGAGATCCCTCCAACAAAAATCATGCTTAATCTCTCAACGCTTAAGCCTTATATCCGCTTTTTCCCAATCAATAAAGAGGAGTTCCATTACAAAAGTGACAATCCTCTTGTTGCTGTCCTTAAAGACAAAGATAGCTATAAAATTATGAACGGCAATATCCTCATTTCAACCCTCAAAGCAGATATGATGGAATTTGACAACTCTTTAGAAGACATCAGTCTGCTTTTAGATGGAGAAAAAACGCGTGCAAAAGTGGGTTCACTCATTTCTGCCAACAAAAGCTTTGAAATCGCCCCTATTAAAGGCTATCGTATTAACGTTATTGGGTATTCTAAAGAGGGGATAGTAAGTGAAGAAGGTATTAAAATTGAACCGCATGCATTGATGAAATCGTATGCCATTGATAAAAATGAAACAATTTATATGGTACATTTTTACAAAGATAAGAAATTTTGTGGCATGGTCAATATCCAGTTTGTAGAAACCAAAAAGTAGAAGGAAAAACGTGCATACCTATATTGGAAGACAACCTATTTTCAATAGAAATGGTGAATGTCTTGCTTACGAACTTTTATACCGTTCGTGCGAAGGCAATAACTATGCTACCTTTAATGACAATGCCAAAGCTACCGCACGTGTTATTGTCAGTTTGATTCATACGATTGGATTTCCTTCTGTTATTGGTACTAAAAAAGGGTACATTAACCTTGATGAATCCATGCTCTTTAGTGATGCTCTGCTTCTCTTACCTCAAGAGAATTTTGGATTTGAAATTTTAGAGTACACACACATCACTGAGCCTCTTGTTGCACGGATTGCGGAACTTCACGCTAAAGGCTATACCTTTTCGTTAGACGATTTTGACTGCACTGAAGCAATGTTTGAAACGTATGCCCCCATATTTCCTTATATTGACACAATAAAAGTTGATATTCAGGCCAGTGGACTTTGCAATTTAAAAGATTCTCTTGCAAAACTCTCTTCGTATAAAATTAATTTGTTGGCTGAAAAAATTGAAACTCAAGAAGAATTTTCTGCTTGTTTAGAGCTTGATTTTCTTTTTTTTCAAGGCTATTTTTTTGAAAAACCCATTATTTTAAGTGGTAAAAAAATTGAACCTAATACTATTAACGCGATTAATTTAATCAATTGTATTCAAGAAAATAATGATCCCAACTTTATTAGCCAAAAATTTTCAACCTGCCCTGATTTGGTCTACAACCTTTTGCGTCATGTCAATTCAGGGGCATACCATTTTAAACAAAAAATAACCTCTATCAAACAAATGGTTACCCTCTTAGGTCCTCAAAAATTCTCTCGTGGCTAGGACTTTTTTTGTATGGAGCGCCTCATATGCGTCCTTTTGGTGGAGAAATATTTAATAACGCAAAATTTCGTGCTAAAGTCATGGAAGAGTTAGCTCTTGGATGCCATAAGCCTGAACTTGCTAATAAGGCATTTTTAACGGGTAGCCTTTCATTAATTGATGCTTATTTAAATATTCCTATGCTGGAATTTTTAAATTACGCCCATTTAGACGATGAGATTAAAACAGCTCTTTTATTTCAAGAAGGTTTTTTAGGCGAACTTCTTAGTATTGCCACAGAAATGAATCATGTTATGAATACAGAAAAAACATTGAAATATCTTGAAAAAAAACCTTGTTTTAGCATGGAAGAGCTCTACGAAGCATGCCACAAAGCGCTTGTTTTTATTGAGGAAACCTCATAATAATCTTTACATGTAAAAAGACCACGTAGTGTTAGCGTAGTCTTAAAAGCATTGCTTTACAGACGCCTTAAGAGTTATACAAGGAGTCTATTTATAAAAAAGGTGTAATAAATAAAAGTGTTGCCATACAAGCAAGTGTTTGCAAGGTAATAATAGAGGCCATTAAAGAGACATCACCGCCTAACTCTCTGGCTAAAATATACGATGAAACAGCCGTTGGCATTGCACCAAACAATACAGCAATACTTAAATTCATGCCACTAAGACCAAAAAGAATTCCAATACCATAAGACAATAAAGGAAACAAAAGCAATTTAGCAACACTTGAGACCACCAACTCTTTTTTAGCAGCTTTTAAATAACGAAGTTCTAAACCAACACCCACCGATAAAAGACCAATAGGAAGTGCTGCATTACTTAACAAGGAGAGCGTTTTTAAGGTAAAAAGTGGCAATACCCATCCACTAATATTAATCAAAATCCCTATTAAACATGCCCCAATGAGTGGATTTTTAATAATGGTTTTTAAAAAAGCTAGAAAGGAAAAGTGACCACTGCGTGTATAAAAAGCAAAAACACCAATACACAAAATGTTAATAAAAGGAATCGCAAACGCCATCACAATAGCAGCTAAAACCAACCCTTCATCGCCGTACGCAGTATCGACAAACGCCAAAAAAACATACGAGTTAAAACGAATACCCCCTTGCACAATGGAAGTAAATGCTTTGCGTTCAAAATGCAATAAGCTATTAAGCAAAATCAACACACATAAAACACTCATAATGGCAAGAAGGGTTGTGAGAACAAGATCAGCCGTATGGGCTAAATCCAATTTTGCCAAAGAGAGTTTATACACCAAAAGAGCGGGCATCAGTACATAATACGTAAAACGATCGGCAAGTGGCCAAAAATCAGTAGAGGGAAATTTCATATGTCTAAAAAGGTACCCCGTCGCAACAATTAAGCAAATAGGAAGCAATGAGTTAAGCACATACGTCATCATTTAAACCTTAAAACGAAATCCCTCACTTTGTAGAATGTGTTTAAGTTTTTCACGGCACTCACCTTGAAATTCCAACCATTCCTCTTTACATGTACCGCCACTTCCTAATTTTTTCTTCACCAAAGAGCACAATTGATTTAAAGCTTCTTTGTTCAGAAAAAAAGGCCCCACAATAGAGACGGGTTTACCTTGACGTTTTTCCATTTTAAGCACTAACAAATGCTTTGCAGGCTCTTTGAGTACTACGGGTATTGAAGAGGTTTTCATCTCTTCAAACTGCCAAGCGCTATCGTTGTCTAAAGTGCTCCCTAGGCTAAAAGGGGTGTTTTTAACGGCCATACGTCTCTCTAAAAGCTTCATAATCGCCTTTAAAATCTGTCATTGTACCATCAGGATGTAACTCGATAATACGATTAGCAAAGGCATCAATAAGCTCTCTATCGTGTGTGACACAAATCACATTACCTGAAAACTTAAATAATCCCTCACCTAAAGCAATAATCGCTTCCAAATCAAGGTGGTTATTTGGTTCATCAAGAACAAGAAAATTGCCTTTTTCTAGCATCATTTTTGAAAGTTCAATACGGTGTTTTTCACCACCACTGAGCTGACTGACACTTTTTTTCTGTTCTTCACCAGAGAAAAGCATACGCCCTAAACACTTTCGAATTTCATCTAAATCTTTTTTTGCATCATACTGCTGTAACCATTCAAAAAGTTGTAAATCACCCGTAATCATATCGGTGGTGTTTTGAGGAAAATAACTCGGAATAATCGTCGCTCCCCATTTTATGGTACCTGCATCTTTTTCCAATTGTTCCATAATAATATTACACAGTGTTGTTTTACCCACACCATTATGACCAATGAGTGCAATTTTATCGCCTTTTTCAACTTTAAAACTGATGTTATGAAGTACCTTTTGATCCCCATAACTCTTCTCAATCCCCTCAACGTCTAAGACTTCATTGCCAATATCACGTCCTGCACGAAACACGATACTCGGATCCCGTCTGGAAGAGGTCTGAATGTCAGCAATATCCAATTTTTCAAGACGTTTTTGACGAGAGGTTGCTTGTTTAGCTTTTGAAGCATTGGCAGAAAATCGTCTTACAAAGGCTTCAAGCTCCTCTTTCTCTTTGAGTTTTTTATCTCTGTCCATCTCTTGCTGTTTTGCAATTAAATTTGCAGCCATATACCACTCATCATAATTGCCTGTAAATTCACGAATCTTTTTAAAATCCACATCAAGGATGTTGGTAACAACCGCATTTAAAAAGTGTCGATCGTGAGAGATAACCACCATGGTTCCCTCATGGCGAATGAGTTGCTCTTCTAACCATGAAATGGCTTCCAAATCAAGGTTGTTCGTAGGCTCATCCAAAAAGAGGACATCGGGTTTTGGGTAAAGCACTTGTGCTAATAAAATTTTAAACTTATCGCCACCTGTGAGTTCACTCATCAAACTCTCATGCATGGAGACGGGAAAACCTAAAGAGGCAAGGATTTTTTCAATATTTACATCCACTTCATAGGTTGGGTCTTCTTCTGCGCAAATAATCTCTAATTCCGCCAAACGGTCATTGACTTTTTCATCATTAAAATCACCCGTAACATACAGGTGCTCTTTCTCTTTAATAGCATCATATAAGCGCTTATTCCCATACATAACCGCATCTTTTAAGGTGTAGTCTTCGAAAGCGTACTGATTTTGTCCCAAAACCCCTACTCTTAAACCATTTTCAATCGAAATATTGCCACTGGTTGGCTCTATCTGACGCGATAAAATTTTTAAAAAAGTGGTTTTACCTGCGCCATTGGCACCAATTAAACCATAACGCTTGCCTTTATCCAATTTTAAATTGATATTTTCAAATAAAAGCTGATGCGAAAAACGCATTGTTAAATTATTAACTTCAACCATGAACTCTCTCTTTTAGTTTTTTTTTGATTATAACATTTACGGGCTTTTATAACCCTTTTTAGCCTGATACATCGCATCGTATTTCAATAAAAAAATGTTACAATGCCTTATGAAACCTTTTTATGTAAAGGAAATTCGTGGCAATCATCAAGAAAAATATTTGGTTTATTTTTTATGTTTTATTATTTATTGCTACGGTGTTATTTTTTATCTTGTGTTATGGAACATGGAATAATTCCTACACAAAATATCAAACCTCTCAAGAGAACATCGTTGAACTGATTGCGAATACAACACATTCACTCTTTAACACCTACGAACGTCTGAGCGATATTTTAGGTAAAGCTTTGTTAGAAAATAATTTACATAATATTCACATACATGTAGAACCTCTTCTTAATAACCCTGAAATGGTAGCCTTAGGTATTACAAACCCAGAAGGCGATTTTATCTATGCTACATCAGATAAAGATCCAACCAATATTCCTAATCTTCTCAAACTACCAGAAACACATGATTCCTTTGTACAGGCGCTCTCTTCTGAAGGTATGGTTTTTGGACGTACCTATTTTTCGCCACCCCTACAAAAATGGGGGATGCCCATTCGCAAAACCATTCGCAAAACCATTCGCAATAAAGCAGGTGAGCCACAGTTTGTCATTACAACCGTATTGAAACATACCAGTACATTTGATGCGCTCTTTAACACTTTAAAGCACAGACACCACCTTAACCTCTCAATTATTCGAGACCGCGATCTCTACTATCAATACCATTCCAATGGTCAGCAAGATTATGAAAAAGTCTACAGTACTCCGTTTCCTAGCCAAACCATGGAAAAACTCTTTACCTCTATTTTTGATATTTATTCGCTAACACCAAAAGAGCTTAAAGAGAATGAATTGCTTGTATCTTTTTTATATGAGCAAGAGGAGGAAGGGTATTATCTTGCTTCTCTTAAATACAACCATACGTATCATCTTTGGACACTTTCTCAAACACCCCTACCCGTTATTATCAAAGATTTTATGCAAAAAACCGTCATCTATTTGTTGATTTTTCTCAGTATAGGAAGCATCTTTTTTTACCTTTTTCGTATCATTGCAAGAGCAGAAGAAGAGCGTCGAAATGAGCTTCTTGAGCAAGCCACACACGATCAACTTACCTTTCTTCCTAATCGTTATTACCTCAACCAATATATCCATCAATGGATTTACAAGGAGGCACTCCCTTTTAGTATTATTTATGTCGATATGGATCACTTTAAAACAGTGAATGATAGTTTTGGTCACCATTATGGTGATTACGTGTTAGTGCAAATTGCAAAACGCCTCAATGCCATTATGCCTGAAGGTTCACTTGCGATCCGATATGGTGGAGATGAGTTTGTTCTAATCGTATCACTGATTCATCGTAACGAGCTCTTAGCGTTTGCTTCTAAACTGATTGACACCCTCTCAGAACCTTATCTTATCAATCAACTTCACTTTAACCTAGGTGCTAGTGTGGGTATTGCGTGTTATCCTGAGCATGGTCACAACCTTGATATGTTGCTTCGTGCTTCAGATATAGCCATGTATGAATCGAAAAAAATTAAGAACAGTGCTCATATCTTTGTGAGTGAAATGCAAGAAGGCTTTTTAAAGAATGTGACTATTGAGCAAGAGTTACGAAAAGCAATTAACAACAATGAACTCTTTATGGTTTACCAACCTCAAATCAATGATGAGGGTTATTTTTACGGGGCGGAAGCACTGATACGATGGAACAGTCCCAGCCTAGGGAATGTCCCTCCTAATCATTTTATCCCTTTAGCTGAAGCCTCAGGGCTTATGCCAAAAATTGGACGATTGATTATTGAAATGGTGTGTGAGGATATTAATGAGATACACCACAAGCTCCAACGCCCCTTTCATGTTTCAATTAACATCTCTGTTCGCCAATTTATGGATCCTAGGTTTTTAGAGCACATGTTAAATGTTTTTGAAAAAACACAAGCACAGTACTTGCATATTACACTTGAGGTAACAGAAAACCTTTTTATCGAAGATTTGCAATATATATTGCCACTTTTACATAAAATAAGGGCTATGGGTATTGAAATTTCTATGGATGATTTTGGTACAGGCTACTCTTCTTTAAGTATGTTACGCCAATTACCGATTAATGAACTCAAAATTGATAAAAGCTTTGTGGATGCCATTGCATACGATATAACCTCTGCTAAAATGGTTCAAAACATTATTACCATTGGCAAAAATCTCAACATGCATGTTTTAGCAGAAGGGGTTGAAACAAAAGAGCAAAAAGAGATTCTCAGCACATTTGGATGCGATCGTTTTCAGGGATACTATTTTTCAAAACCTCTTTTAAAAGAAGATCTTTTACATTTTCTTCAATCACAAACTTTTACATGTAAAGATTAACGCCTTATTTTTTAAACAAACTTGTTGTAAAATCACCCAATTTTTAACACATTTACGTGCTAAAAAACTCTACCATTTCTTTTCGGAGCATACGATTGAAATACTTCAAATACGTTCTACTTTCCATTATTGTTACGTCGCTTGTGCACATTTTTTTATGGACAAGAGGTGGCGATAAAATTGTTACATCACCTCAAATTGGTGACAAAATAGAATCGCTTTCTTATACCCCTTATCGCGGATTTGAAAAAGCCCCTAAAAGCGATCAAGAGATTGCTGAAGATATGAAAACCATTGAACACATTGCGCGAAAAGTGAGAACTTACGCCATTGATGATGCAAAACGGGTTTTAAGTAATCTAGGAGAAACAAAACTTAAAGTCGATATTGGGCTCTGGCTTTCAGGCGATAAAGGAGCCAATGAGGCTGAGATAGAAACCCTCTTTGAGCTGACCAGACTTTATCATCCTAGAATTGCTTCTATCATCGTAGGAAACGAGGTTTTACTTCGTGCAGATCTTACCCCTGAAGAATTAATAGCCTATATTGACCGTGTTTCCAAACGAACACGTATTCCTGTCACCACAGCAGAAGTACAACACGTATGGCTAACAAACACAGAACTAGCAAAGCATGTTGATCTTATTAACGTGCATATTTTACCCTATTGGGAAAAGATTCCTATTGAGCAAACCTTAGCTTTTGCCAAAGAGAAGTACGACGCTATTGCTGCGATGTATCCTAAAAAGCCCATTACTATTGGCGAGTTTGGCTGGCCAAGCAGTGGATACAATAATGAAAAAGCCGAAGCCACACTCACCAATCAAATTGCCGCCATTACCGGCTTTTTGGAGATGGCAAAAGCTCAAAACTGGAGTTACAACATTGTTGAAGCCTTTGATCAACCATGGAAAGGCGTTCATGAAGGAAGCGTAGGACCTTACTGGGGACTTTTCGATATTAACAAACAGCCTAAATTTCATTTTGTTAAGCAGACGATTCTCAATCCTCTTTGGCGTGACCAAATGGCAGGAGCAGTCTTTTTTGGTATTTTACTTACCTTCTTTGGCTTAAGAAATCAACGTGTCAACTTTGCCCACGCTATTACGTATGGTTTTGCCGCACAAGCGATGGGATTTGGTATTGCCATGGCAGCAACCTATCCATTTATTTACTACATGAATTTTGGTATGTGGGTTATGTGGGTTATGGGAATTTTTCTGATGATTCCATTGGTCATTATTACCTTAGCAAAAATCAATGAACTCTTTAAATGTACCATCGGTATTGCACCCAAAAGGTTAGCGCCTCTTAATCTTAAATCTGATCATGTTCCTTTTGTTTCTATCCATGTTCCTGCCTATAAAGAACAACCTCATGTTCTTATTGAGACCCTAGATTCACTTGCAAAACTTAAATACACCAACTATGAAGTCTTAGTCGTTATCAACAACACACCTGAAGAGTTTTACTGGAAGCCTATTGAAGAACATTGCCAAAAATTAGGTGAAAAATTTGTCTTTTTGAACATTACATGTAAAGGGTTTAAAGCAGGTGCACTCAACGAGGCACTTAAATACACCCATGAAAAAGCAGAAATTCTAGCAGTCATTGATGCTGATTATGTGGTAGGTGATAACTGGCTGATTGATTTAGTTCCTTTGTTTGATGACCCAAAAGTTGCCCTTGTTCAAGCACCTCAAGACCACAGAGATGGCAATGAATCTCTCATTAAACAAGCAATGAACGCAGAATATGCAGGCTTTTTTGACATTGGGATGGTTGAACGCAATGAAGAAAATGCCATTGTAGCGCATGGAACCATGCTCATGGCTAGACTTTCAGCCATGCATGAAGTGGGTGATTGGACAACGTATACCATCGTAGAAGACTCAGAGCTGGGACTTCGTCTTTTTGAAGCAGGCTACACCGCACATTATACTAACCGACGTTACGGTTGGGGATTATTGCCCGATACTGTCGAAGCATTTCGAACACAACGACATCGCTGGGCATATGGTGCTATTCAGATTCTAAAACGTCACTGGCGTCATTTTATGCCTTCATCCAAAACATTAACTCCCTACCAAAAATATCATTTTGTGGCGGGTTGGTTTTTCTGGCTTTCTGATGCCTTTGGTGCCATGACAGCATTTTTAAATATTTTTTGGGTTCCATTTATTATTTTTGTAGGGGTCACCATCCCAACGCTTCCACTGACGCTACCTATTCTTGTAGCGTTTTTAGTCAATATTTTACATGCATCTATTTTATACCGAACACGGGTAAAAATGGGAATAAAAGAGACTGTTTTAAGCGCCATCGCCTCTATGAGTTTGCAATTGGTTATTTTTAAAGCGGTTTACGATGGTTTTGTTAAAGATGGACTTCCCTTTAAACGTACCGAAAAAGGGGGAAATACCAAAAAACAAAACACCAACCCTATTCGTCATGAGATGATTTTAGCTACCCTACTAACGCTCTCTTTCTTTGCTCTGTATTTTACGAACTTTACACGTATTACAGAAATTTATGTTTTTGCCTTTACTTTGCTGATTCAGAGTATCCCTTATTACTCAGCGATTATCTTACGTATTATCGAACTTCAATCACTTAAAGAAAAAAAGTAGTGGCTCTTGCCACTGCTTTTAAATGCAAGTGTGTAAAAAAAGATATGCCAAAAAAGCATATTTTTGTTTCACTCTCTTTCATTGACTTCGCTATTTTCATGCTATACACTTCTTATATCATGGGTTTATAACCAAAATAGAAGGAGTTAAAATGGCAGATTTAATCTATCGTGTCAATATGACAAATCTTAGCTTTAAAATCGAAGAAGTGCCAACAGAATGGCTAGGACTTGGTGGTCGTGCACTCACCTCAACCATCGTTGCCAAAGAAGTTGATCCAGAATGTCATCCATTAGGACCCAATAATAAACTCGTTTTTGCACCAGGACTACTCTCAGGAACCAGCGCATCAAACTCTGGTCGTAACTCCTGTGGTGCTAAAAGCCCTTTAACTGGTGGTATCAAAGAGTCTAATGTTGGTGGTACGAGTGCTGGTATTATGTCAAAGCTTGGCGTTAAAGCGTTGATTATTGAAGGCTTGCCTAAAAATGAAGAGACATTTTACCAATTACATGTAACAAAAAACAACGTTGAATTTATTGAAGTTCCTGAGCTTGTCGGACTTGATAATTACGCTGTATTGGATGCCATGGCAGCCAAATATGACAAAAAAGTTGCGGTTATGAGTATTGGTCGAGTGGGTGAAATGCGTATGAACCTTGCAAATATCTCCGTCAAAGATCCTAGTGGAAAACTAAGAAGTCACGGACGTGGCGGACTTGGTGCCGTTATGGGTTCTAAAAAAATTAAATGTATCACGGTAGATGCAGAAAACTACAAAGAAGTGACTATCGCTGATCCTGAAAAATTCAAAGAAGCAAGTAAAATCTTTACCAAAGCCCTTCAAGAAAACCCTATCAGTGGTGAAGGACTCCCTGCATTTGGTACCAATGTTCTAGTCAACATTCTCAACGAAGCAGGCGGACTTCCTACCCGTAACTTTAGAGCTGGAAATTGGGAATTTGCTGAGAATATTTGTGGTGAAACCATGGCAGAAAATATTAAAGCCAGAGGTGGAAAAACGACCCATGGTTGTCACGCAGGTTGTGTCATTCAATGTTCTCAAGTCTATAATGACAAAGATGGTAATTACCTCACATCAGGCTTTGAGTACGAGACCATTTGGGCACTGGGTGCAAACTTTGGTATTAAAGATTTAG
Source organism: Campylobacterales bacterium (assembly GCA_016930915.1). GTDB lineage: Bacteria > Campylobacterota > Campylobacteria > Campylobacterales > Sulfurospirillaceae > Sulfurospirillum. The sequence goes on from JAFGFU010000015.1 coordinate 27,482, forward strand.
ATTTAATCGCCAAAATGGATGGATTAATGGATGATTTAGGCGTAGATTCTATCGAAGCAAGCGTCACATTAGGTCTGGCGGTTGATGCTGGAATTTTAGCGTATGGCGATGGTGAAAAAGCCTATGAGCTCTTATCTAAAGATCTACCAAATGGAACCCCAATAGGTCGTATCATTGGTAGTGGTACACACATTCTTGGTAAAATTTATGGGTTAGTGCGTGTTCCAACCGTTAAAGGTCAAGGTATTCCTGCGTATGAACCACGTGCGGTAAAAGGGCAAGGAATCACCTATGCTACCTCAACAATGGGAGCAGACCACACCTCAGGATATGCCGTTGCTACGAACATCCTAAACAGTGGTGGGTATGTTGATCCACTCAAAAAAGAGGGACAAGTTGAACTTTCTAGGAACCTTCAAATCGCAACCGCAGCGGTAGATAGTACAGGTATGTGTATCTTCGTTGCTTTTCCAGCCCTTGATGATCCAAAATGTCTCCCTGCCTTAGTCGATATGATCAACGCACGTTTTGGCGCTAGCCTTAGCATTGATGATGTCGTGAATTTAGGTAAGACTATCCTTAAAAGAGAACATGAGTTTAATATCAAAGCAGGTCTTAACAGCGCTGAAGATAGGCTACCTGAGTTTATGAAGTACGAAACCCTTCCACCACACAATGTTGTTTGGGACTTTACAGGTGAAGAGATTGATGAATTCTGGAATTTTTGATGCACATTCTTGTTAAACTCTTTGCTCAGTACCGAGAGGGTCGCTTTAAAGCGGAGCAAAGAGACTACCCAGAAGAAGCAACGGCTCAAGCTATTATTAATGAATTGAATCTTGAGAGTGTGTCACCTTTGGGTGTTTTAATGGTGAATGGAAGACATGTTGATGTAAGTTATCTTTTAAAAGAGGGCGATGAAATCGCTCTCTTCCCAAAAGTAGGTGGGGGTTAATGCTCTTTAAGACCAGAGAGTAACCTGTATGAACCTGGTGTTCCTGGAGGTAAAAGAGCCACCCTATCTCCTTCTTTAAGGAGTGTCTCCTTAGAACGAACTGTGTGATTTAAAAATACTGCTTCAACATCACTTTGATCAAGACCTAAAGAATCAATCAAGTCACAAATACGTGTTTTATCGTTTATAAGCCATTGCGCATCCAAATAAGGAATCCCCTTTTCTTTCAACTTTTCGCGCAAAAATGAAAAAGCATTGAGTATAATGTACATTATTTTCCTCCCTTATAAAATGGATTTTCACGTATATTGGACTTCTTGCATAACCCTTGGAAAAGTGAAGAGTATTGCGTATAGCACATCACTTTTTTCAATGGGTTATGCAAGAAGTCTATTATACCTTTAAAGGAATTATTGTGGAACGTTTAGAGTTTTTACGCAACCATTTAGATGATGGTTTTCTTTCACTAAAAACAACATTTGACGCTATGAAAATCTTTACATGTAACTTTAAAGATATTGAAGAAGAAGCACTTAAAGCAGGTATCCTGCCCCTTCGTTATAAACGAAACCAAAACACACTCTCCACACAAGAGCAATACTCTCTTTTTCAATCGAGTGTTTTAATTATAGGATGCGGAGGGCTTGGAGGGTTTGTGGGCGAAATGCTTGCACGTATTGGTGTGGGAAATCTCATTGTATGTGATGGAGATGTTTTTGAAGAACATAATCTCAATCGCCAAAATTTCTCTACCCCAAAAACACTAGGACATTTCAAAGCAGAAGTCTTAAAAGAGAGTCTTGAAGCCATTAATCCAGCTTTACATGTAAAGAGCATTCCACACTTTTTTGAGCCAAAAACAGATGCCTTTTTACTGGATTCTGTGGATGTAATTGTTGACGCCCTAGACAATCCTGAACTTAAATGTACTCTTGCAACGTTATGTCAACAAAAGAACAAAGCCTTTGTCCATGGAGCTATTGCTGGATATTACAGTCAATTTGCAAGTTGTACCACACTTGAACATCTCTACAAAGAAAACGGAGATGGTGCTGAAAAAAAATCAGGAAATCCCTCCTTCACGGTCTGTTTTGCCGCAGCTATTCAAAGTACAGAAGTAGTAAAATTACTTTTAAAAAAACCACACTTACACGCACCCCTTATGGGAGATTTATGGGAATATGAGCTAATTTCGCTATAATCGCAAAAAACAGGGAAGTGAATGCAACGATTTAAAGAAGCTTTTTTTACCTTTCATACACTTTGCTTTGGCATGATTTTAGTGGCGTTACTTATCACCTATTTTCAATTACTGCCTAATTATGCTTACTATTTTGTATGGCAGAGTACTTTTGTTTTTTTACTGATTGCCCTTGCGTTAAGTGTCTATTTTAACAAAAGTAAACTCTTTGTTCTTTTGCTCTTTTCCCTCTTTTTCACAATGTGTTTAGCCTTTCCCAATACGCTATTTACCCAATTAAGTGTCTCTGCTTTTTGGCATCTTGCCCCACTAATTACAGCCCTTGGATATTTACTCATTTACGCCTTAAAAGAAAGAGGACTCTTTAGCAGTTTTGGTGCACTTCGTACGGGTGTAGGTATTTTAATACTAAGTGGTGGCTATTTAGGACTCAATTATTTTTCTCCTTCTATTGAAAAAGCACTGAATACACCCCTTTTACATGTCAATATTCATGCCTTAACAAAAGCCAGTGATTTTGTCCTGATTATTTCACTGATTGCCCTCCTTTTTATCTTTTTGATTTCTCTTTTATTTGAAGCACAAAGTCAAAAAGCACCTTTTTGGATGCTTGGGGCACAGATGATTCCTTATCTTTTTTTACACGAAAGTAACGCATTTGTTCTTTTTTCACTCATCAGTGCACTCATTGCCATTAGCGCACTCGTTCATGACGCTTATCGCATGGCATATATTGATACGCTTACGGGAATTCCCTCACGAAGAGCTCTTGAAGAACGCTTTTTACGTTTAGGCTCTTCGTATCTTATCGCCATGGTTGATATTGATTTTTTCAAAAAATTTAATGATACCTTTGGACATGATATTGGGGATGATGTTTTAAAACTGGTTGCCAAAGAGTTAACACAGGTTAAAAATGGAGGTAAAGCCTTTCGTTATGGCGGTGAAGAATTCACTATTTTGTTTAATGGAAAGAAAAAAGAAGAATGCATTATGGCACTAGAAGAGGTTAGAGAAGCTATTTTTAGACGTGGCTTTGTTGTTCGGGATAAAAACCGTCCCACCAAAACACCAAAAAAAAGTACAAATAAACCAACCCTTAAAAAAGAGCGCCTTTCTGTGAGTATCGGCGTTGCACACTCTCAAAAAGGTAAAACACCTCAAGAAATTATTAAAGAGGCAGATGGCGCTTTATATAAAGCAAAAGAAAGTGGAAGAAATTGCCTTATCTGCTCATAATTTAGCCATTTAAATAGATATAACTATGCTACAATATGACAAAAAAAGTCCTAGAGGAGTTTTTTCATGCAACATCCTTCCTTAAAATGCTCTCATACAGAATGTAAAGCCCGTCTCAATGCGGTTGAAAAAATGAGTTTAGAAGAGCTTGAAACATATGCTACGAAATGTTCAACGTGCGGTAGTTGGATATTAAAAGATGACCCCATTGCTAATCACACCTATCTTAAAATCTCAAATAAATGGGCTGAAGCGTTTAACCAATCACTCTTTAAAAACCATTAAGAGGAGCTTTACGTAAGCCCCCTTTTATCCAGATTAATGTAATTCGCTATTGAGTTTAATTTCTCGTTTACTTCTAGCTGCTTGAATCATCCCATTGACACTATTTTGACGGAAATGAATACCATGCAATCCTGCCAAATCTAGCCCCTTAAAGAAAACGATCTCTTCTTTGCCCGCTTTTTTGAGTTTTGCTTTTGGATTTGCTTCTGCAATTTTAGCCAATTCACTTACACTCACGCCAATTTTCGTTCCCTCTAAAATTGCAATCCCTGCATCCACAATACAACCATCGCCCAATGGAATACCCGTCACAGAATTGGCACCCAAAAGTGTGTTCTCACCAATACTTACAGGATTACCATTTGTACCACTCAGTACACCTAAAATACTTGCACCCCCGCCAACATCACTTCCACGACCTACCACAACAGAAGAGCTAATACGTCCTTCCACCATGACCGCCCCCGTTGTACCGGCGTTAAAGTTTACATAACTCGCCCCTGGCATAATGGTTGTACCTGGATGTAACTGCGCACCCATACGTACCTTGCTGGTATCTAAAATTCGGGTATTGTCCGCAGGAATAATGTGTGATAAAAAGCGTGGAAATTTATCAACGGACTCAATCAACGGATATTCACCCATCAGTTTCATCTCAATCTCATGCTCTCTAAGCCATGCAAGCTCAATAGGCTGACCAAAAGACCATGCCACATTTTCCAACACACCAAACGCACCTGTTAAATTAACAGAACGAAGAGGCGCTTTTCCTGTGGAAAGGGCATAAAGTTTCAAATAAACTGCTTCAGGACTTAGGGGTTTATCATCTTCAAATAAAAAGACAATGCGATACTCTTTTTTCAATTTTTCAGTCTGCGCAATCCAATCAAGTGTTTTAATCACTTGAACATTTTTATGCGCATCTCCAAAAGCAAGGTTAAGGTATGGCGTAAACGCATTCATGGCATTTTTAACAAATTTTTTCTTCACATCGTAAACAAATTCACTGCTGGTAAAATCTACATCAATGCCACTAGCTTGCAGTGCGCCAATAAAAATAGCTACACTTCCAAAATTTTCATTCCAGTTAATGACTGGAAAACTGGCTTGAAGAATCTTCTCAGGATTGAGTTGTCCTCTATCCACCCGTGCGATACCAAAAGCAATCGGTTTTCTATACCCTTCTTGTGATTCAATTTCCTCTACTAATGCTTTAAAATCTGCTTCATCAATACTTATACGCAACGCCATAACATCTCCTTTTGTGACAATTTATAAACGATACTTTTAACTGTTTCCTAACACGTAGGACTTATTTGGTTGAACACGCACTTGCACTACCATTAACACCCATGGTTGGCTGAATGGCTTCATTACTCACTCCACCCTCTTCATTCACTTTTTCAATGCATTCCCACAATTTTTTGGCTGATTCTTGGTAACGTTTGGCTGTCTCACTGCTTGGATGGAAAAAAGTCACAGGTTTTCCTGCATCACCACCCTCACGTACGGCTGGCTCAATAGGAATTTCACCAATCACAATTGTTCCAAATTTTTCTGCCAAAGGTTTAGTCGTTCCCTTACCAAATATATCATACTCTTTATTGGTCTCAGGGCAGATAAATCCACTCATGTTTTCCATAATCCCTGCAATAGGAATGTGTAATTTTTGGAACATGTCTAAGCTTCGCTCCGTATCATCAAGCGCAACTTGCTGAGGCGTTGTTACACAAATACCCGTTGTAACAGGCACACTTTGAGCAAGTGTCAATTGTGCATCACCTGTTCCTGGAGGCATATCGATAAAAAGAACATCCAAATCGCTCCATAAAATATCACGTAAGAGTTGCTCAATGGCTTTCATAATCATTGCTCCTCTCCAGATGAGTGACTGACCACCCTCCATTAAAGAGCCCATACTCATCATCTCAACCCCATACGCCACAATAGGCTTTACTTTTTGACCAACAACCTCAGGATGTTTATCAACCACACCCATCATACGAGGCACGTTTGGACCATAAATATCAGCATCCAAAAGTCCTACTTTTTTACCTTGACTTGCAAGCGCAATCGCCAAGTTAACGGTGGTAGTCGTTTTACCAACACCGCCTTTTCCAGAACTAACCATCACAAAGTTTTTAATGTGTGGTGCCATATTTTTACCCGATTGAGAGTTGCTTTTTTCAACAGGTGGTTTAGGTTGTTTAACAACAACATCCACACGTCCCGCACCCAAAGCTTTGATAGATTTTTCAATAGAAGCTTTTAATTCCTCAGCTACTTCTTTACTGGAAGAGACGATTTCTGTCTCAACATAAACATTATTCTCTGATACTTCAATTGCTTTCACAAAACCAAAGGTAACAATATCTTTTTCAAAACCTGGATATTTTACGCTACGAAGCTGTTCTTGCACTGATTCTTTATTTAACATTTTCGACCTCACATGCTTTAAGTAATGGCGGAATTTAACACAAAAAAGATAAAAAAAAGCTTTCAAAATGTATAATATCGTAACACTTCAGAAAAAGGACAAAGTTTGCCCGAAATAACCCTTGTCATGTTGGGAGCTGGAAGTTCATCACGCTTTAACCAACGTGTTAAAAAGCAATGGCTACGCATTGAAGAGAGACCATTGTGGCTCGTTGCGACCCAAAATCTTCAACGCCTTTTTCCCTTTACACACGTGATTGTTACCACAACACCTGATGAGATGTTTTACGCACAAAAATTTAGTAATACCATTACTTTCGTTGAGGGTGGAGAAAGCAGACAAGCTTCTTTGAACAATGCCCTTTTACATGTAAAAACACCCTACGTTTTGGTGAGCGACATTGCACGACCATGTATTGAGCAAGAGATGCTGGTTCGACTCTTCGCTGAAATGGAAAATGCGGATATTGTTGTACCCTATTTACCAGTTGTTGATACCGTTGTTTATGAAGAGAATACCATTAATCGTGATGCGGTCAAGCTCATACAAACACCTCAACTCTCGCAAACAGCATCGTTAAAAAAAGCTCTTCAAACAGGCATTATTTATACCGATGATAGCAGTGCCATCAAAGCTATGGGTGGTAAGGTTGCTTATATTTTGGGTCAGGAGAAAGCCAAAAAACTTACATGTAAAGAAGATATTCAAACAATTGATTGCCTTCAAACACCTTCGAACAGAGCCTTAGTAGGATACGGCTTTGATGTCCATGCTTATGAGGAAGGCAAGCCTATGTTTTTAGGTGGGGTATGTGTACATGAAACCATTGGTTTTAAAGCACACTCAGATGGAGACGTAGCCATTCACGCTCTTATTGACGCTCTTTTAGGAGCGGCAGGAGCGGGAGATATTGGTGAATTATTCCCTGATAATGACCCACGCTATAAAAATATTGACTCTAAAACATTGCTCAAGGAGGTTTGTTCCTTTTTAACTAAAGTAGGATTTGAAATTACCCATTGTGATATTGCCATTATGGCAGAGTTTCCAAGGCTAAGCCCTTTTAAGGATGCTATACGCTTTTGCCTTGCAGAGATTATGGAAGTAAACCCTGTTCATGTTAACATTAAAGCAACGACCACAGAAAAATTAGGTTTTATAGGTCGAAAAGAAGGTGTCGCAGCCAGTGCGACTGCTACATTACATTATTATGATTGGACACATGTATGAAGATTTTAATTGTCGAAAATGAAATTTATCTTGCCCAAAGTATTGCCTCCAAATTAATGGAAATTGGTCACTTATGTGAAATTAATACGAATATTAAAGATGCCCTTAAAGATGAAAAATACGATGCTGTGTTGCTTTCAACCAATATCTCAGGTCAAAATTTTTATCCTGTTATTGAGAAACACCGTAACTCCATTATTATTTTGATGATCTCTTATATCAGCAATGACACGGTTACTAACCCCATTAAAGCAGGTGCGTGTGATTATATTCAAAAACCATTTATGATTGAAGAACTTATTCGAAAGCTCCAACACTTAAATGATTTTAAAAATCTTAAAAAAGAGAATGAAACGTATAAAGAGTATGTCACAAACCTCTTTGCAAGTTCTCACTTAGAGCCCATTGACAAAAAGACCAAATTTCCCCTTTTGATTAAAACCAATTTTCAAAAACATGCGGATGCACTCGTGTTTAACTATGCACAATCCCTTAATGAAACCTTTACCTTTATTTCACTCATACAAGGTAATGCGCTTGAAAAAATAACACGAACAAGCAATGATGATCTTTTATATGTAATTGATTTACAAAGCCTTAAACGAAGTGAAAAAATTAAAACATACAGTGTTTTAGAAGGCAAGCGTGCCATTATTTGCAGCACCGATCCCAACGAGGAGAGTGTCTTTTCAACCCTTGAAATTAATACCGAAAGCAAAGTCTTAGATCAAGGCGATGTATTAAGCATCGATGAGTATGTCAAATACGTTATTTACAATTTTCAAAATAAATTTCCCGATACAGAACTTTCAAAAAAATTAGGAATTTCACGCAAAAGTTTATGGGAAAAAAGGAAAAAATATGGAATCAATAAGAAAAAATAACAATCAACTCTATCTTGATAATGAATTTTTAGCCACCCTTGCCCTTGCCAAAGAAGGCATTTTACATCCTGTTGATAAACTTATGAATCAAAAAGAGGCAAAAGAGGTAGAAGAGAGTGGCTATTATAAAGGCAAACCTTTTCCGTTTCCTTTTATTATTGCACCAGCAGGAGAAAAAAACAAAGCCACCCTTATGAATGCTCAAAAAGGTGAGACATTAGATTTAATCGTAGATGGAAAAATACGAGGCTTTTTAATTGTGGATGAAGTCTTTGAAGTCGATAAAAAACGACGTATCGAACAACTATTTGGAACCTATGACCTTTCCAACCCCGAAACCCAACTCTTTCTTAAGCGACTAGGCGATTATGCGGTATGTGGAGAGTATGAAATTTATTTTGAAGATATCAAACAAATTAAAAACAAAATTAATGAGGCAAAAAAAGAGTTAGATGCCAAAAATGTCGCAGCTATTATGATTAATGCCAACCCTTTTCACCGCGCACACGAGAGAGTCATTCGTATGACACTGGAAAAATATGACCTTTTAGTCATTTTTCTTCTCAAACCTTATAAACAAGATATTCTCTCCTATGACTTACGTATGAGAACTTTACAATATTTTGTAGATAATTACTTGCCAAAAAATAGAGTGGTCATTGTGCCTTTTGAAAGCACTTACTTATTTTCAAGCTATAAAAACGCAATTTTAGACAGTATTTGTGCTTTAAATTATGGGTGTAATAAGCTTATTTTAGGACAACACCACAGCGGAATTGGAGCGTATTACGACAAAAATGAGATGAAATCACTCCTGAGTCAGTACGAAGATTTAGATATTGATATTGAAATTATTGCTGAATTTGTCTATTGTGACGAGTGTAAAACACTTGTGAGTACTAACACATGTCCACATGGAGCACATCATCATATAAAATATCATTCAAAATCGCTTCTGGAAATTTTAAAACTCGGCATGCTCCCTCCTGCCATTTTTATGCGAAAAGATATCTCTGCGATTCTTTTAAGCGAACTTTTCAAACACCGATTTGATAATATCAGTAAAATTTACGATGCCATTTTCCCTAACAATGGACTCCTTGAAAGCCATGATGAGAAAGATTTTTATCTTGAACTTATGCGCTTACACCAAACCACATCACTCACATAGGATTTTTATGCGACCCAATGCTTTTTTAACCTTCTTATACTCAGGACTTTGCCCTAAAGCGCCAGGAACGGCAGGCTCATTGCTTGCTCTGCTTGCTGGCGTTTTAATCATTCGCTACATCTCTATGGAAACGCTTGTGTTACTTACTATTTTCTTTACCATGATCGGTATACGAGAAATTAATGCCTATGAAGAAAAAAGTGGTATTCATGATGACAAACGCATCGTTATTGATGAAGTCATAGGGGTATGGATTGCGCTTATTTTAAGCTCCAGCACTTTTATTCAAATTATTTTATCTTTGCTATTTTTTCGTCTTTTTGATATTTGGAAACCCTCTATTATTGGAAGAGTTGATCGCAATGTGAAAGGTGGCATTGGGGTTATAGGGGATGATATGATTGCAGGGCTCTTAGCAGGTGTGTGCAGTGCAGGTGTTTTTCAACTCATTGGTATTCTACAGAGCACTCTCTTAAATTAAAAGATTACTTTTTTATCACGCAAAAATCATAAGCGCTATCATTCTATACTGCGAACAATAAGAGTTCTTTTATCATCCACAAGATGAGAAGGAGAACTCAATTCCAGTTTAAAAAGGACAGCTTCATGAAACATTTTGTTAAACTCTTTATAGCACTTTTGCTGACACTCTCTGTTGTACACGCTAAGGAATTTGTGATTGACTCAACACATTCTCACGTAGGCTTTTTTATTAAACATATGATGATTTCTAATGTCAAAGGTCATTTTAAAACCTACAGCAGTGAAATCGACTTTGATACAGAAAAAAAACGTTTCACAACGCTGAATGCCAAAATTGAAGCAGCTTCGATTGATACAGGTATTGCTAAACGAGATGAGCACCTAAGAAGTGCTGATTTTTTTGATGTTGAAAAGTTTAAAACCATTGAGTTTGTCATGACATCTATGAAAGAAAATAAAGTTTATGGAAAACTTACCATGCATGGCATTACCAAAGACATTGTCTTAGAATCAACGCTTCATGGTCTTGTAAAAGATTTTCAAGGGCATCAACGCATCGGATTTAGCCTAGAAGGTAAACTTAATCGTAAAGATTTTGGACTTACCTGGAATAAACTCTTAGAGGGTGGCGGACTCACTGTAGATGAAACAGTTAATCTTAGTATTGAAATTGAAGCCATAGAGTTATAAACAACAAAACCCTTCCCTCTCAAAAGGGTGAGCGAAGCTTAAAAAAGCCTCTTTTTGGGCTTCGCTCACCTCAAACTCCCAAATAACACCATCACTTTCAAACAAACGCTGTTTTACGTGTAAGCCATGATGCAAAACATAATGCTCAAAACGAGGAACCAATGGATACGCTGTTTTACATGTAAAGATTTCTTTGAAAACAAAAGGCACTAAAGAAGCAGCCGCAATCACCTCTTTCGCACTACTGCCATAGGCTCTCACCAAGCCTCCTGTACCTAATTTAATGCCCCCAAAATAACGTACAATTAAAAGCCCAACTTCAACCAATTCAACCCCACGCATCACATTCAGCACAGGAGGGCCTGAGGTACCTTTGGGTTCGCCATCATCGGAGTTATTTTCAACAATCTGGCGAAATTCATTAAAATAACGCTTTGCCCAAACAATATGAGCTGCCTTTGGATGTTCATTTTTAAGCTTTACATGTAAAGATTCCATCACTTCAATGGGACATAAAAAACTTAGAAAAGTGGACTTTTTTTCCTCCAATGAGCTTGAGAAGATCTGCTCTACTGTTTGCATAAGACTTTAACCCTATTTTTTGGAGAAATTGTAACACATGAAGCTAAAAAGGATGTTCTTCTTTTTGGAAAAAATGTAAAGCAATAAAGACACTTCAAGAAATCACCATCAAAATAGAACATAAAAACAATGCCAAATCGTATTCACCATCAAAAACAGCATTGTAAATGGCTAAAGAAATAGTGTCCGTTTTACCCACAATATTTCCACCCAACATCAACGTAATTCCCACTTCACCCAATGCCCTAGCTAAGGCAATTAAAAGTGCAGCGATCACACTTTTTTTAATACATGGAAGAATAATAAAAACAAACGTATAAAATCTACTCTTTCCACCGGTATAAGAAGCTTCTTTAATGGATTTTGGAAAGAGTTCAATGGCAGATTGAAGCGGTTTAACCATCAAAGGAAGGGCTGCAATAAACCCTGCTAAAACTAAACCTTTAAACTCAAAAATAAACCCTATACCTAAAGCATTAAAGCAACTTCCAATCCAACCGTATTTTCCTAAAAGAAGCAACAATAAAAACCCAATCGCAATAGGAGGAAAAATAAGCGGAAACATAACCAATGCTTCAAAAAACCACTTATATTTCATATCCTCTTTTGAGAGTACAAAAGCCAAGGGAATGCCTAGACATACCAAAAGTATAGCTACACATCCAAGCGTTTTCAGGCTTAGCACCAACGGGTGCCAAACCTGCGTCATTTCAAAGACCATACTTCTCAAAAATCTTTTTAGCTTCAGGCGTTTTCAAAAATTCAAGAAATGTTTGACAGGAAACATTTCTTTGACAACTCCCTAAACGAGCCGCTACAATATCGATTTTCGTATAATAGCCCTCAGGAATTTTAATATAACCCCCAATTTTCGTGTAATTATCTAAAGCTGCACTCAAATTAATAATTCCTACATCGACCTCATGCGTACTCACATACGATGCGACTTGTGGAAGCGTAGCAACCACCAGTAGTTTATCTTTAACACGTTGCATGATTTGAGCATTCTCTAAAAATTCTGCTCCTGCTTGACCATAAATAGCCTTTTTGGCATCAGGCATTGCCACGCGTTTGATGGAATCTTTTGCAATATCTTCCCATTTTTCAAGTGTCACACCTTTGGCGTACGCAAGAACCGCCTTCCCCTCACCAAGACTCAAATAATCAACCACTTCAAGCTCTTTTTGTTTCTCTAAAAACTTTTTATCTGCAATTAAAATGGAAATTTCAGTCTGCTTTGCTTGCGCAAAAATTTGTGCCATATTGCCATAAATGGCTTCCACCTTCTTATTTTGTTTAGCTTCATACACAGAAACAATCTCTTGTACAGGTTTTTTATATCCAGCCCCAGCGGCAATTGTTAAGCTCTCTGCGCACACTATCGACACAAAAAATAGACAAAATAGTAAAACCACCTTTTTCATTTTTTCTCCCATTTTTGAAGTATTGGAGCAAACGCTTTAGTTCCAATATTAACCCTATCGCCCACGTGTAAATCTAAAGCTTCACTCGCATCTAAAACAACTTCCACTATCTGTTGCCCAATCGCCACGATGGCAATATAAATCACATCGACCTTTATAACATCCAAAAGCTCCCCTTCAAAAGAGAATTTTTGACTTCCTTGCGTACGAAGTAGCACACTCTTCGCATCACCATCTTGCACGATTTTTCCTTGAGAGAGCACCACAACACGAGAGCTTAAACGATACATTTCACTAGGGTCATGGCTCACCATAATCGTTGTAGTACCAAACGTCTTATGCAAAGAGAGGATTTCTTGTTGCAGTTTATTGCGCATAAAAGGATCTAATGCAGAGAGAGGTTCATCCATTAAAAGAAGTTTTGGTCTGTTCATCATGGCTCGGCATAAACTAACACGTTGTTTCTGCCCTCCTGAGAGCGTTGCTGGTTTTCGATGTGCTAATTCTAAAAGTTCACTCATAGATAGAAGCTCTTTGGCAAGTGCTTTATCTTGACGCACAAACAACAAATTATCCAAAATACTCATATTGGGGAAAAGCGCATAATCTTGAAACACAAACCCAATACCCCTCTTTTGTGGAGGTAATGCTTTAAAGCCATCTAACCACACCTCATTATCCACCACAATACGCCCTTTTGCCTCTTCCAATCCTGCTAAAATACGAAGCAATGTGGTTTTTCCACTACCACTTTGACCGGAAAGAGCTACAAAACTTTGAGCCTCAATGGTGAGATTTACATCCAAATCCATTTTCCCCAATGAACCTAAAAGTTCTTTTTTAACCTCAATCTCAATCATACGACACCTCCTAAACGGTGGCTTTCTTGACGGTTAAAAATGTACACACACAAAAGGACAACAAAACTTATAAACACCATAATACCGCTATAAATGTGCGCACTCGTATAATCCATAATCTCTACCATCTCATAAATAGCAACCGAAGCAACTTTTGTCTCTCCTGGAATACTTCCACCGACCATTAAAACTACACCAAACTCACCCACCGTATGTGCAAACGTAATAATAATAGCACTCATAAGCGCTGGTTTAATATTTGGTAATGCCACAAAGAAAAGGGTTTCAATCTTACTTTTCCCCGCAATATACGAAGCTTCTAACATATTTTTAGGTAAGGCTTCAAAGCCACTTTGCAAAGGCTGCACCATAAAAGGAAGTGAGTAAAAACAACTCGCTACCACAAGCCCCGTAAAGTTAAAAACCAATTTAATGCCTAAAACATCTTGAAAAAAACGTCCAATAGGCGAATGAAATGAGAGTGCATAGAGAATATAAAAACCTAAAACAGAAGGAGGCAACACAATAGGCAATGCCGTAATCGCTTCAAAGATAGGTTTAAATCGTGACCTGCTTTGTGCCAAACTCCATGCTAAAAAGAGGGAAATACAAAAAAGAATCAGCGTTGTTATAGAGGCTAATTTAAAGGAAATTAAAAAAGGCGCAAACTCCAAAGCCATAACCTTTTCAAACATCTAAAACCTCCAAAACAAAAAGTTCACTCGCTTTGATCAGTAAAAGAACTTCATCCCCTACCTTCAAATCCATACGCTGTGCTGAAGAAAGCGTAATAAAACTTTGCATTTCAGTGCTTTTTATATGTAAAACAATACTACTCAATAATGTCCCATTTTCAGTACTTGCAATACGTGCAGGAATTTGATTTGAATAACTAAGTGCTCCGCTAATATTTTTTGCGATGGCAACATGAGAAGGCTTAACACTTAAAATAACATGCGAATGAAGGGCTAAGCCTTTAGGCAAATCAAGCCCCATCATTTTTAAACAAAGCCCCTCATACTCAAATCCAATAATATGCAAACTCTCTTCACCTTCAATACTGCTTACCACCGCTTTGAGTCTATTCATTGACTAAGTATCCATAATTTTTGAAAATTTCTTTAGCCTTTGCACTGAGAATAAAATCATAAAATGCTTTAGCATCAGCACTATTTTCTGCTCTTTTTAAGAGAACAACACCTTGGGCAATAGGAGTATATAGTTTGGCATCTACATCTACCCAATGTACCCCTTTTTGATACGCTTTCATTTTATCACTGTAAAAAGCTGAAGCATTGACAAATCCAACATCTGCTGCACTGATTGCAAACTGTAATGCCTGAGAGATACTATCGCCTTGAACCAATTTTGGCTCTACTTTCTCAAGACGATTCGCATTTTTAAATGCCTCAAGACTTGCTACACCATAAGGAGCAATTTTAGGATTGGCAATAGCAATTTTTTCTACTTTTGCATCATCTAAAACAGCCATGCCTTTACTTAAATCAAAACCCTTCACACTCACCATGGCTAAGGCGCCACTGGCATAGACAATAGGCTTTGTTATGGCAATTTTTTCAGCATACAAATTTTCAGGAAATTTCATATCCGCACTCATAAAAAGATCAAATGGGGCGCCATTTTTTATCTGTGTTGTCAGTTTGCCACTCGCACCTAAAATCGTATTGATTTTTATCGTAGGATTTTCTTTTACAAACTCACTTTTAATATGCTCTATCGCATCACTTAAATTGGCTGCAACAGCAACACTAATTTCCCCCGCACTCAATGAAAGAGCCAGCACCATACTCGCCATAAAAACTTTTAACATACACACTCCTTATAGAATTAAAGTATATAACGCTAAAGCCTTCAAAAAAGCTCATCGTTCTAAAGTATTATAACGTTATAACCTTAAGTGTTATATCGCTTTATGCTTCATTTTTCATCAATAAAAGCAAAGTGGCTATTTTAGCCATTCTAAAAGGAGAAATTTAAGAGAATTTCATTAAAATAAGCAAAAATCATTTTAAAAAGAGTAGCATGACTAAAAAACTCCTAACCCTTTTATGTGGTATTTCTCTCATAACCACCAGTTTAAGTGCAAATTATCTCGATAAAGAAACGGCGGATAGACTTCGTAAAAACACCGATGCCATTATTGCCAAAGATTTAAGTACCAAAGAGCTTATCTTTTCAAAAGATGCACAAAAAATCAATCAACCTGCCAGTCTTACAAAAATCATGACTTCTATTTTAGCCATCGAAAGTGGCAGGATGAATGATGTTGTAACAATCACCCGTGATATGATTCAAGTAGAACCCACCAAAGCAGGTCTTAGAATTGGAGAAAAATTTTATTTAAGAGATTTAGTTAAAGCGGCTATGGTTATGTCTGCCAATGATGCGGCCATGAGTATTGGTGTCTATCTGGGTGATGGTAACGTTGAAAACTTTGTTGCACAAATGAACAAAAAAGCTAAAGCCATGGGTATGAAAAATACCCATTTTACAAACCCCTGTGGTTTTGACATTGGCGATCACTACTCCACAGCATTAGACCTTTTAAAAATGAGTGAATATGCCATTAGAAATAGTCAATTTAATGAAATGGCAAAGCTCAAACGCCATGATTTTAAATCGATTAATACAAAACGTGCTTATGCTGCATACACCCACAATAAACTCTTAAACAACTATAAATACGCCGTAGGTATTAAAACAGGTTACACCAGAAAAGCAGGTCCCTGTCTTATTGCGCGCGCTAAAAATGGCAATAAAGATATTTTAGTCGTTATGCTAAACTCAGAGCAACGCTGGAAAGATATTCGAACCATTTTTGAAGATGTTTTGCCTCAAATCACAAAAACAGCTGTTCAACAATCTACCGAAAAACCTGTCAAAAAAATTGCAACTCCTAAACAAAAGAAGAGCAAAAAAACACCAAAAAAGAAGAAAACACAAAAAGCATAATATCTTTACATGTAAAGAAAGGTGCTTGCATCTAGCAAGCACCTTTCTTTCTACTTTGAAAACCCTTTAGCTCGCTCATATGAGGCTTCCATCGCTTTGATAAAACTATCTCTCACTTTTCCCTCTTCTAATTTTGCGTACCCTGCTGCAGTGGTTCCAGCTGGAGACATGACTTTATCTTTTAAGAGTGCTGGATGTTCACTTTTAAGTACCTCGCCTACACCCTCAAAGAGTGCTGCCACATACGCATAGCTTATATCTCGTTTCATGCCTAAATTCACCGCACCATCACTCAAAGCTTCTGCAACTAAGGCAATCCACGCAGGAGCAGAACCTGCTAACCCTGTGGCTATATCTAACTCTTTTTCACTCTCCAACCAAAAACAATATCCAATGGAGCCTAACACTTCTGTAGCCTCCTCTTTTAATGCAACATCACCACATAAAGAGGTGGCTGATTTACGTACAAGCGCTGCCATATTGGGCATAGAGCGAATATAATGCTTTGCCATAATACCCGCACGAAGTCTTTCCAAACTAACACCCGCCATAATAGAAATAACACCCTCAGCAATACCTTTAGTCTGAAGTGTTGCAAACGATTGTGGTTTAATCGCTAAGATAACAATGTATCCATCTAAAGAGGGAATTTCATGTACCACTTTAATGCTAGGATAAAGTGTTTGAAGCTCTTGAGCCCTCGAAGCATGAGGTTCAACTACTGTTATATCGTTTACATGTAAACCCTGAAGCATTGCGCCACCCATGTTACCCGCACCAATCAAAAGTAATTTCATTCTTCATCCTCGTTTTTAAAAAATTATAACCAAAATAGCGTTACACTTTGTTAATAAAGGGCGGTGTATAATAAACATCATTTTATGTTTTGGAGATTGTATGAATCTACCCGCTAAACTATTAGCCTGTTGTAGCTTTACCCTACTGATACAAGGCTGTATTGCACCCAGCCCACCACCTCTGCCCACACCAAAACCCTCTGAGGTACATATAGATCCGTGGTGGCAAGAGCTAAACGATACCCATTTAAACGCTCTTGTAAACACGGTTATCACAGAAAATTTAAGCCTTCAAATGGCGCAACAACGTGTACTTCAAGCCTATGCAACCCTTGAAAATAAAAAAGCAAGCAACCTTCCTAACGCCTCACTCTCAGGCGCAAGAGGCCATCAAGACGAACTCAAAGGGAGCGAATCTAAAAAAGAGAGTTATGCTGCTACACTAAGCGCTTCGTATGAAGTAGATTTATTTGGGAAAAGAAGCGATGCCATCCAAGCCCAAAATGCCACTTTTCTCTCAACACAAGAATCCTTACATGTAAAAGGAATTAGCCTTGTAGCAGAACTTGCTAACGCATGGTATACCTTAGGATACAAGCAAGAGAGCTTAGCCCTTCTTGAAGAACAGTTCAAAGTCGCTACGACTATTTTAACCCTCACTCAGCTCAGTTTCCAAAATGGTACCAATTCCATCACCGATGTCTGGCAACAAGAACAATACATTAAAAATTTAGAAGCACAAAAAATTACACTTCAAGGGGATATTGAAACACAAAAGCGTGCCATTAACCTCTTGCTTGGTCGCTCGGCGCTTGAAGCGCTGGATTTAGCAAAAGAGGCAAAGCTTATTGCGCTTCCACCGCAACCAGAAGTTGGCATTCCTGCAACTAAACTCTTAGCACGACCTGATGTAAAGCAAGCCTTTTTTAGTCTTGAATCATCCAATTATTCTCTCTCAGAAGCCATTAAAAATCAATACCCCTCACTCAATCTCTCTTTAACTACCGTCGCAACCGCAGCCCATTTTTCAAACCTTTTAGATACGATTATTGCAACGGCAACAGCAACACTCAGTGGCACCCTTTTTGATGCTGGAGCGAAAGAAGATTTGGTAAAAAAAGCACTTTTTATCTCTAAAGAGTCTTCTCTCTCTTACAAACAAACGCTTCTTGAAGCCTTTAAAGAAGTACAAGATGCATTGGAAAACGAGAAAACCAAAACCATTTACCTTCATCATTTAGATGAACGTTTAGCGCTAGCTAAAGTTATTTTAGAGAGACAACAAGCCAAATACCGCTATGGCATGGTAGGGTATCTTAGTGTCCTTAATGCCCAAGAGAGTTTGCAAGAATTAGAACAAACACGCCTTTCACAACACCTAGAATTACTAAAATACCGCATTGCTCTGCACCGTTCTTTGGCTGGGGGAATGATGACATATGATGTAAACAACGAATGGAGAAATTATGATCGCTAAAAAGACCATTGTTAATCTGACCGCTTCACTGGTCATTATTATTATAGGCGTAGGTGCAAGCAAGTACCTTCTGAGTTCTGCCCCGCAAGCACAAAAACAAAATCGCCCACAAACAGGAACCATTGTAGAAACTATGCGTGTAAGCCCCACATCCAGAGAGGTGATTTTACCGCTCATAGGAACCATAGAAGCAGCTCAAAAAACAACACTCAGCAGTAAAGTTTCGGGAAAGATTATTCAAACACACCCTAATTTTATCTTAGGAAGCAGGGTTAAGAAAGGCGAACTACTAGCACAAATTGACCCGATAGATTATCAAGCGAGTGTCGATGAAATCAAAGCAAAACTCCTCTCTGCCAAAGCAAGTGAAACCATAGAAATGGGACAGCAAGAGAGCGCAAAAAAAGAGTTAGAACTCTCAGGAGAAAAGCCAACGGCTTTGAGTCGCTCTTTAATACTAAGAGAACCACAACTAGCGCAAGTAAGAGCCTCCATTGCCCAATTAGAAGCCTCTTACCTTAGCGCACAGAACAATCTTAAAGAGACTAGCATTAAAGCACCCTATGATGGTGTTATTGTGAGTAAATCTGCTGAACTTGGAGCCTATGTAAGTGCTCAAAGCAGTATTGTTGAGTTGGTTTCTACGGATACCTTTTGGATGAGTGCAACCCTTCCCTTAGCCTATTTAAAGTTTTTTGACATCGACAATGCTCAAGCCCTTTCAAAGACAAAAGTTACCCTCTTTGCAGAAGGAAAATCTTTACATGTAAAAGCACATATCATCAAACTTTTACCTGAACTTGATGGCACAACCAAACAAGCCAAACTACTTATCAGTATTGAAGACCCACTAGGGTTAAAAAGCACAGAAAAGAGAAATTATGCGCTACTCTTAGGCGATACCCTTGAAGCGCACATTCATGCCAATACCTATGAAAATATTCTCACACTTCCCTCTTCCTTACTACGAGCTAATAACACCGTATGGGTTATGAAAGAAGATAATACCCTAGAGATCAAACCTGTGGAAGTACTGTTTAAAAATGCCCATGAGGTACTTATTCAAAAGGGTATTAGTGCTGATGACAAAATCATTTCCACCTACCTTAGCGCACCCGTTGCGGGGATGAAACTCATTGAACTCTCAACGTCTAAGAAAAAAGGGAAATAATGCATAAAGAACCCAATTCGATTATTGCATGGCTTGTCAAAAATAAGGTCACTGCCAATATTTTAATGCTTATCTTTTTAATTGGTGGCGTATATATGTCACTGTTTATTAAAAAAGAGGTTTTTCCTGAGTTTGATCTGGACATGGTTACCATTAGCGTTTCTTATCCCGGTGCGAGTCCTGAAGAAGTAGAGCAAGGCATTATTCTTTCGATTGAAGAGGAAATTCGAAGCATTGAAGGGGTTAAAGAGGTTACTGCTACGGCAAAAGAAGGCGTGGCTTCAGTCATTGCAGAGTTGCACGAGAAAGGAAATAAAAACAGAGCCTATCAAGATATTCAACAAGCCGTAGATAGCATTACCACCTTTCCAGAAGATGCTGAAAAACCTGTTATTTCTATGAGTTCACGTAAACGCCGTGTTGTCTCTTTGGCTATCATGGGAGAAGGAGATCCACTGGTTCTTAGAGAACTAGCAGAGATCGTGCGAGAGCGATTGCTCCAAAATCCTGGTATTTCACAAGTTGAACTTGTGGGTGCTCGCACCTACGAAGTTGAAATTGCCCTGAGTAAACTCGCCCTTGAACGCTATGGACTTTCTATGCAAAACGTTTCTGACATCATTGCAAAAGAATCCGTAGAACTTTCAGGAGGGAACATTAAAAGTAATGCAGGAGACATACTCCTTCGTGTTAAAACACGTAAAATTAAAGCGGTAGATTTTGAGGCACTTCCTATTTTAACCACGTCATTGGGCACAAGTGTCCGTTTAGGTGAAATTGCAACGATTAAAGATACCTTTGTGGATGACTCTATCTTTTTTACCTACAACAATAAACCTGCCATTGAAATTGAAGTCTATCGATTGGGAGATGAAACACCCAAAAGTGTCTCCCGTGCCACCAAAGCGACTATGGAAGAGATATCGAAAGAGCTCCCTGCCTCTTATCAACTTCAAATTAATGATGATAGTTCTGAGGTTTATGATGCAAGGCTTGAATTGTTAATCAAAAACGGTGTCATTGGGCTACTTTTAGTGCTTCTTATTTTAGGTGCTTTTTTAGAATTTAAACTCGCTTTTTGGGTCTCGCTTGGTATCCCCACCTCCTTTTTAGGGTCGTTACTTTTATTGGAATATTTTGGTGTCTCTATTAATATGATTTCTATGTTTGCTTTCATTATAGCTCTGGGAATTGTAGTGGATGATGCGATTATTGTAGGGGAAAACATTTACGAGTATAAACAACGTGGCATGAACTATATAGAAGCTGCCATTCAAGGGACAAAAGACGTTGCCATTCCTGTTACGTTTAGTATTTTAACCAATATTGTTGCGTTTATACCGCTCATGTTTATTCCTGGAGTTTTTGGAAAGATGTTCTACCCTGTCGCCATTGTCGTTTCTACCGTTTTTATAATTTCATGGATTGAAGCTATTTTAATTTTACCTGCGCACCTTGCGTTTAAAGAGAGCGTTAAGGAGCATACGTTTTTTCATGCCATTGAGAGGCAACAACAAAAAGTAGCGCAAGCGTTCAATCGTTTTGTCGACACTGTGTATCAACCTTTTTTACTCTTTTGTCTACGCAATCGCTATCCAACTATTCTTGCTGGTTTTTTCATTTTGATTGTCGTGTTAGCCTATGCCAAAAGCGGTAGACTAGGTTTTGAGATGATGCCACGTATTGAATCAAACCGTGCTGTGGTCTATGCAACACTTCCCATTGGTACACCTCAAAATGTCATGGAAAAAGCAAATCAAAAAATTATTGCATCAGGACTTAAAACCATGGAAGATTTTGGAGAAAAAGGTCTAAATCAAGGCTATAAAAGCAAGATTAATGAAAACGAAATTCAAGTGACATTTTATCTCCTTGATGGAGAAATTCGCCAAACATCCACCAGTACATTTAATGATAAATGGCGAGAAAATTTAGGAAAAATTGCGGGTGCAGAGTCCTTGGTTTTCAAAAAAGACATTGGAGGGCCAGGGGGAGGAAAAGCAGCCTTGACTATTGAGCTAAGCCACCGAGATACCACACAACTAGAAGCAGCCGCTCAAGAACTCGCCAATGTCCTTAAAAGCTTTTCTATCGCACAAGATGTTGATGATGGTATCTCTACTGGAAAACGCCAAATTGATTTTGAACTCTTGCCCCTAGGACAAAAGCTTGGTCTCACAGCCTATGAAATCGCTCGTCAAGTACGCTATACCACCTATGGAAAAGAAGCCATTCGTGAACAACAAGGACGCAATGAAGTCAAAATCATGATACGTCAAATAGAAAATGAACGTAACAGTGAGGCAATTATTGATGATATTAAGATCAAAACACCTAGCGGTGGATTTGTAAGACTAGGCGATGTTGCCAAACGTATTGAAGGCAATGCTTACACGCAAATTTCAAGACGTGAGGGGAAACGTATTATTAATGTAACCGCTAACGTAGAACCTGAACGTAACACGCCACAACTCACAGCTTCTTTGGATAAGGAGTTTATTCCACAATTGCAACAAAAATATCCTGAACTCAAGATCTCCTATCAAGGGCGTCAAGCAGAGACGAAAGAGAGTGGACAAAGCTTAATTTCAAGTTTTCTCTTAGTCCTAGCTGTTCTCTACATTATGCTTGCCATTCCTTTTGCAAGTTATACCCAACCTTTGATTATTATGATTGCGATTCCTTTTGGCATTGTTGGTGCTTTTTTAGGGCATATGCTTTTAGGATATAGCCTGAGTATGGTAAGTATTTTAGGCGTTGTGGCACTTTGTGGTGTCGTGGTCAATGATACCCTTGTACTCATTGATTATGCGAACAGTATGCGCAAAGAGGGACATAAACCTTTTGAAGCTATCATTCTTGCAGCAAATAGGCGTTTTAGACCCATATTTCTTACGACAGCAACCACGTTTGGCGGACTCGCTCCTATGATTTATGAGAGTTCTATTCAAGCAAAATTTATGATTCCTATGGCAATTTCATTGGGCTATGGTATTCTTTTTTCAACCATTATTTCTTTAATTTTAGTTCCAGCTATTTTTATGATGTTTGAAGATATCAAAGCACTTTTTCATCGTTAATTTTTTTACATGTAAGGAAAAAATATGGACACATCATTTTCACTCATTTCAATCTCTCTGCCAAAGCCTTTAGCAAAACATGAGATTGAAATACGCTTAGAGTGTGTTTTAAAAAAAGGCATTGAAAAGACTTTCTATACGCAAGAGGGTGAGCGCTACCTCATTTACACGCATTTTAATGTGCTCAGTTTCATCAATTGGGATAAAGCATCTATTGAAAAAGCGCTCATAAAATTGGGAGTGGACCATGCTGCTTCCTTTGAGCAAGACTGTTTGTTTCAAGACTATCCTATTCTCATCAAGCCTTCTTTAGAAGTTACATGTAAAGTCACGAATGAGCACATTATATTGAAAGAGCCTTTGCCCATCTATTTTATTATTAGTGCTTTAGTGGTTTCTCAAAGTGTGGGGCTTGAAAAGTATGAACAAGATTTGGATGTTTACTTTGGAAAAAGTCAAGCACTGCTTGATGTCACCAAAAGCTATACTTTTTTTAAACGCTCTCGTTTGGTAGAGTTTGCACGCAATCTTATTTTTATTCAACATGGCATGGTCAATGATCTTTTTTTACTTGATAAACCCAATATTTTATGGGATAACGAAGAAGCAGAAAAACTCTATAATATGCTCTCCTCAACCCTAGAGCTTAAAGATCGTTTTGAGATTGTTGAGCATAAACTTACTCATCTTAAAGAAAATATAACCCTAGCACTTGATCTGTTCAACCATAAACACAGCGAAGTGCTAGAGTGGATTATTATTCTTTTAATTGCGTTTGAAATTGTCATGGGGTTGATTGAATTTTTTGGACATTAATGGGGTTTAACTAATTTGTGTACTAATTTACGCACAAAAGGAACAACCACTAAAATAGTAGGAAACGCTATAAAATAAGTTCGCCAAAAAGCCCTAAACCAAAGGGTAAAAAAATGTTCAACCCAGCCTACGTTAATAAAAGTAATCACACACGACATTAGGGTTGTCATAAAAAGTGACATTAAAAACGCAAATGCCAGAAACTCATATTTTTTTGGAATCACACACTATCCTTTTTCTGTAAAGTCATGCACATTGTAATGAAGTTGTATTAACAAAAATTTAATATAAATATTCTTTGCTTTAATGCTCTACAATACGCACTTCACGCTGTGGAAATGGAATACTAATATTCTTTACATGTAAAGCAGAATAAATTGCTAAATTAATCTCATACTGTGTTTTAAAAAAATGTTTGGTAGGAACCCAATAACGAAGCCCTAACTCTATAGCACTATCGCCAAATTTTGCAATACCCACCACAGGCGTATGCGCTTTACTTACCTTGGTATTCTGTACCAATACATCATAAATCACCTCAATTGCAACGGAGGGATCTTGCGCATAAGAGACGCCAATGCTTGATTCAACTACTCTGTATTCAAACGAGTTCACTAAGATATCACCAATCATTTGTTTATTAGGGATCGTAATGAGCTCTTCATCTTCATTACAAAGTGTGGTATAGGAGAGCCTTATCTCTTCTACCACACCATACACGCCCGCAACCAAAAGAGTATCGCCTACTTTAAACGGACGTGAGATAATGAGTAAAACACCCGCTGCATAGTTAGAAACGCTACCTTGAAGCGCTAAGCCAGCGGTAAGAGAAACCGCACCAATGGCAGCTACAAAAGGAGCAATTGAAATGCCAATTTTTCCAAGAGCGATGACAATCATCGCTGCAAAAACCACTATTTTTGCAATATTTGCAACAAATTTAGCAAGCGTCATATCAAAATGATGACGTTCAAAAAGGCGTAATAAAAGGGCATAAATGTATTTGGAAGCAAACCAACCGATTAGTACAATTAAAAAAGCACCCAAAAGTTGAAAACTATAGGTTGTTAAAAACTCAATCACCACCGTGTAAAATTTTTGAAGACTTTGTAGTTCTTTATCCATTGTTCACTCCTTTAAAAAAGTCTATCTATTATACGATAGAAAAAGTAGAAAAGAGAGTATAATCGTTGTGTAAGTAATGTATCGTGTTAGGAAAATTTATTATGATTTATGACAATAGTGCGTCCTTAATTCAGCAAAAAGACAGTGCGTGTTCAGTCCTGTTTATTGGTGAAGATTCTTCTTTCTTGCCTCCCCTTTTAGAAACGCTCTTTTCTCACGTTTATTGTACAAATTCACAAGAGGAAAGTCTGCTACTTTTTGAAGAACATGAAATGGATTTGGTGATGATTGATACTGATACACAACAGTATGATTGGCGCTATTTAGTCCATCAATTCCGTTTAAAAATCCATGATATATTTATTGCATTGCTTGTTGATTTTTCTCAACAAAACGAACGTAAAGCATTTATTAACGCAGAAGCTTCCCACTACTTTTTTAAACCTTTAGAGGAAGAAAAGGTGCATTTTATGTTATGCGATTTACTGCACAAAATCAATGTAAAAAAAGACACTAAAACATACCATATGTTAAGAGAAAAACGTAAAATTCATGGGCTGGCTCTTTTTACCATTCAACGAGTCATTGAAGAGATTCCTTCACCTATTTTTGCCTACAATGAATATGAAAAAGTTCTCTTTTATAATAAAAGTCTCGGACAACTTTTTGACGATAAAAAATTACAAATCCCTGAGATGTTACACGTCTGGAATATTGAAGATTTGTTTGAAAATTTTTCAAAAGAGCTTCATTTTCTAACGATTCACTCAGGAAAATCTTTAGACCTGAAGTATTGCTATCAAAATAATAGCAACCAGAAAATCTTTATTCCTACAAAATTTAATGTCTCACTTGATAATGAAGAAGAGCCATTTGATGTGATTGTACTGACCGATATTGCGCCTTTAATTTTAAAAATTTAACATTAAACAACACTTCATAAAGGATAAAATTACTCTTAATTTTGAAGATTAGCTGGTAATTGTCTCGTTTTTATTAATTAAAATAAATTATCATTTGCATAAATTTTAATGATAAAAGGAAATCGAATGAAAAAAACAACCTTTATGGACAAATATCCCGTTTTTAGTCTCACTATCGACAAAAGCGAATGCAAATACGAAACTATGCAAGAAGTAGTGGAGGATTTAAAAGCAAAAATTGATGCGCATCCTATCGCAAAATTTATTGCTATTTTTGACCATTATGCGCACACTAAAAATATTAATGGCGAAATTGCGCCTGAGATTTTAGATGCGAAAAATATCGTTTTCTGTTTTGGCGCCGCCATTCCTAACTCTAAAATTTTAGCGGTTCGTCCTCGTTCTATTGGTTTATGTGAAACCAAAGATCAGTTTATTGTTGACTTTTTAGAAGCCCCAAAAGAAGAGCTTCATGTTCTTATGGAAACATGGGCAAAATTGCTTGCAAAAGCCTAAATAAAGGAGTAAAAATGCAATTTATCCACACCTTCTTTAGCCTCTACAAAGAAGGCTTTGCCAACCTTAAACTAGGAAAGACATTGTGGAAAATTGTTCTTCTTAAACTACTGATTATGCTGGTCGTGTTTAAATTTTTCTTCTTTAACACGACCCTTCACTCCCACTTTTTAGACGATACCGCTCGTAGTAATTATGTATTAGACAATCTTATTAAGGAGACACCATGAACGAACTCGCTTCGGTTGATTGGAGTAGAGCCCAGTTTGCGCTCACTGCTATCTACCATTTTCTTTTTGTACCCCTCACGTTGGGGCTTAGTTTTATCATCGCTATTATGGAGACACTCTATATCAAAACAGGCGATGCGCATTGGAAAAAAATCACTCAATTTTGGATGAGCCTTTTTGCGATCAATTTTGCAATTGGTGTTGCAACAGGGCTTATTATGGAGTTTGAGTTTGGTACCAACTGGGCAAATTATTCGTGGTTTGTCGGCGATATTTTCGGCGCACCTTTAGCCATTGAGGGTATTTTAGCCTTCTTTATGGAATCCACCTTTTTTGCGGTCATGTTCTTTGGCTGGAATAAAGTTAGCCCAAAATTCCACTTACTCTCTACGTGGTTAGTGGCGATTGGCTCCAACCTCTCCGCCTTTTGGATTTTAGTCGCCAATGGCTGGATGCAATACCCTGTAGGCATGCATTTCAACCCCGCCACGGCTCGCAACGAAATGGAAAATTTCTTTGATGTTGCCCTCTCCCCTGTAGCGGTTATAAAATTTTTACACACTGTTGCCAGTGGCTATGTCATTGGAGCTTTATTTGTGGTGGGAATTTCAGCATGGTTTTTGCTCAAAAAGAAAGAGCTACTTTTTGCTAAACGCAGTATGGTGGTAGGAGCAACCTTTGGGCTTATCACCTCACTTTTCTTAGCCTTCAGTGGCGATGAAAGTGCCTATCAAGTCACCCAACACCAACCCGCAAAACTCGCTGCTATGGAAGGACTTTATAAAGGCGAATCCAGAGCAGGGCTCATTGCCTTTGGTATTTTAAATCCTAACAAAAAATTAGGCGATAATGAACCTGAGTTTTTAGGTGACATCGAAATTCCTTATATGCTCTCCTTATTAGGTCACCGTCATGTCGATGCCTTTGTGGCTGGACTCGAAGATTTGGTCTATGGCAATCCTTTACACAATATTCCATCTGCTAGTGAGCGCATCGCCAATGGCAAAATTGCCTTACAAGCGCTCAGTGATTTTAGAGAGGCAAAAAAAATGGGAGATGCCCCAAAAATGAGAGAAAATGAGGCGATTTTACAAACGCATATGAAAGATTTTGGCTATGGTTATTTTGAAAAACCTGAACAAATTATCCCACCCATTGCCCTTTCATTTTACAGCTTCCATATCATGGTCTCCTTAGGTATGTGGTTTATCGCACTCTTTGCGCTGGTTCTCTTTTATATACTCAAGCGTGATATTACACGCTATCCTTTAGTCCTTTATGCGGCATTGTGGAGCATTCCCTTAGGCTACATTGCAGCAGAAGCAGGATGGATTGTGGCAGAAGTCGGCAGACAGCCATGGGCGATTCAAGATTTGATGCCCACACACATCGCCGCAACCCATTTAGGTGGAGGCAATGTCGCCCTCTCATTTACACTCTTTGCCATTTTATTTACCGTGCTCCTCATTGCGGAGATAAAAATTATGCTCAGGCAAATTTCCAAAGGCTTTGAGGGAGGTCATTAATGTTTGAATTACTCTCTTTTTTACAACTGCAACAGTTGTGGTGGATGATTGTCAGTCTTTTAGCAGGACTCTTTGTCTTTTTAATGTTCATTCAAGGCGGACAAAGTCTGCTTTTTAGTCTGCCTGAGAATGAAGTGGAAAAAAGCATGCTCATTAACTCCTTGGGACGCAAATGGGAGCTTGGCTTTACCACGCTTGTTCTCTTTGGTGGAGCATTGTTTGCGGCATTTCCTCTTTTTTACGCTACTAGTTTTGGAGGGGCGTATTGGGTGTGGCTTGCCATTTTATTTTGTTTTATCATTCAAGCCGTAAGCTACGAATACCGCAAAAAAGAGAACAATTTTTTGGGTCAAAAAACTTATGAAATGTTCTTGTATATTAACGGCTCATTGGGTGTGATTTTACTCGGTGTTGCGCTAAGTACACTTTTTAGTGGTGCCTCTTTTCATTTAGATGAAAATTTCTTTGTGCAATGGGATACAAATCTTAGAGGGCTTGAAGCGCTCTTTATCCCTCAAAACTACCTTTTAGCCTTCTCTCTTTTCTTTTTAGCACGTCTGAGTGCGGGGCTTTATTTTCTCAGCAACATCAACCACGCCTCTTTACATGTAAGAATTCAAAAGATGCTTTTGAAAAATACCTTGCTCTTTTTGCCGTTCTTTTTGGGCTTTTTGGCGTGGATTTTTCTCAAAGAGGGATTTGCTTACGATACCTCGGGTGTCGTGCATATCGAAGCCTACAAATACCTAAGCAACCTTCTTGCCTTACCCGTGGTCGCTGTGATGATTCTTCTAGGTGTGGTATTAGTGCTTGTAGCGCTTTATTTGGGTATTTTTAAAGCCAATGTTCATGGGATCAAAGTGATGGGCGTGGGAATTGTCCTTGCGGTGATGGGTATTTTCTTACTTTTAGGGTTTAACCAAACAGCGTTTTACCCCTCTTTGAGTGCGCTTCAAAGCTCACTCACTATCGAGAATTCAAGCGGAAGTCACTATACATTAACCGCCATGAGTTATGTTGCCCTTATCATTCCTTTTGTCCTTGCCTATATCACCTATGCATGGTATGCGATGGATAAAAAAGATATTGATGAAGCGGAGATACGTGATGCTTCAGAGCACCACTACTAAGGAGATTTTATGGATTACACAAGCGCACTCATCTGGCTTGCATGCTGGCCAGTACTGATTTATGGGACGTACCGATTTATTCTCTTTACTGTTAAAAAATTAGACGCCTAAATAAGAGGCAGGATAACTGCCTCTTTCTTCTTTACATGTAAAGATTTATGACCCACGTCAACGAGAAAAATCTCTGCTTTTTGCTACAATAAAATCTAATATATCACACATAGAGAAAAATCATGAAACAATTTTTTGGACTTATTTGTATCGCCACAAGCCTTAGTGCTACAAACTTGGGAGAAACGCTTTTTCAGGGCAACTGTGTCACCTGTCATGATACAAAGAAGGCAAACTCAGCCCCTTCCATTAAAGAGATACAAATCCGCTACAAACAAAAACTTCCCACCAAAGAAGCATTTGTCTCCTTTATGGCACAATGGGTTTTAAAACCTGATGCCAAAACAGCCTTAATGCCTGAAGCAATTGCAAAATACGAGCTTATGCCTATTTTAGGCTATGATAAAGAGAGCTTAGAGGAGATTGCACACTACCTCTATGATGCAACATGGCAACCTTGACGCTTTTTACATGTAAAGTATTTTTCGACCTCAACAATGCCATAAATCAGCAAACTTGAAAGAGACACTATACCCCATTCAAACCATCCCAAAGGTGCCGTATCAAAAAGCGTATTCATCCATGGATGATACGTTAAGAAAAATTGTAATCCTCCAACAACAAACATGGCATAAAGCAAATAAGGATTACTAAAAAAGCCTATTTTAAAAACAGAGTAATGAAATGAACGGCAATTAAAGAGATAGAGCATTTCGCCAAAAACAAAAATATTAATTACCAACGTTCGAGCAACCCTTTCATCCATCCCTAAAGAGAGTGTGTAAAAAAAGGCTCCAAACGCATGTATAAAGAGTAAACATCCCACCAAAATAACTCGAAATAAAAGCGCTTGACTCATAATGGGTGTTTGTGGAGAACGAGGAGGATTTTGCATAAGTGCTTTTTCTTTGGGCTCATACGCCAACATAATGCCTAGCGCACTATCGCTTAGCATATTAATCCACAAAATCTGTAAAGGAAGCAAAGGAAGCACCACTCCAAAACAAATCGCCACAATAATCACCAACCCTTCTCCTACGTTGGTCGGCAAAATCCATGTGATAAATTTAATCAGATTGTCATAGACAACCCTTCCTTCTTCAATGGCATCTTTAATGCTCAAAAAATTATCGTCTGCTAAAATCATATCTGCGGATTCTTTGGCAACTTCTGTGCCTGAAATACCCATGGCGATACCAATATTTGCCTGTCTGAGCGCTGGTGCATCATTAACCCCATCGCCTGTCATCGCCACAATCTCATTGTGTGCTTGAAGCGCTTTGACTAACCGCAATTTTTGCTCAGGGGCAATACGAGCAAACACATTCACCTCTTTTATGGTTTCTAAAAGCTGTGCATCCGTATACATATCCATCTCTTTGCCCGTTAAAAATGGTTTTTGGGTACTGACTTTAATACCAATCGCTTTGGCAATAGCCAATGCAGTAACACCATGATCCCCCGTAATCATCTTCACCTCAACACCCGCTTCATAACAACGCTGCACTGCCTCATTCACGCCCACACGAGGAGGATCCATCATGCCTTGCAAGCCTAAAAAAATTAACCCTTTTTCAAGATGCTGATGCTCTAGCACTTCAACTTTTTCACTCAAACAAAGTTTTGCAAACGCTAAAATACGCAGTCCTGATGTAGCCATTCTCTCAGCGTGATGAACAACAAGCGCTTTATCAATCGCACGTTTTGCTCCCTCCATGCTCATCACCCAATCGCATCGCTCTAAAATCTTCTCAACAGAGCCTTTCATATAAACCACGAACCCCTCATCGCTCTGGTACAGTGACGCCATATATTGACGTTCAGATTCAAAATGCAAGGTATCAACAAGCGTGCTTTGATGTGCCATTACCTCCGTAATGCCTCCCTTCTTAGCAGAGACAATTAGCGCTCCTTCAGTAGGATCGCCCTCAATGCTATAACGCCCTTGAATTTGATGGTGCAATGCAGTATTACATAAAAGACCACAATAGAGCGTTTCATATAACGCACTTTTTGGTTTAGGAACCAAAGCCTTACCACCAGCTATAACATCTCCTTTGGGGTCATACCCGCTTCCGCTCAAAGAAAAAGAGTGATTGTCCACGTAAATCTGTGTTACACTCATAGCATTTTGCGTCAATGTACCTGTTTTATCAGAACAAATGACAGTTGTGCTCCCTAAAGTTTCTACCGCAGGAAGCCTTCTGATAATGGCATTTTTACGTGCCATTTTAACAACGCCAATCGCAAGAATAATAGTCATAACCGCAGGCAAACCCTCAGGAATAATGCCCACAGCTAACGCCACAGAAGCCATAAAGGTCTCCACAAGTGGCTCTTCATGCCACAATCCTAATCCAAATGTGATGAAAGAAATCGCAACAATACTGTAAAGCATACGTTTTGAAAAACGTGCTAATTTTTGGGTGAGTGGGGTTTGAAGCATTTGCGCCGTTGCAATGAGTGTATTGATTTTTCCTATTTGTGTTGCATCGCCAACCTCAACCACAACTCCTTGCGCAAAACCATGGGTGATAAGCGTCGACGCATAGAGCATACTGAGACGATCGGCTAAAGGCGTATCAGAAGCATCAACCCCCGCACGTTTACTCTCACTCACAGACTCTCCCGTTAAGGAAGACTCATCCACACGAAGTTCTTTACTCAGGCATAACTTGATATCTGCAGGAACTTTGTCGCCTGAATAGAGCAACACAATATCTCCTACAACAAGCTCTTTTGCATCTAAAAGATACTTTTCACCATTGCGTAAAATCGTTATTTTGTTAATGCTAAGTTTTGAAAGGGCTTCAATGGCTTGACGTGCTTTGGCTTCTTGAATATACCCAATCACAGCGTTGATAACAATAACTATAAAAATAACACTCGCATCTAACCACTCTTGAAGCATTCCCATTACAACGCACGCAACGATAAGAATATAAACAAGCGGTTGATGAAATTGAAGCAAAAAGAGTTTCAAGGCACTCTCAGATTTTTTTTGTTTTAACCTATTTTCACCATAACGAAGACGGCGCTTTTCAATCTCTTGCGTATGAATTCCAGCCTTTACATCGACATCCAATAGTTCTAAAACAGAACCTGAGTCTAACGTGTGCCAAGCCATTGCTTCTTTTAACATTTTAAACCCCTACTTTGCCTATTACTCAACCCGCCATCCATGATTTGCTTTAATAATCTCAGCGTTTTTACACCCGCTCTGCTCTCCTAAATCACACGCATTTTGGAACGCTTCTTTGGCTTTTTGCTCATTTTGAGCCACCCCTTGACCATAATAATACATCTCTCCCAAACGCACACACGATTCTGCCATACCTGCATCACATGCCCGCTGATAATAAATAACCGCATCCACAACATTTTCATCTTGCTCATAGAGTAAACCCAAATGCGCACAACTGCGACCAACCCCATATGCACACGCCCTATCGTGATAGTCCACCGCCTTTTGCATATCTTCCCTCACGCCTGTGCCATTTTCATACATCAACGCCACACTCGCACACCCTTCCCCATCGCCTAGCGCACACGCTCTCTCATACCACTGAAGTGCTAAAGAGAGGTTTTTTCCTGCATGACCATTTTCATACATGTAACCGACATTGGCACACCCACTGCCTAGTCCTAGCTCGCAGGCTCGTGTGTATAAGGCTTTGGCACGTACAAAACTTTGTAATACCCCATCGCCTGAATGGTACATAGCACCTAAGGCGACACACGCTTTAGCATCGCCCCTATCGCAGGCGTTTTGGTACGTACTTTCTCGCTCAAAATCAAGCCCGTACACCAGTGTTGTCATAACAATTGTTATCATAAAAAAGAGTTTTTTCATGTGCATTCCTTGTCATTGTTTTATTGATTATATTACAATACCACTATGAAGCCAACAAAAACAACCCTTATCGCCTATAAAAATGCTCCCTTTGTGCAGATTCGCCAAACCTTTCAGAGTAAAAGAGTCTACGAAACCCATGCCCACACGACGCTTTCCATTGGTTTCATGGTAGAAGGAGAAACCTCGTTTCAGACACCATCTGGCGCATTTCTTTTACAGCAAGGCGCACTTGCGGTGATTCCACCTTTGATGCAGCACGCCTGCAATCCCCTAGCACACCAAGCTCGAAGTTACGTGATGGTCTATTTTGAACCTGCATTTTGCGCACAACTCCAATCACGTTTGTTTCATCAGCCCACGACCACTCTTTTACCTCTTAAAAATCCTCTTATCTATCACCAAGAACTCTATGAGGAATTTATCACCATTATAGATGCGCTCATTCGTGGCTATGAGCCTTTACATGTAAAGGCACTCGAACAATGGTTAGAGCGCTTTTTATGGCTCTACACACAAAATATTTTGCCCAAAACACCCGCTCCTACCTTGCAAGCCATAGCGCATTTTTTAACACAACGTCTGGATGAAACACCCAGCCTTCAAGACTTAGCAAAGCGCTTTTCTTACAACCCTTATGTGCTCTTACGTCATTTTAAAAAAGCCTATGGCACAACCCCAAAACGCTACGCTTTACAGCTTAAAATAGAACTTGCTAAAAAATTGCTCCAAGAAGGAATGCCCGCTTCTTTGTGTGCGCATTATTGTGGATTTGTGGATCAGAGCCATTTTCAGCGCTTCTTCAAACGCCACACCGCACTCACCCCAAAAGAGTACCACGTCAATTTTGTACAATAATTTTTTTTACCTTTTTTCTATGCTTACATGTAAAAAAGGTATGCAATGTTTGGCAGTGAATTTTTAACGCTTACAAGTATCTATTTTCTTGCACTTCTAAGCCCTGGACAAGATTTTTTTCTGATTATGAAACAAGCGCTCACGCATGGGTATCAAAAAGCATGGTGGGTCTGTTTGGGTATTGCAAGTGGTAATGCCTTGTATATAATTCTTGCCTATATGGGGCATCATTTTTTTACGCAGTTTCAAACGCTTATGCATTTGATTGAATTAGGAGGTGCGCTCTTTTTACTCTATTTGGGTGTTTTACTCAGTATAGCTCCTAAACCTCATGCCAATTCTTCTTTACATGTAAAAAGCATACGTGCACGAAAACTTTTTACACAAGGTCTTTTCTCAGCCCTGCTCAACCCTAAAAATATTCTTTTTTACTTTTCCCTACTTTTTACCATTATTGAAGCCAATCAACAGTTACATGTAAAGGTATTTTATGCAGTATGGATGGTTAGTCTATTGCTAATATGGGATGTTTGTGTAGCATTTTTATTTGGCAATACCAGAGCTTTAAAACTTCTGCCTTATTTGTATCTTATTCAAAAAATGATTGGTGTTTTCTTTATTCTTTTTGCGCTTAATCTCTTTGTGGCATGGTTTTTAAAATGAGTTTGTTGGTATCATATCCAACAGAAGAGGTTCATTCACCATCACATACGAGTCATCTACCACTGCATCCACGGAAGCAACAGCAAACATTCCCGTACCAAAACAACTATGCTCCATAATTTACACATCTATTGCTCTTTTTTTGTATACCCAAAAGGTTTAAAAAGCAACACCAAAAGCGGTGAAAAAAGCAAATCTGAAACAATGGCTGTCATCAACACAATCACCGTTAAAAGCCCAAAAATCATCGTTGGAATAAAGTTGGATGTCACCATGACCAAAAAGCCTACAATGGTGGCAAGTGAGTAGTAAAACATCCCAAACGCAATACTTCCATGGGCTCTGTGCATGGATGCGACGTAATTGCCATCAAGAGCAAGTTCTTCTCTAAAGCGGTAGTAGTAGTGAATGGTATTGTCCACCGTAATGCCAAGCGCAATGGAGGCTATGGTAATGCTCATCATATCCAAAGGAATGTTAAACACCCCCATAATGCCAAAAATGACACTCACAGGTACCATATTAACCGTCATCGCCAACAACGCTACTTTAAGGGAGCGAAATAAAAACAGAAACATTGAACCTAAGCTTAATACCGCTAAACCTAGCGTTGATATTTGTGAAGAAAAGAGCGATTGGAGCATATTGTTATAGAGCACCATCATTCCCACCAACTGATAATCCTCTTGTGGCAAACCTACTTTTGTCTCTAATTCATTTTGAATTTTTTCCAAAAGTTCTGAGCGTCTTAAATGTGGATTAGAATCCACCATGCGCACCACAAAACGTGCCTCATCGTGCTCTATGTTCACATAAGGCGTTAAAATGACTTTTTTATAGACCTCAGGAAGCTCATTGTAAAGCAGTGCCAACTCAAAGGTGTCAAAATCTTTACCCTCTTTTAAAATGCGCCCTACTTTGGAGAGTGTACCCAAAGAGGAGACGTTGCCCACTTCTGGCAAAGACTCTAAATAATCATGCACCTTTAAAATGGTCTGCATTTTTTGCGCGGTAAACCAGTACTGAGCTTCAGCGTTTTTCTCTTCAAATTCGGCTTCAAACTCATCAAGCACACCCTTGTCTTTGCCTTGTGCAACATCCACTTTAGGCAGACGTACGACAATTTCAAGCGGCGTGGTTCCGCCTAGTTCATTGTCGATTTTTTGCATCCCTTTGTAAATTTCCGTGCTCTCTTTAAAATAGTTAATAAAACTGTTCTCCACCACCAAACGGCTCACCCCAAAAAGGCTAAACAGCGCAATAAGCACCACCACACTTAAAATAACCCCACGGCGTTTTTCAACAATGCATGCAAAGGTGGCATTTAAGGTAAAGGCATTATCAAAAATCATCACAGGCGCCTTTTTCTCCAACAGCATCAGCATGGAAGGAAAGAGTAAATAGGTCACAATTAAAGAGACACTCACCCCAATGTTCATCATATTTCCAAGGTCAATAATAGGCACAATATCACAGGTCATTAAAGAGCCAAATCCCGCCACAGAGGTTAAAATAACAAAAACAGAGGGAACACTCATACGTTTTAAAGTCACACCAATCAACTCTTGTTGCGTAAAGTGTGGATAAACCTGATACTCTTCTCTGTAACACACAATTAAATGAATCACCAAAGAGAGCGTGGTAATGAGTTGCATCGCAATGTAATTGGACGAAATCACCGTAATCTCTAAGCCCAAAAGAGCGTTGATACCCACGGTGATGACCACCGCACTAAAGGAAGCAACAATAGGCAAAACCACAAAGCGCACTTGCCTAAAAATAACCCATAAGATAAGAATCATAATAAGTAAAATGGCAATGCCATAATTGGCAATATCGCTTTTGACAAAGCTAATCATATCATCAGCAATCATCATCACGCCACCCAAAAAGAGTTCACCCTCACTTTTAAAGGGAGCCATGACCGCTCGAACCCGCTCAATCATCTCATGCGTTTGGTCACGCGTACTATCCCTATAGGCTTTAAAGGCTTGCTTCGCTTCTTCGTACTGCACCTTTTCTTCTGCACTCAAAGCTCTCTCTTGCGCTAAAATCATGTACTGATTGCGTTTACTTAAAAGCTCTGTGTACCTGACATCATCTTTGAGATTGAGTAAAATCGCCGTCGTTTTAAAATCGGCACTGACAAGGTTATTGGCATATAAAGGGCTGGTGGTAAGCTCTTTTTGGACTAAAGCTTTATCAATACCACTAGACTCAAGGGTTTGAACATTGCCCACCACCTCTTTAATGGGGCGAATAGGACTCTCTAAGAGTGGCACATCCAAAATGGAAGTCACGCTTTCCACGCCATTGATTTTTAAAAGTTCCTCTTTTAAACGTCGCACGCTCTCTAAAGTAGCATCTTCTAAAAGCCATTTATGCGGGGTAAAAGAGATCACCAGATACTCAGGACTGACATAACGTCCATGCACTTCACGGGTCAATTTCAAATCTTTATCATTTTCGAGTAAAAGCGTTTCCGCAGAAGCATCAATACTTAAGT
Organism: Campylobacterales bacterium; assembly: GCA_016930915.1. GTDB lineage: Bacteria > Campylobacterota > Campylobacteria > Campylobacterales > Sulfurospirillaceae > Sulfurospirillum. Next base: position 64,678 of record JAFGFU010000015.1, read on the forward strand.
ACTGTGCGTAGTAGCCAAAGAAGGCTGTTAGAAGAACCACAACAAAAAGTGTAGTTTTAAAATAAGTCGTTACTAAACGGGTATAAAAAGATATAAGCATTGCGCAACTTTCGTACAAAATTTTGTATTGATTACGCGTATTTTAGCCTAATTTCGCTTATACTCTCTTAGCCATTTTTAGAGAGAAAGGAAGTGGTTAATTCCACTTCCATACCAAATTCATTCCGCCTGTTTGCTCATGTGAAGAGTGACCACCTTTGTAGTCTATATCCACCGCTTTGAGGTAAAAAGAGAGTTGCATCTCGTCGTAAAAGAGGTCTAAAGAGAGTTTTTCACCTACTACATCATCCATTTTTTTCAAACGGTACCCTTGTTCAATCGCCTCATCAACTATATAGTAACGATCAACCGCATTGTAAAACGCCCCTAAAGAGAGTGCCCATTCAAAATGTTTTTTCGCTTCATAATTAAGCAAGATACTCTCATTTCCTCCAATATAATTCCCAATAGTCGCAAAATTTTTCATGGGAGTACTGCTTAAACGTACGGTTCCACCCAGCAAACCACCTGTGTAAAATCGTCCCACATCCCCTCTTGCATGTGTTGTAAAATCCAGATATACGTCACCTAGCGACAAGGGAGTTGTCTTATATCCAACCTGATAAGAAGCACCATACATAAACTCATCATCCAACTGATATTCCCACCCTTTAGGCTTACTGTGTCCAATAAGAGAGTGGAACCCTTTTTGTAACCCCTCCGCTTGAGTTGAAGGACCTACCATCCCCACATTAACACCTGCTTCATGAAAAAAGTGCTCTGAAGATTTATACGCTAAAAGGCTCATGCCCATATATCCAGCATAAGGCAAATCATCTAAATTACGTGTATCACGCTTTTTATCTTCGGGGGTAAATATCGCATGAGAGAGTGAAAAAGCAACATTTTTCTGCGCCAAATCAATAAAAGGCAACAAATCAGGAAACGTTGTATCATTTTCACTCATCCATGTATAATAAATTCCATTGGTATAGTGCTGATCTTTGCCTACAAGGGCATCATTTTCAAGCACCAATGACATTGTATCGGCACAAGCAAATGTCGCACACGCCAACACCATACTCTTCTTTAATAGATCAAACATTCTGGCTCCATCCACACTAATTTTGTGCAAAAGTATAACAAATGAATTTTGATAGATACGTTAGAAAGAAAAAATATTTTAACAAAAGAGTGTCTTCATTTTAAAATGATTTGAAAATTTAAAAAAACGGAGTTGGTGGCGGACAGAGAGGGAAACTATTTTTAAAAATAGTAAAACAACTCCAAAACCCCACAAATTCAGTATTTCATCAAATAATTATACAATAAAAAATGAAAAAATGGATACTATTACGCCAAATTTTCAAAAAAATATAGATACAAAAGGACTATATCTAAATAATCAATATTTTTATTATAGAAAAAGAATAAAAGGAAAATTATATAGAATTTCTACCATCATTTCTTTTTTTAAAAATTGATGTTTGAAAATCTTTTAATATTTCATATTGTTTTTTTATATATTTTAAAACTTCTTCATCAGTTAAATTTTTATAATTTATATCTTTTAAAGTTATTGTAAAAAAACAATAATTTTTTTCTCTTTTTATTTCTTTTATTACATTTATAAAATCATTTAAAATTCGTGGTCGTCTTAATTTATTGTATTGTTCTATGTCAAAAATAGATAAACATGATAA
>JAFGFU010000016.1 GCA_016930915.1 Campylobacterales bacterium
ATTTTATCGTACCATGAAAAGAAAGCATAATTTTGTGAAGGACCCGTTAGATTGAGCCCTGGACCAATATTTCCTACCATCGCAAAGGCTGTACTAAAAGAGGTTAAAAAGTCGAATCCTCTAGCATACAAATAGAGCATCAGCAAGAATGTGGTGAGAATGAACAGTGCAAAAAAACCAAAAATAGAGTTAATAATAGAACTTTTAATTTGCTTTCCATCGACAAAAATAGAGGTAATGACATCAGGTTGAATGGTACGCTTAATCTCTAAAGCAATGTTTTTAAAGAAGAGAATGTAGCGAATCATTTTAATACCACCTGAGGTTGAGCCCGTATTAGCACTCATCATCATCGCAAGTATGGTAATGACTAAGGCAAATTGTCCCCATTTTTCATAATCAAGTGAAGCAAATCCAGTCGTTGTGGCTAAGGTGGTCACTGTAAAAAAAGCGTGTTTGAGAGAGTCATAAAAGGAGTCATCACTGCTTTGGGTATGAATCAGCGTTAAAATAAGTGACAAAAGAATAATCAAACCCACATACCATTTTGTCTCTTCCGTATTGTAACACTGACGATCCCCTTTAAAAAAACGAATATGTGCTAAGAAGTTGATACCTGAAATAATCATAAAAAAAGTCGTTGTCCAAATGACACCATCACTAAAAGCACCAATTGAGCTGTTCTTTGTAGAAAATCCTCCTGTAGAAATCGTTGAAAAAGCATGATTAAGCGCATCAAACCAGTTCATACCAAAGAGCATTAAAAGCACGAAATTGAGTAGTGTAAAAAGAATATAGACTGCCCAAATACGATTGGCAGTGTCTTTAATTTTAGGGGTGATTTTATCCATAGATATCCCTGTGGACTCTGCTTTAAAGAGGCTAAGTGAGCCACTTGGATTAATCAAAGGTAAAAGACCAACTCCCAAAACGATAATTCCAATACCGCCAATCCAATGCATCAGGCTTCTGTGAAAAAGAATCGATTTTGGTAAAATTTCAACGTCCCTATACGCACTAGCTCCTGTGGTGGTAAAACCACTAATGGCTTCAAAAAAAGCACCTGCTGGGTCAATGTTTGTATAAAGTACCATAGGAATAGCACCACCAATACCTAGCAAAATCCAAATAAAATTGACAGAAATAATGCTCTCTTTGATCCCCAAATGCATTTCATCATTTTTAAGAATAAGGTAAATAGCTAGATTAACAACAAAAAGAGAAAACATGGCAAGCAAATAGACAAAAACATCCTCACTGTAAAAAAAGCCTACGATGGGAGGTAAGAGAAGAATAAAAAAAACAACCAATCCAACAGCGGAAACAAATTTTAAAATACTCTTAATACTCATGGCGCTCTTTTAGTTTAGGAATTTTGCTGTAGCCATTTTGAAACAGGTTCAAAATCGGATTCTTTGATAAATGCAACAATGACATCATCTTTTTCAAAAGCAGGAATCAGTCTGTATTCGTAAATGTCATTTTCTCGTAGAATAACAAAATGCCCTTTGTCATCTATTTTTTCGGGTAAAACGAGCTTTTTATCAAGTAGTGGGGATGTTTCGTCAATTTTTCGCATTAAGATAGAGCCTTCTCCTCCACAAAACTTTTTTTGTATAAAAAGATTGTTCGAATGAATACGCTCTAAAATCGAGTAGTAAGCATTAATTTTTTCACCACGCACCACTTCAATATTAAGATTTCGCATTAAAGAGGAGTAGGCAATGTCATTATTAATCCCTATGATTTTTTTAATCCCTTTTTGTTTGGCTTCAATGCATTTGGTAATGTTGTATTCATCGTTTTTGGTTGCGGCAATAAACATATCGGTGTCAAAGCGATTTTTAGTGATAATGTGATCAGCATCATAGGTGGTTTTTAAAACGGTTGCTTTGTTTTTAAGTTCAATATTGGCTTTACGACACAGTTCAATATTCTTATCCATAATTTGAACTTCAATGCCTTTTTTAAGGAGTACTTTTGCAATTTCAACCCCAAGAGAGTCTGCTCCAAAAATCACACAGTTTTTAATGGGTGTCATAGGTTCAGTCATCTCACAGACGAGACCACGCAATGAGACAATGGCATTAGGAAAAGCTAGAAAATAGACTAAATCATTAGGCAGAAGCGTTTCGACAGGTTTGGGAACAAAAAATTCTTTCTTACGCTCCATTCCCGCTACTGCCACTTCACCATTAAGCTCACCAATAAAGGTTGAAATCATACGAGGTTGAAAATCTTCTCTTAGGCGAACAGAAACTAAAAGCGCTTTGGTATAGGTAAAGGCTTTTGCATTATAAGCATGAGAAAAATCAACAAGATATTTAAAAGGTTGTGCTGCTTCGACGGAGGGGACAATAGTCTCATGAATATTTAGTTTTGTCTTAACTTGCTCACTCGCAAAAAAGGTGTTTTTGAGGCGAATAATTTTACGTTTGACGTTTGCAATATTGTCAATAATGAGAGAAGAGAGAAGATTGACTTCATCTGAATCCGTTACAGCAATAAAAAGATCAATCTCTGGGTCAATTCCAAAATAGGTATGTGGATTTTCAATATTGCCACAAATACCTAAGACATCAAGATTCTCTTGAATATTTGAAATAGCATACTCGTTTTGATCAATAACGGTTACATTGTTGTTATGCATCAGATGTTTTGCAACATTGTAACCTACTTTTCCAGCACCTGCGATAATAACTTGCATATATTGTGTCTCTTATTGTGATGTTTTATGAACGTAGAAAAAGTATTGTATCACATTCTTGAAAAAAAGAGGCAAAGGGTAAAAAGAAGGAAGAGAGGGTTAAAAAACATAGCATTTGGTAGCCAAAAATTATTGTTGGCTACCTGATTCGATGTATTGTTTCATGTCTTGCATATAGTCATCACGTAAACGATTAATATACGCAGTGGCTCTTTTGATATCCGTGATAGTAATCAGCGCTTCATCTCCAAATTTATCACTAATTTTAGAGAGTTCATTGGCATATTTTGTTTTTTCATTGAGTTTGCTTAGTGCTTTAAAAAAAGCTTCATCTAGCTCTTTATTTTTAAGTTTATCGTTTTGATAGAGATAAATAGCTACTTTGTAGACTTCGTCTTTGTCTGTGCTGTAAACTTCAATAAAATCAACAGCATTGTCTAATGTTTTAATATTAAAATAATTTTGATCTTTGGTGACACAAGAAAACTCTGTGCATTTAAAACCATTTTCTTCTAAATAAATACGATCTTTTCCAATGAGAGTATCTAAAAAACCTGCGAAAAGAGTCACGTGAGAAACGAGGCCTAACACCAAAAGTGTTTTTTTCATTTTCATACCTTTGTATCATCCTAAAAATTAAAAATCTGAAGAAGCATGGTGGGTCCTGAGTGGCTCGAACACTCGACCACCCCGTTATGAGCGGGGTGCTCTAACCAACTGAGCTAAGGACCCATTTTAAAGAGTGGAATTCTACCCTTTTAATTGTTAAAATAATATAAAAAATTAAGGTCTATAGAAGCGTAGGAATAGGCATTTAGAGAGAATATTTAATGGAACGATACGTTGGGTCGAAACGAAAGGCGAGTAAATTTTCCAAAATACCAAACAGGGCAAAAAAGGTAATAAAACTACTCCCTCCATAGCTGTAAAAAGGAAGAGGAACACCTACGACGGGTGCAAGACCAATTGTCATTGAAATATTAACTCCCATATAAAAAAAGATCATCAAAGAGATTCCACTCGTGATGACTTGTGTAAAATAGTCTTCTTTGAGTTTATAGTTGAGAGTTATGAGATGAATAATTAAAAGCGCATAACAGGTAATCAGCCCTAGTGCTCCCCAAAAACCAAGCCTTTCTACTGTATAGGCAAAAATAAAATCACTCGTAGCAATAGGCAGGAATTTATAATGTGTTTGTGTCGCCTCATCGCGATCTTTTCCCGTTAATCCACCTGAACCAATAGCAATAATGGATTGTTTAACATGATAACTAGGTGTCTCGGAGAGAAAATCGGAAATACGTTTTTTTTGATAATCGTGCAAATTATTGTACAGCACAGGACTGCTAATGCCTATAATGATGGCAAGGGTAAACCAAATTTTTTTATGAACACCTATCACAAATAAAATGCCATATCCTAAAAGCAATAAAATGAGCGCTGTCCCTAAATCAGGCTCTTTTGCAATTAAAAGAAAAGGAAGAAGAATGTAGAAGCTTAGTTTAAAAAAGGATTTCCAGCCATAACCATTGTGTTCAGGAGGATTGTGTTTAATTAAATAGGCTAGCATTAAAATAAAAGCGGGTTTGAAAATTTCAGAGGGTTGAATGGTGAAGTGAACAAAAGGAATTTCAAGCCATCGTTTCGCGCCCAATTTAGAAATACCAAAGATATCCACACTAATTAAAAGTGCAATAGTCAGCCAGTAAAAAAAAGGAATGACCCACTCTATCTTTTTGATAGGAATGATAAAGAAAAAGGCAAAAGCACAAAAACCAACAAGGTAATAGACAATTTGTTTATTAGCTAACGTACTGTTGGCTTCAGAAATGAGATAATAAGAGAGGGCAATGATAGGAAAAACCAATATAGGAATTAAAAAATCAAAATGTGTTAAGATTCGCCTATCGATTTGGAACACAACACTCCCTTGGTTATTTGTTATGATGATTTCTCGTTCTTTTGCAAGAATAGAAGATTTTAGAATTTAAAAGGGAAGTATATCAAAAAATAGAGAAAGTGGGTTGGATGGAGTTTACATGTAAAGAGTTAAAACGCTTAGATGCTGCGATGAGCGAAGCACTGAATTTACCACGAAATCAGATAGAAAAATTGATTAAAAATGTGGGTGTTTATGTAAATGAACGTTTAACACACAAATGCAGTCTGAAACTTCAACCCTTAGATGTGGTACGTTATGAATTTGTACAAGCAGTGGAATCTTCAAGTCCCTATGATGTTGATTTTGATGTGCCCATTTTGTATGAAGATGATGATATTTTAGTGATTAATAAGCCACCGTTTTTAACGGTTCATGGTGCACCGAGTGTTAAAGAAGCTACATTGGTTGATTGGTTACAAAAACGAGGAATTTCACTCTCTACGATTAGTGGAGAAGAGCGTCATGGTATTGTGCATCGCATTGATAAAGAGACAAGTGGTGCATTGGTGATTGCTAAAAACAATGAGGCACATGTTGCGCTTGCAGCTCAGTTGGAAGATAAAAGTATGGGGCGTTATTATCTCGCACTGATTGATGTGCCTTTAAAAGAGAGTGTGGTTGTAGATTTACCTATAGGAAGAAATCCAAACCATCGTTTAAAGATGGCAATACACAAAGAAGGCAGAAGTGCCAAAAGTGCTTTTTGTAAATTAGCCTGTTCAAAAGATGATAAAAAAGAGTTGATTTCTGCGAAGCTCTTTACGGGACGCACACATCAAATACGTGTGCATTTAGGTGCGCTTTCTAGGCATATATTGGGTGATAGTTTATACGGCTTTAAGAGCCATCATGATACAATCTCCCGCGTTATGTTACATGCTTACATTTTATATCTCAAACATCCACGCAGTGGAAATATGTTACAAATACATGCTCCGTTGTGGGACGATTTTGATGATTATTTAAGACACCACTTTAAAAAGGATGAAATTGATGAAACAATCACTTTGGATCACGTTATTAATGGCTTTGACTCTCATAATGAGTGGTTGCACAAAAACACTTGAAACACCTAAAGAGCCTGTTATTGATGCTTCATTGCCTTTAGTTGAAAACGTAAGAACGTTAGCCAGTGGTACAGATATTGGTTTTGAGTGGACGCCTATTTATAATAATCATATAGAAGGCTATTACCTTTACCGTTTAGAGGGTGGACGTATGAAAAAAATTGCCACCATTAAAGATAAATACGTCTCTCATTATGTTGATACAAAATTAAATCCAAATACAACGTACTCATACCAAATGAGTACGTATTCTTCTAGTAAACACGAATCAGCCCCTAGTATGCGAGTGAGTGCGACAACAGGCGGAACAGTTGTTAAAAAGCCTACCGTAGGTGCTGTAGAACCTGTTTCTTTTATTACAGCTATTGCGGATCTCCCTGCTCGTGTCAAAATTATTTGGAGACCTCATACAGCAGAAAATGTTGAATATTATATCATTGAACGTAATGAATATAAATCAACGTCCTGGGATGAAGCGGGAAAAGTTGAAGGACGATTGAGCGCTGAATTTATGGATAAAGAGTTACAAGATAATTATGTTTATCGCTACCGTGTCAAGGTTAAAACACACGATGGTGTAATCTCTGCGCCAAGTCAAATAGTAGAGGCACGCACGAAACCTGCTCCAAAAAGTATTATGGGTGTTAAAGCGACTTCTGACTTACCTAAGAAGATTTTATTATCATGGGAAGCAGCTACGGATAGTGATTTTGCATACTATAAAATTTATCGTTCTCCCACATCACGTCTCTTTTACAGCTTTCATGGCAAGACGCAAAGTACAGAATTTGAAGATTTAATTAATGATAATGGCAAAATGTATTATTACAAAGTTGTGGCTGTGGATAAAGATGGTTTGGAGTCTAAACAGTCTGAAAATCCTGTCGTTGGAATGACACGTCCTATTTTAGGTGCTCCTTTAGTTCATTCTGTTAAACATGATGGCCGTTCCATTTATCTCACATGGAATGGTAATGAAAATGCCATTAAGTATACGATTACCAAAGAGTTTAAAAGTGCTGGAGAAACAAAAAAACAGAGTTTTACAGGTATTTTTGAAAACAATTTCCAAGATACAGATACCCTTCCAGGGGTTGCTTATAAGTACAACATTATTGCTATTGATAAATTTGGTATTGCATCCAATCCTTCTGATAGCGTTATGATTACAATACCAAAGGAATAGAAGTCGTTTATGCCAAATTTTCATACGAGCACTCTTAAAAAACTTAGCTACCCTTGCACCTTTGGTGAAACAACTTTTTTGTATGAAGCACACTCTGCAAGAGGAAATATTTTAGTGATGGCTTCTATGGGTGGTGAGCCGATGCTTATTCGTATTCACCCAAAAAAAGAGGGTGGTTTTTTAGTGAAGGGCGATAAAGTGACCCGTCCCACCCAAGCCTCTTTTTTGCAAAAAGTATTGATAGACTTTAGAGATGCAAGTGAAGCAAAAGAGATTTTTTCCAATATTGAGCCTAAAAAGTTTTTACATGTAAAGCCATCACCTTTTCTCAAAGAGATTAATTTTTTTGCCAATGATTTTAGGGTAGAGCGTGAAATTTGGGTTGAAATTGGTTTTGGAAGTGGCAGGCATTTATTGCATCAAGCTAAAAAGAATCCGCACATTCAATTTATTGGACTTGAAATTCATAAACCTTCTATTGAGCAAGTTTTAAAGCAGTGTGAACTTCAAAAGATTGAAAATATTTTAGTGGTTGATTATGATGCGAGACTGTTTATGGAATTTTTACCTTCGAATGTTGTGGGTCGAATTTTTGTCCATTTTCCCGTCCCGTGGGATAAAAAACCTCACCGACGTGTTTTCTCAGCAGCCTTTATTGAAGAAGCCCTTAGGGTTTTACATGTAAAGGGTACGTTAGAATTAAGAACGGATAGCCCCGCATATTTTGAGTTTTCGTTTTCACAGATGATGCAACTTTTTAAAGCAGAAGTTTCTGTAAAGAAAAATGCTGAACTTGAAATTACGAGTAAGTATGAAGATCGATGGCGAAAAATGGAAAAAGATATCTACGATGTAGTATTAACCAATGAAATAGATTCACAAGAGATTACGCGCTTGGGAACACTTTGTTTTGAAGAGTGTGTTGATTTTTCAAAAATTCGTAATGCTTTTAAAGAAGAGCTTTTAAGAGGGGATGGTTTTTTTGTACACTTTGAAGAGTTATTTGAAATTGATGATACCAATGGTCTAATTCGTCTCTCTTTTGGTGCTAATGAGCGTAATGAAAAATGTTACCTTTGTATTCATAATGGAATGATTTCCTATTTACCTAATGCTATTTTGGCAACGAAAAGTAATGCAGCAGCACATAACTTAATGAAAGAGTGGTTTAATGGAATATGTCATTAGAGCCAATGGCTTAAATCTGAGTTATGGAAGAGATGAGCCTATTATTACAGATGCAAGCATGCAAATTAAAGCGCAAGAGTTTGTTTTTATTACAGGGAAAAGTGGTAGTGGAAAATCGACAATTATTAAATCCTTGTATGGAGAACTTTTCCCAAATATGGGTGAACTTAGCGTTTGTGGTGTGGATATTAAAAATATTAGTAGCTCAAAACTGAATATTTTAAGACGTTATTTAGGGGTTGTTTTTCAAGATTATAAGTTAATTGATGAATGGACTGTAGAACAAAATGTTATGTTGCCCTTGATTATTGGCGGTTTTTCAAAAAGTGTTTGTATTAAGCAAGCGCATAAATTGTTAAAACATGTTAAATTATTGCATAAAATCAATAAGTATCCGTATGAGCTTAGTGGAGGGGAACAGCAACGTGTTGCAATGGCTCGAGCCTTAGCGCATAATCCCATTTTGATTCTTGCTGATGAGCCCACTGGAAATCTTGATAGCTATTCAAGTGAAGTGATTTGGAATTTACTTAAAGGAGCGAAAGAACATTTGGGCACAACCGTTTTAGTTGTTACACATAATATTCCTTCAACATTAGGTATTGACTACAAACATTATTTTCTAGAAAGTGGCGTATTGCATGAAGTCAATTAATAGTCATTTTTCTATTATCATTTCCGTATTTATTTTACTTTTTTCGTTTCAATTTACGAAGATGGTAAATACAATTGTGAATGATTATTCTATAAAAATAGTCAACGATTATTCTATTGTTTTGGTCGCCTCTTCTGAGCTTAAAGAGGAAGAACTCAAAAGGCAGATTCCAGAAATACACGTATTAACTGAAATTAGCAGTAAAAAAATTTTAGATCGTCTCAAAAATGATATGTCTTCAAAAAATTTAACTCTTTTACAAGTTGCTCTTCCAAAGTTTTATTCTTTAAAACTTGAAGCCATGCCCAATCAGAAACGTTTGGAGATGATTCGACAAAAACTCTCTGGTTTAAGCTCAATTACCCGTGTTGAAACATTTGCAAAAACACATGAAAAAGTTTTCAAAATGTTTTTGCTTTTACAATCGATGGTATATGTTTTTGCATCTTTTGTTGCGCTTGTTGCTATCTTGCTTATTTTTAAACAAATTCGTATTTGGACATATGAGCATAATCGCAGAATGTCCATAATGACGCTTTTTGGAGCCTCCTTTTTTATGAAAAGTGCTATGTTGTACCGTATGACATTAGTTGACACATTTTTAAGTGCTGTGGCAGTATGTGCGGTTTATGTCATTGCACCGCAACTAACTGTGGTGCAGAATTTTGCATTAGAATTGGATATTGTTATCCCTAAATTTAATATTTTAAGTGAAGGGGGAATGCTTCTTGGTTCTTCACTCATTTTTGCTTTTATAGCTGTAAGTATTGTATCTCGTAAGATTGGACGTGTATGAAAAATTGGCTTTTTGTCATTTTTTTTGTACTTCTTGTTCAAAGTTTATGGGCCAATACTGCGCAAAAAATCAGTGAGAAATCAAAAACCTTAGAATCTAAATTAGAGACTGAAAAAAAAATTCATGGTAAATTGCAAGATATTGCTAACGATATTGTTGAAGAAGAAAAGAATATTGAAAAAATAAAAGAAAAAATAGAAAATCTGAGTAAAAATATTAATGATTCTCAAGAAGTTATACAGCGCAAACAAGAGTATCTTGAACGTATGGTAAAAGATACACAAGTACTTTCACTAAAAAAGAAAGATTTAGAACACAAATTAATTAAAATCATCGCCGAAGATTTTTCTTTTTATTTAATTTCAGATGGCGAATATTTAGACAATGAAGATGGTGTCTTGGTTGATGAGGTCTTGCAAAAAATGGATATCATTATGCGTAAAGAGTTAGGACAACTTGGTAATGAATATAAACAAATTAGTGAGCAGATTTCTTCTCAAAGTAGTGAAATTAAACTTATTCATAGTGAAATTCAAAGTGCTAAAAATAAAAAAGATGAATTACTTGCACTAGAGAGAAAAAAAGAGAGTTCTATTGTAGCTTTAAATAGTAAAAAAATAGGCTATAAAAAACAATTGGATGATATTGCTAAAGAGCGTGAGGAAATTAGAGCAACTTTAGAAAAACTGCAAATTATTAAAGTGGAAGAAGAAAACAAACGTTTAGCAGAGCAAAATGCCAAAAAACAAAAAGAACAGGCTCGCGTGGCTGGCAAGTCTGACATTCGTCAAATAGGATCTTCTTATCAAGATAGTAAGGTTAAAAAATATGTGGGAGAAAAAACTATCGCACCTTTAGATAATTACAGTGTTAAACGGCGTTTTGGCGATTATATTGATCCTATTTATAATATTAAAATTTTTAATGAATCTGTTGTGCTCTCCTCTCGTACGCCTGATGCTGTTGTCAAAAGTGTTTTAAGTGGAAAAGTTGTTTTTGCTAAAGATACGGCATCCATGCAAAAAGTTGTTATTGTTGAAAATAGCGATGAAATTCATACGATTTATGCCCATCTCTCTAAGATTGCTCCAACGATTCAAGTAGGTCAAAAAATTAAAAAAGGGTATGTCCTTGGTCGTGTCGATAATGACCTTACTTTTGAAGTGACACAAAAGAATTTTCACATTAATCCGTTGGAACTTATTGGTGCAAAGTAACTTTTTAGGTCTTTTAGGGTAAAATGAAGAAGTTTTTTATGCCTAAAAAGAAAGGTTAACATATAATGCAAAAGAGAAAAAGAGTTTTAGTAAAGTTCTCTGGTGAGGCGCTCTCAGGCGATAATGGATTTGGTATCGATACTTCTATTTTGAAATTTATTGCTGATGAAATTAAATCTTTGATTGTTCAGGGAATTGAAGTAGGAATCGTCATTGGTGGAGGTAATATTATCCGAGGCGTGAGTGCAGCTAAAGATGGAATTATTAAACGTACCAGTGGTGATTATATGGGAATGTTAGCAACAGTGATTAATAGCGTTGCCATGCAAGAAGCATTAGAGCATGTGGGAATGGAAGTACGTGTTCAAAGCGCTATCAAAATGGAAGCTATATGTGAAACATTTATTGTAAGACGTGCACAGCGCCATTTAGAAAAAAGTAGAATTGTTATTTTCGCTGCAGGAACAGGAAACCCCTTTTTTACTACTGATACAGCAGCAACACTTCGTGCGATTGAAATTGGTGCAGATATGATTATCAAAGCAACCAAAGTAGATGGTGTGTATGATAAAGATCCTAAAAAGTTTTTAGACGCAGAAAAATTAGCTGAACTAACGTATGAGCGTGCAATGGATGACAATATTAAAGTGATGGATGATACTTCAATTGCCCTTGCCAAAGATAATAATCTTCCGATTGTCGTATGCAATATGTTTGAAAAAGGGAATTTACTTAAAATTATAGAGGGTAATTTAGAAAATTGCTCAATTGTTAGAAATAAATAAGGAAAAAAAATGCAAAGAACAGAAGAAATTACAGCAAAAGCTTTACAACTTGTAGGACAAGATCGTTATAGATTGGTTATGATGGTTTCAAAAAGAGCAGATCAGCTTTCAAATGGTGCTGAACCGTTAATTAAAGCGGATAAAAACAAACAAAAATTTACTGATATTGCACTTTTGGAAATTGCAGAAGGTAAAATTAGATTAGATTCTATCACTGACTGTTAAGTAAATTCTTTTGGAAGAGTTAGTTGAGATTGTAAAAGAGTGCAAAAGCTCTGATAGTGCGGTTGAACTCTTATACAAATATATTAAACCAACACCAAATATTGAAAAAGCAATCGCTTTTACAATTTCTAAACACCAAGGGCAATATCGTAAAAGTGGTGAAGCATATGTTGTTCATCCCCTTTTAGTGTGTGTATTTGTTGCTTATTTGGGTGGTGATGAATCGATGATTGTTGCTGGTTTATTACATGATGTTGTGGAAGATACCTCTTGCTCTGCTGAAGAGATTAGAGCAATGTTTGGTGAAGAAGTTGGACATTTAGTTGATGGTTTGACTAAAATTGTTGAAATTAGAGATGTTGAATTAATTCCTTCTTACTCAAATGACAAGTTGGTCGCTTCTGCATTAACGTTTCGTAAAATGTTAATTGCTTCTATTCGTGATGTTCGCGTTTTGGTCGTAAAATTGTGTGATCGATTACATAATATGTTAACACTTTCTGCTTTGGATGCTATGAAACAGAAACGTATTGCGGAAGAAACTTTAGTTGTTTATGCTCCGATTGCTCACCGTTTAGGTATTTCCTCAATTAAAAACCTTTTGGAAGATTTAAGTTTTTGTTATGTTATGCCTAATGAGTATCATAAAATTGATACCTACATTAAAGAACATGGACAACAACTTCAGCTTCGTCTTAATCATTTTATTTCAAAAATCAAAAATCATATGATTAAAGAGGGATTTATTGAGAATGATTTTACAATACAAAAACGTGTCAAACACTACTATTCCATTTATTTGAAGATGCAACGTAAGGGTGTCAGTATTGAAGAGGTATTAGATCTTTTAGCTATTCGTATTATTGTGAGAACACCCATTGATTGTTATAGGGCATTAGGTATTGTACATCAACACTTTAGACCACTTATTTCTCGTTTTAAAGATTATATTGCAATACCCAAAGAAAATGGTTATCAGACGATTCATACGACAGTGTTTGATGATAAATCAATTATTGAGTCTCAAATTAGAACATACGATATGAATAGAACAGCAGAGTATGGTGTTGCTGCACACTGGAAGTATAAATCAGGAGGACTTAATCCAAAATTGGACTGGCTGAATGATCTTAATACCCAAAATGAAGAGATTGATAATATTGAAGATTTTTATGCCATTGCTAAAGACAATCTTTACAGTGAAGATATTGCCGTTTTCTCTCCTAAAGGAGACATCTTTACCTTACCTAGGAGTGCTACGGTTTTAGATTTTGCATATGAAGTGCACACCGAAGTTGGTATGTATGCGGATGAAGCTTATGTTAATAAGCAAAAAGTACCTTTGCTTACAGAACTTAAAAATGGTGATATTGTACGTATTGTGACATCTAAAGAGCCAAAATATCGTTGTACTTGGGTGAATAGTGTTAAAACGGGAAAAGCAAAAACCACCATTCAATTTCATTGTCGGCAGAAAATTAAAGAAATTAATCATAAAGTCGCACTTAAAATTCTTTCACATGTTTTTAGCGTTTCTCAAAATAAAGTTGAGTCATGGGTTGAGCAAGAGCACGCTTTGAAAAAAATTTTTAAAGTCGCAACCGATTCAATCTATTTACAAGATATTGCTAATACGTTAAAACTGTATGCCTTGCAAGATACATTGCTTTTTCCTCTTTTGAAAAAAGATCGTTATCGCATTAAAAAACAAAAATTTGAAAATATTGTTATTTATTCTAATCATAATGTGTCAAATGTTTATTTTGACTACTGTTGTCATCCTAAAAGGGGTGATGATATTGTTGGATTTAAAAAAGGGAATGACGTTTTTGTGCATCATAAATTGTGTGAACGTGCTGCTTCTTTGATGGAGCAAGATGAGCCAATGGTTTTTGTAAAATGGACACGTGAAGCACCGGATCGTTATAAACTTATTGTGAGTCTGGATAACAAAAAGGGCTCTTTAGCCTCATTTTTAGCTTATTTGGCTAAAATGCAGATTAATCTTGTGACGATTGAACTTGGAAAATCTGAAGAAGAGGGGCATGCGGATTACTTTGAAATGATTCTTGAATTACCTGATAAAAATATCAGTGCTGTACGAGAAAATCTTAAAGGAAAATACCGTGTGATTGAACTTATTTCAGTCAATGATGCTTATAAATAATTGTAGAAGGAAATGGACGTAATCATGGATATGAAAATTAAGAATGCGTTAAATGAAATTAAACGAGGTATTAGTGAAATCATTGATGAAGAGCGCATTATTGCATTACTTAAAAATTATTTTGAAAAGGGTGAGACATTCTTAGTCAAGGCTGGGTTTGATCCAACGGCTCCTGATTTGCACTTGGGACATACCGTTTTGCTTCAAAAAATGGCTCTACTTCAAAAGTATGGTGCGATTGTACAATTTTTAATTGGTGATTTTACGGGAATGATTGGTGATCCAACAGGCAAAAATGAGACACGTAAAAAACTGACACGTGAAGTAGTTTTAGCAAACGCTGAAACCTATAAAGAACAAGTATTTAAAATTTTAGATCCCCAAAAAACGATTGTTATGTTTAATTCTGCATGGTTGGGGAGTATGAGTGCAAGTAGCCTGATTGAACTTACAACAACGTTTAATGTTGCTCGTATGTTAGAGCGTGAAGATTTTGAAAAACGTTACAAATCTCAAATGCCTATTTCTATTAGTGAGTTTTTGTACCCATTACTTCAAGGTTATGATAGTGTTGCAATGAAGTGTGATATTGAAATGGGTGGAACAGATCAAAAATTCAACTTATTGATGGGGCGCCATTTACAACGTGCATATAGTGTGGGTAAAGAACAAGCTGTTGTGATGATGCCTTTGCTTGAAGGCTTAGATGGTGTGAACAAAATGAGTAAATCATTGGGAAATTATATTGGAGTAACAGAAGATCCTTCTTCTATGTTTGGGAAGGTACTCAGTATTTCAGATGGTTTGATGTGGCGTTATTATGAACTTTTAAGTGCAAAAAGTTTAGAAGAAATTGCTACACTTCAAAAAGATGTTGAAATAGGAAATGTTCATCCAAAACATGCCAAAGAGATGATTGCAATGGAAATTGTGGCACGTTATCATGGTCAAGAAGAAGCACTTTATGCCCAAGCTGAGTTTAATCGGGTACATGCCCAAAATGAAATTCCAATGGACCTTGAAATCTTTACATGTAAAGCACCTATTTGGATTGCTAAAGCGCTCGTTGATTGTTCTTTGGAAGAGTCGACATCTCAAGCAAGACGTGATATTAAGCAAGGCGCTGTGAAACTCGATCAAGAAAAAGTTGAGGATGAACAGTTACAATTAGAATGTGGCGAATATATTCTGCAAGTCGGTAAGCGAAAATTTGCTAAGTTAAAGGTTCAATAATGTCACTAAAACCTCTTAAAATTGGAAAATATACGATTGATTATCCCATTGTACAAGGCGGGATGGGACTTGGAATTAGCTGGGATAAACTTGCCGGTACAGTGAGTTTAGAAGGCGGTTTAGGTGTCATTAGTTCTGTAGGAACGGGCTACTATAATCAAAGTCATTACAGTAAAAAAAATATCAATACACGCCCTTTTGAGACAGATAATTTTTATTCCAAAGACGCCCTTAGTGCTATTGTTAAAAATGCGCGCAAAATTTGTGGCTCAAAACCTTTAGCTATGAATATTCTCTATGCTATTAATGATTACGAAAGAGTCATTAAAGATTCATGTGAAGCAGGGGTAGATATTATTATCACAGGAGCAGGTTTACCTACCAATATGCCTGAGTTTACCGCAGACTATCCTGATGTAGCGTTAGTTCCTATTGTCTCCTCTGCAAAAGCTCTTAAAATTATTTGTAAGCGTTGGACACAACGTTATAATCGTTTACCTGACGCCATTGTTGTAGAAGGACCTTTAAGCGGAGGACATCAAGGCTTTACATATGAACAATGTTCTCAAGAAGAGTATCAGTTGGAAAATCTCATCGCTCCTATTTTAGAAGAGATTAAAGTATGGGGTGATTTTCCTTTGATTGCAGCAGGCGGTGTGTGGGATCATAATGATATTTTAAAAATGATCTCTTTAGGTGCGCAAGGGGTACAAATGGGAACACGTTTTATTGGTACCCATGAGTGTGATGCGGATCAAAACTTTAAAGAAGTGATTCTTCGCTCCACCAAAGAAGACATACAGCTTTTTAAATCTCCTGTTGGATATCCTGCTCGTGGTGTCAAAACGAATTTAATTCAAATGGTTGAAAAAAGAGAAGGTCCCGCCATTCGTTGTATTAGTAACTGTGTGAGTCCTTGTCATAGAGGTCAAGAGGCAAAGGCTGTTGGCTATTGTATTGCAGATCGTTTAAGCGATGCCTATTTAGGAAAAGTAGAGACAGGACTCTTTTTTACAGGTGCGAATGGTTATAAATTGAATGAAATTATTAGTGTTAAAGAGCTTATGGTAAAGTTGGTTCATGGAGAAGAACATTAGACTGTTTTTCTTTTTAGTGTTTATAAATATGGCGCTTTTTGGAGCGCCTAATTATATGCAACAGCTTAAAGAGTATGATACACAAATGGCAAATGCAAATCATGATGAAGTTTTACGTATTTATCATGGATTAAAAGCAGTCTATATTCAGTCTATCATTAAAGGGGATGATTCTCTTAAAAAAGAGACTCTTTTACGGCTTATTCCCATTTCAAAGCAACTAAAGCTTGATAGTGCTAAGTATGAATCTGAACTTTCCACAATGGAAAAAAAGGTGAAAGATTCTTCCTTAAAGACGCAGGTTTCTCCTCCTGCAAAAGAAGATCATTTTTCTGAAACTGATTCACCCATAAAGAAGACAGTTTCCCCTGAAGTATCAGCTTTTTCCCCTACTATAAATAAAAAAGAAACAGCAAAAATTAGCTCCTCAAATCAATCATCTATAACACTGCCAAAAAGTTTTAAGGGAAAGAATGTTTTGCAGGGAATTTCTACGAATGAAGAGGAGATTATTCTTGATTTTGGCTCTTCTGTGGCAGAAAAAAGTGTCAAAGTTTTTGTACTTAAAAGTGCGGGTAGTTATAAAAAAGTTATTGATATCCCCGCAGTTATTTTAAATGCACCTTTAACCATTCAAACACCAAAAAAATTAAATCACTTGCGTATTTCTCAATACAATAATGAATTAATTCGTATTGTTTTGGACGCTCCTGCTTCTTTTGAAACGTATGTGAGTGTGTTAAATAATCAAGTGATCCTTTCGCTGGAAAAAGAACCTATTTTAACGCAAGCCAAACCTAAAAAAGAGTCTGTTGAAAAGATAAGTAAACTGATAGCAGAGAAAAAACAAACGCCACAACCCTCCAACGTATCTCCACCTGTGGTTCAAACAACCTCCTTAAATCGTCATAAAATCATTGTGATTGATGCAGGGCATGGTGGAAAAGATGCTGGTGCTATTGGTTACAAAAAAAAGATGGAAAAGCATTTGGTTTTAGATATGGCTTTACAGTTAGGTACGGAGTTAAAACGCCGAGGATATAAGGTGTATTATACACGTCAAAGGGATGTTTTTATTAATTTACGTGATAGAACCAAAGTTGCAAATGATAAAAATGCAGATTTATTTATTTCATTGCATGCAAATGCTGCTCCCAATGAAGCTAAAAAACTCTCGATGAAGGGCTTAGAGACTTTTTTTCTTTCTCCTGATCGTTCTGAACGTTCTAAAAATGTTGCTGCACTAGAAAATAAATCAGATATTGAAGAGATGGATTATTACTCTAAAGAGACTTTTTTAAATGTATTTAATCGAGAAAAAATTATTCTCTCTAACAAGGCAGCCATTGATATACAATCTAATATGTTGAAAAGTGTAAAGCAACACTATTCTGTTGATGATGGTGGCGTAAGAGAGGCCCCTTTTTGGGTTCTTGTTGGAGCAACAATGCCTTCTGTATTAATTGAGATTGGTTATATAACGAATCCTGAAGAGTCAACGAATATGCATAACCCTCAATATCAAAAATTGATTGTTCAGGGTATTAGTGAGGGGCTTGAACAGTATTTTACAAACAATCCTTGATTGTTTTTCCTGCTTTTTTTATTTCATCTCGAAAAAATGAACTCCATTGATAGAGAAATTTTGGATCATGATGGGCAAGATAGATTTCTACCGTGCGTTTTTCCCCCACAAAGCGAGGTAAAGATGAAAAATGAAGCTCTGGGGGAAGGGCTTGCATAATCTCTATTAAATCATTTTCTGGTGCTTCTACAATAAAAGAATCACTTAGAAGTTTTTCTTGAGAAGGAAAGTATTTGTTGAGTGCTTCTTGTACCATTGGCCATGCCATAGAGGGAAATCCTGGGGTAAAAAAGAAGCGATTAAAAAGGCTAAAGCCAGGAACATTGTTAATAACATTGGCTAAGAGATCAGCATCTGGTGGGAGCATCGCCATAGTAATACGATGAGGATATGCCTCTTTTCCAAATTGAGATTCAATGAGCTCTTTTGCTTTTACATGTAAAGATAATTCCTGTCCCGTAAAGACTTCACTGGCAATTGCTCGTGTCAAATCATCAGGTGTTGCGCCGATGCCTCCAAAACAGAACATCACGCTTTTAGGGTCTTGTAAAATCATATTAAAACAGTTTTGAATTAAGAAAGGAGAATCTTCGATGATGAAGTTTCCTACATGTAAAAGTCCACGCTCACGTAGCTCTTGGTTAATGAAAGCAAAATGTTTATCTACTCTGCGACCATTGAGCAGTTCCGTGCCAATGATAACAGAGTAGAAGTTGTACATCTAAATATGACCTTTAACGAAAGCTTCCATCTCAGAGACAATCTCTTCAATGCTACGCTCACCATTAATTTTATGAAGAAGATTTTTTGCTCCATAAAAAGCTTGAATGCCTGCTAAAGGCTCTGTGTAGACTTTCATGCGGTTGTTGAAGACTTGAACGTTATCGTCCGCTCCACGAGCCCGTCCTAAAACGCGATCACACGCTACTTGTTCACTCACTTCAACTTCAATAACAGAAACGAGTTTAACGGTTGTTTCATGTGCAAGAATAGCATCTAAAGCCTTCATTTGCTCGTCTGAACGAGGAAAACCATCAATGAGAATAACATCTTTAGGACTGTTTTTAATAGCACCTACAATGGTGTTGATAACAATATCCAAAGGTACAAGATTGCCAGCACTGACAAACGAATCAATCGTTTTACCGAGCTCACTACCACTTGCCACTTCATCACGAAGCAATTCACCTGTTGAGTAATGCGCAATACTATCGCTATTTTTTTCAGCAATTAAACTTGCATCGGTTGTTTTGCCACTTCCTGGTGCACCAATAATTAAAAACAGTTTTTTCATATAGTTTCTCCCTTATTTTGATTTTTCTCGAAGTCTAATACCTAAATCTCGAAGCTGGTCATTCTCCACTTCGCTTGGGGCACGGGTGAGTAAACATTGTGCTTTTTGCGTTTTTGGGAAGGCAATAACATCACGAATGCTCTCACTTTTGGTAATAAGCATCATAAGTCTATCTAAACCAATTGCCAAACCACCGTGTGGTGGTGCACCGTATTTAAGAGCATCGAGTAAAAACTCGAACTTCTCGTGCGCCTCTTCGTCCTCAATGCCTAAGAGTTTAAAGACTTTTTGTTGAATCTCTTTTTTGTGAATCCTAATACTTCCACCACCCAGTTCCACACCGTTTAAGACGATGTCATAGGCAATAGATTCCATCTCATCAATGGGCGTGTTGTCGATGTCGCGCGGCATGGTAAATGGATGGTGTAAGGCTTTGACTTTACCATTTTCAACTTCAAACATCTCAAAATCAACCACCCAAACAAACTCAAACACATCTTTAGGAATGATGTTCATCTGCTCCGCTAAAAAGATACGGAAGCGTCCCATATAATCTAAAACAATCTTTTTTTCACCCGCACCAAAGAAAATAGCATCGCCTACATGTAAATCTGCGGCATCCACAATTTTTTGCAAATCAGCTTCATCGAAGAACTTGGTTAAAGGACCTTTAAGACCATCCTCTTTCATTTGAAAATAGCCTAAGCCTTGTGCACCAAATTTGCGAACATACTCTTCAAAACTTTGCATTTGACGTTTAGAGAAGATGTTGTCGCCATTAGGAACTTTAAGCGCTTTAATGCGGTTTTTCTTGGTATCTTTAGCGATGTTGCTAAAAATTTCATTTTTACAGTTTGCAAAAATATCCATCACATCAATCATGCTAAGATCATAACGAAGGTCTGGTTTATCTGAGCCATATTTTTCCATCGCTTCTTTAAAACGAATACGATTAAAAGGAATGCTTATCTCATGACCACATGCCTTAAAGACATCACGCAATAAATTTTCGGTTACTTTCATGACATCTTCTTGATCACAAAAGCTCATTTCAATATCAATTTGTGTAAATTCAGGTTGACGATCAGCCCGTAAGTCTTCATCCCGAAAACATTTTGCCACTTGAAAATAACGATCAAAACCCGCACACATTAAAAGCTGTTTGAAAAGCTGAGGGGATTGGGGAAGGGCGTAAAATTCTCCATTGTGAACACGGCTTGGTACCAAATAATCCCGTGCACCCTCTGGGGTTGATTTGGTCAAAATGGGTGTTTCAACCTCTAAAAAGCCTTGTGCATCCAAAGAGTTTCTTACCGCAACAGTGGCTTTGCTTCTAAGTTTAAAAATTTCATAAGCTTTGGCATTACGAAGGTCTAGGTAACGGTATTTTAGACGGACATCTTCACCCACATTGTTATCGCCAATCACAAAAGGAACCGTTTCGCTGGCATTTTCAACAATCAGTTCATCGACTACAATTTCAATTTTACCTGTTTTTAGGCGTGGGTTTTCAAGTCCTTCACCTCTGGCTCTCACACGGCCTTTTGCTTTAAGCACAAATTCATCTCTGATAGATGAAGCAATCTCATGCGCTTTTGTGCTATCTTCTGGGTCACACACCAGTTGTACAAGTCCTGATTTATCACGAAGGTCAATAAAAATGACACCACCGTGATCTCTATGACTATTTGCCCAACCACACACTTCTACGATCTCGCCGATGTTGGCAACATCTAAATCTGTACAATAATGACTTCTCAATGTTTATTCCTAAGTGAAGGGTTGAAAGAACCCCTTTAGTTGTCGTTTTTTAAAGGATGAGTATAGCTAAAGCTAGCTTTTCTTTAGTTTATTTAGAGTATCTTGTTATTTTTTGTGCTACAATCTTTTCGCATCGCAAAAAAATCTTTTAATTTTGGGGTTATATGTATTCATTTCTTTTCCTATTTGAGCTTTTACTTTTGGGTGTGGGTGTTGTTTTTTTAGTTCTCTCTCTTACGCCAATTAAGCAGTTGATTTCAGAATTTCCTGAGGGAAAATTAAAAGCAAAATGGAAGATCTTGCGTTTATTGATTTTTGTGTTTATTGTAGGATATTTTCTTTTTGAAGGAACACTTTGGATGTTTCGTGATTCTCTTGGCATACTCTCTTTGATACCCAGTTTACTTCTTTTTTTAGGAGGAATTTTTGTTTTTTTTGTGGGTCAACTTGCACTTAAAACAACCAATGATGTTAAAGATTTAGCCGTTTTAAAACAAGAAAGCATTACTGATGCTCTTACAGGACTTCGTAACAGACGCTATTTTGATCAGCGTATTAGTGAGGAAGTGGCGCTTTCAACACGTTATAAATTACCCTTAACCCTTATGCTTATTGATGTTGATCATTTTAAAAAAATTAATGATACATACGGTCACACCGTAGGCGATGAAGTGCTACAAACACTTTCAAAAATCATTCAAAATGTCGTGCGTGATAGTGATATTGTGGCACGTTATGGGGGTGAGGAAATTGTTATTATTACTCCCAATACAACAAAAGAAGAAGCTGCTATTTTAGCAGAGCGTTTGCGTGAAAAAGTTGAGCAGACGAAAGTTGCAACGATTGCAACAACGCAAGAAGTCGTTCAAGTGACTATTAGTATAGGGCTTTGTTCGTTAAGTCCTATTATTACGGACAAAGAAGCTTTATTAGAAGAGAGTGATCAATCGCTCTATTTAGCAAAAAAATATGGAAGAAATAGGGTTGTAGTGAGCAATTGGTAAAGAGGAATGAATATTCCTCTTTTAAGTCTTTTACATACGAGTTAAACGTAAAACAATTTGGTCAATACTGTCTGCAAATAAGGAGTATAAGAAGGGTTCTAAGTCCTTAGAACTGTAAGAAGGTGCGATCCATTTACTTCCTTTTTGACGAAAGTTTTGGGTAATCACTTCGTCGCCTTTTCGTGCAATGACTTCAATTTCAATTTCACCTCTTAGGTTTGCATCAAAATTTTTATCATTGTAAATGAGTTGAATGTCTTTAATGTAGATTTCAACCACTAAAGAGGCTTCACTTTTGGTTGCATCGGTGTTAAAGCCTGCAAGATTAAGGGCATAGCCTAGACCTTCTGTATATTTTTCTGCAAAGTTTTCATTGCTAAAAAAATTGATGGTGTCTCCACCTTTTTGATCAATATACCCAATCGTATTTTTTTTCACACGCAGATCTTGAACAAAACGTACATAAATGGTTTTATTGTTACGTAACAAAGGGCCTTTGTATTCTGATTTGTAAGACGCGAGGGTCAATGGTTCATTTTTATACGCACATCCGCTAAAAAGTAGTAGGGAAAGAGCGATAAAAAAGAGGTGTTTCATGATTTTTTCTCCTTAGATTTTGAACTCATTCAAAGTTCGTAATAAGGGCGAATTATAGCATAATCGTTGATTAATAAAAGACACGCTAGAATGAAATCATGAAAATAACTCATCATACTCATCCTTTAACTGCTATTAAAACCGTAGGCCTTGTTTGCAAGCCCAATGATACCTCTTTACGGGGGTATGTTTGTGAGATTGAAACAGCATTAAAGCGCCATGGTGTGCAGATGCTCGTTGAAGAGAAGAGTGCTCGTATACTAGGAATGAAAGGTGTTTCTTTTGAATCGTTGTGTCTTGAAAGCGATTTGCTCATCTCTTTGGGTGGCGATGGAACATTGATTTCGCTCTGCCGTAGAAGTTTTGCGTACCATAAACCCGTGCTTGGAATTCATGCGGGGCAATTAGGGTTTTTAACAGACATTCAGACGGATGAAATAAGCCATTTTATTGAAGAGTTGTTTTTGGGGAACTATCGAATTGATACACGAATGATGCTAGAGATATCTTTACATGTAAAAGATAAAATTGAAAAAGTTGTAGCGTTTAACGATATCGTTCTCTCTCGCTCTAAGATATCACATATGAGTACCATTAAAGCATATGTCGATGGTAAATTATTTAATTCTTATTATGGGGATGGACTGATTGTCTCAACGCCAACGGGCTCAACAGCTTACAATCTCTCCGCTGGAGGGCCTGTGGTATATCCTTTAACGGAAGCTTTGATTTTAACACCGATTTGTCCGCACTCACTTTCTCAAAGACCGCTGGTTTTGCCTGTTGATTTTGAAATTGCGTTTGAGAGTGATGGGGATACGGTCATTGTGATAGATGGGCAAGATACGTATCAAATGAATGAGATTGAACGGGTTTGTGTACGCAGTGCGAAGCAAGGAGCTGCTTTGATTCATAGTTTGGATCGAGACTATTTTGACATTTTAAAAAAGAAATTACATTGGGGGCATGTGTGATAGAGCGATTGTTGATTAAAAACCATCTTTCGTTTACAGAATGTGATCTTGAATTTGAAAACGGGTTGATTGTTTTTACGGGACCTAGTGGTGCTGGAAAATCTGTTTTACTCAATGGGTTGCTTTCATTATTTGGCTATGGCGATGTGCATGCAGATGTTATTGAGGCAAGTATTGCTAAAACATTAGGGCTTGAAACGTTTGGTTTTGAAGAAGAAGACCCTAATGTGTTTAAAGCCCTTAAAGCAAAAAATGCGCGTTATTTTATTAATGCACAAACTGTTTCAAAAAGAGGGATGGTTGAGCTTTCACATCATTTTGTGAATTATCTCTCTGTAAAAGATAACAGTGAGTTTGAAAACAGTCGTCTTTTAAAGCTTTTAGATGGTGTGTGTGCGTCTAACAACTCTTTACATGTAAAGAATATTGAAGCGTTTGAGACGCTTTATATGTCCTATAAAACACTCAAAGAAGAGCTTGATATTATTGAAGCAGAAGAGCAAAAAATTGAAGACTTGAAAGAGTTTGCTCGCTTTGAAATTGCCAAAATAGATGAGGTTTCTCCTAAAATAGGGGAAGATGAAGAACTGATTAGTTTTAAAAAGTCACTCTCTAAAAAAGAGAAGATTGAGCAAGCTATGCAAAAAGCAGGTGCGATTTTTAATTTAGAGAGTAGCGTCAATGAAGTCTTAACACTTATTGAAGTAGATGGAAGTTTTTTTGATGCGTGCATGAATGACCTTAGGCTTTTATTTGAGAAACAAAATGAAACACTAGAAGCATTAGATGAAATTGATGTTGAATCTTTGTTAGATCGTATTGAAAAAATTGCACAGCTCAAAAAACGCTATGGTTCTATAGAAGAAGCCTTAGAGCATAGGAAAAAACGGCAAGAAGAACTGGAGCGTTATGAAAATATTGCTTTTGAAAAGGCACAATTAGCTAAAAATGTATTGCTTCTTGAAAAAGAAGTGAATGAAGAGAGTGAAAAAATTTCACAAGCACGTGCGGCTTCTTTGCCTCTTTTAGAAGAGCGTTTAAATGACTATCTCTCTCAGCTTTATATGCCACCACTTCATTTGTCTTTAGAAAAAGGCAGTTTAACAGAGCACGGCTTTGATATTTTACATGTAAATTTGGGAAAAGTGGATTTGAAAAAAATTAGCTCAGGCGAGTATAATCGTGTACGTCTTGCTTTTTTAGCGACACACAATGAATTTTTACTTTCAGAGGGAGGTGTGTTGATTTTGGATGAAATTGATGCAAACCTAAGTGGGAAAGAGTCGATGAGTGTCGCCAATGTTTTAAAAATACTCTCTACGAAGTACCAAATTTTTGCCATTTCACATCAACCACAGCTCTCCTCACGGGCAAATCAGCATTTCTTAGTCACCAAAGATGATTTACATGTAAGTCGTGTTCACGTTTTAAAAGAGGAAGAACGCATTAGGGAGTTGGCACGTATGGTGAGCGGTGAAAATGTGAGTGAAGAGGCGATGGTTTTTGCAAAATCACTTCTTGAGAATTAATTATAAGGGTCCGTATGGCACGTGAAAAAATTTTAATGGTAGAAGATAACAAGGCACTTTCGAAGTTGATTGTTAAAAAAATGGAATCAAGTCTTGAATTTGAGGTCGATGTTGCTTACAGTTATGCTGAAGCCAAAGCGTTTCTTGAGAAAAACAGTGATTATTTCTTAGCACTTTTGGATTTAAATCTTCCCGATGCACCTGATGGTGAAGTGGTAGATATGGTCTTAGCGCACAAAGTTCCTTCCATTATTTTAACAGGCTCCATGGATAAAGAGGTTCGTGAAGCCATTTTAAAAAAAGATGTGATTGATTATGTCTACAAAGGCAATATTGATGATGTCAATTATATTTTTACGCTCATTGAGCGTTTACATAAAAACCGTGATATTAAAGTGATGATTGTGGATGATTCAATGTCAACACGTTCACAAATTAGAGCTTTATTACAACATCAAATGTTTAAAGTCATTGTAGCTGCACATGGTGAAGAAGCCTTAGTGTTTTTAGAAGACAATCCCGATATTAAACTCATTTTAACCGATTTTCAAATGCCTGTGATTAACGGTGTCGAACTGACCAAAGAGGTGCGTAAACGTTACAGTAAAAATGAACTCTCTATTATTGCCATGACAGGAACCAATACCGAACTCATTTCGGCAAAGTTTCTAAAAATTGGTGCCAATGATTTTATTAATAAGCCTTTTACACGAGAAGAGATTGCGTGTCGTATTAATAACTCGCTGGATGCCTTAGAATACATTGCTAAAATTCAAGATATGGCACAAAATGATTTTTTAAGTGGTCTTGCCAACCGTCGTTACTTTTTTGATGCCATGCATGAGTATTTTAAAGAGGCAAACAAGCGTAATGAGCCTTTTGCTTTAGGACTTATTGATGTGGATAATTTTAAACAGATTAATGATACGTTGGGGCATCGAGTAGGTGATACGGTGATTGTAGAACTTGCCAAGACGCTTAAAGAGCATCTTTTGCAGGATCATTTTATTGCACGTATTGGTGGCGATGAGTTTTGTTTAGTGCTTAAAGATATTGAGCAAAAAAAGGCTTTAGAATTTTTTCTAAAACTCAAAAGTGCGGTTAATCATATTCATATTAAAACAAAAGAGGGCGATTCTTTAACGGTAAGTGTTTCCATTGGGGTGACATTTGGTGATTTAGAGAGTGTTGAAGAGATGATTAATCAGGCGGATAAAGCCCTTTATATTGCAAAGAAAAATGGTAGAAATAGAGTAGAGGTAGCTTAATATGATTATTGATACCCACTGCCATTTGGATGATGAACGCTTTTGTAATGATGTAGATGAGGTGATTGCAAGAGCTTATGAAAAAGGGGTTAAAGGGATTATTATTCCTGGTGCTGACATTCATGATTTAAAAAAGGCACAAGCACTTTCTCATCAATATGAACATGTTTTTTTTGCGGCAGGTATTCATCCGTATCATCATGAACAGTATGATGAAGATGTGCTTAGACCATTTTTGGCAGATGAAAAATGTATTGCTGTGGGTGAGTGTGGGCTTGATTATTTTCGTTTGCCCGAAGGTGAAAATGAAAAAGCTTTAGAAAAAAAAGCGCAACAAGCGATTTTTGCTAAACATATTGAGCTTGCAAAAGCATTTAAAAAACCTTTGATTGTGCATATTCGTGATGCGAATGAGGACAGTAAACGTATTTTATTGGAACAAAATGCCTCAGAAGTCGGTGGCGTTTTGCACTGTTATAATGCTTCCAAACATTTGCTTGATTTGGCGACAAAAGGATTTTATTTTGGCATTGGGGGTGTTTTAACCTTTAAAAATGCCAAGCAATTAGTAGAGGTTTTACCTTTAATTCCACGTGAAAAATTGCTGATTGAAACCGATGCCCCTTATCTCACGCCGATGCCTCACCGAGGAGAACGGAACCTTCCAGAGTACACAGTATTGGTGGCTGAAAAGATGGCGGAGCTTTTACATGTAAATGTAACAGAAGTTCACACTATGACCACTCAAAATGCCCAAAAACTCTTTAAAGCTTTAGAAAAGATAAAATTAGGTACAATCTAAGCTAAATCTAATGGTAAAGGAGAGGCATGTTTAAGGTTTTTATAACCCTTTTTTTTCTATTTCAGAGTCTCCATGCATTTTTAAATACTGACACAAACTACGAAAAACAGCTTATCGCTCTTAAAAATTTTGACCTTCCTAACACGTTTTTAAAAGATTCTATTTTCATTTCTATGAAAGAAGATGTGGAAATTTACAAAACAAAGCACTTTTTAAAAACATTGGAAAATGGCGATAAATTTATCCCTATTTTACAAAAAATGATGCAAGAAGCCAATGTCCCTTCTGAATTTTTGTACCTAGCTATGACCGAGTCTAGTTTTGATCCATACTCATCTTCGTCGGCAAAAGCATCGGGTATTTGGCAATTTATTCCAGCAACGGCAAAGCGTTATGGGTTGGTTGAAAATGCTTATATAGATGAAAGACGTGATCCTGTTAAATCCACACAAGCGGCTATTACGTACTTGAAACGGTTACATTCGATGTTTGGAAAATGGTATCTTGCAGCACTCGCATACAATTGTGGTGAGGGTACTGTCACTAAAGCCATTGCCAAAGCAGGAACAGATGAAATCAGTGTGCTTTTAGATGAAAATCAAAAATTTTTACCTAAAGAAAGTCGTCTTTATATTCGTAAAATTTTAATGATGAGTGTGATTTCTAACAGTGCAGGTTTTATGCTTGATAATGGTTCAGAACATTTGCTAAATCGAGCCAATAATGCAACGTTTGTGAAAGTGGATGTCAAAAGTGGAACATCTTTGAAGGATGTTTCTGAAAGTATTGGGGTGAGTGTCAAAGAGCTTAAAGCATACAATCCTCATTTAAATTACACCTTTACGCCCCCTATGGGAACTGCGTCGTATCTTTATATTCCTCAAGATCGTCAAATTGCATTTAATCAAAATTTTGATACTTCAAAAGAACCAGAAAAATATGCTGTCTATACGATTAAAAAAGGGGATGCTTTACATAAAATTGCACAACATTATGGGATGAGTGCCAAAGCTTTGATGGATCTTAATAATCTAAAAAGTGCAGCACTAAAGCCAAAGATGTCATTGATTGTCCCTTTTGGAAAAGCGCCTATGCCTTCTTCTCCCCTTCCAACTCGTGAAAAATTTTATGTGATTCAAACGGGTGACACCTTGCAAACTGTTGCAAAAAAGTATGATATGTCTGTTACCACATTAGTGAAAGCTAATAAAAAACGAAATACACTCGTAAAAGTGGGAGAACGTCTTGTCATTCCAAAGAATTAGTGCATATGGTTTTATCTTTATCGTTTTTTTGAGTTTAACGGGATGTTCTTCTAAGTCGTCTTACGCCCCTTCTTATTCTTCGGGGGGAGGTTCTTCAGGTTCAGGAAAAATTATTAATACACCCAATATGCATCGAGCAACGATGAGACCTTACACTATTGATGGTAAAACATACACGCCAACGATGGTCAGTGTTGGGGATTATTTTAGTGGTATTGCTAGTTGGTATGGAAAGGATTTTCATGGCAAAAAAACTTCCAATGGTGAAATTTACAATATGTATGAAATGACTGCTGCGCACAAAACACTCCCCATGAATACAATGCTTAAAGTAACCAATTTAAAAAATAATAAAAGTCTTGTGGTTCGAGTCAATGATAGAGGTCCTTTTGTGGGAACACGGATTATTGATCTTTCTTACACCGCCGCAACACGTCTTGAATTGGTTGCAAATGGCACAGGCCCTGTTGGTTTAGAAGTCATTGGCTTTGCAGGGGTAGTCGCTCCTGCTGGTGCACCAAAAGAGAGTGTTGTTGAAACAGATTATTTGATTCAAATTGGTGCCTTTAGAAATAAAAATGGTGCCACACGTTTTGCTCAAAGTAATTCAAATGTGAATAATCGATACAATGCAATTGTTAAAGAGGGAATATTTGAAAATGAGCCAATTTATCGTGTGTGGCTCAAAGGGTTTGGTAGTGAAGCAGAAGCCTCTGATTTTATAGCAAAAGGGATCTTTAAAGGCTCATTTATCGTAAGGGAATGATGATATGCAAACAGTACAAAGAGTCACAAAAGAGACAGATATTAATGTCACAGTGGATATAAAAGGAACAGGGAAAGCGGAGATTCATACGGGGATCGGTTTTTTTGACCATATGTTAGAAGCTTTGAGTAAACACGCTTTAATTGATTTAAATCTTACATGTAAAGGTGATACGCACATTGATTTTCACCACAGTGTTGAAGATGTAGGCATTGTTTTAGGACAAGCATTACGTGCAGAAATTTATCCCATTGAGCAGGTAGAACGTTATGGCAATGCGGTAGTCGTTATGGATGAGGCTGCTGTTGAGTGTGCTTTGGATTTGAGTAACCGTGCTTATTTAGTTTATGATGTGGATATAGAAGGTAAAGTAGGTGAATTTGATGTGGAACTTGCTGAAGAGTTTTTTAGAGCTTTAGTGAGCAATGCAGGATTAAGTGTGCATCTTGTTGCAAAGAGGGGTAAAAATAAACACCACCTTTTGGAAGCAACATTTAAAGCATTTGCTGTGGCATTAAGACGTGCTTTAGCTAAAAATGAGCGTGCGGGTATCCCAAGTACAAAAGGTGTTTTGTGATAGAATTATTGGTTTTTGATGTCGATGGTTGTTTAACCAATGGGGGCATTACCTATGGAAATAGTGATTCTGAAGAGTTTAAAACCTTTCATGTTAAAGATGGTTTTGGCATTGTTTCATGGATGAAATTAGGTAAAAAAAGCGCCATTATTACAGGGCGACACTCTCGTGTTGTAGAGCGTCGTGCAAAAGAGTTGGGCATTAGCTATTTGTATCAAGATGTAAAAAATAAAAAGGCAGTTTTAGAAGAAATCCTCCTTAAAGAAGGATTGAAATTTGAAAATGTTGCGGCTATTGGAGATGATTTAAACGATTTGGCATTGCTGCGTTGTGTGGGGCTCTCGTTTTGTCCTAAAGATGCCGTCTCTTTGGTTCAACAAGAGGTAGATATCATTTTAAGCAAAGAGGGTGGTAATGCTTCTGTGCGAGAGATGATTGATTGTGTGGTTGAAAAAGAAAATATGAGTGAGGCATTTGTAAACCTTTGGCTATAAGAATTTTAATATACACATCGCTTCTTTTTATCAGTATGATGTTCTTTTTGATTTTCAAAGAACCCTATGTCATTCATACGCTTGATAAAGAAGGTGATTTAATTCCTGAAATTGAACTTTTTCATGCCCAAAATTATCAGATAAAAGAGGGTAGTGTGGAGAGTATTGTTCGCTCTGAACGTGTGGCACGTTATCGTGATTTTGATAAACTCTATGTTATTCATGCAGGGCATAAAACCAAAGAAGGTTTGCGTGGTGTTTTGGATTCTGATGAGGGTATTTTAAAAGATAATATTTTACATTTTAAAACCAATTCTCATTATTTTAGAGATGATGGTGTCTCTTTGGATGGTGAAGATATTTTTTATAACCTTAAAACGGAAAATTTAAAGAGCGATAAGCCTTTTGTTTTTACGCAAAAGCAGAGTCGTACGTTGGGTGATTCATTTGTTTATCAGATGAAAGAAGGCACAATAAGCGCTACAAATATACACTCGTTTATACAGCAAGTAGGGAAAAATAAATGAAAAAAAGTGTTCTATGGTGTTTTGTGCTTGGGGGAATGCTTTATGCCGCACAAGTAGAAATTATTGCCGATAAATTTTTTGCCGATGAGAAGAAAAAAATTAGTATCTTTGAGGGTAATGTCAAAGTGACTAAAGAGAGCGATAAAATTACAGCCAATAAAATTACGGTTGAATTTGATGACAATAAACAACCCACACGTTATATCGCAACAGGCAATGCAAAAGCAAACTTAATCATGAATCAAAAGAAGTATTATGGTGAAGCGGAAAAAATGACGTATGAGCCTAATAAAAGTCTTTATATTTTAGAAAAAAAAGCATTCTTGCATGAACTTGATACGGATAAAAAAGTGTATGGCGATTTTGTACGTGTCAATCAACTAAGTGGGCATTATGAAGTAGATGGAAAAGGCAGTGCCCCTGTAAAATTCATCTTCAAAGTTGAGGATAAAAAAGAGTGATTAAGGTTAAAGATGCTTTTTTTGTTAAATCCGCTTCATCGCTAGAAGAAACAACTCCCGAGGGAGTCAGTGAGGTTGCTTTTATTGGTCGTAGTAATGTAGGTAAAAGCTCTATTATTAACGCACTTACGAACAAAAAAGGGTTGGCAAAAAGTTCATCTACGCCTGGTAAAACACGCTTAATTAACTTTTTTCATGTTGCGCTTGCGAATGAAGATAAAACGTTTAATATACAGTTTGTAGATCTTCCTGGTTTTGGTTATGCAAGAGTCTCACATAGTATGAAGGAAGAGTGGCAAAAAAATTTAACACGTTATATTGAAAAACGTATCTCGATTCGAGTGTTTGTCCATTTGATTGATTCAAGGCACCCTTTTTTAGAGAGTGATCAAGAAGTATATGCCTATTTAGAAAAGTTAGTACGACCTGATCAGAAAATTTTACGAATTTTTACGAAATCTGATAAATTGAAACAAAGTGATGTTAGTGTGATTAAAAAACATTATCCAAATGCTCTTTTGGTTTCAAGTAGTAATAAAAAGGGAATTGAGAAGGCATTAAAGGCCATTTTTGAAACGTTGTTTGGAGTTGAGAATGATTGAGTATACTAAAGCAAAATTAAGTGATATTGTTTTAATGCAAGGAGTTGTTAAGCCTGAAGTAGAAAAAGGGATTATTCTTTTTCGCAGTTCTGATGAAATGGCGACGAATATTCGCTCGTATATTCTTGCAAAAAATGGCTCAGAGATTATTGGATTTGGAGCTTT
The DNA here is from genome assembly GCA_016930915.1 of Campylobacterales bacterium. GTDB lineage: Bacteria > Campylobacterota > Campylobacteria > Campylobacterales > Sulfurospirillaceae > Sulfurospirillum. Next base: position 31,937 of record JAFGFU010000016.1, read on the forward strand.
ACATTTTCATGCGGATAATTTAGCAGAGATTCGAAGTCTTGTCGTCAAAGAGGCTTTTCGAGGTCAAGGTGTTGGTAAAGGTATTATTCAAAATCTTCTTAAAGAAGGTAAAGAAATGGGGCTGAATGAAGTATTTACATTGACGTATCAAAGAAGCTTCTTTGAAGCCTTAGGTTTTCACGAAATTCCAAAAGAAAAGCTACCTCCTCATAAAATATGGGCTGATTGTATTAAATGTAAACATTTCCCAGTATGCGACGAAATAGCACTGATCAAAACTATTTAAAAATTTTTTGGCTCTCTTTTTGGTTGCTTCTAGGGCATATCCTCTCTGCCTTATATCCACTCATACCTCCTTTTGTAGGAGTCATTTTTTGTTATTTGTTGCTCAATGCTGATGAGCATGAAAAAAATGCCATTCCTTTAATGTTGGGTTTTTTGTATTTATGTTTGTATGATCTTAACAAAGGGTTTTATCTTTTTTCGTATCTCATTTTATTTGTATTGGTTCATCAATTTGTTGTTCATAAGGTTCAGTCAACCTTTACATGTAATAACTGTATTTTGGCAGTCTATGTGATGATTGCTTATTTAGGGCATTTTGTACTCAATCTCTTTTTGGCTTATTTGGATAATGATACGTTTGCGTATTTCTCAAATTATTATTTTTATTATATTGCGGTTGATTCTATTCTTTCGTTTATGCTTTTTAGGATTACACGGTGAGAATCAAAATTGTTTTAAGCATAGTTCTTTTTATGTGTATGGCCTTATTGGTTAGGGTTTATTATATTAGTATTAAATCGAATGCTTATTATGAAGAAATAGCCAAACAAAATGCTATTAAAGTTGATGAATTAGCTCCTTTACGAGGAGTCATTTTAGATCGTAATCTCAATCCTCTCTCTGTTAATCGTCTAGGTTTTTCTATTGGTCTTAAACCTCGAATGAGTTTGAAATCTCAGCGCGAATCATTGGATGAGGAAATTGCATTTCTCTCTTCGTTAATGCCTGAATACAGTATTGATAGTTTGACAAAAGCATATGTAAAAGCAGATTCTGCTTATAACCATGATTTTGTGGATGTGATTGATTTTGTACCGTATGATAAGATGATTCCTCATTTTGCCAAAATTGCGCAGCGTGAACATATGAGCATTAAAATTACCTCAAAACGTCATTATCCGCACGGTGCTTTAGCTTCGCATATTATAGGGTATGTGGGAAAGGCAAATACGCAAGATGTTGCAGAAGATGAAATAACAAAGCTAGTAGGATTTTCAGGAAAAACAGGCATTGAAAAGTATTACAATGCAATTTTACAAGGTGTGAAGGGTGAAAAAAAGACCAAAGTTACAGCCTTTAATCAACAAATTGAAGAGGTCAGTAAAACATTACCACAAAGCAATGATTTAATTTTAAGTCTTGATCTTGAACTTCAACACTACCTTGAAAAGGTTTTTGAAGAGGCCAGTGGTGCAGTGATTGTTATGAATGCAAAAAATGGTGAAATTCTAGCAGCTGCAAGTTTTCCAGAATATGATCTTAATACCTTTGTAGGGGGAATTTCTCAAGAAGAGTGGGCATTGCTTGCTAACGATTTAAAACATCCTTTTACCAATAAACTCGTGAATGGTTTGTACCCTCCTGGCTCTGTTATTAAAATGGGTGTAGGCATGGCAATTTTAAATACAGGCATTATCTCGCCTTCAACATTAATTGAAAGTACGGGAGTAATGGAGCTTGGTGGTCGGTTGTTTCGTGATTGGAAAAAAGAAGGGCATGGTATGGTGAGTTATGTGAGAGCCATTCAAAGAAGTGCTGATGATTATTTTTATAAAACCAGTTTGAAAGTAGGCATTGACAATATTGCTCCTTTTATTAAAAAAATAGGTTTTGGTCAAAAAACAGGTGTGGATCTTCCCCGTGAATTTATCGGCATTGTTCCAAGCCGAGAATGGAAGAAAGAGCGTTTTGGTAAGGGTTGGTCACAAGGTGAAACACTGATTAGCTCGATTGGGCAAGGTTATTTTTTGGTCACTCCTATGCAAATTGCAAAGTACACCGCTTTTTTAGCAACAGGCAATGGCGTTACCCCTCATTTTTTAAAAAGAGTCAATGATGTAGAAATTGAGTTTCCTGTTGATCCAAATATTGTGAGTGAAGAGGAAAAACGCTTTTTGAAGGTAACACGAGAAGGGATGTATGCCGTTGCGAATCTTCCAGGAGGAACGGCAATGAATTATCTTACACATACGGCACCTTTTAAAATAGCTGCAAAAACAGGAACAGCACAAGTGGTAGGCATTTCTCAAACCGATAAAAAAAGGATGCGTGAAGAAGATATGGAATATTATCACCGCTCACATGCGTGGCTGACAACCTACGCTCCTTATGATAACCCACAATATGTTATTAGTGTTTTGGTTGAACATGGTGGTCACGGTGGTAGTGAAGGAGGCCCTATTGCAGCTAAAATCTATGATAAACTCTACGAAATGGGTTATATTACCGTTGCCCCTGAGCCAAAAGAGAAGAAAAAATAAGACATTTTTTTATTTCTCTTCTGTTCGGACAATCAAGCTTTTAGGAAGAGCATAGTGTTCAATCAAGGCTTTTTCCCTCTCTCTCATCTCTCCATTATCGACTTCATGGTCATAGCCTAAAAGATGCAACATGCCATGAATAAAAAGTAGGGTGATTTCATCTTCCAAAGTGTGCCCTAATTCGTGTGCTTTCTCTTCTGCATATTCGTAATTAATAACAATTGAACCCAAAGGTGCATGTGGAAAATCATCAACGGGGAAGCTGAGTACATCTGTTGTTTTATCCATTCCACGATGTTCTAAATTAAGATCATGCATGGATTGACTATCAATAAGAAGAAGCTCAACTTCTTTGTCGGTATGCTCATGTACGATCTCTTCTAAAAGATTTACATGTAAAGATATATTGAATTCGTTTTCAATGAGTAACATAGAATTCCTTTTAAAATAAACTAGCGTGTTGTGTGTTTGTCTCTTTTTGTAAAAGTGGTTCAAAAAGCTCTTTAGATGCAACAATAAGCGCATAGGTAAAGGTTTCTGTTTTAAGTTGGATTAAAAGATCTTGAGGTGTTTTAAACCAAATACGCTCCCCTTCGAAGGGAAAGTTATAGTGTAGATTTTCAGGTAAACACAAAAGAGCCTGTGGATGTTTAGATGATGAAAAAAGATGGGTACATAGCAGTGGTAAAAGTTCAAAGTTTGGCTCAAAAATAAGGACTTTATCGCTCGTTCCAAACTCTTTTTTGTTAAGATTATGGCTCACATAGCATGGATAAAAATGCTCACAAAAATTCAAATGATCCAAGGTATAGGCAATGTTATGGCTACCACAAAAGTCAAGTAAAGCTAACAATGCCTCGACAAATAAAGAGGGTATTTTTTGTTCCGCATAAAAGCGTTCTTTATAGATAAATGAGCTTAAAAAAAGCCCTTTAGCCATAAGATATGGTTTTACATGTAAAGAACTCTCAACATGCTCTGCCATAGGTGCAATCTTTTTTATCAAGCGTTCATCACTCAAGAAAAAAGAGTCTTCCTCTTTGGCCATTAAAATCGTTTTGGTCATACTGATAAGATCACCTTTGAGGCGTTTGAATGTTTTTGGCGCAAGTTGAATCATCTCAAAAAAGGCTTCTTGAACAGGAGAGAGCAGTAATACATCAAGTGATTTTTGGGTAATAGTATAACGCAGTAATTTAATAAGTGTCTGTTCAATAGTAGAGACTTCTATCCATGCACACTCCTCATCTTCGTTCACAAAAGGCAAAATACTCACTACAGCATAAGCCCCTTTTTCAAGGGCTTGATGAATCATCTTTCGTGAAGCAGTGGTGTCAATAAACAGATCACCATGCAAAACACGAGAGGGTTCAAAGCAGATACTCCCAAACGCATCAATAGGAGGCGTGGTGCTTAGCTTCCCATCAATGATGCGTACAAAGTTCTCTATTTTCATCCAACAGAAGCGCCATTTTTACGTGGACTCTCAGGACGAATAAGGCAGAGTCCCTCTTTATCTTTGGCCGCCAACAACATTCCCTCAGAGAGTAGTCCTTTAATGGTGGCAGGTTTAAGGTTGGCTACGACACATACTTGTGTATTCACCAGTGTTTCGGGGCTATAATATTCACGAATTCCTGCAACAATCTGACGAAGTTTTCCCTCCCCTAAATCAACACTGAGTTTTAAAAGCCTATCACTTCCCTCTAAAATACTAGCTTCTATAATGGTTCCAATTTTAAGTGAGGTTTCAAAAAATTGCTCAATGGTAATGATGGACTCGATTTTTGCCTCTTTTTTGGAGTTTTTTACAGGGGCTACTTCTGCGGGTATAGGTTCAGAGTGTGCCATAAGCTCTTCTTCAATACGAGGAAAAAGAGGAGGCACTTTTTCAATGGTAAATTCCTCTAAAAAGCTTTTTCGCACAACCAATTTATCATAGTTTGCTGTCGTGATTTCAAATCCAAGGGCTTTGGCAATGGTCGAAGTTGTTTTAGGCATAATAGGGTGCAAAAGGATGCTGACACGGGCTAAAATATTAGACACCAATGCCACAAGGGCTAAGGCTTGCTCGGTTTTTCCCTCTTTGATTTTGACCCATGGTTCATGCACCGTAATGGCTTGATTGGCAATGCTGAGTGCTTTCCAAAGCTCTTCAAGATAGCGGTTGGTTTGAAGCTCCAAGAGGTTATTCTCAACATTTTTTAAAATCTCATCCACTGCGTTTAATTCACTCTCATGAAAGGCGTTTACATCTTTGGAATTAACCACACCGTTGCTGTATTTACCACTCATGCCAATAATACGATTTAAAAGATTACCCAGTTCATTTCCCAGATCGGAGTTAATGCGATCCATAAGCGCTTTTTGGCTAAAATCACCGTCTTGTCCAAAAGGAACTTCACGAAGCATAAAGTATCTAAAGTTTTCTAGCCCATACGCATCAGCAACCTCTTTTGGATTGACCACATTGCCTTTGCTTTTACTCATTTTTTCACCATTGCGTGTCCACCAACCATGTGCGGCAACATGCTTTGGAAGTGCTAAGCCAAGGCTCATTAAAAAGGCTGGCCAGTAGATGGCATGAAAGCGTAAAATATCTTTACCCACAAGGTGCATAGTTGCAGGCCAAAACTCCATATTTTTTTCATCTGTTCCATAGCCAAGTGCTGTCGTATAATTTAAAAGAGCATCGAGCCAGACGTACATGACGTGTTTATCATCGTTCATGGAAGCGGGAAGTTTCACACCCCAATCAAAGCTGGTACGAGTAATGGAGAGGTCACGAAGCCCTTGTTTCACAAAGCTAATCACTTCGTTTTTTTTGCCTTTAGGAAGGACACATTTTTCATCGCTGTTGTACCATTTAATGAGGTCTTCTTGATATTTTGAGAGTTTGAAAAAGTAGCTCTCTTCTTTCACAAGGCGTGTTAATTTTCCACAATCAGGGCATTTGTCCTCATCGACCAGTTGGGTATCGGTGAAAAACGTTTCACAACTGACACAGTAGTGCCCCTCGTACTCACCTTTGTAAATGTCACCTTTGTCAAACATCACTTGAAACGCTTTTTGTACGCCTGTTTTATGTTCAGCGTCTGTGGTACGAATAAATTTATCGTAGCTAATCTCAAACTCATCCCAAAGGGTACGAAACTTTCCGCTGATTTCATCGGCATAAGCTTGTGGGCTTTTGCCTCGCATTTTTGCAGCTTCTTCAATTTTTTGACCATGCTCATCGGTTCCTGTTAAAAAGAAGGTTTCATAGCCTTTAAGGCGGTAGTAACGTGCCATCGTGTCAGCGATAATCGTCGTATACGCATGTCCTATATGGGGGACATCGTTAACATAGTAAATTGGGGTAGTAATATAAGCTTTTTGGGACATTGTTTTTCCTAATTCATTTTGATTAACTATATTAATTGATGGTGTATAAACTCAAAACTCAAAGCCGCCACCTTCGCCCTTTGCCATACTTTCATAGACGGCTTTGACGTAGGCTTTGCGGGTTTCACATTCAAACATTTTTTCACACTCGCTGCATGTCGTTACTTTTTTTTCATCTTGACATGCTTGAAGGAGTCTTTTTTTTTCTTGTAAATTTTGCTCAAAAACATCACTCATATCATTACGCATAGCACTTCTTAACACGTTCTATTTCTACTTTGGAGCCAAAGAAGCAGGGTGTGGTATCGTGAGGGTGTGAGGGGCTAAGCTCTAAAATTCTTTGTTTACCATCAATAGCTTCTCCCCCTGCTTTTTCGTAGACAAAAGCAAAAGGGAAGACTTCAAAAATCATGCGAAGCTTTCCTTTTGGCACATCTGAGGTTGCAGGATAGGAGAAGAGTCCACCACCTTTTAAAAGAATCTGATGCAAATCAGGTACCATGCCTCCAGAGTAACGTAAACGATACCCATCGGCAAAAATGGCATCAATAAGCGCTTTATGTTTAGGCTCCCAGCACATTTGTGTTGAGCCAGGCGCATTGAGTTTGCCTTTTTCTTTGAGTTCAATAGTTTTAATAAACACAAATTCACCGCTTTTATTCATGCGGTACATTTTCACATCTTGCTCTGCAATCACCAATTCTACACGAGGGCCATAGACGACGTAAACAGCCGCCTTGAGATTAGCGCCTGCGTAGCCACCCTCATAAATTCCAAAGATAGATCCCACACTGAGGTTGACATCAATCAGGCTTGAGCCATCGAGTGGGTCGTATCCGACACCGTAAATCCCATTTACATGTAAAGGTGTTTTTTCCTCTTTTTCTTCACTAATAATCTCTTTAATGGAAGCAACTTTAGCAAACTCTTCTTCAATAATCTGGTCGCTTTTGATGTCCAATTTAAGTTGGGTATCGCCTGTAGAGTTGATGTGATTTGAATAGCCTGTATCGTCAAACTCAATTGCCTCTTTAATGCGGATGGCAGAGCGCTTTATCGCTTCGTAAATTTCAGTCATGTTATTTCACTTTCTTTGCGTTTTTTTCTATCCAAGCCACGACGTGCTCAGGGTTATTTAAATCTAAAATAGCAATATGCTCAGGAATAGTATAATCACTTAAACACACACTCTCATCCACAGCAATCGCATCGGAGCACTCAAAATAATCTTCATTGAGTTTATTGCGAAAAATAGCGATACGAGGCAGGGGAAGATTTTTGAGTCCCTCAACCAATAAAAAGTCAAAATCACCGAGCATTTCAATAATATCATCCAAACTTTTTTGGCGTTTTGAAAAGAGTGTAGTACGTGTGGGGGATGTCACCACCACTTCAGCACCCGTTTGTGAAAATTTCCAGCTGTCTTTACCTTCAACATCAAAATGAGCTTTATCACTCGGGTCATTTTTGATGATAGCAAGAGCGTACTCTTTTTTTAAGATATTTGCTACTTTGAGGATAAGTGTCGTTTTTCCACTGTCTGATGGTCCTGTGAAGGCAACTGCTAAGGATTTCATTTTTTCCTGCTTTTTATGTTATTATCATGGCAATAATAGCAAAAAAAGATTTAGCTTTTGATGAGTTTATGAGATTTGAGGCTAAAAAATATGGAGTTTTGATGCGGTATGTTGTGGTAACGTTTTTACTGTTTTTGATGAGCGGATGTGCTTCAAAATTAGCACACAATGAGAGTGAAAAAGTATTAGATTATGGAATGACTCACAGTAAAAAAATAGAGATAAAACACTCAGAAACATCTCGAACTTTCGTTGTGATTACTTACTTAAACCCTTTAAATCATGCGTTAGTAACGCAAGAGAGTGAAAAATTTATTGTAGGAACTTATATGGCGACAGGTGAGGCAGTTTCTACAAAAATGATGCTGGAATCGTTTGCCATTAACAAAAAGCATGATGAGGTGCGTGTAAGAGCACTTGCAAAAGATGACCCTTTATTAACATTGGTTTCTTCTGCAAATGCATGGACGGATTATCTTTTGGTGGAAGCACCCTACAGTGATACCATTGACATGGAGATTAGTTTCGAAACCGATCACTCGCAGAGGGTATCAGTAACATTTCGAAAAGATTATTGATTGAAACGGTATCGCCTAGTAATTGGCGATATACCACATAATTTGCCAGTACTTTCTTCCCGTATTCACGACTCTCTTCGTTCACCATTTTTTCCATACTCCAAAACGGTTCATACGCATTTTGTGAAAAAGCACCTCCTTGAAGGTGTCGTTTGGTAAATCCAATGCCACCATTGTACGCATAAGCGACAAAGAGTGGGTGCATTAGGTTGCGTTCTAAAAAATCTAGATGTATATTTCCAAAAAGATAGGCAACGCGTGGGTCAAACATGGCACTGATATCAAAACTATCAAGTTTTGTTTTTTTAGCGATATCTCGTGCCACAAAAGGTATAAACTGCATCATGCCTAGTGCATAAGAGGTTGAAACCACAGAGGGTAAAAAACGGCTCTCTTGGCGGGCAATCGCCAACATAAGCGCTTGTCTGTGAATGGAGTAATGTGCAATTTCCTCGGCATAAGGAATAGGGTAGTAATGCTTACTGTACCGTGTTGCTCGCTCCATTAAATAGCAATAATGTGGCAACGTATTGGCGTATTCGAAACTATGCGCAAACGCTTCCACCTCTTTTGTATTCATGTTATAAACTTTATTCATCTCTTTTGCCCACGCAAAAGGATCACTCACATCAAAGCTGGGATGTTTCCCTTGAAGAAGCGGTGAAATAACATTTTTTAAAGGTATACTCAGTGTTTCAAACGCAAACAATGAGTAAATATTGATATCACTGCTTTGAGAGAGTTTTTGTAAATAGTGTGCATTATGACTTGTAAGGTATTGCCAAAAGAGAGCTTTATCTTTCTCCTCTTGTTTACGGGCACGCTCAATGGAGTGTTCAAAAAAGGCAAGGGCTTTGCTTTTTTCATTGTATTTAAGGGCATTGAGTCCCAAATAAAAAAGTGATTTTGAGTTTACATGTAAAGACGGTGCAATAGACAAAAGTGCTTTTTGCATGGTCTCAAGTTTTTCATTTTGAATGGTATTGTAAACCAATTGATTAAAGCGTGGATGATTGGAAAGCCTATTTAACTGCTCTTTTGGAGGGGTGTGTTGATTAAAATTGGCAAGTTTATAGGCAGTAATACTTCCATTATAGAGGCTTAAAAAGGTCTCAGTATCGCTTTTAAGGGCACTTTCATAGACATTTTCGCTCTCCATGAGGCTAATGAGCTTTGTTAAGGTTTTGTTTTGTATACGAGGTTTAATGTATGCCAGTTGGCTTTTAGGCAAAGAGGTAAGTTTTGCAGCGTTTATACCAATGTTTAAACACGCATCATCTTCTTTCATGAGGCTGGTAATATCAAGGTCAAGACACTGTGAGATTTTTTTAAATTCAGGATTATCCATTTTTTTAGCAAAAAGGTGGAAAAAACGAAGATTCATGGTGTGAACCATGCCAAACAGCGCTTTGGCTTCGGCTGGTGTTGCTTTATCGCTTTGGAGATATTCGTACATGTAAAAATCTTTTGCTAAGGATTGGGGTTTGTCTTTAAAAAATGAAAAATCCACCCCTTCATTAGCAAGCAATGGGCTAAAGGCTAAAAGGCAAAAAAGCGTGCCAATGAGAAATTTACAGCGCATTGGCAAGGGCAAATAAGAGTTTAACCGCAAATAAGTCAACAAATTGAAGGACCAAAATGACAATTAACGGGGCTAAATCGACTCCACCAATCAGCGTTGGAACGAATTTACGAATAAAAGCATAAACAGGGTTGGTTAAACGAAAGAGAATCTGCACAATGGGATTGTACGGATCAGGTCGTACAAAGGTAATCAGTGCTGCAATAATCACCACCCAAATATATATATTAATTAACGTATGTAAGATAGTGGCAAATGCCTCAATCAGGGTTGCTAAAACAATCATCGAACAATCTCCTTAAGATAATTTTTAAGAAAAGGGTAGGTTTGAGCAAGGGCTAAACCACTCTTTTCTCCCATGAATAAAACGTGAAGCGGTGTGAAAAATGCTTCAGCTTTTAAAGCACTTTTTTCTGCCAAATAGGCTTCAAAAGCATCATAACTTTCAAAATAAGGCGCTTCTAAAATGAGTTTTTGAAGCGTTTTACTCTCCGTTTCAAACCCACATAAAGGCTCTTTTTTCGAAAAAATAGCGTCTATCTTTACTTTGATTTCAGCGGTAGTGTTTAGCGTATTGGTGTAAAGTTTTGCCAGTTTCCCAATGTTTTCACACGCATACCCTAAACGTTTTGAAAGCTCCATATCGCTGAGGTTTTGAATGCACTCTTTGTTCATGTGGCGCAGTGCTTCTTTCTCAAACGCCACAGCTGTGTTTGTTTGTTGCTCTTCGCAACTTTGCCATTCTGTGCCAAGTGCTAAAAGGTACTGTGTAATTGCTTCAGGCATAAATCCTTCATCCAAAAGTGCTTTCACGCTCCATGTCTCAGCGTTTTCAAGGTTTGGAACGTAAAGATAGTTTAAAGCTTCTTCGTAGCTCAATGATTCCCTTACTAAGGTTTCTTTGACGGCATCTTCTTTATGCTTTGCCTCACGAATGAGGGTGCTGACACCTTGAAGCATATCATCACACGCCCTAGCAAATACAGACGTTGGGTATTTGTCTCTTCGCATGATGGTAAAGCTATCGTTTGTTCTGGAAGAGGGTTTCATGCGAATCACAAAAGGGCTAGGATTGTTTAAAATCTCTTCATTACTTAAAGGTTCACAGGCTCCATCATAAGGAGAGGCTTTATCTTCAGCGCAAAAGCAGATAAAGGCTTTTTTTCTATCCAGCAGCGTGGAGGCAAATTGGAGATGGTATTTAAAGTTGTTGCTTTGATAGTAGATCTGCGTGTAAGAGATACTAAAAAGCGATAAAATCTCTAAAAGTTCATCTTCTCTTCTCTCCATCTCCTCGCTTCGTTTGCCATCTTCCATGCGTACAATCAACGGTAGGTTTTTTTGCTGGGCATAAAGAGCACTCAAAAGAGCGATGCGAAGTTCACTCACTAAAAGAGCATGGGTAGGCGCAACTGAAAATCTAACCATGGTTCAGCTTCTTTGAAATCAGTTCATTGACAATGGTTGGATTGGCTTTGCCACCACTTAGCTTTAAAACTTGTCCCACAAAAAAGCCAAAAAGATTGCTATTGCCCGCTTTGTATTTGGCGACATTCTCAGGGTTCTTTGCCATGACGTCATCAATAAGAGGCTCAATCACAGCAGGGTCGCTGATTTGTTTAAGTCCTTTGCTCTCAACGATGCTAAGAGGTTTTTCGCCTGTTTGAACCATCACTTCAAAAACCTCTTTGGCAATCTTAGAGGAAATAATTTCTGTATCGAGCATCCCCACCAGTTCAGCCACTTCGTGAGACGTAAATGTGAGAGGCACTTCTTTTTTAAGTTCACGTGCAACTTCGTTGGCAACGATATTAGCGATGCTTACAGGACTGTTTACATGTAAAAGGGTCGCGTCATAAAATGCAGAGAGTTTTTCATCACGAGCTAAGGTATTGGCAATTTCTGTGTTGAGGTTTAAGGTGCTTGTGTAGCGCTCAAAACGTGCTAGTTCTGCCTCATTCATTGGTACAACATCACCCTCAATATGTGCCTTTTTGGTTTCTATTTTAGGGGTGTTCTTTGGTGCTTCTGCTTTTTTAGCCCATGAATCTTTAAGCCCTACGATTTTATTAAAAACAGGTTTGGCATCGGTGTAGTCGATAGGGTCAGCGTAAAAATAGCCTTGCCTTTCAAACTGAAACCTGACATCGATTTTTTCACTGATAACAGCAGGTTCCACAAAGGCGTGAGTGTTTACATGTAAAGAATCTGGGTTTAAATCTTCAAGTCCATCGGGTGCATCAACTCTGTATAAACGCTCATACAGTCTGACCTCTATCTTTTTGGCATGTTTGGCACTCACCCAATGAATCGCACTTTTGGTTTTAATGCCACTGGTGTCAGTGCCACTTTTAGAATTGGGGTGGTAGGTCGCTTTGAGCTCGATAACAGCGCCTTTTTTATCTTTGATAATCTCTTTACATGTAAGAATGTAAGCATGTTTGAGGCGCACGGATTGTGTGGGCATAAAGCGATTGTAGCCTTCCATTGGATGTTCCATAAAATCGTCTCGCTCAATGTAAATCTCTTTGGCAAAAGTAAGTTTTCGTGAACCAACTTTAGGCACATCGTGTGGGTAGTAAGAGGCTTCTATTTCCTCTTCCCCCTCGTAATTTTCAATGGTAACTTTTAGAGGGTCAAGTACGCACATCACACGAGGGACTTTTTGGTTTAAATCATCTCGGATACAAAATTCCAGTTGTGCGACATCGACCATGGAGTTTGCTTTGGCAATACCGATTTGCTCACAAAAGTTGATGATAGACTCAGGCGTGTAGCCTCTGCGTTTGTAGCCAGCAATCGTTGGAAGTCGTGGATCATCCCATCCGTTGACATAGCCACCATTAACCAGTTCTAAAAGCTTTCGCTTGCTCATCACCGTGTAGTTGATGCCAAGGCGTGCAAATTCGTGCTGATACGGACGAGGAGGCGTGAGCTCCAATGCATCTAGTACCCAGTCGTAAATATCACGGTTGTTTTCAAATTCGAGTGTACAAATGGAGTGGGTAATGCCCTCAATGTAGTCGGATAAACAGTGCGCAAAGTCGTACATTGGGTAGATGCACCACTCATCACCCGTTCTAAAATGATGGGCGTGGCGAATGCGGTACAAAAGGGGGTCACGCATTTTCATATTTGCCGCACTCATATCAATTTTAGCACGTAAGACATGCTCACCGTCTTTAAATTCGCCTTGTCTCATGCGCTCCAAAAGCTCTAGGTTTTCTTCGATGCTACGACTTGCGTAGACACTACGACGTCCCGCTTCTGTGACACTGCCTCGGTACTCACGTATCTCTTCTTCGTTTAGGCTATCGACGTAAGCTTTGCCCATTTTAACCAGTTGTACGGCATAGTCATAAATTTTAGGAAAATAATCAGACGCATAACGAACCTTCCCATTCCATTTAAACCCAAGCCATGTCACCGCATCTTTAAGCGCTTCAACGTATTTTGTATCTTCGGTGGTAGGGTTGGTGTCGTCCATGCGGAGGTTACAATGCCCCTCATAATCACGTGCAATGCCAAAATTGATACCAATAGACTTAGCATGTCCAATGTGCGGAAAGCCATTGGGCTCAGGAGGAAATCGTGTAACAATGGTTTGATATTTGCCTGATTTTAAGTCCTCTTCAACTTTTACACGTAAAAAATCTTTACTCTCGCTCATGTTATTAAAACCTTTTTTGATTGATAACTCGTATGAATGTTTATTTTACCATGCACTTCATTAATTCAAATGTAATTGCTATTCCCTTTAGCGTTTGAACGAAATGGTAAAACAAGCGCCAAAATAGTCTTGATGATTGAGTGTAAAATGTTCATTTGTAATGCTAAGCTTTCCATGGAGATGCTCGCTAACAATTTGTTGTGCAATGTAAAGCCCAATGCCAGCTCCCTCTTTTTTGGTGCTAAAATGCGGGTTGAAAATACGATGGATGATTTTCTCAGGCACCCCTCCGCCGTTATCTTGAATGGTGATGCTAAACGCTTTATCGCTTTGATGGGTTTTTATAAGAATAATTTTTTCGCCATTTTTTTGATCGTTTAGAACATCTTTTGCGTTCATGAGGATATTGAGAATAACATGCTCAAACTCTCCTTGGTAACTGTGCAATGTGCATGTGCTTTGCATCTGAGGGATGATTAAAATATCATCGAGTTTGAGGGTTTTTTCCATCAAGCGAATCATATGTTCAATGGATGTTACGATATCAAACGTATGTGTATTGTTTTTTATACTGAAAAAATTTTTAAAGATATCAATCGTATCTGCCATTTTTGCCATCAGGGTACGAGCAGCCTTCGTCTCTTTTTCAAGCAATTCGTGTGTCAGAAGATTTTTATGGTAAGCAAACTCAAATTTTTGCAAAACAAGCCCTAATTCATTCAAAGGCTGTTTCCATTGGTGCGCAATGGTGGCTATCATCTCACCCATAACGGCATATTTGGAGACATTGATAGCAGGGGTGAGAAGATTTTTAAAAACGAAAAAACTATACAGACCAAAAAAGCCTAAAAGAGCCAATGCCAAAAGCGATGTCACATACTTAATCTCTTTAGAAGCGGTATCAAACTCCTCAAGATACGCAGACGAGACAACGTACCAGTTCAGTTCGGGGATTTGCTCTATCCATGCGATTTTATCGTAGTGATAATGCTCTGGATTTTCAGGTTTACTCCATTGATAAATCAACTCTTTGGTCGTGGTGGCTTTTTCTATTAATTCATCAAAGATAAATTTGCCTGTGGTAGGATTTTTAATGGTTTTAAAATTTTCTCCCTCAAGCGTAGAATTGGGGTTAATGAGCATCGTACCGTTTGCGTCAAAAAGGAAAAGATAGCCCGTTTTGCCGATGCGTGTTTTTTGGACAATTTCACTAAGCTGAAGCATCAGCGTTGCTTTTCGTTTATCAATCTCTGCTTGAATATCATCGATATACGCACCTGACATGACGACCATTTCCCACGGAGAAAAATCTTTAATAAACACCAACTTTTCATGCCCAATGCTATCTTCGGGATTTTTTTTCCAAAAATACCTGTAAAAGCCCTCTCCGTACTCATTGATAATCGCATGAATGTCTGGGATGATTGCCTTACCTCTCATGTCGCCCATGTTACTCATATCCATGCTATTCATGTAAGGATGAGAAACCAAGACATTGTCATACGTACTAATGTAAAAATAGCCATCCCCACTATGGCGTAGTTTTGAAATGAGTTGCAAGACTTCTTTTTGATTGTTTTGGATGGCTTGTTGTGAAAGATTTTGCGTGGAAGATGCTTCATGTTTTGCTTGCAAAAGAGAGATGACCATATTGACCGCATTGGTTAGTTTGTCTTTATGCTGTTGGAGCGCTAACGCCTCATACATCGTCACATCTCTATGGGTATTTTGCGCAAGGAGCACGACTTTTGAGAGCACTTCGTGCGCATTTTTTTCTTCTAGTTTTCGTGTGACATGGTGCATTTTTGGAAGAATAAACACATAAATCGCTAAGGTGTAGAGAATAATCATACCCAAAACAGCAAGCATGGCTTTTAAAAAGAGTCTGGATTTAAACATGCATACCAATCTTATAACCAACACCTGAGAGGTTAATGATAATCTCTTTGGTGGTTTTTTTTCGGATGGACTTGACGATCGTGCGGACAAGCTCCAAGGAGGGGTTTTGGGTGGAGAGATGGTGCATGAGCGTTGCATAAGGGACAATCTCATTTTTATGGGTGATGAGATATTCAAGCAGTTCAATTTCTTGATTGCTTAACGTAATGGAGTGTTCTTCTGCTAAAATCTTTTTGGTGTTAAAATCATAATGAAATAGATTGCAAAGGATGACTTTTTTATCTTTGGATGCTAACTCATCTAAAGCCACATCCAATGCTTTGGAAAAATTGACCATGTCAAGCGATGTGATGGCACTCATTTTTGCAGATAAAAAAGAGAGCTGTTTTTGTTCATAAAGTCTCTCGCATGCAAGGCGTAGTTTTTCAAACAGAAGTGTGATATCCACAGGTTTAAGCACATAACTAAACACGCCTAGTTCTATAGCTTCAAGTAAATATTCTTGATCATTATGGGCGGTGGTGAGCAAGTAGGCAACGTTTGGGTTGATCTGTTTGATCTTTCGAATCATCTCAAGCCCATCCATCTTTGGCATATGAATATCACTCATAACCACATCAATCGTAGGTTCATTTTGGAAGAGCATGAGTCCTTCTTCACCCGTGGTCGCAACGAAAACTTTTTTGAAACTATTTTCCAAATAGTAACGAAGGTTGTTTCTCGTTCCTTCTTCATCTTCTACGTATAGAATGGAGAGATTTTCAAGATTTTTCATAGGAGAATGGTAACATAAAACTCTTTTCATTTGATGTCATTAATTATTTATTTTAAGCACTCTTCATTTTTTCTTCATTTTTTTTCATTATGATTTTTTATAAAAAAAGATAAGAAAGAGTACCCCATGCGCAACACGTATCTACAAATGTGTGACTACACTTCACGTTTTAGAATCCTCAAAGGCGGAAAGATAAGCCTCGTGGTTTCAGCTTTCCTTGCAGGAGTAAGCTTGCTTCATGCCGCCCCTAGTGGGGGAGTAGTCACCAGTGGAACGGCAAATATCGCTCACAGTGGCAGTGTTACCACCATCAACCAATCTACCCAAAAAGCCTCGATTAACTGGCAGAATTTCTCGATTGGAGCTCACGAGAGTGTAAACTTTAAGCAACCAAACGCCTCTTCCATTACCCTTAACCGTGTCATAGGCAATGAAAAATCTATCATTAACGGAGCCCTTAATGCTAATGGTCAAGTGTGGATACTCAACTCCAATGGCGTACTCTTTAATGCCAGTGCCAAAGTTAATACCGCAGGACTCTTAGCCACCACAATGCAGTTAAGCGATGAGGATTTTCAAAAAGGCGTTTATAGCTTTAAGGGTGACTCAACTGCTTCAGTGATAAACCTAGGAGAAATTACTATCCGTGATGGCGGATACGCTTCGCTTCTAGCAAATAGCGTTCAAAACGAAGGAAGTATTAAAGCCATTAAAGGAACCGTAACCTTAACAGGCGCAAGTGAAGCGACCATAAATCTCAATGGCAACTCTTTAGTCTCTCTCAAAGTCGATAAAGGTGTGCTTGATGCTTTGGTCGAAAACAAAGGTGCCATACTTGCCGATGGAGGAAATGTTTACTTAACCACCAATGCGGTGAATGAATTGCTTAAAGGTGTGGTCAATAACACAGGCATTATCGAAGCCAACTCCCTTGATGATGTTACAGGTGAGATTATCCTTTATGCCCATGGGGGAGCTTTACATGTAAACGGCACACTTGAAGCCAAAGATGGGTTTATCGAGACTTCAGGGAAATCTTTACATGTAGAAGATAGCACCATCATTAAAACCAAAAAATGGTTGCTTGACCCAGATAACATGACCATTGAAAACACGGGTGGTGCAAGTTTAACAGGAGAAAGTGTCAGTGCAACAGCGGTTCAAAATGCACTTGGCAGTGCTGATATTGAACTTCAAGCAACCTATGACATCACCGTCAATGAAAACATTACATGGGCAACGGCTAAAAAACTGACCCTCACCGCAGGGTATGAGATTTATGTCAATGCCACGATAGAAAACACCAATACCACCGATGGGGGTGTGTACTATCGTGCAGCCAATACCTATAGAGTTATCTTTGGTACGAATGGTAAAGTCATTATCCATAACCCTTACCAACTCCAATGGGTCAATCAAGCCTTGCAAGGAACGTATGAACTAGGAAGCAATATTGACGCTTCAGGAACGTCCTCATGGAACACTGGTGAAGGCTTTGTGCCGATAGGAACATTTGCAAACCCATTTAGTGGAAACTTTGATGGCAAGGGGTATACGATTGATGGCTTGAAGATTAACCGCCCATCAACAGATAATTTAGGGCTTTTTGGAGTGGTCGACACAGGTGGAACAGTGAGTAACCTTGGGCTGACCAATGTTTCTATCACGGGTCAAGCGCATATTGGCGGATTGGTAGGAGCCAATAATGGAACCCTAAGCAACGTTTATGCTACGGGAAGTGTGAGTGGAAGTAGCCATGTTGGTGGATTGGTGGGACATAATGGTGGAATCCTAAGCAACGCTTATGCCACAGGGAGTGTGAGTGGACTTAGCCATGTCGGTGGATTGGTGGGAGGTAATTATGGAACCCTAACCAACGCTTATGCCACAGGGAGCGTGTTTGGAGGTTACAATGTCGGTGGATTAGTGGGAGGAAATTATGGCACTATTACCAGTAGTTACTGGGATACGCAGACCACAGGACAAACAACCAGTGCTGGTGGTACAGGGCTTACCACCGCACAGTTTGCCAACGCTTCAAACTTCAGCGGATGGAACACCGCTGTATGGTCGTTTGGAGATGGCGATGCGGGAGAGGGATACGCAGTAGCCTTAAGACCCTATCTTAAAACAGTGACAGCAGAAGCCGATAAATCAGTCTATACTCTTTTTAACAGCGGTTGGGGAACCGCTGGTTCTCCTTATACCATCACGAACTGGACACATTTACAAAATATCAACTACAACACCACGACCCTTAGCAAATACTACGCCCTTTCCAACAACCTAAACACCACAACAGCAGGTTATACCAACATCAATAGTGGTGCAGGCTTTGTGCCGATAGGAACGAGCACAAAACCCTTTAGTGGAAACTTTGATGGGAACCATCATACTATTGATAGTTTAATGATTGACCGCTCATCAACAGATAATGTAGGGCTTTTTGGAATGGTTGGCTCAGGTGGAACACTCAGTAATCTTGGGCTGACCAATGTTTTTATCACAGGTCATACTAATGTGGGTGGATTGATGGGATACAGTGTTGGAACATTAACCAATGTTTATACTACAGGTAATGTGAGTGGAGAGAGCCGTGTTGGTGGATTGGTGGGATACAATTCTGGTGGAGTCCTAACCAATGCGTATGCTACAGGGAGTGTAAGTGGTGAAGCTGGAAATTGGTATGTTGGTGGATTAGTGGGTGCCAATGATAATGGTGGAAGCCTAAGTAATGTTTATGCCACAGGGAGCGTGAGTGGAAGTAATGGTATTGGTGGATTGGTGGGAGGGAATATTGGTCACCTAAGCAACGCTTATGCCACAGGGAGTGTGAATGGAACTACTAATGTCGGTGGATTGGTCGGATACAATTGGAGCAGTGGCACTATCAGCAATAGTTACTGGGATACGCAGACCACAGGACAAACAAATGGAATGGGTTTAAACGATGGAGGTAGCATTACAAATGTAACAGGGCTTACCACCGCGGATTTTGCCAACGCTTCAAACTTCAGCGGATGGAACACCGCTGTATGGTCGTTTGGAGATGGCGATGCGGTAGCAGGATACGCAGTAGCCTTAAGACCCTATCTTAAAACCGTGACAACAGAAGCAGATGAACCAACACAGATACTTCTTTTTAACAGCGGTTGGGGAACCGTTGGTTCTCCTTATACCATCACGAACTGGACGCATTTACAAAACATCAACTACAACACGACGACCTTTGGCAAATACTACGCCCTTTCCAAAAACTTAAACACCACAACAACAGGTTATACCAATAGTGGCGAAGGTTTTATGCCGATAGGAACAGATGCAAATCGCTTTAGTGGAAACTTTGATGGTAACCATCATACTATTGATGGCTTGAAGATTAACCGCTCATCGACAGATAATGTAGGGCTTTTTGGAGCGGTTGGCTCAGGTGGAACAGTGAGTAACCTTGGGCTGACCAATGTTTCTATCACAGGTCAGAATTTTGTTGGTGGATTGGTGGGAGAAAATGTTGGAACATTAACTAATGTCTATACCACAGGAAAGGTGCAAGGAACTGGTTTGGTCGGTGGATTGGTGGGAATAAACTATGGAAACTTAAGCAATGTATATGCTGCAGGGAGTGTGAGTGGAACTAATTTTGTTGGTGGATTGGTCGGATACAATGGGTTTGGCACTATTAGCAATAGTTACTGGGATACGCAGACCACGGGACAAACAAATGGCGTTGGTTTAGATAGTGGGGGTAGCATTACAAATGTAACAGGGCTTACCACCGCACAAATGAAACAAAAAGTAAATTTCACAGGGTTTGATTTTGATACGATTTGGGTTATCTATGAGGGGCACACGTATCCATTACTTCGTTCGTTACAAGCAGACCCAAATCCTCTGGTAATTTTTCCAAATGTCGCCCATATAGAAAACGGTACAGCAACGCATCCCCCGTTTTTTACTGTGCCTACGGATAGATTTAGTAGAGAAGCTGGGGGCATTTTTTTAGTGTTGGGGAAAATGAACTCTATGAGTGGGGGCATTCGCCTTCCTGAGGGTTTAGAAGAAGATTTACTTTTAGTACAACGATAAGGAAAATAATAGATGAAGAGCAACATCGTACTCGTATCACTTATAAGTGCCTCCTTTCTCTATGGCGCACCTACGATTGGAGATATAGAAAGAAACGTACAACCTCCCAAAGAGGTCGAACGTGGGATGAATAATACCATCCCAACACTTCCCACGCAAGAGCTAAAA
>JAFGFU010000017.1 GCA_016930915.1 Campylobacterales bacterium
CCGACAAAGTGGCTGAAAGTTCGATATAATGGGTATTTGAAATGGTTGCGGGAGTCGGACTTGAACCAACGACCTTCGGGTTATGAGAAGTTGAACCTCGTACACATTTTTTAAACCTTAAACGCTTATCGCTTACACTTAATGGAACTTCGTTTTTTATCTTGCCCGATACTACTTTTCTTAAACACCTCACTCACTTGATTTTGTAAATATAATAAGAGTATAATAACCATACCTAAAATAAAAAGGTCTTTGATGTTTGAATACGATGAAGCAAAGAGTCAAGCCAACAAAGAAAAACATGGAATTGACTTTGAAGAAGCTCAAGCTCTTTGGGATAATGAATACTTGGTTTTTAAACAAGTTGAAATAAACAATGAAGAGCGTTTTTTACTTGTAGGTTATATTGGTGAACTTTGTTATGTAGCTGTCTTTACCATGCGTGAGGACAATATTCGCATTATCAGCGTGAGACGATGTCGAAAAAATGAAAAGGAGATAGTATGAAAAAAATATCAGCAGAAGAATTTGATAGAAAATTTGATAATGGTGAAGATATACTCCCTTATATTGATTTATCTTCTAAAATGACTAAAAGTGAATTTGAAAAAAAGTTATTGTCAATCAAAAAAGTAAATGTAGATTTGCCATCATGGGCGATTGCTTCTTTAGATAAAGAGGCTAAACGTATGGGTGTCACACGCCAGTCTATCATTAAAATGTGGCTCATTCAAAAGCTTGATGATTTAAACCTTAGTCGTAAATCTTTAAAACAAGTGGGATAAACTCCCACTTTTAGTGCATTTCAATTTTGATATTCGGGTTTTTGTTTTGGCTTATAGACGTTTCTTTTTTTTGATATCTTTTATATTTTATTTTTATGCTTCCAAATTCTTGTAAAATTGTATTGTTATCTATGATTTTAAATTTAAAAGATGGTACTAATCCTGTAACTCCATATGTTGTTGGTTTTACTAGGACTATATTGTCTTTTATTTCATATTTTGCTTTTAGTTTTGAGCTGTTCATTTGTATTGCATCTTCACTAAAAAAAATGGCATTTATAATTTGACCTTGCTGAACGTCTTGTAACCATTCACCTAATAATGGGTTATATTCTTTTTTTGATGATGAAAAAGTAAAAATCAATATTATTGTGCCTATAAAAATAATTGGTATTGCGTACAAACTTGGTTTCTTCTTCTTTTGTTTTACTTCAAATTGATCGCTGATTTCTTCATCTCCAAACTGCTTTTTCAAATTCTGTACATGTTGAATATCTGTAAAAATTCCTGCCTGAAGTCTTTTATCTGCTAGTCGTTCATTTAGCTTTTTAATGCGAATATCATTGAGCTTTACGTCTTTGATGTCTTTTATATATGGCACTAGACCTTTTTGCATAACATTTGATGGCATTTCTGTTTTGAATGTGCTCTCATCAGAGAAATAAATGATCGAATGAAAATCTTTTTCGTCAAGCTCCATGACATCAGGGATACTTAAAAGAGCTTGTAAAAATTTGATATGTTTGTAGTTTTGGTGTAGCGGGTTTTGAAACTTGTTTTTTTGATTGAATAGTACTTGCGTCCATACTTTTTGGCTTTGACTTCCGTATATCCAACCTTTGTAGTTCTTTGTTTCTATGACAAAAATACCATATTTTGAAATAACTATATGGTCTATTTGTGTAGTCATATCATCTAAAAGTTCTAATGTTATGTTGCTATGGACTTGATATTCTTTTTTATCTAATCCAATGAATAATCCTATATCAACGATAATTTCTTGAAACTTACCTTTTAAGTAAGATTTTATACTCATTAGTTAGCACCTTGCAGAATTTATTTCTTGTAATTTTCTTCAATAATTTCGTTTTGAATAGAATCACTTTCCATTTTTAGTAGGTAATACTTTTTTTGTTTTTCATTTAGTGACTTAAATATATTTAGTAATTTTTCTTCTTCTTGACTAAGTTTATTTAAGTTTCCATCTTTCCAATTCATTACAATCTCGTATAAATTTTTCTTGTGTTTCTTCCAAGAGTATATCGTTGGTTCTGATATTCCTAAATATTCAGCGAATTGTTTATTATTCATAAAATACTCTTGACATACTTAATATAATTTAGTATAGTTACTTAAATATTTTAAGTATGTGTTCCTTTTCATTAAAATGTTTAAGTTTATTATAGCAATTTATTAAAAAATCTCGTTATTTGAAAATAGTCCTTTTCAAATAGCAAGGTTTTCTAAACATAAAGGTGATGGCGTGTTTCATCACAGTTTTTGATTCCTTCGCACGGAGTTTGTTAAGCACCTGCTCCGTGTTGTGTTAAATGGTGCTTACAAAAACTTATTAAAGGTGCTTATCATGCAAGACAATCAAACTAAGGTTTACCCTCACTTCATCCAACAAGCTTATCAAGCTGACGTTATCATCCGTAAAGTTTTAATGTGTTCCGTTGGTTCACGTTCTCCCTATAAAGACCAACTTGTCCTTACTGCTGAAAATACTATGCGCCATCCTGAAAATGACCTTTATACTTATAGTCAACGCATTGACGTTGTGGTTAAGTGTGAAAATCGTATCGAAGCTGTGAAGCTTAATAAAGCTTTACGTGAATATCTTGCTAAAGATATGATGTTACCTTTGAATGTAGGTGTATTTCAAAAGCCTTTTACTAAAGATAACCAAAAATCCCGTAAATACTATGCTTTTGCCAACATTGGAGCAAAAGAGCTTTTGGAGTCTCTTCCAAAACTAGAAAAAGATAAAACGCATAAATTTGTCATCGGTTCATCTCCTGTTGAGAGCAATGTTCTCGTTAATGGTTTTGATTTGACGTACTCGGTTTCTGATTTTGATTTAGAGCATACGTTTATGACGATTGATGACGCAAAGAAAAACAAAATTGACCTCCAAAGAGACATTTATAAGCTCACTCTTTATACTTCGACTCTCTTTGAAGTAGACGAAGATACGATTAATGAGGTACTTATTAATTTTGAGATTAACGGTGAGAGTGAAAGTGAGATTAACACTCTTGCCGAGAAATTAACGCAATTACAAAACAATGGAATCGTTTTTACATGTAAAGGTCAATTTCCTAGAGCAGAACGAGACTTCTACCGTGTATCTCTCTCAAAAACTGCGAGTGAACTCATAACAGAACTTAGTGCTACTGTTAAACCTGAGCCACAACCAACACCTAAAGTTTCCTAACTTTCTTCAAATCCCTTTTACATGTAAAGGGATTGAAAGAGGGTTTAAATACTCTACTACAAAAAAAGGAGTTTCAAATGAAACTTATTAAGTCTCTCGGAATTACGGCTTTAGTGGCTGTTGGTGCTTTTGCGGCTGATGAACCGTGGTATACAGATTTAACCACACAACTTACCTCCATTAAAGGGATGGTTGTTACGGTTGTCGGTGCGGTTATCGCTATTGCCCTTGCTCCTCTTGCATGGAGATATGTTCAACGTGTTCTTGAAAGAGGTTAAGACACGTGATTACTCAAATTGATTTAACCGCTTTTGTACTGGTAGCAGGTTCTCTTTTGGCGATAAAGCTATCGGTCTTTAGTGCGTTTTTCATTTTGAGAGTGGCTTCAAAGAGGAGATGAATTTCTCCTCTATTTTTAAAGGTGCTGATATGAAAAAACTACTCTTTGCTTCTCTTTTTTGTGCTAACTTCCTCTTTGCGGATTATCTTTTTCAGCCCTCAAATCTGTGCATTAAAGAGTATTGGTATAGGGATGGTAATTTCTATTTTATCCGTTCCGATAATGGCGCTGTTGCTTCCGCATTGAGTACCAATCTTGGTGATGATGTTTATAACGGTTATGACTACAATTCAACCACAGGCGAATGCACTCCCCAATCTTCTAACAATGATTTAGGTTTAAGCAATGAGGATTTTGAATATCTAAATTCTCTCATTGGTCTTTTAATCGCAATTTTGATGTTATGGAGTTTATTCGCATGATAGTTGATATTATCCATTTTGGTATGACGGCTTCCGCTCCTGCCAATTATGTTTTAGATATTGTCTTTACGGTTTTGGTGAAAGGTATCTTGCCATTTTATCTCGTTAAACTTGTAGTTGTAAAGTATTTTAAATGAAAAAGCTACTTTTTTTAGTCATGCTCTGCGTTCAAGCATTTAGCATTGAACTTGCTCCTACAAATTTTGGACTTCGTGATTTAACGATTCAAATCTCTCAAGAATGCAACAAAAACATTTTAGTCTCTCAAGATATAAAAAACATGAGCGTGGATTATTTCTTGATTGAAGATGTAAGCCCTGAGGTTCTTTTTGAAACGTATAAGCGTGTTATCGAATCCAAAGGGTTGTTTTTAAATGACTATGGCTCTTTCTATGTTGTCGATGAAAAAGCGCACATCGTCCCAAAAGAACAAGATAATTCTAATATTGAATTGACCATAAAAGTTTTAGAAATCAATAATGAAAAATTAAATCAAAAGGGCTTAGACCCTACGTTTTTATCAAATCTAAATATCAATGTTTCTTCGGTTGATTTGAAAAATTTTACCGTTGATAAACTCTTTAGCGCACAATTTAAAGACGTTTTAACCGCTCTTGAAACACAGGACTATATCAAAATCTTATCAGAACCTTATGTGATAGTTTCTAACAATGGTAAAACAACCATGAACGTGGGCGATAGTGTCAGCGTTAAAGCGTCTTCTTATGACTCTGTTTCTTCCACATCTTTGCGAAACACTTACACGCAAAAAGATTTAGGTTTAACCGTTTCCATCAATCCTCGCATTTTAGATAATGGGCTGATTGCTTTAAACGTTGTTTTGACACAAGAGACACTTAAAAAATTAGATGATGATGGACTGATTCAAACCTCTAAAAAATCTATCAATAGTGCGTTTAATCTTCGTGATGGTGGCTCTATCAGCCTAGGCGGTTTGACTTCTGCGCAAGATATAAAAGACATCAATAAAATCCCTGTACTCGGTGACATCCCCTTGCTTGAATACCTTTTTAAATATGAGAGCTTAAACACCAAAAGAAGCACATTGACGTTTTTTATACAAGTGAGGGTGCTTAAATGAAAAAAATAATTTTAGCTTTAATGGTGATGGTGTCGGTTTCTTCTGCCGTAGTTTTTGATAATCTTACTCATCTCGGTGGAGGTTTTTATACTTATACCACAAGTAATGGAGATATTTTTTGTGCGAAAAAAACAACTGTTAATATTTCTCAACCTAATCCGCATTCTAATTATCCTTATTCCATAGAGTATAATACCAATACTGGCAAATTCACTGAAAATACTGGTCCTTCTACTATTGTTTGGAATGCTCAAAGTTATCCATCTTCTACTTGTGCATCTTGCCCTAGTGGTCAAACTAGAAATGAAAATGGTGAATGTTCTACCCCTCTCCCAAATGATTCTCCTTTTTGTGATCCATATTTAAAACGCTATGCTACAACAAGCGGTCAATGTGTTGATTGTTCTCAATCGGATAATGTTAATGCTGTTGCTTCATGTGCTTGTGACGCTGTTGGCTCAACTTATACAGGTCTTAAAATGGATATTCTTGAAACTGTTACAAATGGTTCTTTTACATTTACAAAAAATACTACAAAATGTGATAATGGTAAGTATATTCCTGTGTATACTGAAAAAACTCCTCTTCCAACTTCTCCTGATAATAACACTACAGTACCAACAACACCTGCTGATAACAACACTACAACACCAACAACGCCTGATAATAATACCACAACACCAACAACGCCTGATATTAATGTTAATGGTGGCTTTTCTGCTTCGGATTCTTTAACATTAAAACAAATTGAACAGAATACGAAAGAAGGTAATGTAAAACTTGATAAATTTATTCAAGATTTAAATACTACAAATGAAATTTTAAAAGAATCAAAAACTAATCTCGATTTGATACGAACAAGTACCACGGGTTCTTATACAAAACTTCAAGATATAGCAACTTATACAAGTCAATCTAGTGCTAAATTAGGACAAATTTATGATTTTTTAGTAAGTAATGCTAATGGTTCAGGTAATGGTACAGGTACATCAGATAGTAATGGTACAGCAGGCGTTGGAGATAGAAATACTACGGGTTCATCTGATGGTAATGGAACTTCTATTGATTTAAACGAGACTAATAAAATTCTTAATGATATTAGAAAGCAATTTGATACAAATAGTTCTTTTAAAACCCCTGACGTAAACGAATCTTCTTTTGAGCTTTCTGACCTCTTACCTGAAAATTCATGGTTTGAAACTAATAAACTAAATCTAAAAATGAATAATTATAGTGGTGGTTGTTATTGCGAAACAGCACAGTTTCAAATCGCTGATAAGACATTCGTTTTCCCTTCGCCTGAATTCCTCGCCATGGTTCCTTTTAACGTGATTTCAAATCTTCTTATGGCGTTTGTTTATCTTTTAGGCTTACGTCAATTTTTAAAGGATTAAATTATGCCACTTTTTTTAGCAGGTTTTTTTACTGCAATTACTGATTTTTTAATCAAGCTTTTAGGCAAAAAAGGTGCAAAACTTGCTTTTTTTACAGTTTATACAACGCTACTTATAACGGTTATGAATGGGGTCGCTGATTTTGCGATGAATCATTTTGATACGAGTTCGTTCATGACTCCTACTATTTGTTGGTTTTTAACTCAACTTGGTGCGTTTGATATTTTAGGTGCTTATTTTTCATTTATGTCCGCAAATTGGCTTAAATCAAAAATGGTTCAATTTTGGACGAATGGAGATTAAGCCATGATTAGGGTGCTTATAGGTGGTCAAGGTAGCGGTAAAAGTCTTACTTCCATTCATTTTCTCTTTGAACTTGTGGATTCTCCAAACGGTAAAGTTCCACGCCATACGCTTTATAAAAGGCTTATTTCTAACGTAGGTGGTTTTAAACCTGCACTTTTTAAAGAGCTAAGCGGTAATTCGGATATAGAAATCATCCACGAGGACCGCTATTGGCATAAAGATGATTTACTTGTCATCTTTGATAAACAGATGAAAGAGCGTGAGAAGATTGAGAGTGAACGTACCCCAACACTTTTTATTTATGATGAGTGTCAATTTGGACTCTCTACTTTTTCAACGGCTCAAGCAAATTTAGAGGCGTGTGAGTTTATTTCAAACTTCTTTTCTCTCCAAAGGCATTTTGGTCCGTGCGATTGTCTTTTAATGACTCAAAGCGTTGATAAAATTCATTCTAAATATTTAGGTATTGATTTTGAGTTGTATATCGCCCCTGAATACTCGCTGAAAGCTGATCCTGCCAATGATATTGTTTTTGACCTTTACGATTCTGAGGGTAAAAATATCATCACGGGTGGTCGTGATAAAATCAAATACAAAAAGCAAAAAACCATTAAAGATAAAAGCGGTCAAGAGTTCAATCCTTTCATGCTCTACGTCAGCGGAGATGGTGGGCGCACTCCTGAGGTTAAAAAATCCTATTGGAAGAAATACGTTTACATTACCTTTGGTTTGATTGGTTTAGCTATTTTTGGCTTCGTGTACACCTTTTACACGCTCTTTGAAAATATGAATCAACCCACAAAGCAAATAGAACAGAACACAACCAAAGAGCAAAACAGAACGGTAGAATACGACTACTCCGCTCCGCCTCTGAATGCCGTTAAAGGCGCACGTGGCAATCTTCAAAGCTATGATGAGAATTCTACCTATAACCAATACGTAAAAGAGCCGTACCAAAACATCGAATCTCAAAACCTTTACCGTGTGTTCGTGATGGATAATGTCTATTTTATCGGCACACAGATTTTAACTCTTGATGAGTTTAAAAAAATGATAGACAAACAGGTCTTTTTTGTAGTCTCCACGCAACCTGTCTCTAAACGCTCCTTTTACGTCAATCTGCTCATTCACCAGTCCGTTATTAATAGCTTTGGACTTTCACGGGATTTTGACACGTCAGATGGCAAGAACAGGGCAAAAGGCACGGTCACTAAAACTCAAAATTAGGATGAATTATGCAAATCAATATATCACTTCAACTGACACTTCAAGAATATGATTGGCTTTGTTATGTCATGCAACACTATGACACAGATAATCCTGATGTCATTATTCCGCTTTTTATTTATAAAGAATATTTACATGTAAAAAGCATCGCAGATAAAAGCGAACGAGAATTAAGCATTAATTCTCAGTGTGAGCGTGTTTAAAGTACGCTTGGCGTCACTCCTCCTCGGTGGGTCGTCAAGATGGATGAGAACGTAAGGTGCTGTAAGGGCTTAGAGTGATTTTGAGACTCCACCCTAAACAGCTAAAAGAAATTGTAGTTGACGTTTGAGCGTGAGCGAGGAGGAGCCACTGCACCACACGAGCGAAGCTCTCTTGTCAACTTAACAAAAGTTTCCCGACATTTTTTAAAAAGGTGCTTACATGAAATATGGTCTCAATTCTTTTGATGTTGAAAACAG
>JAFGFU010000018.1 GCA_016930915.1 Campylobacterales bacterium
GTCTTACAAACAATTCTTTGGCAAAGCTCAAATCGCCAGAGTCATTGGCGGGGAAAAAGTGGAGAGTGAAAGCGAACGCTCCACAAAACTGTTAATGCAACTAGGCTTTGTGTATTAAAAACCTCACGCATCTTTTTTTACATGTAAGGAAAAAATCCTTACATGTAAAGTGTTACAGCTCGCACAGCCTCAGGATACGCATGAGCGTACTTTTGAATGCCAGCACCAAAACTCTCCAACATATTTTTTGCGCGAATAAACAACGCTGTGTCATCTTCGATTTTGGCTAATTCAAAAAGATTTTTAATCATCGTCGAAAGCGGACTTTTGTAGCTATTATCTTCCAAGACGGCT
This sequence comes from Campylobacterales bacterium, assembly GCA_016930915.1. Lineage (GTDB taxonomy): Bacteria > Campylobacterota > Campylobacteria > Campylobacterales > Sulfurospirillaceae > Sulfurospirillum. The sequence goes on from JAFGFU010000018.1 coordinate 355, forward strand.
TTGGCACGAAAGGCTTTATCGGAGAGATACCACGTCTCTTCTTTGTAAAATTTATGCTCCGCCTCATGGCTTAGTTTCTTTGCCAATGTTAAGTAATGTACCTCTTTCGTATGCGCATAACCACGCAACAAGCTTTCAATGACAAACGCATAATCTTCCAGTAAAGCTTCCACTTTCAAACTGCCACCTAAGACGATTTGATGGTACAAAATGCCGTTTACATGTAAAGATTTCAAAAGAGAATCGAGCACGCTTTTTGCTTTCTCAGTTTTGCCCGCTTCAAAAAGTGCGGTGACCATCAAAGCGTTCCAAGAGGTAAGGATTTTGGTGTCGATAAACGGATACGCCACCTTTTGACGCTCGTGTTTTAAAATCACAATAGCTTCATCTAAACGATCAGGTTTTTCGTTACATGTAATCACAGGATTGGTGCTTTGGTGCTCAAAATTGCCAAATTTGGTGATACCAAAATAGTCCATCACCGCTTTGATTTCGACCTCACTGAGTCCTCCTTTTAAAAGAGCCTCTTTGGCTTGAAGATACCCAAAAACAAAGTATTTGCCCTCTTCCCCTTCACTGTCCGCATCACTGGCACTGAGGTAAAGTCCCTCTTTTAAAAACCGCTCATCCATTGCTTCGATGGTTTTATCCACCACCTCTTGAAACAAGGGTTTTTGTGTCAATGTATACAGTTTGGCATAGACTTCAATCAACTCAGCATTGGTATAGAGCATCTTTTCAAAATGAGGAATTACCCAAGCTTCATCCACACTGTAACGGTAAAATCCACCCTCTATTTGGTCATTTATGCCCCCTTGCGCCATCGCAGTAAGAGCATCTTCGCTCATATACAAGGCTTCAAGATTTTTGCTTTGCGCATAAATATCTAAAAGGGCATTCCACGTTGAAGCATGGGGAAATTTGGGCGCACTTCCCACACCTTTGGAAACATCATCATAACTAGCTTTAACATTGCTCACAAACGCTTCTAAAACACGCTCTTTATCAATGCTCTCTTTTTGCTCAAAACTACGCTCATAATGTTTAATCGCCGCTTCAATGCTCTGTGCACTCTTTTGAACTTCTTCATATTCATCATCGAATTTTCCTTTGATGAAACTTGTGAGTTCACGAAATCCCATGCGCCCCTGTGCACTCTGAGGTGGCAGATACGTTCCAGCGAAAATAACCTGCTGTGTTGGCGTCATAATGATGCTTAGAGGCCAGCCTCCGCTTCGTTTGGTCAGCAGATAATGCACGTCTTGGTAGTATTTATCAAGATCAGGCATCTCTTCACGATCCACTTTGATACTTACATATGAGTCGTTGAGTAGCTTAGCACTCACGTCATCTTCAAAGGTCTCACGCTCCATCACATGACACCAATGACAGGTACTATAACCAATGGAGAGAAAAATCAGCTTGTTTTCCTCTTTGGCTTTGGCAAGGGCTTTATCGCTCCATGCCATCCAGTTGACGGGATTGTGTGCGTGTTGCAACAGATAGGGAGAATCTTCGTGGATAAGTTCGTTGGTGTGCATAAAAAACTCCTCTCTTTTTAGGAGTCATTTTATCTCATTTATGTAAGTCGAGGCTTTAAAAACTAATGTACCATTCCTGCTTCAACTAAAAAGGGTGAATGCGTATAGCTAATCTTCTTAATCTTGTCATACTTCGCATAGGAGAGATAGAGCATGTCTTTTGCCCTCGTGGTTGCAACGTAAAAAAGGCGTCGCTCCTCTTCGAGGCTTCCGCCTTTTTGCATGAGTTTACGATTGGGAAAGCGTCCATCCATCAAATCAATGACATACACTTCTTTAAACTCAAGCCCTTTACTGGCGTGAATGCTGAGCAAATTGACTCCCTCGCCCTCACTCATCTCGTTACTTCCTAGTGTCAATGCATTTAAAAAACGCTCACTTGAGGCGTAGGAGCTTGCCAAATCTTTCAGTAAATGCCCTTTGCGAAAGATGCGAGAGCGAGCTTCAGCTTTTTGCTTCTCATCCACACTGCCATCTTTTTTAATGGAACGCTTCACAGAGAGCGTCTCAGCAATGGCACTAAACACTTCTGAACTAATCACGTGATTGATAAGGCTTTGTGGCGTTTTAATGCGTGTGGCATGTTTCATAAATTTATAAAACTGGTGCAAAAACTTTGCACCATCAATGCTTAGGCGAGGATGCTTTAAAATAGGATTGGATAAAAACTGCTCTTCAAACCCCAAATCGTAAAAACGACTCACACTGCCCAAATCAAAAATTTCATCAAAAAGTCCTAATTGATGGTTTTTAGGACGTTTTTTAAAAATCTCCTCCACGCCCGCTTTGGGATGAAAAAAGCCGTTATAGATGTTTCCCTCTCCTAGTTTAAACAAACCATCAAAAAGCTCTTTTGAGAGTGAACTTCCCACACCTCTGGCATACTCAAAGGTGTGAATAAACGCCATCATATCTTTAGGATTGACCACCACGCCCACCAAATCAAGCATGGCTTTGACTTCAGCCGCATCAAAAAAACTGATGCCCCCTTTACGTTTACACGCAACACCCTGCTCTCTTAAGGTCGCCTCAATGCCATCCGCACTGGAGTTATTGCGAAAAATAACGGCGATGTCAGCATGCGCATTCTTCGAATTTTTAATTAAAGAGGAAATGGAGTGGTACTGGGCAAAAAGCTCATCGTAAATGAGCAGTTGTGGTGCTTCAAAGGCTCCATCACGGGTGACTTCCAAACGCTTTTCATACAGCCTTGGATTTTTTTCAATGACACGGTTGGCTAGGGAGAGAATTTTATGAGATGAGCGGTAATTTTTATTGAGGGTAAACACATTTGCTCCCTCATAACGCTTTGCAAACGAGCCGATAATATCAATATTTGCTCCATTAAACGCATAAATACTCTGGTCATAATCGCCCACGCAAAAAAGTGATTTGGAGCGAAACGCATCAATAAGTGAGCCTTGCAAGGTATTGGTATCTTGATACTCATCAATTAACACCTCTTCAAAAAAAAGTTCATGCTCCTTTTTTAACGCCTCACGCATAAAAATGAGTAAATCATTAAAATCTACATAACCAAATTCTTTCTTTAGGGCTTGAAACTCTTCAAAAATATCTTCGTAAATATCAAAAAAGACACCATGTTCACTGTCATTTTCCTCAAGCCACTGCGTAAAACTCTGCGTAACGGTGCTGTTTTGATAGAGCGAAAACAAATCATACAAATACTGCGCACTGTAGGCTTTGACACCTGAGTCGATGTGGTCAAACCGCCTTCGCTCCACAATACACTTAAGTAAAATTTTAAGGTCTTTGGGTTGCTTTAGAACAATATTTCGACCCATTTTTTTAAGCAATCGGTAACTCACCGCATGAAATGTACCTGATTCAATTTGAGAAGTAATGGATTGAGGGAAAAAAGCACTCACACGCTCTATCATCTCCGCAGCAGCTTTATTGGTAAACGTTAAGAGTAAAATTTTTGAAGGTGCAACGCCATTTTTTAATAAATATGCTAGCCTTGCAACAATGGTCGAGGTTTTTCCTGTTCCAGCACTAGCAATAATAAGATTGTAACCTGATGGTGCCGTAGCAGCACTTTTTTGCTCAGTATTGAGACGAGTAAGAGGCATTGAGTTCCTAGAGAATTTTTTTGAGGGGGAATTCTAGTTAAAAAGAGCCTAAAATAAGGTAAAAGTTTTTACAGATACCAGTGCCTTTCAACCAATTTTCCCTCTTTATGCTCATCAATATAGACTTTTTTAGGTGCATCTTCACTCAACCATAAAAGATAATTCATGTGCGGTGTTAAAATCTGAATGCCTTTTTCAACGACACTATAATTACCCTTAGAAAGCTGTTCAAAAACACGTGAAAGCACATGATCTGTACGAGGTAAAGTGAGCTCTTTAAGATTAATATCATCATGCATAAATTGATAAATAAGCTTTTTTTGAAGAATAAGAGTTGAAAAATAAGAAGCACTCTCACGATACTCTTTGCTACTAATTAAATTTTTACTAATTTGACCCAAAGGATTAATCGCATCAATCTTGGCACACGCATCACCAATAGCCACTAAAACTTGTTCGTTTTTATCATTGCGCATATAAAATTCTGCACCTTCACTACACACTTTTTCATAACGTTTTGCTTGGTAATCCCTTAAAACCTCATTATACGAATATGCATTTGCAACATTCCAGATAAAGAGAACTAAAACTAAAACCTTCATCTTTGTCCTTTATAAAAATCTAACAAATCACGTAATTCTTCTGATTTAATATAACCTATAATACGTTCTAAAGAGCTTATGGCTTCTTCTTTTTCACCTAAAGAAAATTTTGATTTTGCATAAATCAACCATGTTTGATCTAAATTAGGATTTAATTTATTAGCCTTTTTTGCCCATACAATTGCTTCTAAGTAGGATTTTCGCTCAAAATAGAAATGGGCCAAAGCATAAGCATTTTCATACGTAGCAGAGTGGTTAAATGCTTCCAAAAGAGTGTGTTCCATTTTTAAAAGCCTATTGGCTTCTTGAATCTCTTTTTGAGGGAGTGTGGGTGTCATTGTTGGCTTAAATTTTGGTTCCAAGAAAAGAATCGGCTCTTTAAAATCATCCACTTCTGGTATCACTTCTGCCTCAAGAGGAAGAGGAACGACATGAGTCTCATTTGTTTCAACAATGACTTCAACTAAAGAGGGTTCTGGTGCCACAGTGGCTATGGGCTTTAAAGGTTCTAGCGTCGAATAAATCCAAAAAAGAGCTATAAAACTAAATAAAATTAACCCAGCTACTTTTAGAAAGCGCTTTCTTTGCAACGCTTTACAACGCCTCTGTAACTCTTCAAATCGATTATGCGTCACGAATCAATCCTATATCAAGTGCTGTCATAACCAACAAGCAATTGCTTAATGTAGTGTATTTTGTTAAATTATTTTTTTGTGCATAATCTAACAATTTAAAAAGGCTGTAAAAAAATTTCTTCACGGTACGAAAATTCCCTTTCGCATAACGAGCAATTTTTTTAGTATTGCGAGCTGAGAACATTAAAGCAATATCTCCTTGAGAATGCGCCATTAATTGAGCTTGAAGGTATCGATGAAGCTCTTGCTCATTTAATGTTCCATAAAAAATAGTCTCTTGAGAAAAATTTTTAAACGAAGAGTGATGGGCAACTTTTTTGACGTCATCTTTATGCAATGCCAAAACACATTGAAATGAATTTAAGGAGCAAAGCTTAGCGATTATCTCAAATTGTTTTTCACACAAAAGTTGTGCTTCATCCACAAAAACAATACACGTCTCATCGCTATAAAGTTCGCCTAATAACCCACAATGCACATCTTCATTTTCCGTTTCATCAAAAGGAAGTCCCTTTAAGGTATAAAGTTTTAAAAAGAGTTCTTGCCACTCAAAACAAGGATGCTCCATAAAAACAGAATAAGAAGAAAAAAGAGGAGAATGATGCAACATCGTTAGCATATGTGTTTTACCAACCCCAGGATCGCCTAACACAAAAACAAGGGAGTTCTCTTTTGCATTGAGAATATCTGTTAATTTTTTACGTGCTACTTCAGCGCTAACACTATCAAAATAAAACGAAGTATCAATGCTATCTTTGAACAATGTTTTTGCTATTTCAAAATCTTTCATTCTTATACTTTTTTTAAAATTATCACTGATTGTAACATATTCTCTTCAATACACCCTGAAATCACACTCGCTGGTTAAAAATTGACTGCGTTATCATCGGGTATTAGTGAGCGTTTGGGTAAAGGAGGTGCTAAATTAAGCGGTTGAAAGCCATTGGTTGTGGGTTGTTGCTGTGGTTGCGTGGCTGGCTTGGGTGTGCTTTTTTGCTGAAAGAGTGCCTCTTTTTTAATCGCATCAATAATCTCTTGCGTTGTAGAATTGGTTTTAATACTCAGCTCTTTGATATAAACAGCATCAATAACAAGCGCATGCGTTTTTTTTGCATATGAAATAAGCGTTGATTTTAAAAGTTCTTTTCCCTTAGACATCACTAAATCCTCAGCATAATAACTGCCAATAACAATGTTTAAAGCATCAATAGCTTTGTGCTCATTTTTTTTAATGTCACTTCCCTCAAAAACAAGACTGACACTGACTTCAACAGGTTTTTTATCGGACTTAGAAAAGACATTGGCTTTAAACTGCTCTAATGCCAATGTCTCAGCAAACACGCTTACATGTAAAAATAAACAGATAAAAACGATGTATCGCATGCTTGCCTTTTTAAACCGATGTATCGAGCACGTTTCCGCCTAACTCTTTAATTCTGGCATCAACACTTTCGAGTGCTTTTTGCATCGTAGTATAACTAATTTCAGGCAACTTTCCGCCCCACATCTGCTCTGCTTCTGCAAACCCTCTTAGCATGCCCTCACGCCCTGCTTGTAGTTTTTGCATATCATCACCCGCTCCACCAATGACAAAATTGGCGATACGCTCACTCGTTTGTGCAATCCCAAAAAAACCATCTTCTGAGACAAGTTCTGCTGCTTCACTTTGGCTCAATTCACTTAAAGGCTTTCCCGTATAGCCAATATCTGCCAAACGAAACGTATCGGCTTGCGTGCTAAAGCTCTTTTTAGCTTCTAAGAGCGCCTCTTCCATGTACTGCGTAATATAACCATTGACAATCTCTTTGGCACTCAAACCCTTCTCTTGCACCTCACTGAGTGTCACGGCTGACTTTGCACTGTAGGTCGTACCAGATGTACTGCTGTATGTTGCGTTAAGATTCATGTGCTAGCTCCTTTATTTTCTTTACATGTAAATCGTCAAAAGGCATCAAAAAGTGAATCGCTAGGCTGTTCTTCTATTTTTAAAATCTCCGATTTTTCGTAGAACTCCCCTACTTTTGGCGAAACTTGCACACACCGCCTCACGTGTTCTGAAAAGCGAGCATAATGGTAATCCAGTAACAATTGATTGGGGTAGCGTGCTCTTGAAATTGCCACATAAAACTGACTCTTTTCAAAAATAGTGTTGATGTTACACACCAAAGAATCAATGCTCATGCCCTGAGACTTATGAATCGTAATTGCATAGGCAAGTTTGAGGGGAAATTGCTCCAAAGAAACCAATGGCTTTTCTTGCACTTCACCATTTAAGAGTACATTTTCATGCAAAGTGTACTCTTGACGCTCAACTTTCACAAACTCGCCCGCTTTTTCAACCACCACCTCTTTTTCATCAATAGCATGCACAATGCCTCGCTCACCATTGTAGTACTTTCCCCATTTATTGGTGCAAAACAGCACCTTCGCACCCACTTTAAGGGTCAAATCTACAGGCACAGGAAGCGCATTTTTCCACCCTTCTATTTTGTTTACATGTAAGGATTTTTCATGCACTTTTTCTTTGGCTTTAAGCACGATGGGCTCACTTTGTATTTGTGCCAATTTTTGAATATTGAGCATCTCCGCCTCTTTGTTCCTACCAAACAAAACCGTAGGATCATCATCCCACACCGATACATTGTTACGTAAGGCGTCTAAATATACCAGCGTTTCTTCTTTTAAGTGACCTTTTCGGATGTGGCTTAAATGCTCAAAAAAGCATTCATCGTGTGTACGTTTTGTTTTGGTTAGCTCAACAATGACAGGCTTAAACGCACTCCATGCACTGCTCTCAAACGCATACTCCAATCCTCCTAAAAGTGAATCATTTTTGGCTTTTGAGACAGGTGGAAGCTGAAAAAAGTCCCCCACAAACAGGACACTTCCCTCAAAGCCCGCATTGCGAAGACGGTAATACATCATATCAAGCAAATCCGCTGATACCATGCTAATCTCATCAATCACCAGCAAATCACATCGGCTTAACACTTTTTTAATTTCAGCCAATCGAGCTTTGGTATAGCGGTCATGCCGTGTCAATTCATCTAAGTCATTACAAATACCAAAGGCAAAAAAGCTGTGTACCGTTTGCCCTCCCACATTGACCGCACTGACACCTGTACTGCCTAAAACCACCACTTGTTTGCCAATTTTTCGCAGGTTTGTCACGACTTCTCCCACAAGATAACTCTTGCCAACACCCGCACCGCCTGTAAGTAAAGCGTGGCGTGTCTGTAAAATTTCAATCAGTTTTAACGAAAGGCTCAATGGGTATCCTAAGTTGTTTTTGCTATTATAGCACGTACGAAAACAAAGGGGTAAACCGTGAAATACCGCATGCTATTTCTTTTTACATGTAACCTTTTTTTGCTCAGCGGTTGTGCGATTAAAGAGCAGACACCTACGTCTTTCAGCACTGATTCAAACGCCATGCTTCTCTATCCACAGCGAGTAGATGTGCTAACACCTTTTTTTGTAGAAAAAAACATTGCTCAAAAAGATTTTACCTACCGTTACTACAAGCCGTGGTATAAAACCCATCTCACGCATCAAAAAGAAGACGCTTCATGGGCCAATAAATCCTATGGCATCAAAGGGCGCTACTACGGAGAAAATTTACAGCTTATTGGCGATAATGAAGTGGATGCGCTTATAAAAAGTACCAACTTTGAAACCTATGGCAGTGTCAATGCGTACGCTATGATGATACACAACGAACAAATGCGCAACCTCCCTACCCACAAACCTTTTTTCAAAAAAACCACGCTTCCAGGAGAGGGGTATCCTTTTGATTATTTGCAAACGTCACACATTCACATTGCTGAGCCCATTTTTGTCTCTCACTACTCCCACGATGGAGCATGGGCGTATGTGGAAAGCTCTTTTGCTGCGGGATGGATTCCTAGCCACAGTTTTATTTGGTTAGAGGCAATGGAGCGTACAGCCATCCTTCACGCACCCAAAGTTGCCATTATCAAAGACAATGTTCCTTTGTACAATGCCAAACAACACTTTATCAGCTACGCTAAAGTGGGCGCACTTTTTCCTATTGAAGGAGAAGATGAGAACTTTTACCATGCCTTCATTTACACCAAAGATGTGACCGACAAAGCCTATAAAATCACCCTTTTCATCCCTAAAAGTTTTGCAAAACCCTCTCCCATCACTTTTTCAAAAGAGAATGTTGAACAACTCTCATCAACCCTTTTAGGCGAAAAATACGGTTGGGGAGGTTACCTGCAAAATCGTGACTGTTCTGCCATGACACGTGATTTTTTAGCCCCTTTTGGGGTCTGGATACCTAGAAATTCTGCGGCACAAAAGAGTTTTGGAGAGTACATCTCTCTTAAAGATGTGCCACCAAAGGAAAAAGAAGCCATGATTTTAAAACACGGTATAGCCTTTTTAAGCCTTATCTACCTCAAAGGGCACATTATGCTCTATGCGGGTGAATTTGAGGGAAAACCCCTTGTGATGCACAACGTTTGGGGTGTACGCACCCTAGAAGAGGGAAAAGAAGGACGCAATATCATCGGCAAAGCCGTTATCACCGACCTTTACGTAGGGGCAAATCAACCCAATGTGCCAGAAAGCGGACTGCTCATCAACCGTGTTGAGGGGATAAGCGTTCAACCACCTCACACCACAAGTCACAACCTAACCTACAAATACCCTAGTGTCAAAACGATTAAAGAGAACCGTGTCTATTTTATGGATGGAAGCACTTTGCCCTATGATGACAAAAAAGAAAAAAGCTTTGATGAAAAACTTGAAAATGCTGACATTGAAGATATGTTTGCACAAAAATATCCCGCTTTTGCGCCCATCACACCTCCCACTCTCAATGACGACCCAGGACGTTTTCGCAACGACGCTTTTTTGAAAAAACTCTATGGCGAGAGTAAAAAAGAGATAGAGAAAAACTTAACCGAAGTCATTTGGTTACCCAATCATGGGGCTAAAAAACTTAAATTTAACCAAAATGAAAATGCGGCGATGCAACTGCAAAAAATCTCCGATGAACTCGACCTCTTGCCAGAAAAATATATGAAATACCTTAAAAATCCAGCAGGAACATATGTATACCGACCCATTGCAGGAACCTCAAGGCTTAGCGCACACAGCTATGGCATCGCCATTGATTTAGAAACACGCTACTCACGCTACTGGCGCTGGGATAAAACCTACACCTTTCACAATGAATTTCCCAAAGAGATTATTGATATTTTTGAAAAACACGGCTTTGTCTGGGGTGGCAGATGGTACCACTACGACACGATGCACTTTGAGTATCGACCTGAGTTGTTTGAGAGTATAGACTAAGAAAGAGCTTTGCTTGACAAAGCTCTTAGTGTTTAAACCCACACGCCTTGACATCTTTATCATCTTCTTTGACAATTGCTTGCGCTGCAATAACTGTTTGACCGTTAAACGTCACAGCAGGGTTTCCATGTAACTTCCAACCGTTATTTAAAAACTCCGTAATTCTCACGCAAAAGGTTGCATCATCTGGACCTGTGATAAGTTTGTATTGCATTTTGACTCCTTGAAAATGTTTACATGTAAACGTATTTTAGTCTGTTTCATTTAAAAGATTGACGATGAGCCTCACCATCAACTCTTTTTGCGAAGAATCACTTGAAGCGACTAAAAGGGCGAGTGAGACTAAAGCGTTATCGTTTATCTTTGGTTCGCCATTGGCTTTGTAGGCGATGCCATTTTTATGCAAAAACAAGATAAACAAAAACGAGCCTATGCGTTTATTACCATCGCTAAACGCATGGTCTTTGATAACATAATAAAGTAGATTTGCCGCTTTTTCTTCGATGCTTGGAAGCAAATCAACTCCACCAAAAGTTTGATAGATATTGAGCAGTGCCCCTTTAAACTCGCCTGCTTTTTCATTGCCAAAGAGTTCTGTAGCATCGCCTTTTGCCATCAAATCTTTTTTAATCTCACTAATGGCATGTTTTGCCTCATCATAATCCAAAACAAACCGCTCTTCGCACGTCCCTTGCAAGGCATGAAGCGCATTTGAGTCGTAGCCTTGAAGTAGTGCCCATGTTTTGGCGTAGTTGTTGATGATGTCCAGTAAGCCTTTGGCTTCGTTACTGCTCAGTTCTTTGCTTTCGATACTTTTGCGCACTAACTCCATCGTGGCGGTAAGTTCATTTAAACTTTGAGCATTGATACGTTGGTGGTTTAGAGCGTAACCTTTGATGAGATACTGCTTCAAAACATTGCTCGCCCATTTTCTAAATTCTGTTGCTCGTTTTGAATTAACACGATAGCCTAAAGAGACAATCATATCGAGATTATAAAATTCAACCTCTCTTTTTACTTTTCTATCCCCTTCTTGTTGAACTATTTCCATTTTGGAAATAGTTGAAGTTTCAAGTTCTCCCTCATTTAGAATATTTTTGATATGTTTATTGATTGCTGGTATCTTCACATCAAAAAGCTCTGCCATCTGCTTTTGACTCAGCCAAACCGTCTCATTCTCTAAACTCACTTCTAAACTCACTTGCCCTTGAGCATCAGTATATAAAACGACATTTTGCGTCTCTTGCATGTTTGCCATCCTTTAGTTTTCTCACACCATTATAACGATTTAGCAAACACGCTTTTCATTTTATTGCAAAGTGAAATATTTATTGTCACCGCTCATTGGCTATCAAAATAGCCTCTATTTCCTCGCACAACGTCGCCACTTCGGCGTTATTTTCTTTGATGATTTCGATGAGTTCTAGTGGGCTTTTATGGGCGATTTCCTCTTTTTTCGTTGGGTTTTTTGCGGAGATGTCAAACTCTTTTACGTCATTTACATGTAAAAGCCAACTGTTTGGCGTGATGGTTCGCTCTTTGACACACGCTAAAAATTCTTCAAAATGAGCACTCGTGATGGGCTTATTTTTCGTAAGCTTCGTGGCTGGGACTAACTCGTAGTAGTAAATCTCACTCGTGCTTCCCGTTCGCTCAAAAAAGATGACATTGGTTTTCACCCCACTGTACGGCAAAAAGACACCCGCAGGCAAGCTTAAAATGCACGTGACATTGAACCGCTCCAAAAGCTCTTTTTTGACACTGGCAAACGCTTGCCCCGTTTGAAAAAGCACACCCTCAGGCACGACGACTGCACACTTTCCACCCAACTTCAAACTTTTCATCATGTGTTGCAAAAACAAAAGCTCTGTGGCGTTGCTCTGGATGGGAAAGTTTTGCTGGATTTGCTCTTTTTCTTTTCCACCAAAAGGAGGATTGGCTAAGATGATGTCGTAGCGGTCTTTTTCTTCAAAGCCTCGTATGTCACGGGTGAGCGTGTTGGTCTTTGCGATGTTGGGGCTTTCTACGCCATGCAATATCATATTCATAACGCCCATAACATAGCTTAAAGGCGTTTTTTCGTTGCCAAAAAAGCTCTCTTCGTTGAGATGTTTGAGCTCTGCCACGCTCATCTCTTGCGCTCTCATGTGATGATACGCCTCGATGAGAAACCCACATGTTCCACACGCAGGGTCATAGACACTTTGCCCCACGTTAGGGTCAACCACCTCAACCATCGCTTTGATAAGTGGACGTGGTGTGTAAAACTCTCCGCTATTGCCCCCATCACTTCCCATATCTTGAAGAAGTTTTTCATACACCAACGAGAGTTGAAACAAGTCGTTTGAGCTGTGAAAGTTCATCGCATCAATAAGGTCTAACACTTCTCTAAGCGTATGACCATTTGCGATGCGATTGGTGATAAACTCAAATATCGCCCCTATCTTGTACTTCACCGACTTCGCATCCTCAGTGATGCTCTTAAACCCTTGCAGATAAGGGAAAAGTGACTCATTGACAAACTTTAAAAGGTCATCACCACTAAGAACATTTAGCGTGTCAAGTTTGCCCTCTTTTTTAGGGCACGCCCACACATCCCATCTATAAGCCTCATCCAGTATCATCTTATACTCAAGCCCATCAAGCTCGGCTGATTCTGCTTTTTCTATCTCGTAGTCATTTAAAAATTTTAAAAACAACACCCAGCTTATCTGCTCAGTGTACATCATCGCACCGCTGATGCCATCGTCTCTTCGCAGGATGTCGGTGATGCGGTTTATCTTTTGTTCCATTTTTTGCCTTTAATTATGTAAACATTTTCTTATTTTTTTTACACGTAAGCTTTACATGTAAAGATTTTGCCGTTTTCTTTACACGTTATAACTCACCCTTAAATGCCGACTCAAGCAGTGAAGCTTTGAGGGCAAGTAGTTTTGCTTTTTTGGTTGCTTGTACTTTTTTAAGTGCTTCGACCTTTACATGTAAAGCATCCAAATAGGCTACGGTTTGGGTTTGGATGTCGAGGGGTGGGATAATAATTGGTATTTCAAAAAGTTTTTTTTGACTTAATTTTGGCTGTGCTGCTCCAGTAATGTATAAACTAATATCAACATACGCAAAAAAATATTCTAAATATTTATTAGAAGTTATTTCATGAATAGCTTGAACTATGTGAGCATGGTTATTTACCCAAAATTTTCCATTTGCAATAAAAGCAATTGGTGTTTTTCTAATAACCAAATTAGCCCCATCTTCACTAATCAATAGATACTCGCCATCAAAAATATAATCATCTACATAATCAACAATGCCAGAAGCACCATAATATGGATAACCATTAATATTTTTAACTCTTTTGTCCTCTTTAATTGGTATTCGTTTTCCATCATGATTTATTGAAATTTGATTTAATTTTTTCTTTTCCCACTTCTCCCCCAACTCCTCAAAAACTTCATTTAAAGCCGAAGGCATAAGGGCATTGGCAGAGGCGATATTAACATCTAACAAAGCGATAGACTTATCTATCTTAGCAAAAAGCCCATCCAACTTCTCTACAATTCGCATTTGCTCTTCAAGTGGAGGGAGAGGGATTTTGATTTCTTTCAAAACTTTTACGGAGGCAACATTACTAATTGCTGCTCCTGTTGTATATTCAGATAAAATATTTTGGAAAAAATCGCTTTCCATTAACAATTTTAAAAAAAAAGTATCTAAATTTTTTATAGGAGTAAGCATTAAAAGAGCTTGATTTATGATACCTTTTTGTATATTAGGTGGCACGATTGAAACTCGACCAATAGTCCCTGAACAACTCATAATAAGACTATTAACTTTTAATTCAAATCTTTTCATTTCTTGAA
>JAFGFU010000002.1 GCA_016930915.1 Campylobacterales bacterium
GTATAATTAAACCAGCCTTGGGTAAAATTGTATACATGAAAACAAACGATATTTTCAATCTTCTTCATAATGCTGTGGAGTCAAAATTTTTGGGTAAAAAGATTTCCCAGCGTGAGATGGCAGACAAACTTGGTGTGTCCATGCGAACCTATCAAGATTGGAGGCTTGGTAATTCTCAGCCACAAGCCGCATCGGCTATTTTTAAGATGCTTGGTACGTTGGAAGAGGGCGATGCAATACGTTTAATTAAGCGCATTGCCAGTGAATTAAAGGATGATGCACAATGAGTACTTTATCAAAACACGAGAGACAAGCTTTAAATGATATTTTTACTGCTATTACCGAAAAAGAGAGTATTTTTACGAGACTTCAAGAAAAAAGAGGTGAAATCAAACACTTTTTTAAATTGCTTTTAATGCGAAGTAAAAAACGCTCAAAACATCCTGTTCGCTACTAAGTTTTTTAACTTTCTTTGTTCTTTTAATATTTTATCCTCAAAATTATTTTTACATGTAAAGATGGCATAGGTATTTTTTCTCTCTATTACTTGACAATACTAGACTCAATTTTGTATACTTTCATCAGCAATTAAACAGGAAGAGTGCTAATAATGAAAAAACCTTCAAAGCAGGAATTGATTTTAGAATCGATTATACAAGCGTATCTTGAATCAAAAATGCCTATAGGCTCTTCTGAGTTACAAATGAAGATGACGTTGGGTATTTCTCCTTCTACCATTCGTATTTATTTTAAAAAGCTTTCCGATGAGGGTGCTTTAGAACAATTACATGTAAGTAGTGGAAGGGTGCCTACGCTCAATGCCTTAATGGGATATTGGCAAGATAAACTTGATACAAGTCATCCTGTTCAGATTAAAAGTATTGATGCGATAAAACGTTCGATTCATCATCATCATCTTTTTTGTATTGTTGAAAAATCAACAGATCTTTTTTTTAAAGAGTTACTTTGTGTTCAAGAACGTTTTTTAATTTTGGTTTTTGATAAGCATGAGGTTGTGTTGCAGTATAATAATAAAGTTGAGCAGTTTTTACAAAGGCTTATAGGGTGTCACATGAGAGAGTTAAAAGATATCGCAGCTCAAGTCGGCTTATATGAACTTCACGACAAACTTTCTGCAATCTTCTCTCAATCTTCTCTTTTACGAGAAGGCGATAAATCAATGTATGCCATTGCCCATGAGTTACAAAATGATGCTTTTATTCATACGTTTAGAATGCTTCACTTTGTTAAGTCCATTGATGATGGACTCTATTTTGATGGGTTTGTTCCAAAAGGATGCATGGCCGTCAAACAAAAAGCGAAACTTAGTGATAATGATACCGTTGTAGACCTTTTTTGTTTTGGGCGAATTGAGAGTAATTTTGAAGATTTCTTTAATCAAGTTAAGGAGTAATATGTGGATGAAAAATTAAAAGAAGAGCAGGGTATTGCAGATATATCTGCTGAAATTATCCCTGAATGTTGTAAAGATGCGAGTGAAGAGTCGTGTGAGCAAAAAAGTGAAGTGGAGTTGCTCAATGAAAAAATAGCAGAGTTTGAAGATAAATATTTAAGAGCAAACGCTGATTTTGACAATATGAAGCGACGTTTAGAAAAAGAGAAGATGCAAGCTATTGCTTATGCGCATGAAGTCTTTGCCCGAGACCTTTTACCTGTCATTGATTCTTTAGAAATGGCTATTTTAGCGGGGAGTAATGCGGACGTTGATAGTACTGAGCTGTTAGCCAAAGTGAAAGAAGGTTTAGAATTGACCATTGAGCAATTTAGAAAAACTTTCGAAAAACACGGTGTAGAGTTAGTTGATATTGAAGGTACGTTTGATCCAAATTTCCACGAAGCAGTGATGCAAGTAGAAAGCGAGGAGAAATCAAGCGGTGAAATTTTACAAGTCTTTCAGAAGGGTTATAAAATTAAAGAGCGTATTTTAAGACCAGCGATGGTCAGTATTGTTAAGTAGCATTTGAATACGACCGTAAGGTTGTGCTTTAGTGCCCTAGTGGCTAACGTAGCCAAAAGAAGCTTCGCTTTGTTGGCATATTAAAATAAAAATCAAACAAAGGATAAAAAAATGGGAAAAGTAATTGGAATTGATTTAGGAACAACCAACTCATGTGTGAGTGTCTATGAAAGAGGTGAGAGTAAAGTTATTCCAAACAAAGAGGGTAAAAACACAACACCTTCTGTAGTAGCATTTACCGATAAAGAAGAGGTTTTAGTTGGCGATACAGCAAAACGTCAAGCGGTGACCAATCCAAAGCGAACCATCTACTCTATTAAAAGAATTATGGGTTTAATGAGTAATGAAGAAAAAGCAAATGAAGCTAAAAAACGTCTTCCTTATGCGGTTGTTGATAGAAATGGTGCATGTGCCATTGAAATTGATGGCAAAGTTTATACTCCACAAGAGATCAGCGCAAAAGTGTTGATGAAGCTCAAAGAAGATGCAGAAGCATATTTGGGGGAAGAGGTAACGGACGCCGTTATTACCGTTCCTGCTTATTTTAACGATTCTCAGCGAAAAGCAACGAAAGAAGCAGGTACGATTGCAGGCTTAAATGTTCTTCGTATCATCAACGAGCCAACGGCTGCAGCACTCTCTTACGGTTTAGATAAAAAAGAGGCTGAGAAAATCGTTGTTTATGACCTAGGTGGTGGTACATTTGACGTAACCGTGCTTGAGACAGGCGATAATGTTGTTGAAGTTCTCTCTACAGGCGGTGATGCATTCTTGGGTGGTGATGACTTTGATAATAGACTTATTGATTGGTTGGTAGCTGAATTTAAAAATGAAAATGGCATTGATTTGAAATCAGACGTTATGGCACTTCAACGTCTTAAAGAAGCAGCGGAAAATGCAAAAAAAGAGCTCTCTTCTTCGAATGAGACTGAGATTAATTTACCATTTATCACGGCAGATGCCACAGGTCCAAAACACCTTGTTAAAAAGCTTACTCGTGCAAAATTTGAGTCTATGATTGAAGATTTGGTGGCGCTTACCATCAAAAAAATTAAAGAAGTAGTCAATGATTCTGATTTGAAAAAAGCTGAGATTAAAGAAATCGTTATGGTCGGTGGATCAACACGTGTTCCTTTAGTTCAACAAAAAGTAAAAGAATTTTTTGAAAAAGAGCTTAACAAATCAGTAAACCCTGATGAAGTTGTAGCCATTGGTGCTGCTATTCAAGGTGCGGTTATTAAAGGGGATGTTAAAGACATTCTTCTTTTAGATGTAACTCCATTAAGCCTTGGTATTGAGACTTTGGGTGGTGTGATGACGAAATTGATTGAGAAGGGAACAACCATTCCTGTTAAAAAATCGCAAGTCTTCTCAACCGCAGAAGACAATCAGCCAGCTGTTACCATTCATGCGCTTCAAGGCGAACGTGAGTTTGCAAGAGACAATAAGTCCCTTGGTCAATTTAACCTCGAGAGCATTCCACCAGCTCCTCGTGGTGTGCCACAAATCGAAGTTGCGTTTGACATTGATGCCAATGGTATTTTAACGGTTTCTGCAAAAGATAAAGCAACAGGTAAGGCGCAAGAAATTAAAATCTCTGGTAGTTCAGGATTGGATGATGCTGAAATCGAGAGAATGGTTAAAGATGCTGAGCTTCACAAAGAAGAAGATAAAAAACGTAAAGATGCTGTGGATGCTAGAAATCAAGCGGACGCTTTGGCTCACCAAACAGAAAAATCCTTAGGTGAAATGGGTGATGCAATTAGCGCTGAAGAGAAAGCAAAAATTGAAGCAGCACTCAAAGAGCTTAAAGATGTATTGGCTAATGAGAGTGCAAGCAAAGAAGAGATTGATGCGAAAGTAAAATCCTTAAGTGAGGCAAGTCATAAACTAGCTGAAGCCATGTATAAAAAAGATCAAGGTGAAGCAGGTGCCGCAGGTGAAGAAAAATCTAAAGCTAAAAAAGATGACGATGTTATTGATGCTGAAGTAGAATAAAACATTTCCATGACCTAGCTTTTAGCTAGGTCATACCTTTACATGTAAAGATCTAACCATTCAAATGTGAAAGATTTTCACTGGGTAGATTTTGCTCCATAATTTCTATCTCTTCCCTTCCTGTACGCAAGACTTCTGGATCTGTTTGTAGGTGTTTGTTCTTAATTTTTTCAGGATATTCAACATTCTTTAAAATGTGTTTGATGGTATTGAGGCGAGCTTTTTTTTTGTCGTCTGAAAGAACAATCATCCATGGGGTTCGAGGGTTATTCGAAGCTAACAGCATAGAGTATTTGGCAATGGTATAGTGATCTCAAAGCTCTTGTGATTTTTCATCGACAGGAGAGAGTTTAAACTGTTTTAGAGGGTCATTTTTACGTTCTAAGAAGCGTTTGGCTTGCTCTTCTTTACTCACTGAAAAGTAAAATTTAAAAAGAATAATCCCTGAATTAACAAGCATTCTCTCAAATTTTGGTACTTCCCGTAAAAACTCTTTATGTTCTTTTTGCGTACAAAATCCCATAACAGGCTCAACCCCTGCACGGTTATACCATGACCTATCAAATAAAACAATTTCTCCAGCTGAGGGTAAATGACCTGTATAGCGTTGAAAGTACCATTGTGTTCGCTCTATATCGGAAGGTTTTGGTAGGGCTACGATACGAGCACCCCTCGGATTTAAGTGTTCAGTGATGCGCTTAATGGTGCCACCTTTACCTGCAGCATCTCGTCCTTCAATCACAATCAGAACTTTAAGCCCCTGTTCTTTGACATGATTTTGAAATTTTAAAAGTTCAATTTGGAGGTGTTTGAGTTCTTTTTCATACTTAATTTCACTTTTTTTAACCCACACTTGAACTTTTTCTTCTTTTTCCAGCTCTTTTATGGGAAGATTGTCCTCATGTTGGTCTAATATTTTTTCTTTTTTCTTTTTACCCATCTTTAACTCCTTTGTGATAAATAAAATAACATTTTGATTTAAAAAAGATTTAGTGTTCTTCGATACAATAAAAAATATTTTTACAAAAGGTGATTTTGTGCAACATATTATACGCTATTTCTTTACAATGCTTTTTTGTTTTTCTTCTTCTTTATGGAGTGTGGAACAACCAAAAGTTTTAACGCCCGAGGAGGCCTTTCATATCAGTGCTACACAAGATTCTCAAGGTGTGATGATTGATGTAAAATTAGGCGAGGGTATTTATGTGTATGATGATAAAATTAAACTGATAATTACAAGCCCAAAAATCATTGATATTACATCCTTTGTTGAACGCCCAAAAGCCCAAATCTATCATGATACATTAACACAGCGTCACTCCTTCACTCTTTTTGTACCTAATCTTTTACTTGAAAATGAGATTAAAAAAGAACCTTTTACATTGAAACTCTCTTATCAAGGATGTTCTGAACTTGGTATTTGCTATCAGCCTATGACAAATGAGTTTCATTTCAATACCAATACTCCCTTAAATAAAACAGCACTCTCTGAACAA
This sequence comes from Campylobacterales bacterium, assembly GCA_016930915.1. Lineage (GTDB taxonomy): Bacteria > Campylobacterota > Campylobacteria > Campylobacterales > Sulfurospirillaceae > Sulfurospirillum. The sequence goes on from JAFGFU010000002.1 coordinate 5,473, forward strand.
GATGCCATTGCGGCACAACTAATGCAAGGGAATGTTTTTTGGGTATTGCTTAGTTTCTTTGGTTTTGGTTTGTTACTTTCCTTAACGCCATGTATTTTCCCTATGATTCCTATTTTATCATCTATTATCGTATCGCAGCCGAGTCTTAAAATGAACGCTAAGAAAGGTTTTTTACTCTCTTTGGTATATGTGCTAGCTATGTCTTTTGCTTATACCTTAGCAGGTGTTTTAGCAGCTTTGTTTGGAGCAAATCTGCAAGCTTCTTTGCAAAATCCATGGGTTATTTCTGTTTTTAGTGCTATTTTTATTCTTTTAGCCCTGAGTATGTTTGGGTTTTACGAGATTAAAATGCCTTCATTTATTCAAACGAAAATTAGTAAAAAAACGGGAGAAATGCAAACACAAGGAGTGTTTGGCATTGCAGTTATGGGATTTTTATCTGCACTCATTGTTGGTCCTTGTGTTGCGGCTCCACTAGCGGGTGCTTTAATTTATATTGGGCAAAGTGGTGATGTTGTGCTGGGTGGTTCAGCCCTTTTTGTGATGAGTTTGGGGATGGGTGTTCCTTTATTGTTAATAGGAACAGCTGCGGGTCGCTATATGCCACGTCCTGGTCTTTGGATGCAAACAATAAGCGCTCTTTTTGGAGTGGTGCTTTTAGGTGTAGCCCTTTGGATGCTTTCACGGATTATCCCTGCTTCGTTGAGTATGGCCTTGTGGAGTCTTTTAATGGTGAGTACAGCGATTCATTTTGGTGCACTTGAACCTTCAAAAGAAGGATTATCAAAGCTTTTAAAGAGTTTTTGGTTTTTGTGTTTAGTGTATGGGATTCTTTTATTTATTGGTTTTGTGAGTGGTGCCACTAATCCTTTGCGTCCTTTGGAACCATTAACCTCAAAAGGTGCAGTTGAAACAAGCACATCGTCACTTTTTACGAAAGTAAAGAGCCTTGAAGAACTCAACATACAGCTTCAAGCATCTAACAAACCTGTAATGTTAGATTTTTATGCCGATTGGTGTGTGAACTGTGTTGAGTTTGATCAGCTTACTTTTAGGGATGAGCGGGTTAAGGCAAAACTGGCTCATTTTACATTATTAAAAGCCGATGTGACCTATAATACTTCTGATGATAAAGCCCTTCAAAAAGCGTTTAACATTTATGGTCCTCCTGCTATTTTATTTTTTAAAGAGGGAAAGGAAGTCCAAGAATTACGTTTGGTTGGCTTTAAAAATGCCGATGAATTTTTGGCACATTTAGATAAATTAGGAGTGTAGTATCGTGGCAATGCATGTAGTTTTAATTGTAGAGGTTGAGGGGTTAAAAAGTAAAGAAGCGTTTGAAAAACATTTGAAAAAAGAAGGATTTACACCTATCGTTGGTGAAGAATTTGCCTATGAGGGTGATACATCAACGCATCTTTTTAGTACCCGTGCGTTTATTTTAGAAGTGACAGAAAAAGGTTTAAAAACATCGGGTTTTGATGCGTGTAAAATCATGTTTCAAGTAGGAGAGAATCCTATGGAAGCCTATCTTTACAATCTTGAAAAAGATATTTTTGAAGAGGTGAAACTCTAAACAGAAAGAGCAAATGCTCTTTACTGTTTATTTTGAAAAAAAGTAAGTGCTCGCTCTAAATCTTCTTTGGTATCAATACCAAAACTTTGACTTTGAACTTCAACCATGGCAATGGTATATCCATGATAAATCGCACGGAGTTGTTCTAACTTTTCGATATGTTCTAAAGGCGCATAAGGCAAAGAACAAAACGTTTCAAGCGATTTTTTACGAAATGCATAAATGCCTAAATGTCCAAAATAGCCGTCAAATCCACCTTCTCTATCATAGGGAATAGGGCTTCTTGAAAAATAGATAGCTTGATCATTGGCGTTCAAAATGACTTTAACAAGATTAGGGTCTTTTACATGTAAAGATTCTATTTTTTTACACGCACTGGTTATCATGGCATTCGTTGTTTTTGCTTTTTCAATCACTTTTTGCACAACATTCTCTTCAATAAATGGCTCATCGGCTTGCACATTGACAATGATTTCATCTTCACTTAGCGATAGTTTTGAAGCAGCTTCGTTAATTCTATCTGTGCCACTTTGATGTTCTTGTGAGGTTAAAATAGCTTTAAAACCATACTCTTGTGCCAATGTGACTACTTCTTTAGTATCTGCGGCAATAGCGACATCATCAAGATTTTGCACACGTTTTGCCGTTGCAATGACCATGGGAATCCCATGAATATCAGCGAGTATTTTATTGGGAAAACGTGAAGAAGCCAGACGTGCAGGAATGATAATCACGCAAATTCCTTTTTACATGTAAGGTTTAAAAACTCAAAAATCTCCACTTCAATACCACTTTTTTCAACAACTTTATCATGAATAATAGGCTCATTAAAAAGGGCACTGATACACTTAGGAATCTTTACATGTAAAGATGTCTTAATGCCTTCAAGTGCTTCTTTATCGCTATACTTGATACTGTCTTGATTGATTGCATTAAGCATGGTTGGTGCGAATTTTGTCCATTCCGCAGTAGAGCATAAGACGCAAGGTAAAGGTTTGACTTTAAGCGTTTGATAGGCTTTAAGGCATGTTGCTGTATGGGGATCCATAATGTAGCCTTTGTCAGCATAATGTTTGATTTGTTCTTTACCAAATGCATCATCACAATAGACTGCTGCAAAATCTTCTTGAAGCAGTGCTAATTCATCGGGATTAAGAGTATAAATGTTTTTTTCTTTGAGAGAGTCCATAAGCTCTTTTGTACGTGTTGCTCCAAGCTTATCAAATAAGACACGCTCAACATTGGATGAGATTAAAATATCCATCGCAGGGGAAGTTGTTTGAAGCAGATGACGATGGCGTAAGTCATACACACCGGTTGTGATTAAATCAGTCAATATATTATTGATATTAGAAGCAATGAGAATCTTCTCAATCGGCAATCCCATTTTTTTTGCATAATACGCACCCAAAGCATTACCAAAATTACCACTAGGAATAATGGTATAAAAAGGCTTTCCAAGCTCCACTTTAGATTGTTTTAATAGAGCAACATAGGCATAAATATGATAAATAATTTGAAAAATAATACGTCCAAAGTTCACGGAGTTTGCAGCACTTAGTTTAATACCCTTTTTTTCTAAAGCCTCTTTAAACGTAGGTGATGCCAGTAAGGTTTTAAGAGCACTTTGAGCATCATCAAAATTACCATGAATACCAATAACTTTGACATTATTACTTTTCTGTGTTGTCATTTGAAGGCGTTGCACATCGCTGGTTCCACCATCTGGATACAAACATGCCACTTTTATGTTGGGTTTATTTGCAAAGGTATCTAGTGTAGCAGGTCCTGTATCTCCACTAGTCGCTGCCAAAATAAGATACTCTTCATTGATCTTTTGTGCAAGATGAGAGAGAATATAACCAAACGGCTGCAGTGCCATATCTTTAAAGGCGCGAGTTGGCCCATGATAAAGCTCATTAACAAATAAATCATCTTCAATTTGACTTAGAGGCGTAGGATCATTTGCATCATCAAAGGTATCATATAAGGAGACAGCTTTTTGCATGATTTCTTCTTCGATATCAATATTAAAAAGTCTTAAAATATCAAGCGTGATCTCTTTATAGCTTTTTTTAGCAGCATTTTCAAAAAAAAGTGCATCAATTTTGGGTAAAGTTTCAGGGACATACAATCCACCAAAACTTGCACTTGGATTTAAAATAGCATAGGAGAAAGGTACTTTTCTCGGTTTGATTCCATCGTTTCCACGGGTTTCAATAAACATCATTTTTTCCTTATTTTTTAATAATCGTGCCAATACCATCTTTGGTAAAAAGCTCTAATAAAATAGAGTGTTCAATACGCCCATCAATAATATGTGCGCACTCAACGCCTCCACGAATCGTCTCTAAGCAGGCATCAACCTTTGGAATCATGCCACCGCTAATGGTGCCATCTTTTTTAAGTGTTTTGATTTTTGTTTTATCAAGGCTTGAGATAAGATTCCCTTCTTTATCTAGGACACCTGGGGTATCTGTCAGGAAAATAATTTTTTTCGCTTGCAAGGCAACTGCTATTTTACTGGCTGCTAAATCAGCATTAATGTTATAACCTGGATGGTCTATGTCATCGCCTGCTGCAATAGGAGCAATCACAGGAATAAATTTTTCACGAATAAGATGTTTGAGTACTTTCTTATCAATTTTTGTAATGTCACCTACGAGTCCATATTTTCCATCATCCATAGGACGTGCATGCATAAAATTGGCATCTTTACCAGTAATACCAATAGCTTTGGCACCATGATGATTCAAAAGTGTGGTAATTTCTTTATTGATGCTACCGCTTAAAACCATTTCGACCACTTCCATGACCTGATTATCTGTGACGCGTAGTCCATCAACAAAATTACTTTTTACCTCTAATTTATCCAAAAGTGCATTGATTTTTTTGCCACCACCATGGACAATAACGGGTTTAATACCGACTAGATAGAGTAAAACAATATCTTGAGCAAATTTTTCTTTGAGGGTTGGATTGATTTGTGCAGCGCCACCGTATTTAATAACAATCGTTTTTTTACTGAATTGTTTAATGTACGGAAGTGCGTCCATTAAAATCTGTGCTTGTTGAATTTTCTTGTGCACGATGTATCCTTTAGGATAGATGAGAGGTGCTATTTTAGCGTTTAAGAGCTAAAAGTGTGTTGATATTTGCTTTTGTTTGCTCTGTAATTTTGATGTCAAGTTTTAGAAGCGAAAGAGGAAGTTCAAATCCTGCCATTTTTACTGCATCTTTTTGTGTGGTAAGAATGGAACTTGCTTGATGTGTTTTTAAAAGGGAAAGAAGTTCTTCTTCTGTGTACATATAATGATCTTCAAAGGTCACTTTTTCAATGACATTATCAGGTAAATAAGCATTTAATCTACTGGGTTTAGAAATAGCAGTGACCAAAAGCATACGAGGTGTTGGATCGATGATTTCAACATGACGGGTAAAATCTTCATTTTCACAAATGACTAAATCTGCACGATTGTATAGAAAACGAGGCTCTCTATAAGGTCCGCTTGGAAGGCAAAAGGAGTTGTTTGGTTCAGGGTTTGGTTTCATTAAAATATCAATTTTTGCAATAGTGCTTTTTGAAAATCCATCATCCAAAAAGATAAGTTTAACTCCCTTCTTTTTAGCAACACGAATCGCTTCAATGCGGTCTTCACTTACAATAACTGTTGCATTTGGAAGTGATTTTGCGTAAAGCATAGCTTCATCGCCACTGGCTAGCGCATCACACATAATTTGACCATTTTCAGAAACCAAAATAAGACCTTGAGATTTACGCCCATAGCCTCGAAGAATAATGCCTACATGTGTGTATTCTTTGGCTAAGGCAATGCAAAAAGGTGTTTTACCGTTACCCCCAACGGTTAAGTTACCAATACTAATAATGGGAATGTTAAAAGAGCGTTGGTGCTTTTCTCCCCAATAGCGTTTCCATAAGACAACAGCACAGTAAAGAAAACTGAGTGGCAATAAAAGATATGAGAGTAATTTTTGAAAAAAGGAAGTAGGGTAGAAGAGGTAAGCTTCTACCCATAAAACACATTGTGAACGGTTAACCACGATTTTTAGCGATCTCTTTGATTTGTTCACAAATATAAAGCACATCTTTATCACTTAAGCTACAATAAATAGGCAATGATAAAATTTGTTGATAATTACTCAATGCTTTTGGAAAATCATTGACACGCAAGTTATATTTTTGTTTGTAATAACTTAAAAGATGCATTGGAATATAGTGAAGTGCTGTATAAATTCCACGTTCTTTAAGCTCTTTAGCAAAGTTATCTCTGTTTTTATCAATTTTAATAATATACTGTGAGTAAACATGATCACGTTTCTTAATGGGTGTGGAAACATGTGGGCAAGATGCAAGTTCTCTATTATAGATATTTGCAATTTCTAATCTCCTCTCGATAAATTGTTCATTTTTTTCTAATTGACCAATAGCAAAGGCAGCATTAAGTTCATTCAAGTCATATTTGAGCCCAATATCAACAACATCATACACGTAGCCTAAATTACCAAATTTATCCCAACCTTCACTAACAATCGCATGATTGCGAAGTAATCTGGCACGGCTTGCAAGTTCTGGGTCTTTGGTAGTTAGCATTCCTGTACTTGAAATAGAATAGTTTGCTTGTGGATTAAAGCGAAAGACTGTGATATCCGCTTCAAGTGATCCAATTTGTTTATTCTTATACGTTGAACCAAGTGCAGCAGTTGCATCTTCTACAATTTTAATATCATACTCTTTTGCCAGAGCATAAATTTTTTCTAATTCTGCTGGTTGACCCGCAACATGACTGATAAAAGCACCTTTGAGTTTTTTGGCTGTGTTGTTTTTAAGTACATTTTCTAATTGCTCAACATCAATATTAAAATCATCTTTATCAATATCTACAAAAATAGGTTCTGCATCAAAATGTCTAATAACTTCAGCCACAGAAGGAAAAGCATTGACTGAACAGATGATTTTATCACCACGTTTTAAATCAAGCGCACACATCGCAAGATGCATGGCTGCTGTTCCATTGACGGTTGAAATTGCATCACCACATGGAATGTATTTCATGAATTCTTGTTCTAGGGTGACAACTTTATTGGCTTTTTCTAAATCTAAAACTTCATTAATGAGTGTTCGTTCTCTTTGGTCTATCAGGGGTTTATAAAATGGTATTTCTCGCATAATGTTCCTTTATTGTATTGCGCTAAGATTTGCTATAAGGGGAAGTTTACCTTTGAACTGGTTTTTATCCATACGTTCAAAAATCATTTCCACAAGGGAAGATTCATATCCAGAAGCAATGAGTGCTTCTTTTGTTTTATTCTCTTTAATGTGTGCTATAAGCACTTTATCAATTTGGGTATAACTAAAACCAAACTCTTCTTCGTCTTTTTGATTTTCCCATAAATCTGCAGAAGGGGCTTTACTTAAAATGGATGAGGGTACACCTAAATGAGCAGCAAACTCAAAAATTTCTGTTTTAAACAGTTCCCCAATAGGATTAATTGCACAGGCTAAATCACCAAAAATAGTGCCATATCCTAATAAAATTTCGCTTTTATTACTCGTTCCAAGCACTAAAGCATTTTCTCGTGCTGAAATATCGTACAAAACTGCCATACGCATACGAGCACAAAAATTGCCTATGCGTAATTTTGAAGCCTCTTTTTTATCGTAAAAGTAAGCGTCACTTAAAGCACCAATAGAAATTTTTTCAAACGGAATTGAAAATTTTTTGCAAAGCTCAGTCGCATGTTCTAAGCTTACAGTACTAGAGGTAGAAGAAGGAAGCATGAGTCCTAAGAAATTTTCATGAAATGCTTTTTTTGCAAGAATCGCTACCACAGCAGAATCTATACCACCACTAATGCCTAGTATAACTTTTGAAAAACCTGCTTTTTGAACCTCTTGTTGTAAAAAAGCCACAAGGTGTTTTTCAAGCAATTCATATCTGTTCACAATAATGACCTTTAGAGTGATTTCAATTTTGAATCATTATACAAAACTTACAATTAATGCATTCTTTTAAGGTTTGCTGATTCAAGGTTTAATGTGATAAAATCACTCCTAATTTTATCATACTTTAGAGAGTTTAGAAATGCAAATTAAAAGTAAAGCGTGTGGTGCGTATGCAACCAATTGTTATATTGTAATGATTGATGGTAAAGAAATTATTATTGACCCAGGTATGGGAGCTGCTTCATGGGTGTTAGAAGAGGTTCATAATCCCGTGGCTATTTTAAATACCCATGGACATTTTGATCATGTTTGGAGTAATGCAGAACTTGCTGAAAAACTACATATTCCTATTTATGCACCCAAGGGAGATTGTTTTATGCTTGAAAATGATCCTTTTTTACAAGGAACACCCTCAAGTCATGCAGATGTCTGTGTTAGCGGAGATGAAACATTTGTAATTGAAGGGATTGATGTTTCTTTTTTACATTTTCCAGGGCATACTCCTGGATGCAGTGCTATTTTGATTAATGATATACTTTTTAGTGGAGATTTTATCTTTAAAAACTCTATTGGTCGTTATGATTTTCCTTACAGTGATGAAACTCAAATGCGTGAGAGTTTAGAAAAATTTTTAAAGATTGAAAAAAATTGGGAGATTTATCCAGGACATGGGGCATCGACAACACTTAAAAGTGAGCAGAAAAATATACCCCATTGGCTTCGTGTTTTATGAAAAGTCTTTACCACTCATACTGGCTTGAAGTTCATCAATTTTAGTTTTAAGGATATGGTTTTCAAGGATAATAGCTTGGAAAATACCTTCAAATACCTTGATTTCATTAATCATACCGATGACTTTAATTTCACGTTTGCGTGCTTCTTCAAATCGACCTTTTGCTTCAAACGTAATTAAATCACCTATTTTAGCAGGGGCGAAAAATTTACTTCGACACCCAATAATGACTAAATTTTCTTCATTCACTGCAGCAATAGCCGCATATTCTGCTGAAGCGAAAAGAAAACCGCTATGAATTAATCCAAATTCATCAACAACCATTTCATTACTGGTCTGTAAAATAACCTTAGAGCTATTTTTTTTAAGTTCCACTAAATTCCCAGCAAATGTACTTTTGATTTTACCATGAGTTTTGAGTTCATCATTTAAAAACGTAGCATCGTTTAAAAGTTCTTCTGCACTCTCTATGTCATCTTCAAAAGAAGGGGTGTTCTCCAGTGCTTCTTGAATTAAACTCATTTTATTTTTTGCCATCTAGCATCCTTGCTGCTTGTATCTGTGTTTTTTCGCAAATCGTCTCTTTTAACGTTTTGCTTTAATGTAAACGCGTTTTGGGGCTGGAAAACCCTCAATGGTGAGTTCTGGATTATTAGGATCCAAAAAGTTTTCTAAACTCTCCCCATAAATCCACTCTGTTTTTCGTTGTTCATTCGCATCGGTTTTTTTGATTTCTAAAACCTCTATCTCTCTAAATTTTGCACGTTCTAGCCAATTGATAAGGGCTGGAATGGTTGGTACAAAGTAAACATTAGGAATTTTAGAGTAGGTTTTTGATGGGCACAGTGCCACGGGGGTATCGCCATCAATCATAAAGGTATCTAAGATAAGCTCTCCTTCAGGATTGAGCCCTTGATAGAGTGCTTTTAGGGTTGCAATAGGGTCACTTCGATGATAGAGCACACCTAAGCAAAAGAGGGTATCAAACTTATGTTCATACAGAGGTAAGTGCTCCACCCCTAACATTTCATAGACAATATCGCTTTGAATAAAATGGTTGATAAAATCAAACTGAGTTTTGTACAAAGCAGAAGGATCAAAGCCTACAAGCTTTTTAGGGTTTTGTTTCAGCATACGAAAAAGATAATAGCCATTATTACAGCCAATATCGCCAACCACTTTTCCTTCCAAATTAAAATGCGGTTCTAAGAGGTTGTATTTGATGAAACTCTGCCACTCTGTGTCAATAAAGGTGCCAAAGAGCTCAAAAGGACCTTTTCTCCACGGACGAAGCGCTAAGGCACAGTTATGAATTATCTCTCTTTCACATTCGTTTACATGTAAAGAATGAATACTGATACAATTTTCAAGCGTTACGGTGATATTTTTTGGGGAAGGCAGTGTTTGCAGCGCCTCACGCATCGGTGCAATATCTTTCCATTGAAGCCAGTTTAAGCGTTCTTGTCGAAGGGTGTTTAAAGGCATTTACAGGCTACTCAAAAAGGCTTTTACTGGTTTCAACACTTTTGTGTACCCCTTTTTTGACACCATCTGTGACCGTTTTATATTCAAGAAGATTTTCATCACACTCTTTATGATAGATGCCCATGCTATCGTAGTATTCTTTACATCCATTGTAATAACGATGCGATACACCACGGTCGTTGAAATAGAGACAACCTTGTAAAAGAAGGGCAGTTAAAAGGATTAATATTGTTTTCATGGTAGCTATAATAGCATTTCAATGATTAAATTTTCAAGGGTTGTTATGGAGCAGATTTTAGAGCATTTTAGAGCCATTACGGCAATTCCTCGGTGTAGTTTTCATACCACGCAAATGAGGGAGTACATTAAGGCATTTGCATTAACGTGTGGATTTGAAGTGCAAGAAGATGAAGTTGGAAATGTTTTGTGTCAAAAAGGAGTGCCCCATATTTGCTTACAAGCTCATTATGATATGGTCTGTATTGGTGAGGTTGAACGTATTGAAATTGTTGAGGAACAAGGACTTTTAAAAGCTAAAAACTCAACACTGGGTGCGGACAATGGGATGGGCATGGCAATCATGTTTTGGGCAATGCAGTATCATGATAATTTAGAATGTTTGTTTACGGCAGATGAAGAGGTAGGGCTTATTGGCGCCATGCAGTTTACTATGCCTTTAAAAGCCGCGTATTTGCTTAATCTTGATGCCGAAGAAGCGGGAGAAATTTACATTGGGTGTGCAGGGGGAGTGGATCTTATTGCTTCTATGAAACTAAATTTTTTACCCCTTGAAAAAGAGCATTTAGTCTATGAAGTTTCTGCATTTGATTTTATGGGTGGGCATTCGGGCGTGGATATAGATAAAAAAATTCCCTCAGCCATTAAAGCATTAGGCTATGAGCTTTTAGCGCATGAAGATTTGCATCTGATCGCACTAAGGGGTGGTGAGAGACGCAATGCCATTGCAAAGAGTGCATGGGCAATTGTAGCAACAAAAACACCTTTACATGTAAAGGATTCACGCTTACATGTAAAGAGCGTAGGAAAGCACACGTACACAACGTATATAGAACAATCTACATTCATTATAAAAGCATTGGGTGCGTTTGCTCAGGGTGTTCGGGAGTGGGATAGAGATTTGGATATTCCCTATGTGAGTATCAATTTAGGAGTACTTTCTCAAGAGGGATATACTCTGAAAATGGATTGTGCTTTGCGTGCCATGGATGATGAAAATTTGGCTATACTTGCCAACGAAACTCAAGCATTTTTTCGTGCCTTAGGATTTGAAGTAGCTCAAGAGGGATGGCATGGCGCTTGGAAACCTGATGTCAGTCTGTTTGCCAAAAAAGTTCAAGAGAGCATGAAAGCTTTTTATCCTTATGCACCTTTTAAAGCGATTCATGCAGGATTGGAGTGCGGGGAGCTTATTGCCCATCAGAATAAAAAGATTGAAGCGGTTTCTATTGGACCTACTATTCGTTACCCTCATTCACTAAGAGAAGAGTGTGATATAGCTTCAGTTTATAAAACGGCACACGTGGTTGAAGCGTTGATTAATACATTTAAGGACTAAACTATGGCGTTAATACATTCTCTTTCATTACCGATGGGTACAAAACTAGAGCATTTTGAATTAGAAAATCCTAAGGGTAAACGTTACTCAAGCAAAGAGCTTTATGGTAAGGGAGGGCTTTTAATTGCAGTCATGTGTAATCATTGCCCCTATGCCAATGCGATTTGGAAGCGGTTAAATGCACTCTCTGAATTTGCTAAAAAGCTTGATATTGCCACAGTTGCGATTAATCCTAATATTCATCCTAATTATCCAGAAGATTCTCCTGCACATATGTTGGATAAAATTGAAAAACTAGGCATTCAATATCCTTATCTTATTGATGAAGCACAAACTGTTTCTAAAAGTTTAGGCGCTGTGTGTACGCCTGATTTGTTTTTATTTGATGCTGAAGAGAAGCTCTATTATCATGGCAGATTGGATGATAATTGGAGAGATGAGAGCAGTGTTAAAGAAGAAGAGTTACGAGAAGCGATAACGCTTTTATTTAGCAAACAAGAAGCTCCTAAAATCCAACACCCTTCTCAAGGATGTTCGATAAAATGGATAGATACGGTGACAGGATAACTAAACTTTAAAGCTTTGGGTCGTTTTACAATAAGCTTGTAAAAAACAATTTTCACACAAGGGATGGATGGCTTTGCAGGTGTATCTGCCAAAAAGCACCATCGCTTGATGAAGCGTGGCTAAGTCATCTTTGAAAAGTTTGGTCAAATCTTCTTCTGTTTTGATGGCAGTTTTTGCACTACTCAGTCCTAGGCGATGTGCCACACGAAAAACATGCGTATCCACCGCCATAAGATTGGCATTGGTGTATTCTATCATGACCACATGGGCTGTTTTTTGCCCAACACCAGCAAGTCCCATTAATTTTTCCTCATCCAAAGGGATTTCACCCTCATAGTGTTCGACGACCTTTTGTGCCATTTTGAGAAGATTGAGCGCTTTATTGTTAAAAAAAGAACAAGAATTGATAAACGATTTAATCTCATCAAGATTGGCATTGGCTAGCGCATGCGCATTGGGGTAGCGCTCAAAAAGCGCAGGGGTGATGAGGTTAACACGTTTATCGGTACATTGCGCTGAGAGCATGACACAGACGAGTAATTCGTATAAATTTTTATAGTTAAGTTCTGTCACTGCTTTGGGATAATGCTCTAAAAAGAGTGCTTTAATAGCTTTGATTTCTGCTTTGCTTGCCTTTTTCATTTTTACCTTTGCTTCGTTTAGAAAAAATTATACCGATAATCCTTGAAATTAAGACATTGTTTAAGAAATCGTAATATCATTTTAGATACAATTCAAAAATTATTTCAACAAAGGATTTGAGTGAAAAAAGTTATTTTAAGTGGTATTGCATCTGCGGTACTTGGAATGAGTTTAAATGCAGCAGTTTACGCAACTGTTAATGGTGAAGATGTTACTGATCAAGATATTGCTGTGCTTATGCGAGCGATGCAAGGGGCAAAATTTGAGAGTCTTCCCGCTGATGCAAAACAAAAAATTGTTGAGCAAGCAGTTGAGCGCAAACTTTTAACCAAAGAAGCCCTCAAAAGCGGCGTTGAAAAAGATAAAGAGTATACCGATGCGCTTAAGCGCATTAAAGAGGATCTTTCTTTAGAGCTTTGGATGAAAAAAATTTATAACAATGTTAAAGTAGATGCCAAAGAAGTGAAAGATTATTATGACAAAAATGCGGATAAATTTATGCAACCAGCAACGGTTAAAGCACGTCATATTTTAGTGAAAAGTGAAGAAGAAGCTAAAGCTGCAATTAAAGAACTTAGTGGATTAAGCGGTCAAAAACTCAATGACAAATTTGTTGAATTAGCAACCACAAAATCAACAGGACCTAGCGGTCAAGGTGGTGGTGATTTAGGTTGGTTTGCTGCTAATCAAATGGTAAAACCTTTTGCAGATGCAGCGTTTGCACTTAAAAAAGGTGAGTACACAACAACACCTGTTCAAACTCAATTTGGTTACCATGTTATTTTAGTTGAAGATACCAAAGCAGCTGAAAAAGCGTCATTTGAGATGGTTAAGCCTCAAATTGAAAATGGTTTAAAAATGGAAAAATTCCGTGTTGAAGTTGCAACGAAAGCTCAAAAATTACGTCAAGGTGCGAAAGTAACTATCAAATAATAGGAGTGTTTTCGATGTTAAATACAAAAATTTTTGATTGTGTAAAAGCAGGTGTGGTCACAGGGGATGATGTTGCAAAAATCTTTGCTATTGCTAAAGCAAATTATTACGCACTTCCTGCGGTGAATGTTGTGGGGACAAACTCAATTAATGCGGTTTTAGAAGCAGCGAAAGTTGCTAATTCCCCTGTCATTGTTCAATTTTCAAATGGTGGTGCAGAGTTTTACGCAGGCAAAGGTGTGAGTGGAGTTCAAGCGGGCATTTTAGGTGCTATAAGTGGTGCTTTGCATGTTCATACATTGGCTGAAGCGTATGGCGTGGCTGTCATTTTACATACAGATCATGCAGCACGTAAACTTTTACCATGGATTGATGGACTCTTGGATGCTAGTGAGAAACATTTTGCAAAGAGTGGCAAACCTCTTTTTAGTTCTCACATGCTTGATCTCTCAGAAGAGCCTTTGGTAGAGAATGTTCAAACGTGTGTTGCTTACCTTAAGCGAATGAGTAAAATGGGTATGACTTTAGAGATTGAACTTGGTTGTACAGGTGGCGAAGAAGATGGCGTAGATAATTCTCATATGGACAATGCTGCCCTTTATACACAGCCTCAAGATGTTGCATATGCGTATGAAGAACTTATGAAAGTAAGTCCAAATTTTACCATTGCGGCTTCTTTTGGTAATGTGCATGGGGTTTATAAGCCAGGTAATGTGCATTTAACACCAAAAATTTTAGATAATTCTCAAAAGTATATTGAGGAAAAATTTAAAACAGAAGCAAAACCTGTCAATTTTGTTTTTCATGGTGGTAGTGGCAGTGAATTAGCTGATATTCGTGAAGCAGTGAGTTATGGTGTGATTAAAATGAACATTGACACAGATACACAATGGGCATTTTGGGAAGGTACAAAGGGGTACATTGAAAAGTATTCTGCTTACCTTCAAGGACAAATTGGTAACCCAGAGGGTGAAGATAAGCCTAACAAAAAATACTATGACCCACGCAAATGGCTTCGTCCAGGTGAAGAAGCGGTAAAAAATCGCTTGCTTCAAGCCTTTGAAGACCTGAATTGTATGAATCGTAACTAAATCATCTGAAAGCCTCGTTTGAGGCTTTCTTTATTTTACATGTAATCATGTTTTCTCCTTCTGTTTTTGAATCACGCTTTTTTCAAAACCGTACGTTTTACCTCAAACGTGATGACCTTTTACATCCAGATTTTTCAGGCAATAAAGCACGAAAATTTCACTATTTTTTAACGCATGCATTTCCCCATATTAAGCGTGTGGTAAGCTCAGGCTCCAATCAATCCAATGCCATGTATTCGCTTTCCGTTTTAGCTCGTCTCAAAAATTGGGAATTTTTCTATGTGTGCGACCATATCCCTTCGTTTTTAAAAGCAAATCCTATGGGTAATTATAAAGCGGCTTTGGAGAATGGTATGAGGGTGATTGAGTCACATGCTCGTGAAGCAACAGTGCTTGAATATCTCGATGAGCAAAGTTTACATGTAAGTGAAGGAGGACGCCAAAGGGAGGCGGAAGAGGGCATTAAACGTTTAGCCGATGAACTCACAGTTGATGTTTATCAAGCAGGACTTAAAGAGCCTTATCTCTTTTTACCCTCAGGTACAGGAACCACCGCACTGTTTTTGCAAAAGCATTTACCTTTTCCCGTTTTTACATGTAACACGGTTGGTAATAGTGCTTATTTAGAACAGCAGTGGGAAATGATAGAGCCTTGCTTAAAGAAGTATCCTACGATTTTGGAGGGTTCCAAAAAGTACCATTATGGAAAATTATACATAGAATTATATGTATTATGGCAGAAATTAAACGAAGAGATGGGCGTAGCGTTTGATTTGGTCTATGACCCTGTGGGGTGGAGTGTGTTTTTAGAACATTTACCCACACTTCAAGGAGACCCCATTTACCTTCACCAAGGCGGTCTTTTGGGTAATGTCTCGATGGAAGAACGCTATAAGCGAAAAAAAACTATAATAAACTTCTTGTAAAATATGTTTTGCAAGAACTAAAAGCACCAAAGGTGCGTGGGCACTCCGCCGAAGAGAACCCAGTGTTAACGCAGTCTTTAGAGCTTTGCTTTAAAGACGTGTCAAGAGTTCTGCAAGAACTCTCATGAAAGCTTACAAGGAGAAATTATGTTACTTTTAAAAACAAATGAAGAAAATTTTAAAGCCCAATTTGATGAACTTTTACGTCGTGGGCATATGGATATGGAAAATGTCTCTAAAATCGTTAGTGGTATCATTGCGGAGATTAAAATAGAAGGTAATGAGGCTTTAAAACGCCATATTGAAAAATTTGATCAATGGCATGTTGAAAATGACGCTTCACTAGAAGTCTCCACGGATGCCATGAAAAAAGCCTACGATGCGCTTGATGCAAAACTAAGAGAAGCACTGGAACTTGCGTATAAACGCATTTATGCCTATCATGAAAAACTCATGCCAAAATCATGGCTTGATTTTGAATACAATGGTACGGTTTTAGGGCAAAAAGTCACTCCCGTGGACAGAGCTGGGCTTTACATTCCTGGTGGCAAAGCGGCGTACCCAAGCTCACTTTTGATGAATGCCATTCCCGCTATTGTGGCAGGTGTGAAAGAGATTGTCGTTTGTACTCCAGCCCCTCATAATGAGCTTAATCCTTTGCTACTGGCTGCGATGCATCTGTGTGGTATTCAAAAGGCGTATAAAGTAGGCGGTGCAAGTGCGATTGCAGCGATGGCGTATGGCACGGGGAGCATTCCTAAAGTCGATGTCATCACAGGTCCTGGCAATATTTTTGTTGCGACGGCTAAGAAATTGGTCTTTGGTGAAGTGAACATCGACATGATAGCAGGGCCTAGTGAGATTGGTGTACTAGCAGATGCGAGTGCGAACCCTCACCATTTAGCGATTGATTTGCTCTCACAAGCAGAACATGATGAGATGGCAAGTTCTATTTTGATTACCCCTTCTTTGGAGATTGCTGAGAAAACACGTGACGAGGTGTATGCGTGGCTTGAAACATTAGAGCGTAAAGCGATTGCCGAGGTTTCGATTAGAGAGCGAGGGGCGATTATTGTGACGTCTAGCATGGACGAGGCGGTGGATTTGATGAACCAAATCGCTCCTGAACACCTAGAAGTGGTGACATCGCACCCGTTTGATTTATTGCCTCGTATTCGCCACGCTGGGGCTATTTTTATGGGGGCTTATACGCCTGAGCCCATCGGTGATTATATTGCAGGCCCCAATCATACGCTTCCCACAGGTGGAACGGCTAAGTTTTACTCACCTTTGGGCGTTGAAAACTTCTTAAAGCGCTCTTCCATCATCAGTATGAGTAAACAAGGCATGGATGAAATCGGTGAAGCGTGTGCACTTTTAGCCCATACAGAAGGATTAGGTGCGCATGAGGCGAGTGTAAGAGTACGTTTAAAAAAATAGGAGCGTTTGGATGAAAGCAAAAATAGGTATTTTAACCATTTCTGATCGTGCGAGTGCGGGTGTGTATGAAGACCTCTCTGGAAAAGCGATTAGAGAGACTTTGAGCGCATATTTAAGTTGTGAGTGGGAGAGCGTGTATGAGGTGATTCCTGATGAGCAAAGCCTTATTGAAGAGGCTTTAAAAGATATGGCAGATGTACAAGGCTGTTCGCTCATTGTCACGACAGGTGGAACAGGACCCGCCCTTCGTGATGTGACCCCAGAAGCAACAGAGACAGTCTGTGAGAAGATGATGCCCGGTTTTGGCGAGCTAATGCGTCAAGTGAGTCTCCAGTATGTTCCAACGGCGATTCTTTCACGCCAAACAGCTGGAATTCGAGGTAAGAGTCTTATGATTAATTTACCAGGAAAGCCAAAGTCGATTCGTGAGTGTTTGGATGCTGTGTTTCCAGCGGTGCCGTATTGTCTTGATTTGATTGGTGGGGCGTATCTTACATGTAACGAAGAGGTGATGAAGCCTTTTCGCCCTAAAGCATAAAAAAAAGGCTTAGCGTTTTAAACGCTAAGCCTTTTTACATGTAACGATTTTTACATTCCAAGAGAACTTAATTCTGCGTCAATTTTTGCCATTTTGGCTCTAGCCTCATCCAACCCTTTTTGATTTTCAGCGATGACGTCTTTGGGTGCATTTGCCACAAAGCGTTCGTTTGAAAGCATACCACTGAGCTTTTGAATCTCTTTTTCAAGTTTAATTTTTTGATTGTTTAAGCGCTCAATAATAGGGCTTAAATCGACACCACTGAGTGGAATAAAGACTTCAACGTTATCGCCCACATCGGTAGCGGCATTGGCAATTTTAATCTCTGTAAAGTCGATATTTTCAACTTTTGCCAATAAACTAATGTATTTCATCGCTTCTTGAAGATTTTGGTTGTTCTCAACTTTAATGTAAGCATGTTCAATTTTTTTGTTGGCTAAATCAATATTGGCTTTGGCACGGCGAATGCCTACAATGGCTTCAATG
The DNA here is from genome assembly GCA_016930915.1 of Campylobacterales bacterium. Lineage (GTDB taxonomy): Bacteria > Campylobacterota > Campylobacteria > Campylobacterales > Sulfurospirillaceae > Sulfurospirillum. Next base: position 23,431 of record JAFGFU010000002.1, read on the forward strand.
ACTAATTCAAAGGTTTTTTCAATCATCTCATCACGTTTAAGGTCATGGGGATAGCGTTTGACCATAATGGATTCACTCTCTTCTAAGCTGCTATCGGAAAGTTCTTGATAGAGAAATTCTGAGATAAATGGCATAAAAGGATGGAGGAGTTTCATCGCCTCTTTAAAGATGGAACCCAACTCTAAAATCGCAGGTTTGTCTGCTTTGCTAAGCTCAATTCCCCAGTCACAAAACTCACCCCATAAAAAGCGGTAAAGGGTAGTAGCCGCATCGTTGAAGCGGTAAGAGCTAAAGTGTTCACGCACCTCTTCCATGGCAACTGCTAAGCGACTTTTCATGTAAGCGCCTAAAGCCGTTTTAATTTCGATGTTTTCCAAATCCTCAAACGAGTTTGCGTTCATCAGTAAGAAACGAGAGGCATTGTAGAGTTTGTTGGTAAAGTTACGGATTTGCTCCAGCTTTTCGCCACTAAGCTTAATATCACGTCCTTGAACGGCTAGAATCGCTAACGTAAAACGAAGCGTGTCAGCACTGTACTCGGCGATGCTATCAAGAGGGTCGATGACATTGCCCTTACTTTTACTCATTTTTTGACCGTGTTCATCTTTAACCAAAGCATGGAGGTAAATGTCTTTAAACGGGAGCTCTTTAAAGGTGTGTTCTCCTGAGAACATCATACGAGCAACCCAGAAGAAAAGAATATCAAAGCCTGTAATTAAAAGTGTATTGGGGTAGAAGTCTTTGAGGTCACCTTCAAACCATTTTTCATCTTTGAATGCCTCACCATTGCCCCAGCCCAGTGTTGAAAAAGGCCACAGTCCTGAGCTAAACCATGTATCAAGCACATCGGGGTCTTGATGAATATGTTTGCTTTGGCATTTCGGGCAGGTATGCTCCACTTCGTTTTCACTTGCCCACTCATGCCCACAATCATCACAATAAAAGACAGGAATTTGATGTCCCCACCAAAGTTGGCGTGAGATACACCAATCTCGCAAATCTTTCATCCATGCATTGTACGAATTAATCCAGTGGCTTGGGTAAAACTGTGCTAAATGCTCATTGACTTTTGCAATAGCCCCATCGGCAATCTCTTTTTTAACAAACCATTGTTTAGAGATGTAAGGCTCAACCACATTTTTACAGCGGTAGCAGTGTCCGACTTGATTTTCGTAATCTTCTACTTTATCGACAAAACTCTCAGCCTCTAGTTTTGCCATAATGGGGGCGCGAGCTTCCAAACGCTCTAAGCCTTGAAAGGCTCCACACTGTTCATTTAAAATGCCGTTAGGATCAAAAATGGTAATAAACTCTAAATTATGGCGTTTGCCCACTTCGTAGTCATTGACATCATGTGCGGGCGTTACCTTCACACAGCCTGTTCCAAAGCTCATATCGACGTGTTCATCGGCGATAATTTCAATTTCACGCCCAATAAGTGGAAGCACCACTTTTTGTCCAATAAGATGTTGATAGCGCTCATCCTCAGGGTGAACCATAACTGCAGTATCGCCAAAGTAAGTCTCTGGACGGGTGGTGGCTACAACGAGATAATCGTTTGAATCTTTAAGAAAGTATTTGAGGTGGTAGAGTTTGCCTTTGTTTTGCTCATACTCAACCTCGATGTCACTCAGAGCGCCATCATGCGTACACCAGTTGACCATGTAGTTGCCACGAACGATTAATCCCTCATCGTACCATTTGACAAACGATTTACGAACGGCATTTTTAAGCCCTTCATCCATGGTAAAACGCTCTCTGCTCCATGCGGGAGAGACACCGAGCTTTCGCATCTGATGCACAATTTGTCCGCCACTGTACGCTTTCCATTCCCATACTTTTTCTAAGAATTTTTCACGCCCAAGCTCTTCTTTTTTAATGCCCTGTGCTAAGAGTTGTTTTTCAACAACATTTTGCGTCGCAATTCCTGCATGGTCGGTTCCGGGTTGCCAAAGGGTTTTAAACCCATCCATACGCTTAAAACGGGTGATAACATCTTGAAGAGTAAACGTCAGTGCATGTCCGATGTGTAAACTTCCCGTGACATTGGGTGGGGGCATCATGATGGCAAAGTTTTTACCTTCTTCTTGAATGGCTTTGTTGCCATCAATTTCAAAATAGCCTCTATTTTCCCAGATTTTATAGTAACTTTCTTCAATCTCTTTTGGATTGTAAACGGTGCTTTTTTCGCTCATGGAGTTATGTACCTTATACATTAGTTTGACGCGATTATACAAAAGCAGGGGTAAAAGCTTGATTAATGCGTGCTTGAAACTCTTTTACATGTAAAGATTTTAGAGCAAAAAAGGCTCAAGAGGTCAAACCAAAGTGGATGCTTACAATAAGCCTTTAATGGTCTCTTCAAGACTCTCAGGTTTGGTAGCAGGTGCAAAGCGTTCGACAACATGACCGTGTTTATCCACTAAGAATTTCGTAAAATTCCATTTGATGCCCTCACTCCCGAAAAGTCCTGATTGTTCTTTTTTAAGATAGACATACAAAGGATGCGCTTTTGCTCCATTGACATCAATTTTGGAGAACATAGGGAAGGTAACATCGTAGGTTAATGAGCAGAAGTTTTTTATCTCCTCTTCATTGCCTGGTTCTTGTTCTGAAAATTGATTGCACGGGAACCCTAAAACGACGAGGCCTTTGTCTTTGTAGGTTTTGTAGAGTTTTTCCAAACCTTCGTATTGGTAGGTGAAACCGCATTTACTCGCAACATTGACGATAAGTAAAACCTTGCCTTTGTAATCTTCCAGTGTTGTTTTCTTTCCCTCAATCGTGGTAACTTCAAAATCATAAAGTGACATTTTATCTCCTGCAAACAGTGTTAACGCAAACATGCATACGCCTATAAGTCGTTTCATCTTCGAGCCTTTTTTGAAGAAGAATGATAAAAAGTAGCCTGTCCCCATGAATCACTAGAGATAAAACTTTATAAGCTTTAACGCTTAGGGAGAGTGTTAATATACTCTATTAAAACCTCTTCTACTGTAGCATCTTGATTTTTAGGAATGTAAACACTAAAAGCACCATCTCCTACTTCAGTTCCTGTTATGATATGCGTCATATATGTCTTTTTTAAAAAGTCTATGAGCACTGCTTTGTCTTTACTTTGTGCAGATGGAGAAACTCTCGAGCCATAAAATCTTTCTTCAACATCATAGATAATCAACTGTTCAGCTTCTTCAAAATTTGGATTAAATTTTGAAGTCATAAATCCACCATCAGCAGTAACAACTAGTTTCATTTTTTTTCCTTACATGTAAATCTGTTTCTATCATATACACAAAACAGAGTAACCCAAACTGCTAGTTGCAAAGAGGGTCTAAAAGTTGCTTGAGACTCCATAAAAAGCCGTGGAGGGCGAGATTTATAGGAGCAAGATATTATAACAGTTTATCGTTTAATTGATGAATATTTGAAGCTATCAGGGGTAAAAGATGATGTTAGAGCAGATATAAATAGGGACAGGCTACTTTTTAGTTTACATGTAACAATTTTAGGCTAAAAAGGTGGCGGTATTTTTGCCTGCTTCTTTGGAGATATAAAGCGCTTGATCGGCACGTTGAAGCATGGTGGTAAAGTCATCTTCTACTTTATACATGGTATAACCAATGCTTAGGTTGATGTGGAGTTCATGCAGTTGGTCATTGCGTGTGACTGGGATACTTTTTTGGTTAAATGCATTTAAGATACGATTGACGGTGTGAGATGCCGCCTCTTTGTCATGATCCACAATGCAAATTACAAACTCATCTCCCCCGAAACGACCAATCGTATCTGAGTGACGTAAAATGGTTTTTAGTGTGGAAGCGGTTGTTTTAATCGCTAAATCACCAATAAGGTGCCCAAAATTGTCATTAATAGATTTAAAATCATCTAAATCAATAATAACCAAAAAGAGGCATTGGGTTGTGCGCTTTACTTTGTGAATTTCTTTTTGAAAAAGGGTTACAAACATGAGACGGTTATAGAGTTTGGTGAGTCCATCAAAATGAGAGAGCTCTTCAATTTGAAGGTAAGACTTTTTAAGAAAGAAGGAAAAAAGCGCAATAACGCCTGCAAAAATGAATGAAAAAAATACAGTATAGAGAAGAGTGAGTTCAATGAAATTGAGATAATGAAAAAATGTTTCTAGGTGGCTTAAATTTTGATGTGCTTGTCGATAATTTTCATATAAAAAAAGAAGAGGAATGGTGCTAATAATAAGATTGAGTATGAGTGCGATGAAACCTATTAGGAGAGGATTTTTAATCAGTTTACTGGGTATCTTTTTCATGCACGCTTGCCTTCGAAATTGATACCCACATAGTAGCACAGAATCTTTTACATGTAAAGATAAAGAGCCTCTTTAAGACTCTTTATATTCATACAATCCCGCACTCAAATAACGCTCACCTGTATCACATAAAATGGTGACAATCGTTTTTCCCCTATTTTCAGCTCTTTTCGCGACTTCAGAGGAAACATAAACGTTAGCTCCTGCTGAAATTCCCACCAAGAGTCCTTCTTTTTTCGCAAGGTTTCGTGAGGTTTCTATAGCATTTTCGTAGCTGACTTTGACCACTTCGTTGTAAATTTTTGTGTCTAAGACAGAGGGAATAAATCCCGCACCAATGCCTTGAATTTTATGTGGTCCTGGGTTCCCACCTGAAAGTACTGGGGACGTTTCTGGCTCAACGGCAATGATTTGGATGTTGGGATTGAGCTCTTTAAGACGTTTTCCTGTACCTGTAATCGTTCCTCCCGTACCCACTGCAGCAATAAAAATATCGACTTTTCCCTCGGTGTCTCTCCAAATCTCCTCCGCGGTTGTTTGATAATGAATCGCTGGATTGGATTCGTTGGCAAATTGCTGTGGTACAAAAGCGTTTGGTATCTCTTTTGAGAGTTCATTGGCTTTGTCAACAGCACCTTTCATCCCTAATGTCGGCTCCGTTAAAACCAGCTCAGCTCCTAAGGCCGCTAAGAGTTTTCGGCGTTCTACACTCATAGAACTTGGCATGGTAAGAATAAGCTTTAAGCCTAAACTCGCACATACAGTAGCAAGCCCAATGCCTGTATTGCCGCTCGTTGGCTCAATAATAACAGAGTGCTCGTTGATAAATCCTTTTTCCAAAGCAGTTTTAATCATATTAAACCCGATACGGTCTTTTACCGAATGCGAAGGATTTAAAAATTCACATTTACCTAAAACGAGCGTATCTGAAGCGTTAGAGACATGATTTAGTTTAACAAGAGGGGTATTTCCGATGAGTTCGGTAACATTATGTGCGTACATGGTCATCTCCTTTATATTAGATGCTATAGTTTAATTGGTGACTTAAACGCTCAGCGTATAGGTCAAATTCAGATAAAGGCACATTAAAAATTTCTTGCAATTTTGAGGTACACTCCTCATAAAAAATGCGTAAAACAGGGTCCTTGATTTCACTATCAATGACGAGTAAATTGCCCTCTAGGGCAATCAAAATATCTTTAATCAAAATATCCTCTGCTTTTTTAGCCAATAAATAGCCACCATAAGCCCCTCTAACACTATTGACCAGTCCTGCTTGACGCAATAAAATCAAGAGTTGTTCCAGATAATTTTGAGGGATTTCAGCACGTGTTGAAATCTCTTTAATCTGAAGAGGCTTACTGCTTTTGGCTAAAAAGAGCTGGTACATGGCGCTTAAACCATACATGCCTTTGGTTGAAAGTAGTGACATGGCTTCTCCTTAACCTAATGCTTTGCTTAAATCTTCAATTAAATCATCAGCATTTTCAAGCCCAATACTCAAGCGAATGAGTCCCTCTTTAACCCCTGCAAGTTCAAGCTCCTCTTTAGAGAGTTGCTGGTGCGTGGTGCTCGCTGGATGGGTGATAATGGACTTTGAATCCCCAATATTCACCACTACGGAGAAGAGTTTTGTGTTGTTTAAAATATGTTTAGCAAACTCAAAATCTTCCACTTCAAAGCTTAAAAGTCCTGATGTTTGTGCGTCTTTGAAGTACTGTTTGGCTCTTACATGTAAAGCATCACTTTCAAGCCCCGGATAGGAGACTTTTTTTACTTTTGGATGCGACGCTAAAAACTGCGCTACTTTGTACGCATTGCGTGAGTGCTCTTTGAGTCGAAGAGAAAGGGTTTCAAGCCCTTGAATGAGTAACCATGCGTTATAAGGAGAGATGGTCGCTCCAATATCACGAATGAGTGAAAGACGAATCCTGAGTGAAAAGATAGGAAATGGCAAATCCGCATACACCAATCCATGATAACTCTCATCAGGCTCATTAAATTGTGAATAACGAGGGTTGCCAATGAGTTTAGCATTAAGCCCTTTGGCTTCTACCACAAGACCGCCAATAGCACTGCCTTGACCGTTAATGTATTTACTAGCACTGTGCACGCTTACATCAATGCCATGCGCAAAAGGCTGGAAAAGAATAGGGGTAGCAACGGTATTATCACAAATAGAGATAATGTTGTACTTTTGAGCCACCGCAACAATTTTTTCAATGTTGGGAATCGCAATTTGCGGATTGGAGAGGGACTCAAAGAAAATGGCTTTGGTTTTCTCATCGACAAGGGCTTCTAAGTTCTCAGCCTCATCGCTTTCAAAGACTCTTGCTTCAATGCCGAAACGTTTGAGCGTATGGGTTAGAAGGGTTGTAGAGCCGCCATAAACTTTTTTTGCGACAATGATGTTATCGCCCGCTTCTGCAAGATTGGCCACAGCATAAAAAATAGCTGCCTGACCACTGGCAGTTGCAATCGCTGCTTCACCATTTTCTACCGCTGCGATGCGTTTTTCTAAAACATCCGTTGTTGGATTATTAAGACGGGTATAGATAGGACCTAACTCACGAAGAGCAAAACGATTGGCAGCAGTTTCTGCAGAACCAAAGTCATAGGCGGTTGTTTGATAAACAGGAACAGACATCGCCCCAAAACTTTCTTTATCGTATCCGAAATGAAGTGCCAATGTTTCTTGATGCATTTTCTATCCTTTTTTGGTTTTCTTGCCAGAAGTATAGAGTAATTTTTTTTTAATGTCAAGTAACTTTATCAAAAAAGTAGTAATTAAAAAAGTAAGGATTTATTTTCAGAAGAGAGGAGGGTAAACTAGGTGTTTCATCTTTACATGTAAAAAAGAAAATAATACATATTGTTATAAGATAAGGCGAGATACTAACACGGTTTATTTTACAGATTATTATACATAAAATTATATGTAAATATCGTTATTTAGGTTGTTGAAATTTATAAAAATAAGTTGAATGAAAAAGTTTACTAACAGATGTGTTAGCTCTAGGAAGCGTGATAAATCATAATATAGAAGCCTTTTTTCAGAAGATAAAAGCTATAATTTTTCTCTATTTGAGGAGTGCTAATGCTGTATGAAGACGACGATGATTTTTTAATGGGAACACCGCAAAGTAAATTTTTTGATATTCTTTTTCATGCGAACAGAGATATTGTTAAAAATAAACTGCTACAATGCATCGATCGTTACAATGCTATGGAGCTTTTATTGGAAAAAATGGTGTCAGAAGAGGCATTAGATGGGCTTATTCAGAGTACGATTTTAGAAAATCCTGATCTGCTTTTGCAGCGAAATAACGATTTATTTATTGCGATGATGGGAGAAATTTTAAGCCAAAATGAATAAATTTTTTTTTGCTAGTGTTGTCGTAATGTTTGGTGCGTTTTCTTTAATCTCCGCGCCTTTACAGTACGAATATCAGCATCAGTTTGCGCTTAAAAAAGA
>JAFGFU010000003.1 GCA_016930915.1 Campylobacterales bacterium
ATACTACATCCATCACACTCAATACATCTGCTCTCATCGCAGTAAAATTTCATTCTTGCGTATTCCATCATCCACCCCCTACGCTTTTTCTATGCGACATAAGCCGACTTTAGTTTCAGGAATCTGAGTAATGATGTCATAACCATAATTCGTTACGGTACACGCACTCTCACCAATCGCATAAGGTTTGGTACCTGTTGGATATTTTGCACTCAAATCCTCTCCTTGAAAATGTCCTGCAAAGTGAAATGGCATAAACACTCTATCAGAACTTACACGATGGGTATACTTTGCTTTTACCTTCACCTTTGTTCCATCTGGTGAATATACCCACATCATATGACCATTTTTAATGCCATGCTTGTGCGCTAAATCTGGATGAATATCACAGAACATTTCAGGCGCTAAGGCTGCAATGTATTTTGACGCTCTGTTTTCTAACCCCGCACCCATCATATTTACTAAACGTCCTGTGACCAAACCAATAGGAAACTCTTTTGACCAATCTTTTTCCTTTTGAAGACTTTCAAATTTCGTATCAACCCTGTATTGTTTTGGTCTATCTTTAAAACTCGGATATTTTGAGACTAAATCATGACGCATACTTCTTAAAGGCTCTCGATGAAGCGGTAATGCATGTTCAAATTTACTCCATTCCCAAACAATACATCTTGCTCGCGCATTACCATTTGGTGTAATACCGGCTTCAAGACATTTTTTCGTAATAAGCCCACTTGTATCGACTTTCCAGTTCGCACCCATTGCTGCTTTTTCAGCCTCACTCAATGTAATACCAAGGACTGCTTCGATGTTTGCTTTGGTAATCTCGGGATAACCCCCTTTTACTTTAGCACCTTTAAGCGTAACGCCATCTCCAGCCAATTGACTTACACCATTGTGTTCAAGACCATAACGATTTCTAAAGCCCATACCGCCTTCTTTAACAGGCTTATCAATATTATAAAGAATAGGACTACCTGCATGTGTTTCATTCCAGCAAGGCCATGGAAGTCCATAGAACTCACCTTTCATAGGACCTTTTCCTTCTAGGGTTACTTCATCAAACATATGCCAGTTATCAGTATGTTTTTTAACCCTTTCAGCTGTCCAACCACCTAGACCAATGGTTTTTATTGTCCTAGCAATTTCATTGGTTGCATCTTCTGGCCACTGAAAATTACCTTTTCCATCACCTAATGATTGCGTATACTCATTATAAAAACCTAAGCGTTTTGCTAATTCAAATAAAAATTCTTGATCATTTTTACTTTCATACAGTGGTTCTACGACTTTGTAACGCCATTGCGCACTTCGATTGGTTGCTGTCACCATACCACTGTTTTCAAATTGAGTTGCCATAGGGAGTAAGAATACATCGTTTTGTTTATCGGTTAGTATTGCTGCCTCATTTGCAAAGGGGTCTGCTATCACAAGAAGTTCTAAATGATCTAACCCTTCTTTGACTTTCGCTTGCTGAGAAATAGAGGTAATACCATTGCCGATATTGACCAATGCTTTAAGGTTGGTTCCTGCATTTTCAATTGCATCATTACCATTTTTACCATCAAGAACACCCGCCCACCAACGAGCCATAGTAAAGCCTGGTTTTTCCATCCATTCTTTTGATTTAAAACGTCCTTGAAGCCACTCATAATCTACTTTCCACTGCTTCGCAAAGTATTTCCATGAACCCTCAGCCAAACCATAATACCCAGGAAGGCTATCAGGGAGACAACACATATCTGTAGAACCTTGAACGTTATCGTGTCCACGAAGAATATTACATCCACCACCTTCTTTTCCCATATTGCCAAGAACTAATTGCAAAATAGGTCCTATACGAGTATTTCCTGTTCCAACAGTGTGCTGTGTTAAACCCATCGCCCAAATAAGGGTTCCTGGTTTATGTTTTACAAGCATTGTTGCAATTTGAATAATATCCTCTTGTGCAATACCCGTTACATCCGAAGTGACTTCAGGCGTCCATTTAAGCGCCTCTTTTTTCACTTCATCCATAGCATAGGTACGCTCTTCAATGAATTTTTTATCTTCCCAACCATTTTTGAAAATTATATGTAAAAGCCCATAGACAAACGCAATGTCAGTACCAGGTCGAATACGTGCATAAAAATCAGCTTTAGCTGCTGTTTTGGTAAAACAAGGATCAACAACAATGAGTTGTGCATTATTACGTTCTTTTGCTTTTAGCATATGACCAAAGCCAACAGGATGTGCAACTGCTGGATTAGAACCTAAAACAAACATACATTTTGAATTTAACATATCATTCAAAGAATTTGTCATAGCACCATAGCCCCAAGTATTGGCAACACCAGCAACCGTAGAACTGTGACAGACCCTTGCTTGATGGTCGATATTATTGGTTCCAAAAAAGGCTGCAAATTTACGAATATAATATGCCATCTCTGTACTGACTTTTGCAGAACCTAAAAATTGAACAGAATCAGGACCATGTGTTTTACGTAAAGTATCTAGTTTGGTTGAAATACGGTTTAATGCGTCTTCCCAAGAGATACGTTTCCATTGACCATTAACTTTTTCCATTGGATATTTAAGGCGTACTTCTGACCTGACCATATCGATCATATCCGCACCCTTACAGCAGTGTCCGCCAAAACTAATAGGGTGGTCTTGAGCAACTTCTTGACGAACCCAAACGCCATTTTGAACTTCTGCAATTACACCACAGCCTACTGAACAGGATGTACAGATAGTTTTCACTTTCTTACTTCCAGGAAATGGGTTTTTTACCTCTTCCTCGGTTGCCGCACGCGTGACTTTCTCACTCGCAAATCCAGCCGTTGCTCCAAAAGCACCCGCAATGGCTGCCATTTTAAGAAAACTTCTTCGCCCTACTTTTGCATTTAATTCACTCATTGATCTCTCCTTTCTCACAGAGCAGACTTATAATAGTCTTCCCATGCCTGAGTTTTTTTGTAGGTAATCTCTTTCTTTTTCGATTTACCTACGACAACACCACCTAAAGCACTAGGCATTTTCTCAGCACTCAGCAGCGGTGAGACACCTATGGCTACGCCAGCTGAGCCTAACACAGCGGTTTTAAGAAAACTGCGGCGCATCTTTGTCATACACTTCTCCTTGAAGGTTTTATGTTTACATGTAACCTACATGTAAAACCAATTAACACAAAAATGGTCTTAATTACTTTACCAGTAAAATTAAAATTTTTTGTGCACCAAGAATGATGTTAATGATAAAATAAACACGGAAGTATAAAAATGAAAGTATAGTCTAGTAGTGATACTATAGCCTTTCACGATACCTATGTGAGCTTACACCGTAAGCCTATACCATGAACAACATATAACGTAAATATCCTATCAGTAAACAATTATTTACCGATATGTGAAAATGTAACACACTTTACGTGATGTCAAACTATAAAAAAAAAGATACATTAAAATATTAATTTTAGCTTAAATATGCAAATTAGGCATATTATATTAGCTCTTTTTATTCCTTTACTTTGGTTACAATAACGCTTTTACATGTAAAGGAAAACGATGCAACAAAAAAAACAGTTTTGGGATACTCTTGCAAAGCATTACCCACACTTTAATACCCCTTCTATGAGTAAAGATGTGCAAGAGATTTTAGCATGGACGAAGGAGCAAGGCATAGCGTATGCACCACAGAGCACGCTTTTAGATATTGGCTCAGGAACAGGAACCTTTAGTATTCCTCTCGCCCTTTTACATGTAAAGGTTACCGCCATTGACCCCTCGGCCAATATGCTGGCTGTTTTAGAAGAAGATGCTCGAAATGAAGGGGTCATAGAACGGATAAAAATCCATCAAAGCGATTGGAACACTTTTGACGTACTCACACCCTATGACATCGTTTTAGCCTCTATGACTCCTGCCATTCATGATACTTTTACCATTGATAAAATGATAGACGCCTCATCCAAACAAGGTGTTTTTGTTTCGTGGGGGTCTTATCGTCTTAATCCTTTTGTCGATGCCCTACTACAAGCCCATCGTCCCAATGAACTCTTTTCCCAAACAGGAAGCATTAAAGCACAAGATGTTATGGCTCGTCTAGATGCTAAGAACTGTAGCTATGTTAGCAAATGCTTTGAGACCCAATGGAGCGATACATATACGTTTGAAGAGGCTAAAGAGTATGCCAAAGAGCAGTTAGAGCGTAGAAGCATTGCGCCTGATTTTTCAATTATAGAAACACTTTTACACCAATGCTCTTCTTCAGAGCAGATTGAAATTCATACAAAAGCTGAAAAAGTTATACTAGTATGGAAACATTAAATTATAAAGCCTTTTTTTAATCTTTGTGAGGCTATAATAATACAAGATTTTCATTAGTATTATTATAGCTTATGGAAATATTCATTCCATCTCAAAAGGGCTTCCATGAAAAAAATCCTTTCTCTCTTACTCCTCTTTGCACCAATGCTTTTTTCCCAAACCTATACTGATATGCTAGGGCGTGAAGTGAGCCTTGAAAAAAGCGATAAAATAGTTTGCATCGGACCAGGGGCACTTCGTCTGGCTGTCTATTTAGGGCTTGAAACCCGCCTTGTAGGCATTGAAAAAACAGAAAAAGACCCCTCATTGCTCTCACCCTACCGTACTTTTTTAGGCAAAGAAAAAATTTCAAAATTGCCCATTATTGGCACGGGTGGTCCTGGGAAAATGCCCGATTTAGAAGCCTTGCTTGTCGCCAAACCTGATTTTATTATCGCCTCGTTTGTCGATAAAAATCAACTTGAACTCATCTCCTCAAAAACCAACATTCAACTTATAGCGATAAGTTACGGGGCTTCTTACGGTGGAACCAGTAAAAAAAACCTTGAAGATATCAAAAACTCTTTGCTTCTTCTAGGCAACATTACCCACACGCACGAGCGCGCCAAAGCGTTGGTTAGCTTTATTCAAACACAAGAAGAGGCACTCAGCAACCTCAAACTGCCTTCTAAAAAACTCTATGTCGGTGGTATTGGCTATAAAGGCGTTCAAGGGCTAACGAGTACCGAATCAAACTACCCTCCTTTTGAACTCTTAGGGCTTAAAAATAGCCTTTTTGAAGGAAGCTCTGCACAAGGACATCAGTTTATAGAATTTGAAGCACTGATGCAAAACGATCCTGAGATTATTTTTCTTGATATGTTTGGAAAATCCAAAGTGCAACAAGAATACCACGCCCAAAAAGCACTTTATGATACCCTTAGCGCTTATAAAACAGGCAATGTTAAAGAAGTTTTAGGCTTTAATTTTTACAGCACTAATGTTGAAAATCTGCTTGTCATCGCATGGCAAATAGCCGCCTACCTAGGAGAATCCGTGGACGTTAATCAAAAAGCCCATGCTATTTTTAACGCCTTTTATCAAGAAAAAAATGGCAGTGCGTTGCTTGAATCCTTACCGTATGGATTTTCGCACCAATGAGCATACACCTACTTTATCGCAAACGTTTTCTCAAACGCTTTTTGATTGCGTTTGGCTTTGTTGCCCTTATTGTACTGCTTTTGTGGGTAGCACTTATTAATGGCGCTAGTGGTCTTGTCTGGAGTGATAGTGTCAAACTTTTGCACCTTCAAAGCGAACCTGAGGCATTTAGAGTGATTATAGAGTCTATTCGTTTACCTAGAGCACTTGCAGCCTTATTGGTCGGAATGCTTTTAGGACTCTCAGGTGTTGCCATGCAAGGCGTATTACACAACCCTTTAGCCTCACCCTTCACACTGGGTATCTCACAAGCAGCAGGATTTGGTGCGGCCTTTGCGATTATTGTGCTAGAGAGTACAACCTTTTCGCACCCTCTTCTCTCAAAATTCAGCATTGCATTGTGTGCCTTTGTCGCCAGTATGCTCTGTACTTTTCTCATTGTCTGGATAGGTAAAAAAGTGCAGATGCGCCCAAGCAGTATTATTTTAGCAGGTGTAGGGCTAGGCTCTTTGTTTCACTCAGGTACGATGTTTTTACAATACTTCACCACTGAAATCAATGCCGCAGCAGCTCTGTTTTGGACCTTTGGCGATTTAAGCAAAGCAACATATGAAAATATAACGTTTTTAACGCTTGTTTTTCTTCCTTCTTTACTTCTTTTATGGATAGGGCATTGGAAGTTTGATGCACTCTGTTTTGGCGATGAAAGTGCCTTTAATAAAGGGGTGCATGTGCAAACCTTTCGCAGTGTCGTTTTTTTAATTTCCGCACTTTGCACGGCTAGTGCTGTCGCTTTTTTTGGCATTATTGGCTTTATTGGGCTGGTTGCACCCCATTTAGTACGCTTGCTTTTAGGTGGTGCGCATAGCATGCTGATTCCACTCTCAGCCTTGTGTGGGGGAGCCTTGCTTTTGGGAGCTGATTTATTAGCACGTATGCTCCTTTATCCTTCTATTCTTCCAGTAGGAATTTTAACCTCATTTATTGGCGCACCCGTACTTTTATACCTTCTAAGCACACAAGGAAAACGGCTATGATGCTTCGCATTGAAAACCTCTCTTACGCTGTAGGCAAAAAATGCCTACTAGATACCATCCATACACACGTACACAGTGGTGAAATTGTGGGTATTATTGGGCCTAATGGTGCGGGAAAAAGTACGCTATTAAAACATATTGCAGGAATTTTACCTTCCTCTCACATTTTTTTAGATGAGATCGAGTTAAGCAAACTCACTACCCGTGAACGAGCGAAAGAGATTGCCTACCTCTCACAATTTGCAAATACCCCTTCCATGAGTGTTTTAGAGGTTTTAGAACTAGGACGAAGGGCATACAGTGGAATGATTCTTACGCAAAAAGACAGAGAAATGATTCACGAGAGTATTCATCATTTCAATCTCGCACCTCTACTAGAGCGCAACATTGCAACTCTCAGTGGGGGTGAGAGACAAAAAGTGTTGATTGCTGGGGCGCTCTTGCAAGAGCCAAAGGTGCTTTTGCTCGATGAGCCTATTTCTCATCTTGACCCTAAAAATCAACTTGAAATGCTCTTAGCCATGCGTCATGTCACGCAACACAAAGCCTTAATCACGCTCATTGTTTTGCACGATATGCAACATGCTATTCATTACACCCATCGGCTTTTAATGCTCAAAGAAGGGCGCATCATTCACGATACCCCCACAAAATCACTAGAAGCCTCCATGTTACAAACGCTTTTTGATGTTAAGACATCTTTACATGTACATAACGGTCACACCTTTGTGTACTACGGACACCAGCATGATGAAGTGCATGGTGTTCATCATCACTAAAAAGGAAAGAAAATGAATCATTTATGGGAAAAATGTGTTGCCTTTCACGGGCATGAGTGTCCAGGTCTTGCCATTGGATTTCGAGCAGCAGAGGCTGCACATGTCTGGCTAGGCATGAATGGCTTTAGTCAGGATGAAGAGTTGGTATGTGTTACTGAAAATGATGCATGTGGGGTCGATGCTATACAAGTACTTTTAGGATGCAGTTTTGGCAAAGGCAATCTTATTTATAAAGATACAGGCAAACAAGCCTTTAGTTTTTTTGACCGTAGACAGAACAAAAAAGGGCGCGTGGTTTTTAAAAAATCATTAATGCCAAATTTAGACCGTAAAGCATTGCAAACACACATTTTAAGTGCACCTCTTGAAGAGCTATTTAGCCTTAAAGAGCCCTCTTTTGAACTACCTGAACACGCACGCCTTTTTGCCTCCATTGTGTGTGAAATATGTGGAGAGAGTGCGCCTGAGCATAAAATGCGCCTTGAAGAGGGGAAAAAAGTCTGTTTAGATTGTGCAAAATCATATTCACGGGGATTTTAGCTTTATGCTATAATCCAGAAGCGTTTTTTTAAAGGTTAAACCATGGCATATACCCTTTTGGCAATTTTTTCAGGTGCGGGTTTGGGTGCGCTTTTGCGCTATTTTTTAGGACTCAAACTCAATAGCATCTATCCTTTTATTCCACTAGGAACGCTTGGGGCTAATTTACTTGGAGGCTATTTGATTGGCGTTGCCATTGCTTTTTTTGCTTCACATAGCGCTTTATCGCCTGAATGGCGACTGTTTATTATCACTGGTTTTTTAGGTGGACTGACTACGTTTAGCACGTTTAGTGCAGAAATGCTTTCCCTCTTACAAGAGGGACGTTTAGCTCTGGGCTTAGGGGCTATTCTTTTGCATGTTATAGGCTCTATTGTCATGGCATTTCTTGGCATAGCGAGTTATACCCTACTTCACAAAGGAAGCTTATGAAAGGTTTTCAACTCACATTTTCAACCCTACAAAGTCGCAAACACCCTAACGGGGAACATTTAAGTCATTGGCTTATAGGATTTGCACAGAAACTGGGTATTCAAGGAGTAACGGTTATCAAGGCTTCGCAAGGCATGGGTCGAGATGGAGCGCTTCATTCGGATACTTTTTTTGAACTGGCTGATGAGCCTTTAGAAGTGGTTATGAATGTGAGTGAAGAGATATGTGAAGATCTTTTTAAGGCTTTATCTCAAGAAAAATTAGAACTTTTCTATACCAAAACTCCCATCGAATTTGGTACGATTTAACGTTACATGTAAAGATTTTAAGTGTGACGTGTTACACTTTCAGAATCGTTATATATCTAAACTATATAAGGAAGGCGCATGAGCGAAATATTAGCATCAGGATTAATGCAATTTGATAAACCTGCATTGTTAGAAAAACGTATTAAACTTTTAGAAGCTATTTTAGATTGTGGGTCTATTTCCACAGCAGCAAAACGTGTGGGACTGAGTTATAAAACCGCGTGGGAAGCTATAGATACCATGAACAATCTCTCACAAACCCCTTTAGTGATTCGTACTACAGGGGGTAGTGGCGGGGGAGGAACAACTTTAACACCCTTTGGCAAAGAGATGATAGAAAACTACTCCATTCTCAAGCACGAATATGAGCGCTTTATTCACAATCTTTCATCGATGTCAACACTAAATATGGAACACATCAAACACTTACAAAGGATCAGTATGCAAATTAGTGCACGCAACCAACTTATGGGCAAAGTAGCTGAAATTAAACAAGGCAATGTGAGTGCGGAAGTAACTGTAGAACTTAAAAGTGGAGTTTTGCTTATTTCAAACATTACCCACAGTGCCATCGAAGAGCTTAATCTTCACGTGGGTGATGAAGTAGTAGGCATTATCAAAGCATCAAGCGTTTTACTCACCACGACCCTAGATGTTGCCACCAGTGCTCGTAACAAGCTTCAAGGTCTTATTTGTGATGTAAAACGAGGAGAGATAAATTCTCAAGTGAGCGTGGATATTGGGCATGGAGATATCATCACGGCAACCATTACCACCGAATCTGTTGATACTTTAGGACTCAAAGAAAAAGCGCAAGTGTGCGCCTTGATTAAATCAAGCAGTATTTTGATTGGAAAATAAAAAACACTTTACATGTAAAAAGGATTCTTGAAATGATGGATATTTTAGAAGAAGATATAGGGCTGATTGATTTAACTACAGAGGGATTGGGTTTTGGGGCTAAAGCAGCAAAAATCTCTTTTGCACCTAAGGAAGAAGTGATTATTTGTGGGGTTGATTTGGTCGAAGAGATGTGTCAACGACTTGGACTTGAAACCAAATGTTTTAAACAATGTGGTGATAGAGTGAGTGCAAATGAATGTGTACTAGAGGCCTATGGTAGAGCAGATAATGTACATAAAGTCTGGAAAGCAAGTCAAAATCTTTTTGAATTTTTAAGTGGTATCGCCAGTAAAACAGAAAAAATGCTCTCTTTAGCACGTCTGCATCAACCGCATATTGAACTTTTAACCACACGAAAAATTTTTCCTCGCACCAAAGCCTTAGCCCTCAAAGCAGTCTTTGCAGGAGGTGGAGCGCACCATCGTTTAGGGCTGTATGATTCGATTTTGATTTTTAAACAACACCGTGTGTTTTTTCCTGATGAAACAGAGTTTGAAACTCAATTTGTACAAATGAAACGAAAATTTTTAGAGAAAAAAATAGCGGTTGAAGTCGAAAATTATGAAGAGGCTCTTTATTTCGCAAGATTGGGAGCAGATATTTTGCAGTGTGAAAAGATGGATTTTGAGATGCTCAAACGCTGTATTGCGCTAAAGAAAATTTTTCCTTCCTTGCTACTCTCTGCCACTGGCGGCATTGGCGAACATAACATCGAAGATTTTGCTAAAACAGGTGTGGATTTTATTGTTACCTCTTCACCTTACCATGCTAAACCCTCAGATATTCGTGTCACTATCGAAATGCTTTAGATAAAGCCCCAAAAATGGGGCTTTATGTTTTACATGTAAAGAGAAGAAAAGCCCTAGAACTTTCCTTTTTCTTTGAGCTTTTTATACCACGCATTGTGAAGAAACTTGACTTCTTCTTCTTCGACATGCCCTGTAATAATACTATGCACTGCCCCTTTA
>JAFGFU010000019.1 GCA_016930915.1 Campylobacterales bacterium
ATCAGTTTCATCAGTTTCATCAGTTTCATCAGTTTCATCAGTTTCATCAGTTTCATCAGTTTCATCAGTTTCATCAGTTTCATCAGTCAATGACATCTCAAACTCCAACGACTCATCTTCTATTGGTGTTTCTTCAAAAGGTTCTTCTAACGATTCTTTTGGAAGTTTCCATTCCAAAGTATCTTCCCTTATATCCTCTAATTTATCTTCTTCTAATTCTTCTTTCTCGTTGGCATCATCGAGCAAAAATTCTTTCGTTTCTTTAAATTCATCATCTAAAAAACTCAAACTATCTTCTAGTATCTCTTCTTCATCACTTTCATCTAACAATTGTTTAACTTCATCAATATCATCTTTATCTAAAACACAAGGAACAACATCATCAAATAAAAGGTCATCATTTTCACGAACTTTTGGCTCGTCTTCTTCTAAGTCAAAATTAAAATCCTCTAATTCTCCCTTAGACTCATTCTCTAAAGAAAACACATCTTCTTTTAAAGAAACTTTTTCAATTTCCTCATCCATAGCAACAGCTTCATCTAAAAGTTCATCTTCAAATTTTATATTATCAAATTCATGCTGCTCTTCATCGTGAGGTAAAAATGCATCATTATCATTATTTTCATTAACCAAAGGGCTCTCTTCCTCTGTTGTTTCCAATGCATCAATTTGGTCAATATCAAAATGTTTATCTTCCTCTTCTTCATCGTCAAGGGTTAAATCATCACCTTCTTCTTTTTGACTACTCAAAACATTGCTAACTTTTTCAAGTAATACTAAAAAATCTGTCGGTAAAAAAGGCTTTTCCAGAGAAACATTTACATATTCCGGTTTTTGAGCCCCTCTTTGACAAATATAAATACAATAATCACACCCTATATTCTCTTTGAGTTCATTTAAGGCTGATTCATCATAAAGTTCATTATCGACTAAAATAACATCATAACTGCTAAGTGGGACCAATCCATAGTCGTCAAACTCATCTAACTCATGCCCAGCTTTTTCAGCACTTAGTTTGATTAATCTTGAAACAGCGGGATTATTATTGAGTAGTAACAGGCGCATGCTCACTCCTGAATGAGAATTATTAGCTCTCATTGTAGTATAAAAAAATTTATGATTGCTTTAACGTATAAAAAGAAGTGTTAATTGATTCAAGGCTTCTTGAAACTCCCGTTTAAAAAGAAGCATGACAGAGGCCAATGTAACAATAATCACCACCAGAGAAACAGCAATTCTGATTGGAAAACCAACCACTAAAAGGTTAAATTGTGGCATGGTTTTCATCAGCATTCCAAATACAACATCTAAAAGTAATGAAAAAGCGACCACAGGAAATGAAAGAATAAATCCATAAACAAACATTCCTGTTGTTGCTTTGAGCAGATAATCTACAATATTAAGTTGTGGATAAAATGTTCCTAACGGTAAAAGAGATAAAGAATCCGCAATAAAAATAAGCATTTGATGATGCCCATTAAACGCTAAAACAATCATCAACCCTATTAACGCAAGTATTTGTGATAAGACAGGAATAGATGTGCTCGTTTGGGGATCAACCACACTTGCCATGGTAAAGCCCATAACAAAAGACATTTGCATACCTGCCATTTGCAAAATAGAAAGTGCAATCGTTAAAAAAAGACCTGCAATTAAACCAATTAAGATTTCTGAAACAATAGCCAGTGTCAAATTAAGTAGTGTTGGTGTTACATGTAAAGCTGGCAATAGAGGAAATAAAAAAACTACCATAAAAAATGTAATGGAAGTTTTAATGCTCAAAGGAATATTAGCATGAGAAAAAAAAGGGAAAAAAGAAAATAACCCACTTAGTCTTGCAAAAAGAAGAAAAAAAAGAATCACACGGTCTTCACCAAAAAATGCCACAAGTGATTCCATATTAACTCTCCTCTTTTAATCCATCCAGATGAAGATGTCTTACATAGGTACATTGTTTAGCCAATTGTTGATTGTGCGTCACAAGCAAAAGAGCTGCATTTTCTTTTTCAACATACTCAAACAAGACATTCATAACCTCTTGCGCTGTTTTGTCATCAAGATTACCAGTAGGTTCATCCGCAAAAATAATCTTAGGTTTTTTTGCTAATACCCTTGCAATTGAAACACGTTGCTGCTGCCCACCAGATAGATCTCCTACACGATAATTCATAAATGTAGCAATACCTAGACGCTCCAAAATACCTTTATCAATGCTTCTGTCGCTAATAACAGAAGCAAGCTCAACATTTTCATTGGCAAGGAAACCTTTAAAAAGATAGTGGGATTGAAAAATAATTCCTACATCATATCGTCTTAGCTTAAGTCTTGCATCATCATTATCATGATAAATATTATGATCACACAAAACTACTTCACCTCGATTGGGTTTTAAAAGTGTTGAACAAACATGAAGTAACGTTGATTTACCACTACCGCTTACACCTAAAATTGCCATAGACTCTTTTGGCTCAAGAGTAAAACTAACATTTTCAAAAAGAGGATAATCAAATGCATGAGAGACAGTATCTACACGGAGTAAAGGCATCAATGTCCTTTAAAAAAGAGGTGAAGAGAATAACCCCTCACCAAAAATTTCTATATTTATTTTAATTGCTCAGCAACTTCGCTAGCGAAGTCACATGCTTTTTTCTCTAGGCCTTCACCTAATTCAAAACGTACATAGCCTACAAGCTCAATTTTACCACCAAGCTCTTTTGCTTTTTCTTCAACCACTTGTGCAATGGTTTTTTTATCATCCATTACATAGAATTGACTTAAAAGCGTGTATTGTTGGTCAAGTTGTGTATTGTCAGCGATAAAGCGATCAATCTGACCAGGAATAATTTTATCCCAGATTTGCTCAGGTTTACCCTGTGCTTTAAGCTCAGCTTCCATCTCTTTTCTTGCAGTTAAAAGTACATCATCTGTAAGTTGCGCACGAGAAACAAACAAAGGCATACGCTTAAGAGGTTTTTTAAGACGCGCTAACTCTTCATTTTCTTTTTCAATGTCCGCTTTGATACCAATTGTCTCTTTTTCAATAAACTCAGCATCAAGCTCTGTGTAGCTTAAAAAACTAGGTTTCATAGCAGCGGCATGCATACAAAGATTTCTAATAAACTCACTCGCAGCCATAGCTGTTTTTTCGCTGTCACAATTTGCAGCAATCAATACACCTACACGCCCATTTGAGTGAACATATCCATTAACTACCCCGTTAGCACCTGCTTTAAGTGTTGCAAAACGTCTAACAACTAGGTTTTCACCAATAGTAGCTACCTTCGTTGCAAAATACTCTTCAAATACAGTACCATCAATAGTCGTTTTCATTAACTCTTCAGTACTTTGAACATCCGTTGCTTGAATATGGGCAGTTGTATCTTTTGTAAGATTAATAAAACCTTCATTTTTTGCAACAAAGTCAGTCTCTGCATTAATTTCAGTCACCGTTGCCACTTTAAAAGTAGCATCAACACATACATCAACAAGACCTTCACTTGCAAGTCTATCAGCTTTTTTTGCTGCTTTACCAAGACCTTTTTCTCTTAAAAGGTCTTTTGCCGCTTCAAAGTCACCGTCAGTATCAACAAGTGCTTTTTTACAATCCATCATACCAGCCCCAGTGGACTCGCGTAATTCTTTTACTAAAGCAGCGGTAATCTCAGCCATTATTCACCTTCCTCAACAGAAACGTCTTCTTCACTCACCGCTTCAGTGATAAGCTCTTTTTTTTCATCTTCACTGATTTCAGCCACTTCTTCAGTTGCTGGAGCATCTTTTGAACGAATTTCATAACCTTCAGTCATTGCTTCACACATTTCTTTACAGAAAAGTTGAATTGAACGAATCGCATCATCATTTCCTGGAATTGGAAGATCAACAACATCTGGATCACAGTTTGTATCAAGTGGCGCAACTACAGTAATTCCAAGACGTCTAGCTTCTTGAACTGCAATTTTTTCTTTAACAGTGTCAATAACAAAAATCATATCAGGAAGATTTTTCATATTACGGATACCACCTAGGTAATCCAAAAGTTTCTCTTTTTTTCTTCTAAGCATTAACGCTTCTTTTTTTGTTAGAAGGTCAATTTGTCCATCTTCTTCCATTTTTTCAATAATGTCAAGTTTACGGATTGATTGTCTGATGGTTTGGTAGTTGGTAAGCATTCCGCCTAACCATCTGTGATTCACATATGGCATACCACATTTTTCTGCGTACTCTTTAACAGCTTGGCTTGCTTGTTTTTTTGTACCTACAAAAAGCATTGTTTTGCCCTCTGCTGCTGCATCTTTAACAACATTGTAGGTATATCTAAAATAACGTAGTGTTTTTTGTAAATCTACGATATAAATATTTTTTCTCTCACCGAAGATGAATTTTTTCATCTTTGGATTCCAGCGTCTTGTTTGGTGTCCGAAGTGTACACCACACTCCAATAGGTCTTTCATGGTTACCATGAAGTCTCTCCTTTGTTTAATTTTGGTTTAGCCTCCACACCCATCAACAGCGTATAACTGCAACCGTATAAGGATTGGTGTGTGTGAGATTTAGGCGGTGATTATAGTTAAAAAAAGTTTAAATTTCGCTTGTTTTCATTTTTAAACTACTAAACGTTTAATTTACTTTGAACAAAAAAAATCTTATAATTGCGCAAATTTTTATATATTGAGGTACTATTTTGCGTCTATTCCTAGCCTTTATATTTTCAGGTATACTTCTTTTCGCTTCTGAGATGACTGCATCTTCTTATGCAAATGACGATTTTGATGCCGAATTTAATGATACCCAAAACAAAGAACTTTTCGACCCATTAAGCAGTTACAATGAATCAATGACAACATTTAATGATTCATTTTACGAATATATTTTAAAACCAACAGCAGAAGGTTATGCGTTTATTGTTCCGCAACAAGCACGCAATGGTATTTCAAACTTTTTTGATAATCTTCTGTTCCCTATTCGTTTTGCCAACAATCTTTTGCAACTAAAATTCTTTAATGTCTTAGAAGAGAGTGAACGTTTTATGATTAACTCCACTATGGGAATTTTGGGCTTTCGTGATCTTGCAGACGAAGAGTTGAGCATTAAAGCCCACGATGAAGATCTTGGACAAACATTGGGATATTATGGCATTGGAAGTGGCTTTCATATTGTCCTCCCATTCTTAGGACCCTCCAATGTGAGAGATCTTGTTGGATTATCGGGTGATATGTGGCTCAATCCTATTAATTATTTTGAAGCACGTCATCTCAATCTTCTTAAAAATCAAGAGCAAGCACTTGCCACAACAGCCTTTTTCACGATTAATGAAACATCTTTACATGTAAAAGAGTATACGCAATTAAAAAAAGATGCTATAAAGCTTTACCCTTTTATGCGTAGCCTGTATGAATCCAGAAGGAATAAACTTATCCATGAATAAAACAATCAAACATTTTTTACTCTTCATCTCTTTATCGTTTGGAATAACAAACCACTCCCTTTACGCGATTGAAGAGAATAAAATTAGCGCATTTATGCAAACCAATATTGATCTTGCAACAACCATTTTACGAGATAAAAAACTTTATAAAAATGAAAAATCTGAAAAACTTTTTGTTATTTTTGATTCTATTTTTGATTACACTCTTATGGCTCAACTTTCACTTGGAAGTAAACAATGGTCACTCCTTGATGCCTCTAAGCAAAATGAGTTTACAAAACTATTTGAGGAAAAACTCAAACTCTCTTATATGAATAAACTTGACCTTTATACAGATGAAAAAATTGTGATTAAAAATTTAGAGAAAATCAAAGACACCCGTATTCATCTCACGACCCATTTAATGAAAAACAGTGAAGTTTATGAAATTATCTATAAATTTTATAAAAACAAAAATAATGATTGGTTAATTTATGATGTCGATATTTTAGGAGTTAGTATTATCCAAACTTATCGTACACAATTTGCAGATATTCTAACCAAAGAGCCATTTGAAAAATTACTTGAAAAGCTTAAGCAACCTGACGAAGAAACACCAAAGAAGCAGTAAATAGCCATTTCACTGCTTCTATAATACGTTAAGCGTTAATTTTTTCTTTAATGATTCTTGCTTTTTGTGCAATGAGAGAAATTTTTTCTGAAGCACTTAGACTTTCATTTAACAGAACTTCAACAAAAGCACTTCCTACAATTACACCATCTGCCCCACGAACACGCTCTTTTGCCGTTTTTTCATTCACTCCAAAACCAACAAATAATGGTGTTTGGGTCTGTGCTTTAATTGCCTGTATTGTTTGGGTTAAGTCTTCACTTGCTTGTGAACCTGTAATCCCTGCATATGCGACTAAATAGATAAAGCCTTTAGCTTCTTTTACAAGCTGGGCAATTCTCTCTTTGCTATCGGTTGGGGCGACAAAACTTACCATAGAAAGCGCATGCTGATTCATCAAGGAGAGATAAGGCAATGCCTCTTCGTGTGGCAAATCGGGAATAATAAACCCTTTCACTCCCAAATCAGTTGCTTTTTGGGCAAAAAAATCTACACCCTTGTGATAGAAAGGATTAAAATACCCCATCCAATAGGTTTCAATTTGCGATGCAACTGTTGCAGAAATTTCAAAAAGAGTCTCCATTTTAAAACCATTTTGTAACGAGCGCAAATTAGCAAGTTCAATAATAGGACCATCTGCGACAGGATCTGAAAAAGGAATACCTAATTCTAATTTATCAACACCTGCTTCTTTTAAAGCAGAAACCAAATCTAACGAAAAATTTTTATCGGGAAATCCCGCTGTAATGTAGGCAACTAATTGCTTCACGCTTTCTCCAACGTATGAGGTACTTTAATAATCAGAGGATTAAGAACTGTAAAAAAGGAAGCATCTGTTTCGACATCTTTACGGTATTTTTCAAATTGATCACTCACCAGAAGCAACCAATCAATAAATGACTCACTCGCAGGCCCTTTTAGCATGCGTGCCTCTTCCACAATATCTTCACATAATGCCGCGAGTTTAATGATGGGATCAAGCTTAAGAAAGCCTGCAGCAGATTTCATATTATGAAAAATACGAAACAAATCACCGATGTTATCAACATAACGATCTTGCTTACTCAAACCAATAATTAAAGGTTCCATATTTTCGCACATTATGGCATAGTGAGAAAGAAAATCTCCGACAATTTCGATGTCAAAATCAACTTCTAATTGTTTCAGAATACCCATCATGTATACCTCCGAAGTGGCTCATTGTACCATGTTTAATCTAAAATTTTCTTGTCCTAAAATAGGGTATAATGAGGCCATGAAAACAATTACATCCATTCAACAACACAAAGGGGAAAAACCCCTGACCGTCATAACAGCTTATGATGCACTTTTTGCTTCTTTATTTGATCAAAAAGTCGACATTATCTTAGTTGGCGATAGCCTTAATATGAGCTTTAATGCTAAATCTGACACCCTTTCTGCGAGTATGGAAGTGATGTTGTACCATACCAAGGCTGTGTGTGCAGGGGCTAAAGATACTTTTATTGTCTGCGATATGCCTTTTGGAACCTACACGGATGAAAAAACTGCCTTACACAACGCTTCACTTGTCTACTCTCAAACCAACGCACATGCCGTTAAAATAGAGGGAGGGGTTAGTCGTGCACCTATTATTCACTCCCTGACTCAAAATTCTATCGCCGTTATGGCACATATTGGTTTGATGCCACAATACGTACGCAGTGAAGGTGGGTATAAAGTTAGAGGACGCAGTGAGGAAGATATTTTAGCGCTTATTGAAGATGCCAAAGCGGTGGAAAAAGCGGGTGCCTTTAGTGTGGTCATTGAAGGTGTTGTGGAAGAGGCAGCCAAACGCATCTCCGAAGCGATTTCCATTCCTACCATAGGCATTGGTGCAGGAAAATATACCGATGGACAAGTGCTCGTTTGGAGTGATATGCTAGGCTTTTTTCAAGCCTTTAAACCCAAATTTGTCAAACGCTATTTAGACGGGGCGGCCCTTGTGCAAGATGCTGTGGATACGTATGTCAAAGAGGTGCAAACACGTCAATTCCCCGACACCGAATACACCTACCAAAAGTGAGAAAATGGAACGCATTGTAGAAATTGAAAAAGTCTCTTTTGAGAGTGACTATGAAAAGAGCCTTCGCCCTACCTCTTTTGAGGACTATATTGGTCAAGAAAAAATTAAAAAAAACTTACAAGTCTTTATTCAAGCAGCACAAAAACGTTCAGAATGTTTAGACCACATTCTCTTCTTTGGCCCTCCAGGTCTTGGTAAGACCACCTTAGCACATATTATCTCCAACGAAATGCGCTCCAATATTAAAATTACCGCAGCCCCTATGATTGAAAAAAGTGGGGATTTAGCGGCGATATTAACGAATCTTCAAGAAGGCGATATTCTCTTTATCGATGAGATTCACAGGCTATCTCCTGCGATTGAAGAGATACTCTATCCTGCCATGGAAGATTACCGTTTGGATATTATTATTGGCTCAGGACCTGCGGCGCAAACGATTAAAATTGATTTACCTCACTTTACGCTCATTGGGGCAACCACACGTGCGGGGATGATTAGCTCTCCGCTTCGGGATCGCTTTGGGATGCATTTTCGCTTGCAATTTTATACCAAAGAGGAACTCTCTTTAATTATTACCAAAGCATCGCATAAACTCGAGAAAATTTGTCTTCAAGACGCTGCGGCTGAGATGGCAAGACGCTCACGTGGCACCCCTCGTATTGCGCTTCGTTTGTTAAAACGTATTCGTGATTATGCAGATGTTGTGGATGAAGAACAGATTAATAAAGAGCGTGCGCAATATGGGCTCAATGAACTAGGTGTAAATAATTTGGGGTTTGATGAACTGGATTTAAAATATTTGGAATTACTGCTTCAAAGCAAAGGACGCCCATTGGGTCTTAGCACCATTGCAGCAGCACTGAGTGAAGATGAGGGAACGATTGAGGATGTGATAGAGCCTTATTTGCTTGCGAATAACTATATTGAGCGAACCGCACGTGGACGAATTGCGAGTCCTAAAACGTATGAGTTGTTTCGTCTTACACCACCCACACTCCAAAGCACTCTTTTTGAGGATAATATATGAATGAACATCGCTTCTTTTTAACTGCTATTTTTTTGGTGGTTTTGGTCTCCTTGCTAAAATTGTATCAGCCTTTTTTGATGATTATCGCTATTGCTTCCTTGCTTGCAATGGCAACGTATACCATTAATTTTAAACTTTATAAATTCACCAAAAACAGACATGTTGCGGCTATTCTTTCTACTTCACTGCTCTCATTACTCCTTTTTGGACCCTTAATTTATTCACTGACCTCCATTGGGTCTATTGTCAATAATTTTGATTTTGCGATGATTGAAAAAGTACAACACTACCTCAGAACCCTCGATTATCAACTACCTACTCCCTTTGCTTTTATGCAATCTTCTTTGGATGAGTTTATTAGTAGCCTCAATATTGCACAAATGTCAAGCACGGCACTCTCTTATTTAGGCTCTCTAGGCAAAAACAGTGCGGGATTTTTAAAAGATATGCTTCTGATTGTGGTCTTTTTCTTTTTTGCACTTTTAAATGGCAAAGATTTAATTGATTACATCAAAAGTGTCATGCCCCTTGGCGCACAAGAAGTGAACATGGTGTTTGCGGAAGTGACCAGTGTGATGAGCGTGGTGTTGTATTCTATTTTATTTAGCGCTATTTTTCAGGGGATGCTTTTCTCTTTTATCGGTATGTATTTTGGTTACGATGGATTGTTATTGGGTATCTTTTACGGCTTTGCCTCTTTGATCCCTATCATTGGTGGGGCACTTATGTGGATTCCTCTGTGTGCCCTTGAAATCGCACATGGCAATACAGGCTCCGCCATTATTATTGCACTCTATTCGATTATCGTGATTTCCATTATTGCTGATACCTTTATCAAGCCTCTGATTATTAAATACATCAATGATAAAATGGTTAAAACACCCACTATGGTCAATGAGCTCTTGATTTTCTTTGCTATTTTTGCGGGTCTTTCCACATTTGGTTTTTGGGGAATGATCTTAGGTCCTGCCATTACGACCTTGTTTATTTCCCTGCTCAAACTCTATAAATTGCTCAAGGAAAAGAGTTACATGTAAAGGGGTTTGCACGCATCAGCAAACCTTTGTATCTTTACATGTAAAAGAGAAAAAGAGCTTATAAAACCTCTTTTTGTAAAGCCATTATGGATGAAATAATCTCTTGATGATGCGCTTTTTTCTCTTCTAAAAATGCCACTTTTTCCTCTTTTAAACGGGTGAATTGACTCACCAAACGCTCATAATCTTTGCTTAAAAAGGTGTGTTTGGTGTTCATCATATTTTCTAGCTCATAAAGATGAAACGCTGTTCTAAGGCGCTCTTTAATTTCGTCTAATTTAGGCTGATACAAAGAAAATTTGGTGGGATTTTCTTCATACAATTTACGTGATTTTTCAATTTTATTTTCCAAAAACGCTACACACACTTCGGTTGCATTTTGATAGTTAAAGCTCACCGCACTGGAGAGGTGGTTAAACTCAGAGCTGATTTTGGCATACGAGCTTGCGATTTCATCACTAAACGCTTTCAA
Organism: Campylobacterales bacterium; assembly: GCA_016930915.1. Classification (GTDB taxonomy): domain Bacteria; phylum Campylobacterota; class Campylobacteria; order Campylobacterales; family Sulfurospirillaceae; genus Sulfurospirillum. The sequence goes on from JAFGFU010000019.1 coordinate 10,616, forward strand.
AATGGTCTCATACGCTTTAGAGGCAAAACGACGCATGTTGGCAAACTCAATGTCCGAGTGAATCTCTTCACTTTTTCGAATGACTTCATAAGGTGCTTGCCACGCCACAACACCCGCTTCAAATGAGCGGTAGACTTGCGCATTTTTTTCATTCACTTCGTTTTGAATATCTCCTAAAGTGCGCACATATTGCTTAAACATTTTGCCAATTAAATTCTCTTCATAAAAAAGACTTTTGTAAATTAAATCCGAGTTAATTTTTGGCGCTTGGTATTCAAAAGGAAGGTAATTCACACTCTTTTTGAGCAAGCCTCCTTTTTGTACCTCATACCGTACCAATTTCTCGGTAGTAATTTGGTTAAAAATAGCATCAGCGATGGTATCAATAATCTGCTCAATACGCATGAATGCACTCTTTAAATCATGGGAAAATTTACTTTTTAGCTCTGTAAACAATCCCTTTGCTTCTGCTTCAAAACGAACAATCTCTTCTAAAAGCTCATCGTAAATGCTTAAAAAAAGCTCATGTTGAGCGATGAGTTTAGCGGTAATATCCCTAATCTCTTTGGTGATAGCAAACTCTTTAGACTGGGTTGATTTGGGTTGAATTTCATTTCGAATAAACTCTAAAACTTTATTAATGTTTGAATCTTCAAGAAGCTTCATATTGGCACTTAAATCACTTTGTACAATACTGTCTAATGATTTTTGATACGCCCTAAAATCACCCTCAATCGCTTTAAAGTCAAGCCTTTCAGAACCCTCTTTGAGCTTTACATGTAAATCACTTATAAAGGTGTCCAAAGACTCTTGCATCATCACTTTTTTATCATGGCTCCGTGACTCTAACGCTTGACGTGCCGAGATGGGAATGACATCGCTAAAAAACTTTTGAAAAGCGCTTTTAACATACTGGGTAGTCTCTTCTACTTGCTCGGGTGTAAATTTATCTTTTTGGTTTAAAACACACAGTGATTTGTTTTGGTACTTGCCTAAATACTCCTCTAAGACCTGAAGCTCGCTCATTTTTCCCGCATTATCAATTAGCGTTAACCAAATAATGCCATCAACCTCTTTGAGTACCTTCTCAGTCGTTTGAGTATCGCTGGCTGCTTGAGAATTAAGACCTGGGGTATCCACAAAAACAATATCTTTTAAAATATTAAGAGGTGCGTACAGCACCAAATAGGCAATATCTTCCACCGAACCTCTTTGGTCGGTAAAGTGGGAAATATTGCTAATATCGTGGTATTCATCTCTGCCATCTTTGTAGCGTACACGAATTTTAAACGCTTCTCCATAGCGAATATAATTCACTTTAGAAGTCACGGGTGTAATGCCTGTGGGCAAAATACTCTTGGCGAGTAAAGCATTTAAAAAGGTTGATTTTCCACTGGAAAATTGCCCCGTAATGGCTACTTTCATTGGCTCTTCAGAGCGCATTTGAAGGCGATCTAACGCTTTTTTGAGTTGCATTGAGGGATACTGTTTTTCTTCTAAAAGAACATACTGTACTTTTTTAAGTGCTCCTAAAAGGGTTGCATCAAACGTAGGAATAGCTTTTAAGAAGTTTGCTTTATAAGCACTTGCAAAGTTTTCTAAAAGACTCATTTGGACTCCTTTAGTGTGCGTAAGTCATCTAAAACAATACCTAACACACGCTCTTTCTCTTTAATCTCAAGCATGCGTGCTTCACGGTTTTGCGTTGCATCTTTCATTTGACGCATGGCATTTTCAAGCAATGCCTCCTCGCCTAAAAAACGCTCTTCAATGGCAGAAGCTGGGGCTTGAATCAGCGTTGAAAACGACTCTAAAAGCGTTTCATTAATCGTGCGTAATTTCTCGTGTATCATCGCTTTCATTCCAGAAAACTCTTCGTTAAACAGTGCATCTAGGCTCATATTAAGCGCACTCAGGTCGTTTTTGCCCTGTTTTTTAATGGCATCATTGACTCCTGCAATCACAACTGAGCTGTTTTTAAAGAGCAAAATAGAGCTCAAATGCTCTTCACAAAAGGCTTTAGCATCAAAGGTGTGCTCACCTGCATCGCTCTTAAATTCACCGTATTTTGCATCCATATACTCCAAAGCACTTTGCATCTTTTTTTGAAACTCATAGCGATAATCCCGTACCAAATCGACCATGCCATCTTTCATCGCTGTTTCAATAATAGAAGCCACACGCTCCTCTTTAGGCAATTTTTTATGCTTACTCATTTCATAACTTACATCATCGCTAATACGACGTTTCAGGACGTTTTGCAGTGTGCCTAAACGGTTGAATGCAAAGGTTTGTAAGGTGGTAAAGTAGTTACGCATCTCCTCTTTACTTTGAGCAACACTGCTTTTAATCTGCTCAAAAAAGTGCATCATTGCTTTTTTATCGTCTTGATGTTTGGCGTATGCTTGCTCAATCTCTTCGTTTGAGAGATTCAAGAGCTGAAACTCCTGCTCAAAACTACGCAGGGATTCTTCAATAATGGATTCTATCTCTTTTTGATTGGAGGCAATAATCAGATTTGCTTTTTGACTGTTACTACCAAAGAGTACATCTTCAAGGTACGCTTCGACGAAAGGAAGTCCCGTACGCTCTAAATCATAGCCTAAAGCCAAAGCCTCTTGCTCACGCCCTAATTTGTGCATCAGTGCTAATTTCCCAGCAATAGGAATAAAAACAATTTTAGCAATAATTTCATCGAGTTTTGCACCCTTGTTTTGCTCCCTCAAGCGTGCTTCAATGCTACGCTTGGTATAAGCAATGACTTCTTGTAACTCTTTTTCTTTAATGGCATCAATACGAGTAATCACGACTAACAATCGTGCAACATTACGGTACAAAAGCGCATCAATAATAAAATCAACATCTTTTTGCGTTGCTGCTTGTGCGGCATTCATTAAGTGTATCATCAAATCACATTCACTCAGATACTCCAACGTAATCTCTTCACGCTGAATCACGGGGTCATCTAAGCCAGGAGTATCAACAATTTGAACCCCCTCTTGTACAAACTTAAGGTCCGTGTAAAGTTCAACACTTTTGACCAAATTGCACTTTTTATCGGAATGTTTAGCCGAGGTGTAGAGCGCTAAATCTTTCACACTAATACGTTCACTCACCCCTTGCGCACTCACTAACGTATTAAATTTTTCTCCAAAATACGCCTTACTCTCTTTAACAAAGGCTTCAAGGCTTTTGAGTGTTTGTGAGCCTTTTTCTATATTAGCCCACTCTTTGGCATTCCAAAAATTAACGACGGCATAAGGCTCTTTGGCATATTTTATCACTGTTAAGTTAGCCGTTTCTGGCACCACTGATGTGCCTAAAAGCTCCTCGCCTAAGAGGGCATTGAGCATGGTTGATTTGCCAGCATTCATCACGCCTGTAATGCCAATGGAAAAACGCTGATTGGCTAAGCGCTCAAAAATGAGATTTAGACGCTCTTTTAAACGTGGTATTTCAAGCGCTTGGGCTATATTTTCAATGGCTGTTGAGAGAGAATGCAAGGCTGTTTTATAATAGTTTTCTTGCGTGCTTGCACGCTTTACATGTAACGATGCTATTTCAATTTTTTTCTCTTCAATAAGAGAAAGAACACCACTAATGGATCGCTCTACGTCATATGAGATAATGCCTTCTTTTTTGAGGTATTCTAAGCGTTTTATAATCGCTTGATTGACACGAAGATTGCCTAAATTAATTAAATACAAAAGGAGTTGGATTTGTGCATGTTGAACTATCTCTTTAGTAAAAGAAGAGGTTTCAAAAAGCGTTTTTAAAAGAGATTTTGGTTCTTCAAGGCTTGCCATATTGGCAAAATTGTGTGGGCTAATGATACATAAAATTGCTGCACTATCGCAAAAATTATCAAAAGCAGTTGAAAGAGTTTGATCGAGTTTGGCTCTATTTTTCTCGTCAAAAACAACATTTTTATCTAACTTCTCACTCCAAACGAGCAAGAAAAAATCATTAATGATATGCATGGGATACTATCTTTAAAGTTTTGTTTTGACTTTATTGTGATACAAAAAAGTATGAAAAAAGTCTATTTATTATATCAGTATTTATTATAATGGAAACAAAAAAAGTAAGACTAAAAGATTAAAATAAGGGATAAAACAGGTGTTTTATCCCTTTTGATTTAGAACAAAAACTTATTTGCGAAGTGCAACAAGTTTTCTTCTCATGTAAGCAATTTTTGTTTGAAGTGGTAAGTGTTTTGGGCAGTTATCTTCACATGCCACAAGACTCATACAACCAAAAACACCATCATCATCACCAACAAGCTCATAGAAGTCTTCATCAGTTCTTTCGTCATGTGGATCCATTGCAAAACGAGCAACACGGTTAAGACCAACGGCACCAATAAAGTTTGGACGCATCAATTTTGTACCACACGCTGCAACACAAATACCACACTCAATACAACGATCAAGCTCAAATGTTTCATCCGCTAATTTTGGCTCCATTGGCGTCTCAAGCTTAGAAATATCTGGTTTATGATTGGTATGAATCCAACTCTCAACACGTTTACTCATATCGTTCATCCAGTTACCTGTATCAACGGATAAGTCTTTAATCAATTTAAATGCTGGCATAGGCATCAATTGGATGACGCCATCTTTATAATCTTTTGTTAATGTACGGCACGCCAATTTTGGGGTACCATTCACCATCATACCACAACTACCGCAGATACCCGCACGGCATACGAAGTCGAATGAAAGGTCAGCATCTAATGTCTCACGAATTTTCGTAAGCGCAATAAAAAGAGTCATACCATCGGTTTCTTCGACTTTATACTCTGCAAAATGCGCTTTTGAAAGCTTTGATTGTGGGTTATATTTCATAGCCCTGATGGTAATAGTTCTACTCATTTTGGATCTCCAAATCTCTCATTTTTAGCTTTATAGTAAGGTTGAAGCTCAAATGGCATAAGCGCTTCTTGAATTTCATGTCTGTCTTTGCCAGCAGCTTCCATCTCTTCACGGATTTTATCTACTTGTTCTTGTCTTTGTGCACTGATTGGATTTTCAATGATGTTACCTTTAACACCGTAACCACGGAATGCTGGTGGAATTTCCATTTTCATAATGTCAAGATCTTCATACTCTACAACAGGCAATGTATCGCCATCTTTCCATGATGTTAATGTACGTTTCAACCAGTTAGCATCATCACGTTTCAAGTAATCTTCTCTATAGTGTGCACCACGACTCTCTGTTCTATCACGTGCGCCAACAGCAACACACAATGCCATTTTAAGCATCATAGGAACACGGTATGCTTCTTCTAACTCTGGGTTAGCAGAACGTGTTTTAGACTTAATGGTAACATCATGAGATTTTTTAAGTAGCTCTTCAAGCTCATTAACTGCTTCAGCCAAACCTTTACCATCACGGAAAATCGCACATTTTTCCCACATAATGTCACGCATTCTGTTTTTAATTTCAAAAATATTGTATTTACCTTTGTTATTCAACAAATGGTCAATAAAATCACTCTGTTTTTTCAATGCTTTTTCAATAGTTGCAGTATTGACATTAACTTCATTTGCCAAACAATACTCAGCAAAATAATCACCAACAATCATACCCGCAACAACAGTCTCACTGACTGAGTTACCACCAAGGCGGTTAAATCCGTGCATATCCCAACATGCAGCTTCGCCTGCGGAGAAAAGACCTGCTAGTGTTGGAGACTCACCGGTTGCTTTGGTTCTAATACCACCCATTGAGTAGTGTTGCATTGGAAGAACGGGTGCCCAACCTTTTGGACCTTCATCGGCTGGATCAATACCATTAAAGATTTGACAAATTTCTTGTACGTCTCTTAGGTTTCTCTCAATATGCGCACGACCTAGGATAGAGATATCTAACCATAAGTGCTCACCGTATGGTGATTTAACACCTTTGCCTTTACGGATGTGCTCCATCATACGACGGCTTACAACGTCACGGCTTGCTAATTCTTTTTTCTCTGGCTCATAATCTGGCATAAAACGGTGACCATCAACGTCACGTAAGATACCACCATCTCCACGACAACCTTCTGTTAAAAGGATACCTGATGGAACGATTGGGGTTGGGTGAAATTGTACCGCTTCCATGTTACCGAGTTTTGCAACACCAGTTTCTAGTGCAATTGCAGCACCGATACCATCACAAATAACCGCATTGGTTGTTTGTTTATAAAGTCTACCATAACCACCTGTTGCGATTAAAGTACCTTTAGCAACATACGCCCAAAGCTCACCTGTTACAAGGTCTCTTACGATAGCACCGTAACAACGGTTGTTTTCATGAATCAAAGCAATCGCTTCTTTTCTATCTTCAATGTTTACACCGTGTTTTAAAGACTCATTCGCAACAGCAAACAACATCGTATGACCTGTCGCATCTGCTGTATAACAGGTTCTCCATTTTTTGGTACCACCAAAGTCACGTGAGTGAATGTAACCATGTACTTCTTCATCTTCAACAATGGTTGTTCTCTCCGCATTGATAATAGCCTCACGAGGACCTTTATGAATTCTAGTCCAAGGCACGCCCCAACCAGCAAGTTCACGAATCGCTTTTGGTGCTACAGTTACGAACATACGCGCAACTTCCTGATCACAGCCCCAGTCACTACCTTTTACAGTATCGGCAAAGTGAACGTCTTCGTTATCACCACGACTCATCTTTGAGTTACCAATACTTGCTTGCATACCACCTTGTGCCGCAGCAGAGTGAGATCTCTTAACTGGACAAAGACTTAAAACTGTTGTGCTTAAACCACGAGATTGCGTTGCAATCGCCGCTCTAAGACCTGCTAAACCACCACCGATTACCAGTGCATCACAATATTTTACGTTCATATTTACGCCCTAACCTTCTGATCAATTCTTACTTCTACTTGCGCCGTTGGTTTAAATTTGTCAACATGACCATTGCTGTATTCATAACCAATTTTGACGTATGCAGCAAGTGTTAAAAGTCCTAGTGCTAAGAAAAATGTTGTTACAGCCCATTTAACTTTTTTAAGTTTTTTGCGAGACTCTTTAACGTTCTCACCTTCAAACCAGCCCCATTTAACACAGAGACGATACAAACCAATACCACCGTGAAATTCAACCGCTAAAAGAAGAAGAAGGTAAAATGGCCACATAACATCAGCGTACATTCTCTCAGATGAACCGTATGGTCCAATTTCATCTGCTTTAACTGTCATCATTAAAAGGTGAGCAGAGCCTAAGAAGAACATTGCAAAGCCAGTAAATGCTTGTGTAAACCACATCGTCGTATCATCGTGTTTCATCATGCCCATGTGTGTTTTGTAGGCTTGATATTGTCTGTATGTATTTGGTAATTTTCTCATACCAAGCATTGCATGCACAATAAAAACTGCAAATACAAACAATACAATTGCAGAAACAATCCAAGGTTGTGGTTCACTAAGGAACATACTACCTTCAAACATTTTTGTTATTGTGTTCATAAAATCTTTGCTGATCAAAATCGTTGAAACAAAGAACATATGTCCCCACATAAACAAACCTAAGAATAGACCCGTCGCACTTTGAATATAATCAAGTTTCGCTGGAACTCTACTCTTTTTCCCCTCAACACTCGTACCTAAAAAACCTTCAAGTAGGTCATTCACATTTTATCCTTTTTGTGAAGTTTGGTAAACACCCATAAACGCACAGAGTGTACATTTATGGGTGGCTACAGCTTCGTTAGCAAACACTTCATATGCTCATTCAAAGCAGATGTTTTACCATGAGAAACACTTATTTGATACTTAACGAATGAAATTATAATATATGCAGGGGGATTTAAAAGGGATTTTTTTATCCCTTTTTAGCTCGTTTGATAATAAAAAAGTAGAGTAAAAGCCCACAAAAAGCCATTACAATCGAGAGTGCTTGTCCTTTACTCATCCAGTTGCCATACACAAAGCCAATTTGAAAATCAGGCTCCCTAAAAAACTCTGCAACAAAGCGTCCAACGGAGTAGAAAAAGCCATAAAGGGCAATCAATTCGCCGTCATATTTTTTGTAATTTCTGTAAATATAGAGCACAATAAAAACCATTAGACCTTCTAGTACAGCTTCGTATAATTGGGAAGGATGACGCAATACTCCATCCACATAAATGCCCCACGAAACCTCTGTAGGTCTACCGATAAGTTCTTGGTTTAAGAAGTTGCCAATCCGTCCGAAAATATACCCCACAGGCACACTAATCGCCACCACATCCAGTAGCTTCCAGACATTAATTTTATATTTTAAGTTAAAAAACCATGTCCCTAGGAAAAAGCCCACAATTGCACCATGATAGCTCATTCCTCGAATACCCACAAACGTACCATCCATAAAAGGATTAAACATCTGCCACGGATGGGTTAAATAATAATCCACATGTGGATCATAAAAAAGAATATAACCAATCCGTGCACCTAGCACAATACCAATTTCTATCCAGATGAAATAACTCTCCAAGATCTGATTGCTAAAGCCCACGTTTTCACGTTTGACGTACCATTTAGCCGTATAAAGTGCCCCTAGGAGCGCTAGCATATACATCAAGCCATACCAATGCACAGCAAAACCACCGACTTTAAAAGCAACAGGGTTAAAGTGCGAATAAATTTCATTCCAAAAAAGCATAAAAATCCTTACATGTAAAAGAAGAAGTCTACCCGAAGAAGGTTGAGAAAGTCTTTAGAAACGCTCTATTCGAGATTCAATTGCTCAAGCACAACCTGATTACGCCCATTTTCTTTAGCACGGTACAATGCCTCATCCACACGTACCATCATGCTTTTTTCATCATCTCCATCATGAAAGGTTGCCACCCCAAAACTAGCTGTTTTCGTACCAACCTGTGAAAAGGAAAACGATGCAACACATAGACGCAATTTTTCTGCTAGTAAAGAAGCATTTTCAAGGGTACTGTTGGGCAATAACAGTAAAAACTCTTCCCCACCCCAACGCCCAAAAATATCTTCAGCGCGAATCTGTGCTTTAATACATAAAGCAAACTCTTGCAAAATCGTATCGCCTACTTGATGCCCATAAGTGTCATTGACCACTTTAAATTTATCAATATCAAGTAAAATAATGGAAAAAGGAGTGTGATGTCGCCTTGCAATTAAGAGATGATACGCAAAGAGTTCATCCAATTTGAGTCGATTGTAAAGCCCTGTGAGCCTATCGGTGATAGAGAGTTCTTCGACCCGTTTTTTATCGGTAATATCGGTTCGAATAGCGGTATATCCAATTAAAGAGTAATCTTCATCATACCGTGGAGCGATAATGGTCTCCACCCAGTATGCAGTGCCATCTTTACGTCTGTTTTTAAGCTCACCTTTCCAAATCAAGCCACTTTTAATCGCCTTCCACAGCTCCTCATACACCGAGGAAGGAAAATCTACATGGCGCACAATCGCATGATTTGCACCAATAAGCTCCTCTTTAGAGTACCCTGAAATCTTACAAAACGCCTCACTGACCTCGGTAATAACGCCCTTTAAATCTGTTGTCGAAATAATCACATGTTTATCAATAATACTTAAATATTTTTCCAATTTATATTTTGATTTTCGATAATTTGTAATATCACTCAAAGTTAACAGTACCGCACTGACTTTGTGCGTGGAAGTGAAGTACAAGGGCGAGGCATTGACTTGAATCCACAAAAGAGGATGATGTTCCCTTTGAATTCCCATGATAACACCTTGCAACACTTCTCCATAACTCAATGCTCTAAAAAAGGGGCGTTCTTCTGGAAAAAAAGAGGAACCATCTTCATGAATCGCCTTCCAGGGCAATTCACTGTTTAAACGCCCAATTAAACTCTCCTCTGAAGCGCATAACATCTCCCTAGCAGCATCATTACACTCTGTGATAATCCCTTGCTCATTCATCACGACAATGCCTTCTTGCATCGTCTTAAAAATAAGACGTACCCATGCTTCAGACTGAGAGAGTTGTTTGGTTTTCTCTTTGGCAATCGCATACGCATGTTTACGTGTGCGCTGCAAGGCATAAATCCACGCACTAATGATAATAGAAAGCACTATTCCCAGCGCAAGCTGTATATAGGGAACCGCCTGATTGAGGCTGCTACCTAAAACATGATTGGCTTTAAAGATAAAACTCCACTCGGTACCATAAGCATCAAAAAAAACCCTATGCTTCAATCGAGGGGTAGACAAGGAAGGATTGGAATCGTAAAGAAAGGTCGATTTTTCAAGGGAATAACCATCATAAATTTCAACATCCACAAAACGGTAATGATTCTTTAGAATATCTGAAAAGAGCGTATTGACCTTGATGGCACTATAGACCACACCTTTTGCAGCAGCCAAACGCTCTGCCTCATTTTGAAGCAAATGATGGCGATGATACAACGGCATGTAGATAACAAATCCTTCTTTTTCAGAGGCTTTTGCCTCTTGTACAAATTCAATTTTAGGCGTAATAACAGCAGCGCCTTTTTGTAAAGCTTTCTCAATGCTTTTTCTACGAATCACTTCTGAGCCAATATCATAACCCAAAATCTGTTTGGTTTGTTCACTCAAAGGTTCAATATAGGTAACTGGAAAAAGTGTAGCATAAGGTGAGGCGGGGAAAATGGTATAGTGCGCCATGCCCTCTTCTTTACGTCTAGCCTCTTCATATGCTACTTTTTTGGAGGCTTCGACTAATGGGGAAAATCCTAAAGCATAAAGACTTGGAAAATTTTCTGCTAAATTGTGCATCTTGGCAAAAATTTGCCACTCGTTGCGAGTAATATTTTCTGAAGAAAAGATAAAAGCTGCACTGCTGTTTAAAAGCTGAATATGAGATTCGAGTTCGTTGTGAATTAAAGCTGTCATCTCTTTTGAGAGAGCCTCAAAACGTATCTCTTCGGTTTTATCAATCCACTGAGCACTCTTCCATGCCAAAAGAAGCGAAAAAAATATACCCAAAATAAGTGTGAGAAAAGGTAAAAATGAAACCGTGTACCACCGCTCAAGCCTTTGCACAATCGCTCCTCAAAAGTCCATTAAGCGATTGTATCACAAAAGGAAAAAAAACGATGTAATAAAAAAGGTAAGGAGCCTAAAACTCCTTACATGTAAAACTATTTAACCTGAATTTTTTTCACTTCGGCTTTTTCAACTTTGAGTTTAGGAAGGACGACTTCAAGCACGCCATTTTCACTGCTCGCTTCGATATTTTCTGCATCAACATTTTCAGGCAAGGCAAATGAGCGTTGGAATTTACCATAGCTACTCTCAACTTTATAGTAGTCATTCTCTTTGCGCTCTTCTTTAAAGCTTCGCTCTCCTGAGATGATAATCTGATTCTCTTTGAGGTCAATGTGAATATCCTCTTTTTTCACCCCTGGCAAATCCACCTCAATATGGTAGGCAAACTCACCCTCACGGGTACTGACACTCGGACGAAACGCAGAGATATCACCCTCTTCACTTTGGGTTGTTGGGGAGTAATGAAAGAGCCTATTTTCAAGTTCTCGTAACTCTTTAAAGGGATTGTAACGTGTGACTAACATGATGAACTCCTTTGTTTTTTGATGGAAGAAGTCTATTACATGTAAAAAAAATTATCTGCCACTTAAGTAGCAGAGTTATTCAGTCGGGAGATGCTCCAGCAGGTTTTGGGAATCTTTGATGTAAATCTCTTTACGCTTAATATCAATCAACCCCTCTTTTTTAAGCGATTGGAGGTTGCGATTGAGCACTTTTCGCACCGTGCCTATGAGGTTGGCGAGTTCATCGTGAGAGAGGTTGTTGATAAGTTTGAGGGTTTGCTTGTCGCCCTCTTTTTCAATGTTTTTTGCAATGAGCTTGACCAACCTTGTCGTAGTATCATACAAGGATAAATCACTCGCCAAATTCTCCATCTCTCGTAGCTGTTTTGCCACATAAGGGAAAAAAAGTTTGTTAAACGAAGGCTTCGTCTCTATCCACTCACGAAAGAGCTCAATGGGAAAAACAAGCAGTTTCACATCATCTAACGCCATCGCCATATTTTCATGCATTTTGCCATCTAAGAGACTAACCACATCGTACATATCGCCTTTGGATAAAAGGTAGAGAATCTGCTCTTTGCCATTTTCAAAATTAATCTGAGAGACTTTCACACGTCCCTCCAAAAGGACAAAAAAGTGCTCCAAACACTCCTCAGGGCGCATGAGTACTTCGCCTTTTTTCACAAAACTCACCCGACCAAAACGGGCAATATCCTCATGCAACTCTTGCTGAATGACTTCTAATGCGTACATTTAATCGACCTTACCATCCAGATACATCCACGCTTTACCAAAGCGTTTAAAACGAGAATACTCAACATGAATGCCCTCACGTCCTTCTTGTACAAACGTAGCTCGAAAAGAGACTTTGCCCACTTTATCGCTCATCCCACCTTGCCACATCTCCAACACGCTCAACCCTGTCCACGCTAGGCCTTTACATGTAAAAGCAATCTCCTCTTTAAGATGCTTACTTCTTGTGCTTGGATGGGTCGTTTCGTACAAATAATCCACCAACGAGAAAACAAAAGCGCTGTAACGAGAACGCATCAGCGCCTCACACGTTGGGGCATTGTGGTTTTTGTGGTAAGGTTCACAGCAGTTTTCATAAGGTTTTTGAGAACCACAAGGGCACATATTTTTTAGCATTTCAACTCTTTACATGTAAATTAGCATCAATTATACAAATTTTTTGGTTTTCAACTGCTTCTATTCTTGGCTTCGGTACAATGCTTATTTATTTTTTGCTACTAGGTTTTTTTATGTTTTTACGCTTTCAAACGTCACTTCACGCATGGCTTCCTATTATAGGACTTACCATTTGCGCCTTTATTTTCAATACCACCGAATTTGCTCCGATTAGCTTACTCACTACCATTGCGACAGATTTTAACATCAGTGAAGCACAAACGGGCATGATGATGACCATCTACGCATGGATAGTTGCGACCATCTCTCTGCCCTTAATGCTTCTTAGCAAAAATGTAGAGCGCAAAACGCTTCTGCTGAGCATTTTACTCTTTTTCATTCTCTCGCATCTGCTCTCAGCCTTTGCATGGAGTTACACCATCTTAATGCTCTCTCGTGTTGGCATTGCTTTCTCACACGCAATTTTTTGGGCAATTACCGCCTCTTTGGTTTACCGTTTAGCCCCAAAAGGACAAATCACCAAAGCCCTTAGTTTTCTTGCCACAGGAAGTGCTTTGGCAATTGTTTTAGGCTTACCACTAGGACGCATCATAGGTCAAGCGTGGGGCTGGCGTTCTACCTTTGGCGTTATTGCTCTGCTTGGCGTGGGGATGTTCTATTTTCTCTACAAAACCCTGCCTACATTGCCGAGCCAAAACGCAGGTTCGCTCAAAAGTTTACCCATCCTCATGAAACGCCCAGCCCTTATGGGGATGTATCTGCTCACCATTTTAGCCATTAGCGCTCATTTTACTGCCTATTCGTATATTGAGCCGTTTGTGATGAACATCGCTCATTTGGGAGAGCATTTTGCCACCGTAGTGCTTTTTGTTTTTGGTATCGCAGGACTTCTAGGAAGCATGCTCTTTGCACGCTTAAGACATAAACACCCTTTTGGCTTAGTTCTCTTTGCTCTTGGTGCGCTTATCATTGCAGAACTTTTAATGCTCACCCTCTCCTTTCACACGCTTTCTTTTAGCATTTTGTCGCTCTTTTGGGGGATGGCTATTTGTTTGATTAGTCTGATTTTGCAAGTGAGTGTTTTAGAACTTGCCCCCGATGCTACCGATGTTGCGATGTCTTTGTATTCGGGTATTTATAACATTGGGATTGGCGGGGGAGCGTTCATTGGAGGTCTCGTTACAACGCATCTTGGTATGCGCTATGTTGGAATGAGTGGGGCTTTGTTTGGAATAGTCGCCCTGAGCCTTGCCATTTGGATTTGGAAACGCTATTTAATGGTTCAAAAATAAGGTTACATGTAAAGCTTTTCAACTTTACATGTAACGCTTTGAATTACCCTTCTCTTAGCGCCTTAGCAATGAGTTCTATCGGGTTTTTAAAGATAACATCCACTTTTTGTCCGTGCATGGCATCACCCAGTTGCATACGACAGGCGCTGCACTCTGCACTCACGTATTCTGCACCCGTCTCTTTTATCATCGCAGCCTTTGGAAGTCCTGCGGCTTTGGCGAAGCGGTATTTTTCGGTTTGCATCGTAACCCCTCCAAACCCACAACAGCGGTTTGGATCACTCATCTCTTTAATGGTGTAGTTTTGTGAAATTAAATTGCGTGGTTCCCTCCATACCCCTTGCATTTTGCGTGCGTGGCATGGGTCATGGTAGGTAACGACTTCACTTTTGCGTGCTTTCGTGGCTAAGATTTCAGCGAGGTTTGTTTTCTTTTCTAAATACTCTGTTGCCATAAAAATATGAGGGCTAATCGCCTCCGCACGCTCTTTCCACTCAGGTTGGTCATGGAAAAATTTTGCATAGTCCTCTTTAATCATCGCACTACAGGTTGCTTCAGGAATTATGATGGCATCTAACTCATCTTTAAAGCTTTCAATATACGCAATGTTAAACTTTGCCAAAGCATCCACGCTATCAAAATCGCCCGTAAAGTATTGCGGTGCACCACAGCATTTTTGCTGTTTAATGAGGTAAGCATCGATTTGTAACTCTTTGAGAATTTCCAAAAGCGCCTTGCCCACATCGGTGTACATGTAATTGGCTAAACACCCAATGAAAATTCCCACTTTGCCTTTTCCCCCATGATAAACGACATCAGGATGAGAGTTAAGAAAGGTTTTTTTTGCAAGACTTGGAAAGAGTCTGTCCATCTTGATGATAGGAAAATCTCTTAGATACATGGATTTTTGCTTCTCTACCATCTTAAATCCACAGGTTTGAAACATATAACCAAAACGTGCCAAAATATCCATAATATTGCGGTTACGAAGCAAGAAGAAGGCGAGTTTTTTATACCACGCTAAACCAAACTTTTTGCGAATATCATTGCGCACCTGCTCAATGACCATATCTACAGGCAAATCATTGGGGCAAACATCGGTACAATTGGTGCATAAAAAACAGCTCTCAAAGATGTTTTTAGCGTTTTTATCGAGCTCCAAATCCCCTCGCTGATACGCATTTAAAAGGTCTAAAAAACCTCTTGGGCTTGTTACTTCATCACGATTGACTTCGTGAATCGTACAGACAGGAATACACTTACCGCATTTCACACACGCATCACTGGTTACATTAAATTGAAACATGTTTTACACCGTTTTACTGAAGCGTCGTTTATCTTCAGGGATTTTTTGTAAATAAGCATCAAAAGGCATCACGATATTACGAATGAGAAGCGTTCCCGTAGGATTGACCAAAATCTTTTTGCCCACCTTATCCACCACCACAAGCTCTTCGGCTTCAAAAGGCTTGAGTGCTTCGATGGCATCAGCAAAATACGCAAAAAAGTCAATACCAAACGCTTTCTCAATGCCTTCAATATTCAGTTTAAAATTGCTCATCATCTCCATAATGACTGCTTTTCGAAGCACATCATCCTCATTTAAAATCAACCCTCGATGCACAGGCAATTTTCCTGCATCAATGGCCGCTTCATACGCATCCATCTCTTTGAAGTTTTGAACGTAATGCGCTACACCCTCACCAATACTGGTTAAACCAATCCCAATCAAATCCGCCCCACCTTTGGTGGTGTAGCCTTGGAAATTGCGGTGCAATTCTCCTTTTTCAATGGCAAGGAAAAGCTCATCATCGGGTTTGGCAAAGTGGTCCATCCCAATCATTTTATAACCGTTACTCTCCAGATAATCAATGCTATAACGCATAATGGCCAGTTTTACACTCGGATGTGGTAACGTCGTCTCATCAATCTTTCGCATCGACTTTTTCATCCACGGTACATGGGCGTAGTTAAAGACCGCCAAACGGGTTGGGTCAAGTGAAACCGCCAAACGAAGGGTTTCTTGAAAACTCTCAAAACTTTGGTAAGGAAGCCCATAAATCAAATCCATATTGATTGACTTAATACCCGCTTCTTTCGCCATTTTTACAGCATTTTGCGTGACGTCGTAGGGTTGAATGCGGTGAATTGCCTTTTGTACCTCATCGTTAAAGTCTTGCACCCCATAACTCACACGATTAAACCCATGACGTGTCAGTACAGCTAACTGCTCTTTACTTAAAAAACGTGGGTCGATTTCACAGCTGATTTCAGCGTCTTTGGCAAAGTTTTTAAAATGGCTTTTTATCGCCTTTAAAATACGCTCTAACTGCTCTTTGCTAAAAAAAGTAGGAGTTCCTCCGCCAAAGTGCATCTGTATCACTTCACGGCGTGTATCAAGGTGTTGGCAAAGCAGTTCTAATTCACGCTCTAAATAGTCAATGTAGCGCTCTTTTTTATCTTCCTTGCTAGTATATACCACGTTACACCCGCAGAAATAACAGGCACTTCGGCAAAACGGAAGGTGAAAATAGAGTGAAAGGGGGCGAGAAGCGTCTTGGTGCGCCAAAACCTCCTCATAACTTTTACATGTAAAGCTTTCATTAAACTCAGGTGCGGTTGGATAGCTGGTATATCTAGGCCCTGCTTTAGAGTACTTGGCAAACTTTTCAAAATCAATCATAAATCTCCTTAACGCTCAATGGCGTTGATAATACTAGCACCCTCTGGTAAATAGAGATCCTTAAGGTCCAAAAAGAGGTTAGGATGCTCTTTTTTAATCTTCTTAATCAACGCATCAAAATCAACATCGCTTTTTTTACTCTTTTTCATCTCTTCCATCGCCACCGTCCAGACGTCGTGAAAATCAAGTGGCAAATGTTGCAAAATGCTCTTTTCAAGCTTGAGAAAAAGTGTTTCTTGTTCTACTTTTTTAAAGTGTTCTATCATTTTGCTAAGCGTATCAATGCTGAGCATGGCATGGAGTTTTTGATGTTCATCATAGACTAACCATGGCTCTTTTTGATTGTTCCATGAACCACTTTTAAGACGCAAAAGCTTGCTGTTTTCATCCTCGTGGGAAACTATCTCTAAAACCGTTTGCTCTTTTTGCTTGTTGAGGCTTAAACCTTTAGAAATCTTTTCTATCATCTTAAACTCTTTTTTTCTCTTAAATTCCATTAATACTCTCTGTGTTTATCAAGCCATACCATCACCGCTTTTTGAGCATGTAGACGGTTTTCTGCTTCATCAAAAATCTCATCGGCATGCGCTTCAAACACCGCCTCACTCACTTCATAATCACGGTACGCTGGTAGGCAGTGCAAAAACATTGCATCCTTTTGCGCTAAGCTCATCATCGCATCGTCCACCATGTAGCCTTGAAAATCTGCCACACGTTTGGCTTTTTCAGCCTCTTGCCCCATTGAAACCCATGTATCGGTAGTAACAACGCTTGCTCCAGAAATTGCCTCTTTGGGGTCATTACCAATTTTGATGAGCGCACCGCTTTGTTGTGCAAAAGAGTGTGCATCGGCTAAAATGGCGCTATCTACTTCATACCCTTTAGGCGTTGCAATGCGAAGCTCAAAACCTAGTTTTGACGCCATCATGAGCCATGAATGCGTCATATTATTGCCATCACCCACATACGCCACAATCGGGTTTTTATCTTTGCCATACTCGACCATCGTCATGTAATCCGCCATCAACTGTACAGGATGGTAGCTATCGCTCAAACCACTAATGACAGGTACACGTGAATACGCCGCAAACTCTTCTAAGGTACTTTGTGCGAAGGTTCGTATCATCACCATATCCACCATACGGCTAATCACCCGTGCAGTATCTTTCATAGGTTCGCCACGTCCTAGTTGCAAATCGTTCGAGGATAAAAAGAGCCCTTTGCCACCCAGCTGATGAATCCCTACTTCAAAACTCACTCGTGTACGTGTTGAGCTTTTTTCAAAAATCATTCCTAGCGTTTGGTTTTTTAAATAAGGTTTGAGTTTACCTTTTTTCGTCTGTTTCTTAATTTTAATCGCAAGATCAATGATCTCCAAAATCTCTTCTTTGCTAAAATCTTTCAGGGTTAAAAAATGTCGCATTATTATTATTTCCTTTTTAAAATTTCTGCTACTTCTTTAGCGTGATAACTGATGATAATATCAGCCCCCGCACGTTTAAACGCAATCATCGTTTCCATCATCACCCGCTCATAATCAATCACACCTGCACGCCCAGCAGCTTTAAGCATGGCATATTCACCACTCACGTTGTACACGCACAAAGGCAGGGAAGTGGCATTGCGTACATCACGGATGATGTCTAGGTATGCAAGGGCTGGCTTGACCATCAAGATGTCAGCCCCTTGCGCTTCATCTTCCACCGACTCATTGATAGCTTCTCTGCGATTGGCAGGATCCATTTGGTAGGTTTTTCGATCACCAAAAGAAGGGGCGGACTCTGCCACATCACGAAACGGTCCATAATAGGCACTGGCAAATTTGGTCGAATAACTCATAATGGGAAGATTAATAAATCCTTCGCCATCGAGTGCTTCACGCAAGGCTTCTATCATGCCATCCATCATGCCAGAGGGGGCTATCATATCTACACCTGAACGTGCATGAACGAGGGCTTGTTTGGCTAAAATTTCTAAGGTCGCATCATTATTAACACTCTCATTTTCCATATCTAAAATGCCACAATGTCCATGGTCGGTAAATTCACAAAAACACAAATCAGTCACGACAAACATCTTTGGATACGCCTTTTTAACGGCTTTAATGGTACTAGCGATGATGCCATGCTCGCACAGCGCATCGCTTCCCACACTGTCTTTAACCTCAGGAATTCCAAATAAAATAATCGAGTTAATTCCAAGTTCCTGTAAGCTTCCACACTCTTTTAAAATCTCATCAATGCTCATCTGAAAAACACCTGGCATCGAGCCAATCTCTTTTTTAATGCCCTCTCCGCTTCTCGCAAATAAGGGGTAAATAAAATCATCCATACTCAAGGTTGTCTCACGCACAAGTGAGCGAAGCGTTGCATTCATTCTCAGTCTTCTAAATCTTTTAAACATTCTTTTGCCTTATCTTGGTTAAAATGACGTCTTTGCGTTAAAAAATTACGATTTTACCATAAGTGGATATAAAAGAAAATGAAAATAGAAATTTCAGAGGTTGCAAACCTCCCCTCACGTTTTGGAGCTTTTAAAATTCAATCTTTTAAGGAAGGGATTAAAGAGCATTTGGTCATTTTTAAAGAGCCTTTAGGTAACACTCCTTTGGTTCGCATTCACAGCGAATGTCTTACAGGTGATACGATTGGTAGCCTTAAATGCGATTGCAGGGATCAATTAGAGTATGCACTCAAAGCAATTGAAAAAGAGAATGGTATGGTAATCTATCTTCGTCAAGAAGGTAGAAATATAGGACTTTTAAATAAAGTCAATGCCTATGCACTGCAAGATAAAGGATTAGATACTGTAGAAGCAAACCATCAATTAGGCTTTAAAGCCGATGAGCGCACGTATGAAATTGTTGAGTTCATTTTGGCACACTTTGGAATTAAGAAAATCAGACTCCTTACCAACAATCCTTTAAAACTAGGTGCCCTCAAAGGGATTGAAATTGTTGATCGTGTACCTATTATCATTGAAGCTAATAAATATAATGAACACTATTTAAAAACGAAAAAAGAGCAAATGGGACATCTATTTTAATAAGGAGCCACTATGCTAAAAGAGTTTAAAAATTTCCTTATCAAAGGTAATGTTATTGATATGGCGGTGGGGTTTATTTTTGGTGCAGCGTTTGCAACAGTTGTCAAATCTTTGGTCAGCAATATCATAATGCCACCCGTGGGCTTACTACTTGGCAATGTCGATTTTTCGTCTTTATTTATCGCCTTAGATGGGAAAGAGTATGTTTCCTTAGCCGATTTGGAAAAAGCAGGTGCTCCAGCCATTAAACTGGGTGTTTTTTTTAACGACCTCACCTCTTTTATTATTTTAGGATTTGTCATGTTTATGATGATTAAGGGGTATGCAAAAATTGCTCCTAAAGAAGCACCTACTCCTACGACAAAAGTGTGCGCTGAATGCGCGATGAACATCCCTTTGAGCGCTAAAAAATGCCCTCACTGTTTGAGTGAACAAGCCTAAATTCTTTACATGTAAAGAATGAAATAAGGGAAAATTTTTCCCTTATTTCGTCTTTTTATGCCTTTAAATTCTCGTTGACAAAATCCCAATTCACTAAATATTTGAGAAAAATATCAATATAATCCGCACGTTTGTTTTGATAATCCAAATAATACGCATGCTCCCAGACATCAACCGTTAAAAGTGCTTTTTGCTGATGCACCATTGGGGTGTCAGCGTTGCTTGTTTTCGTAATTTTAAGTTTTCCATTTTCCAACACCAACCATGCCCAACCGCTACCAAATTGGGTGAGTCCTGCATTTTTAAAGGCTTCCACAAAGGCATCATAACTACCAAAATCTTCATTGATTTTTGCAGCAATCACTCCCGTGGGTACACCTCCACCATTTTTTTGCATACAGTTCCAATAAAAGGTGTGATTCCACACTTGTGCGGCATTGTTAAAAATACCTACTTTTTCAGGGACATTCGCTGAGGCAAAAATAATCGCTTCCAACGCTTCCTCTGCCAAAGGAGTGTTTTGAATCAAATTATTAAGATTGGTAACATAGGTTTGATGGTGCTTTCCATGATGATAACCCAATGTATTCGCACTGATATAAGGCTCAAGGGCACTTGCTTCATACGGAAGAGCGGGTAAGGTAGTTGCCATAATAATCTCCTTTAATAAATGATTAAACACGTTCATTCTACTCTTTCCCTAGTAAACAAAACCTAAATATAATACTTTTTTTAATCTTAGATACCTAAGCTAGTTTTTTGACATAAGTCATAGCTTTTTGAACATGATTTTAAGTAGACTATCTGGAGTTTTAACGTCAAAGGAACCTAAAAATGCGTCGAACCATAAAATTTCAATTAGGTCTAGTATGTTGTGTTGTAGTGCTTTTTGCGCTTATTTTAGGAGTAAAAACCCTCATGGAGGGCAGAGAAAAACTTCGAAATGTTGATGATTTACAAGCTATGGTCACCCTCTCAAGTAGCATTAGTCTTTTGGTACATGAAAGCCAAAAAGAAAGAGGTGCGAGTGCTGGATTTATTGGCTCTAAAGGTCAAAAATTTGCCGACAAAGTTCCTCCACAGAGAAAACTCACCGACAAAGAGCATCAGCGCTACAAAACAGCTTTTCAATCCATCGCACTAGAACGCTATCCTCAAACACTCAAAGACAAAATAGTGACGATTGAAAGTTTCTTGCAAAAACTTCCTTCCATTAGAAGTCGTGTGGATGCACTCAGTATTAGCGTTGCAGAAGAGGTAGAGTATTACACCTCACTGAATCAACACCTTTTGGACATTGTTGCATCCACCGCTGTTCTCTCAGGAGAACCAGAAATTGTCAAACAACTGAGTGCTTATGCGAACTTTCTAAAATCCAAAGAACGCTCAGGTATTGAGCGAGCTGTCCTCTCCAACACCTTTGCCGCCGATAAATTTGCACCCAATATGTTCGTTAAACTCATTACGCTCATTTCGGAACAAACCTCTTATATTGATGCATTTTTCAGTACGGCTTCCCCTAAATCTATCGCTTTTTATAACCAAACCATGCAATCACCTATCGTACAAGAGGTTGAAAAGATGCGCAATGTCGCCATTGAAAAGGCGACCACTGGTGGTTTTGGAATCGATGCGACCCATTGGTTTGATACGATTACCAAAAAAATTAATCTCCTTAAAGAAGTCGATGACGCCCTTGCGAATGAAAATTTAGAAACCCTCCATGCTCTTGAGAAAGCAACGAAAAAACAGATGATGATTGAAAGTTCTGGATTGATAATAGTCACGCTTTTGATTCTTGTATTATTGTATACCACTATTAAAGATATTCTCCAAGCCATTACCCTCTCAGGGCAAAAGCTCTCACACGTCTCTTCAACGCTGGACTTGACTTATCCTCTTCTGCTTAAAAGTGATAACGAAATCTCCGATACCATGAAAGAAGCTCAAAAACTGATTCACAATTTTAAAGACTCTATCGCTAAAGCCTTTGAGACGTCCAACGATAGTGTAAAAGCGAGTAACTCTCTAAGCGACGTCTCTTCCAATCTTGCGAGTAACATCACCGAACAAAATAGATTTATTCATGGCATTCAAGAGGAGATGCGTCTGCTTCGTGAAAAAGAGCATGAAATGCAAAACATGTCCCTTAAAACCTTAGACGATTTAGAGCAAACCAAAGCAGTGCTTGAAACCTTTGTCACGAGTATGAGCAGGGTGGTTGAAATGATTTCTATTGGCGCTCAAAAACAGCACGAATTAGGAAGCAAAGCCAATTCGCTTGCGCAACAAGCAACGGATATTAAAAATGTATTGGCCATTATTGGGGATATTGCCGATCAAACCAACCTTTTAGCACTTAATGCCGCCATTGAAGCCGCACGTGCGGGCGAACATGGGCGTGGCTTTGCCGTGGTTGCCGATGAAGTGCGAAAACTAGCAGAACGCACCCAAACTTCTTTAAGTGATATTAGCACTACTACCAATGTTATTGTGCAAACCATTCATGAGGTAACAGGTGAAACAGAACACATTTCACAATCATTTTACCAACTCTCTAAAGAGACGAATACACTTATCGACCAATCTCAACATACCTCTCAAACGCTCAGCAACACCATTCGCATCTCCAATGAACAAAGTGTAAAGCATACGGATGTGGAAAAAACCGTAGAGCTCTTTATGAAGCATATCAACGAAGTCACAGCGCTATCAGAGAAAAACAACACGTTAGGTGAAACGGTAAAAGAGATTTCTGCGAATCTCTCTTCTAAGGCAGAAAGTGCCAATGTGGAACTTAAACGCTTTCGTATCCAATAATACTTTTACATGTAAACCTTCCAGAAAGGTTTACATGTAATTAATCACCTATTAATAGCCCTTTGGGTACCATACGCTTAAAATTATCCAAAGGCTTATTTCATGGCTTCGTTTACGCTTCCTGCCACTTTTTGGCAACAAGCAGATGTTTTTGCAACCCTTCTTCTTCGCTACAATCAAACACACAATATTTCAGGTGCAAAAACAAAAGAAGTGGTTTTTAAAAATATTGAAGACAGTATTTATCCTCTGCAATTCTTACATGTAAAAACCATCAAACGAGCAATTGATGTGGGAAGCGGTGCTGGTTTTCCAGGCTTACTGCTTGCGCTTGCATTGCCAGATGTTCAGTTTACATTGTTTGAGCCTATTGCTAAAAAAAGTGCTTTTTTACACCTAGCCAAATCAACCTTAGGGCTTAAAAATATTGACGTTTCAACCAATCGTGTGGAAAAAGCAACGCCTTTTGTTGCCGATTTAATTAGCTCACGCGCTGTGACCAATACCAAAATGTTAATCAAATTGTGTCATAATTTTATAGCGCCTCACACGACCTTGCTTTTTTATAAAGGTGAATTGGTGGAAGAGGAGATTAAAGGCTTGTCTCACTGCCAAATCTACCAAAAAGAGAAACGTTATTATCTTATTATGGAGAATGTTGATGTTGTTTAAACTTGCTATTTTAATCGGAATCATTTTTTTAATTTATCTTTTTTTCTTTAAAAACAAACGTCAAGAAGAGGTTAAAAAGAGTAATGAGAAAACAAAAACTTTAGAAGGAGAGACTATGGTGGAGTGCCAAAAATGCGCTACTTTTGTGAGCCATAAAGAGGCAATCATTAAAGATGGTCAGTTTTTCTGTTCTAAAGAGTGTGCGAGGTTAACATAATGTTACTGATTGGTCATGATGCCATTGATTTTAAACCCTTTTATGCTATTCATACATTTGAAGAGGTGCGAAAAACACCCTCTTGCAGTATTGTGTTGTTTGATTTCAACACGGTATTGGCCAAAAAATGTGCCGATGAAAAGCTTCTTTTTGCTTTACATGTAAAACAAATTAAAGAGCTCATTTTGGCAAATGCCTTAGGTGCTTCTTATTTTATCGTCACAAAATCACTAGCACTGCAAGCACAAAAAATTGCAGATGATTATCTTTTTGATGGCAAAATACTCCTTTTAAGTAACGATGAAAACGATATTGAATTTGCAGCGTTGCATGGTATTGATGGTATTTTATTTGAAAAAGGAATTCACTCTTTGGAATCAGCATGAAAAAAATACACTATTTTCTTTTAGCATCTTTTATCACACTTTTATACTGGGTACTTGATGCTTACGCACATCTTTTGATTGCTCAATCCACTTGGATGCATGCTCTTCTTTTGCAAACGCCTTATAGTACACCATTAATGACATCGCTTACTGCTGTGTTGCTTTTTTTTGCAACACTGATTCCTCTTTTATTTAAACAAAAACCACAAAAAGAGTCTGCTGATGAGTTTAATGCACTTGAAAAACTCTCAAAACTTCTTTTTGCTTCCCTCGCAACCAAATTTAATGTCATCAAAGCCCAAGAAAAAATAGAAGAACTATTGCATCTTGAAGGAAGCTTACTATTCATCTACGAGAAAGAGAATTTTAGCCTTTATAATGAAAATGAGTTTATCAAATCAACCTTTCGCTCAAAAGATATTTTTCCCTTCCGTACAAACAATGAAAGAAGTGTGGTTGAAGAAGTAGCGGTACGTTGTTTTATTGAAAAAGCTCCTTTCGCAAAAGATGCAATTAAAATCAATAAAATGCCTATAACCCTTTTTAGTTTTTTACTCAAAGAAGAAGAGACACAAACTATTGTAGGTAATCTCATGCTTGCAAGCAGTGATCCTGATTTTATTGAAAAACATCAACCCTTAATTAATAAATATATTCTCATGCTTACCTTTGTGCTCTCCCTTGCTTTCAAAAAAGAGCATTTAGAAAAATTAAATGAACAATATAGCAATGAGAATGGTAGTTTTGACAAAATTCTTAATGTACTCAATTACGAAAAAATAGATGAATATCTTTTTTACGAATTTAAACGACACAAACGCTATCGTACAGAGTTAACGCTTATGCTTATTGAAATTAATATGTTTGAAAACCTAAGCAAAGTCTTTCCTCAAGACTCTATTGTAACCTTTAAAAAAGAGTTTATTCAACTGGTGCACAAATACATCAGAGAAGTAGATATTTTTGGAAAATGGAGTAAAAATCGGTTTGCTATTCTTCTGCCCGATAGTGATTTTAGATCAGCCATGGGACTTGCAAAAAAACTGCAAGGTATTTTAGAAACAACAAAATTTTCAAAAGTAGGTAAAATCTCTTGCAGTTATGGCATTACCTCGCTCGCCCCAAAAGATACACTTGGAAGCCTAAAAGCCCGTGCAGAAAATGCTCTTGTAAGAGCAACTATTCACGAAGGAAATGCCATTGAGGTTAAATTACAGCATGGCTCTTTAGATGATAATCCGCTTTAATGTGGGTGAGAGTTTAGTTGGAATCTCGTAGGTAATGGTTTTAAACTGTTGCGCAAGGGTAGTAGCATTCTCAAACATGCAAACCTCCCTAGCATCACCCCCTAAACAAAAACTATCCATTGACATACGACCCTTACTCAAACTTCCATCAGCCATCGCGATGGATGTATATCCATCAAAACGGAAAAAACCATCACCATAGCCAATATCATATGTTGAAATCACCTCATCACACGGAGCTTCATAAATACCACCATACCCTACACGTTCACCTTTTTTCAGTACACGAGTGCTGAGTTTTTCTGCCCATAATGCTAAAACAGGTTTAAGCGACACGGAATTAAAAGAAGGATGCAAAGGATTATACCCATACATCGCAATACCAACACGTGCGAAAGCGTCATCGCCTAAAGTGTCGGTGCGAAGCAAACCTGCAGAATTACACGAATGAAAAGCAATCTTCGGTAATCCATACTGCTGCGCCAATGCTTTTATACGCTTTTTTGCACGCTCAAACAATGAACGTTGCCAAAAAAATTCTGAGTTCAATTCGTCTGCACTTCTAAAATGTGTAAAAACACCTTTTATCTGTAACTTCTTTTGAACAATAATCTCCATTGCTTTTTCAATTTCATGCTCTTTAATTCCATTACGATGCATACCTGTATCAATGCTTAAATGGATATTTTCTCCATCTCGTAAACTTTCTAGCATCGCATAAGAATGTGCTGAAAAAGAGATGTTATGCGCAAGTTTTTCAGTAGGAACAGCATCAACTAAAACCAAAACTTCATCAAAAAGATCAGCAATACTCTTCGCTTCTTCAATATTTTTTACCGCTGCTCTTTTCAAGCCGAACTCATGGCAAAGCTCTGCCATTATGCGAAGACCATGCCCATAGGCATTATCTTTTAAAACCGCCATAAGTTTTTCTTTACCCTCTGCTTTTACAGCAAGGATTTGAAGATTATGAAACAAATGGGCTTTGTTAAGTGTAATAAAAGCCATACTAAGCCTTTAGCCCGAATTTACCTACTAAAAAACCTCTGATTTTACGGGCTTGATAATCTAATTTATAAAAATGCTCATAAACACTTTGCGCATCGAGTGTTGGCTGTGTTGAAAAATCAAAATTCAACCCTTTAGTATCTTTGGGAATATGCGTATCCAAGTAGGTTAAAAAAGAATCACGAGCTTCAATGAGTTTTTCCAATTCACGTTCAAGCATCTCTTTTTCACTTAACATTAACGCTCCTTATTTTTCAGCCAAAATTGACATTTTTTTACCAATAAGTTCCACATAAAGCTCTTTTTCTCCCTTCGATGCGAAAGAGGGACTTTTATAAGTTTGCTCATAAGAAATTTTAAAAATTTTTCGATTTTCTACGGTGGGATAAGGCGCAATATTCATATTTTCAAACAGAATTGTTTTCTTCTCTTTTCGAGAAAAAATCTGCTTTTTCATTGCTGAAAACTGCTTTTTACCAGAACCATCTGCTTTTTTAAAGTCATCTGAATAATAATTTAAATACGCATTAATATCACTGACTTTCCATGCACGTTGCCATTTATAAACATCACTTAAAAGTGTTGCAATCTCATCTTTACTTATTTTATTAACTTTACTTTCACCAATAATGGTCATTGTACTCTGTGCATTAATTTCGGCATCTAACACTTTAATAGCATCATTATCCATCACCACACAACCTTTACTTAAATCATCGCGATCTTTACCATCTAAAGGCATACCATGAATCCAAATACCACTGCCATTTTTTCCACGCAAGACATCAAAAAGATTTGGATAGGAGAGCGAAAAAGCTAAAGGACCATAAAAAGGATCACTTGGCTTAAACCGTTTCGTAATTTCATACACCCCCACAGGTGTTTTCAAATCACCTCGTTTTACTTTATCCCCATTTTTACCCATAATAACATCATGACTTTTGATGCGTTCCAAACCTTCATCTTCACTGTTTTTATAAACCTCACAGCGTTTTTTCTCTTTTTCGCAGACAATCAAAGAATCTAAATTTTCATAATAGCCGTATTCGACATCCATACCTCGAATCTGTTTGAGCCAAAAATCTTTAGATACCAACTCTTTTTCAGTTGGATTTTTTGTTTTAAGCACTTTAACTTTAGTCTCTTTAGCAACTGCCTTCACTTCAGTTGGAGCTTTAGTCTCTTTCACTTTGATGGTCTCTTTAGACTCAAACTCTTTTTTTAAAAAATCCTCTACGGCATCAATACCTTTCGTTTTATAAATACGATAAATATCCTCAGCAGTTGCCGCATACAATGCAAGTGCAAACAAAGATAAAAAGACTAAATAACGCATATATTCCTCTTCCAGTGTCAATTTTTAAGTGGCTATTTTATAAAAAAAACCCTTAATAGCTCCTCTTCTTATCAAAGGTGATGAGAACATGACTATTTAATAAAATTTTAAGACATAGATGATAAACTCAAATACCCTCATTTTAAAGGATATACTCATGCCCTCCGCGCGTTTTTTTAAACTGCTTATTGTAGAAGTTTTGGTGATTGGGGCTATTGGGGCTTACCTTTTTATTGACTCAAGCGATCTCTATCGATGGTGGGTAGGAGAAACTCATTTTGTATATGCCGATCCAACATGTGATTTACATGTAAAGAGTTGTGAAGTGAAACTTAGTGATGGACATAAGGTACTTTTTGATATAGAACCTAAAAGTATTCCACTGATGAAACCACTTTCTTTTACAGTCACTTCAGAGATTGATGTACCTTCTATCGAGATTAAACTTTTTGCGACCAATATGAACATGGGTTTTCATACGTTTAAACTGACTAAAATCGCCGAGGGACGCTATCAAGGTGAGGGAATATTGCCTACGTGTGTGGTTGGGAATATGATTTGGGAGACTCATGTGATTTTTAATGAGAACAGACAAAGTCAGGGAGCTATTTTTACCTTTCAAACCGATAAATAATCTAAAGATTTATGTTACGATATGTAATCTTTAAGCTCGACATTTTTGTTTCACTCTTTGCAATGTGATTCATCATATTTTTTTCGTTATACTGAGAATTTTACATTGCAACAAAGGATTCATAGTGTCTATTTTGCAAAGGGGCGATGCCCTTACCTTTGATGAAAATCTTTTTATTGTCTCAAAAACAGACCTTAAAGGAAGAATCACTTACGCCAATGATCTTTTTATTGAAATTTCTGGCTATCAAGAAAAAGAGTTGATTGGTAAACCCCATAACATCTTACGTCATCCAGATATGCCAAAGGCTATTTTCAAACTCCTATGGGAACGAGCTCAAGCAGGAAAAGAAATGTTTGCTTATGTTAAGAATCGCACTAAACACAATCACTATTATTGGGTTCATGCCTATATTACACCCATTACGGATACCAAAACGAACACAATTATTGGTTACCATTCCGTAAGACGTTCTCCTAGTCAAAAAGGTCTTAGTGTCATAGAGCCACTGTATGATAAAATGCTTAAAGCCGAACAACATAATGGTGTACAAGCCTCACTCTCACTCTTAGAAAACACCCTATCTCATTTAAAGGTTAGCTACGATGCCTTCATACTCTCGCATGAATAGATCCTCTCTTGCTAAAGTGCAAGATGCAAATATTATCTCCTTAGTGGCATTTACGTTTGCTTTTATCCTCGAAGTTTCATACAATGGCTTTCATTGGATTCAAGTGATTAATCTCACCAATTTTGCCTTAGCTTGGTTTATGTTTATCAATATTCGCAAAGTGCAAAAAACAATTCATGCACTCGCAGATATTGTCAAAGAAAGTGAACATGGTCACTTACATAGACGCATTGTCAATGTCAATGATGGTGGCGAGCTTAAAATGCTCTGCTCAAACATGAATTCCTTGCTTGATAATTTTGAATTAGTCACTAAAGAGATTAAATCCACGATTCTTGCTGCATCCAAGGAGGACTTTAGCCGTAAAATTCTTCAAAAAGGAATGCACGGAGAATTTAAAGAGCAAGTTGAAATGGTCAATCAAGCTGTCCTTGCTATGAAGCAAACACACGATTTTATTGCCCGTAATACCCTCAATGCTGAATTGGCACAAATTGGAAGTAGCTCAAATGATTTTACTACGGTACAATCTAATTTAACCACTATTGTTGAACGCTTAAAAGAGATTGCCAAAGATGGAGAAGTGTACGCCGAAGAGACCAAAGGAAGTTATCAAAATCTACGAGATACTATTACAAAAATCACCTCATTAATTGAATTTGTCAATCAAAATGAGCAAAGTATTGGTATTTTAGTACAACGCACACGAGACATCAGCGCTGTGGTGGATATGATTAACGATATTGCCGATAAAACAAACCTTTTAGCCCTCAATGCCGCCATTGAAGCAGCCCGTGCAGGTGAGCATGGTCGTGGCTTTGCTGTCGTAGCAGATGAAGTACGCAAACTGGCAGAAACCACACAAAAAGCCACCGCAGAGATTGCAATTTCCATTAAAATGCTCCAACAAGAGACTTCAGGGCTTGAGAGCAATGCCAACTCTATGAAACAAAATGCCGATGAATCAACCAAAACACTCGATAAATTAAGCACCACCTTTAACAGTTTGATTGAACACTCAGATATTACATCCTACAACATTACCACCATTCAACAAACTATTTTCATTACATTAGCCAAAATGAATCATGCAATCTTTAAATCTAACGCTTACAGTGCCGTTTATCTCAACGATAAAGAGACACAATTCCAAACGCATGAACGTTGTAGCTTAGGGGAATGGTACGAGAAAGATGGCGAAAAAATCTTTGGAAATACGCAAAGCTTTAAAACTATTTATGAAACCCATAAAAATTTCCATACCTGCATTCTTGATATTATCAACCTTATACGTTCAACCTCGTCCAACCTTTTGGAGGAAAAAGAGCGTATTATTGAGGCATTTCATACGGTTGAAAAAGAGAGTAAAGTACTTTTTGTCTCCCTAGATACAATGATTGCAGAAAAAAGTGTAGGCTGATTACATGTAAACAAGCGTGTCTATGTGACTTCATAGACACGCTCATTTTAGATTAAAATATTAGAACTTATAATTTGCTCTAAAACGTAACTCGTTGCTGCTTCCTGTTGAAGCATCTTTATCTTTGGTTTCGTATTGCACTTCAACACCAAACCCTTTAAGTGCGCCATCAAATGCATAATTGGCATAAACATCAATCACATCATAATCACTGTTGGCTGCTTTTAAATTAATATCAGAGTAACGTGCACCAATTTTTGCGCCTTTAACCACTTCATAATTGGCATCAATCGCATACCCTTTACTTCCCGCTTTATACTCACCACTGTGAATCACGTTAGCGGTGTAAATTGGATCTGCCCCACCCACATCAGCACTTACGCTAGCATCATTGTCATCATCTACCTCAGCATACGCCGCATACATGTTAAACGCACCGATTCCAAAACTAGCTTTTACACCATAAAAACTACCATCATCTTCGCCTGATTCATCATAATCTGTTATAAGGTACTGACCTGCTAGACCATAACGAAAATCATTCATCTTAGCGGTATACGCAAGCTCGGTATAATACACATCTGCGACATCAACCACTTGTGCCCATTGACCTGTAATGGTAAGTCCTGGAATCGATTTGTTAATCGCAAGGAAAGTATACGCACCATCATCGTTAAATTTTTCAAAATCAGCCACATCTGATTTTTTAGCTGCCGTATCAGGGGATGTTCTATTTTGCCATTTACTGATATATCCTGCGGCTAAAGTGGTATCAGGAATGTTTGTATTGGTGATTAATGCACCTTCAAAGGATTGTTTGATCATACGAGAACTACTGCCTTTGATAAGTGGTGTATCGATAAATTGACGACCCACTTTTGCGGTTGTTTTATCAATGGTGTATTGAACATACATCTCTGAAAGGACTGCACCTGAGCCGTACATATCATTATAAAACAATGCTTTAGCTTCATCATCTGCAAACGGAGCATAATTGGATTGGAACGTTGCGCCCATTTTAAAACCATAAAACGAATCAGTCACATAGTTTAAAATAACACCCATATTAACAATATCAGCATCACCCTTTTTTCTATCCCAAGCACCAGCTGCTGCTGCAGGAACATCCGTATCTCTGTCAAAATACCAGGCTCTTAATTCACCCTTTACTTTACCGTTTTTAAATGCATCCGCTAAGCTGTCTGCTGCGAATGAATGGGAAGCAAGTCCTGCAACTACAATGGCCGCCAAGCTAAGTTTAGCTAGTTTCATCTCTTCTCTCCTGATTTTTTGTTTGAAGGCGAGGAGAGTTTAACAAAAAGCTTCAAAGGGTGGCAATGGATTTTATAAGCTATTATTAAGAATAAACCCTGTTTGTAATCAAACCGTAATGCCTTTGTAATTCTTTCGACATTAAGGCACTTTTATTACATCTCTTGTAATTTTTTTGGAACTCTTTTCAACCATGATTCAAGCCAAATTTAAAAACATGCATCAAAAAAAAGAGCTTTTTTAAAGGAGGAAAACATTATCTCATAAAATCAAAAAGTGGTCTCACACGTTACTCGATAAACTTAGCACACCATTCCATAGTCTCATTGAGCATTAAACAGTAACCTCATCCAATCTTTGAAAAGATAAAACACTCAACATCTTTACATGTAAAGATTTACGCACTCGCCACACTGGGTAATTTAATGGTAAAAATAGCGCCAAGAGGTGTATTTTTAACGTTAATGACCCCACCCATATTGTTCTCAATAATCATCTTCGTCATATAAAGCCCAATGCCGGTTCCTTGTTTGGCATACTTCGTCGTAAAGTAAGGCTCAAAAATTCTATCGATATACTCCTGCGCAATACCTCCACCATTATCTTCAATCACAATCAGTGTGTATTTGTACCCTTTTTTTAACTCCAATCGAATAAAAGGATTACTGACTTCACGCTCACTAAGGACATCTTTAGCATTGGAGAGAATATTTAAAAGCGCTTGAGCAAATTCATTAGGATAGCCTAAAACCTCAACCTTCGCTGAAATATCAAAGGAGAGTTCTATGCCATGATAATTCAAGGAGGCCTTCAACATCGAAATAGCTTTTTGACACGCCTCGGATATTTCAAAGACCTCTTTATCTTTGGATGGTTTAAAAAAGTTTTGAAAATCACTGATAGTACTTGACATATACGCATTGAGCTTATTGCACTGCTGAATACTGTTTAAAAGGGTCACATCATCCAAATCATGAAACGAATGTTTGACTTGAAGATTAATCAAAATGGCACTCAACTCTCCTAAAGGCTGACGCCATTGGTGGGCGATGTTACCTATCATTTCACCCATACTCGCAAGTTTACTCTGCTGAATCAGTAATTTTTCTTGTTCGGTTCGCTTTAAAATCTCTTCATTGATTTTTGACTCTAAGTTGTCAATCATTGTATTAATCACATCTTTAAGACGCTGTAATTTATCTGCTTGGGGAAATGAGTGAAGCCTTGAGGAGAGAATACCCTGTTGCAAATCATTCACGACACTAATAGCATCTTCAATAAACTCATTGTCTTGTTGAATATCCGAGGTGGCTTTAGAGATGCTTTGATTGAGCAGTTTGGACATGGTTTCTAACTCATCTTTGCTTGAGAGCGCAATAGGTTTAGGTTCACTTTGTCTGGTTTGCAAATACGCAAAAAACTCTTGCAATCCCTCTTGAAGACGATGAATGGATGAGACGATATGCCCTGAGAGAGAATACCCCGCAATAAACACCAATGTTGCTAGTAAAATTACCAAAACGGCTAATTCATACTTCAGTGCTTGCGAGCGACCTTGAATATCTTCAAAATTGGATTCCATATGGTGTACTGCAGTGTGCTGTAAAATTTTAAGTTGCTCCAACAGGGCATAGTAACGCGCCCTCTCAACAGATGTTACATAGACAAAGGCGCCCTCTTCAAAAGAAGATGCCACATAGTCACATGTCTTCTCAACGCTTTTAAGATAGGCTTGCCAAATATCATAACTCTTCTCATCCAATGCCTTAAACCGCTCCTCTAATCTTTTGCGTTGCTCCATAATCTCAACTTCAATGCTCTTTCGATAATCCTCATTAGGAGAAAGCACCAATGAAAGGCTCTTTTCATGAAGCACATTTAAAGGCTCTATATAATTTTCTTGTAAATGCTGTGTACTTTTTGCGTTATCAAAAATAATAGCCGCATTGCGAATATTCTCTTTGGAAAGCGCAAAAGAACGCTCTGCTAAGATGAGCATTCCAATAAAGGAAAAACTAAATAAAAAGAGCAATTTGTATTTGATGGGGATATTTTTCATGGAATCCTCTTGGGCAAGATAGGCGCTTGAAGTTTCTCAGGATAAGGGGCTTCTCCTCTTATCGACCAATGTTCAGGGGTAATATTTGCCTTCCAAAAAGGCTGCATTCCAATCCCCAAAGGCTCAAAAATCAACTCTTTATTCATCGCAAAGACTGCGTTTGGGATGGGAACAAAAAGCATATACGCTTCCTCTTTTGCTCGTTTTTGAATACGTTCATACAAAGAAATAAACGCTTCACTTCCCTGTTCTACCTCAAAAAATGCTTCAATGCACTGACGCATCAAAGTATCTCCTTTCACAAAACTCCATGGGTTATTTTCGTGATAGCGAATAAAAATAGGCCACGGATGCCTACCGTAATAATCTTGTGTTCCTTGCACCAACATATCCCACGATTGAACTTGGGTATGATTTTTTTGCATGACATTGTAAATCTCTTTTTCACTCGTTGTCGTTTTATACCGCAACCGAACCCCATATAAAGAGAGCTGATACTCAATGCCCTTCCATAAAAAAAGCAGGGCATCTTGCGTAGCTACTTCAAATTCTCTATTATTCAAAAGTGCATAAATCGCCTCTTGGCTTAGAGGACATTCATAAGGCTTCATCGCATTAGGATTGAGTTGCCCCTCTTTTTTGTAGGTAAAATTGAGAAGATTTTGTTGATTGAGCGCACAATTAAGCGCTTGACGCACCTCTTTACGGGCAATAGGCGCATTGCTCTTTTTTAAATTAAAATAGATTGTAAAATTGTGGCTTGAGGGCATGGAGATAAGTTTAGCATAGGGGGAAAGCATGGTTTCTACTTTTTTATTAAAAGGAATCTGCATAAAATCCAATCCCCCATCCTTAAAAAGCACCAAATCCAATGCCTCTTGCATACTCAGTTCTGTAAATAGGGTTATCGTCTCAATTTTAGGCAACCCCTCTTCCCAATAGTAGGGATTAGCCTTGAGGATAACTTTGGGAGTTTGTTTCCGTCCCGTCACCATGCCTTCGACTAAAATATATGGACCCAATCCGTACGGTCCTGCACTTTGAATATTCGCTCCAGTATCCCCTCCAGCCCAACCATACGTCTTTAAATATGATTCTGAGTAAAAATAGATACGTGCCAAATCACGAAAAAGCATTCCATAAGGTTTGTGTAAATGGATGCGAATTTTCAAATCAGAAATTTTTTCAACACGTTTAAGTGTTTTATCAATATTCGTATAATTAAAAGGCTGTTTAAGAAAATAGTCAAAATTGTGAACCACCGAATCGGCATTAAAAGGTGTGCCATCTTGAAAACGCACATGAGGACGTAACTCAAACTCATACAAAAGAGGTGAGAGTTTTTTGCTTGAAACTGCTAGCGCATACTCCCATCCTTGTTCATTTTCAGCCAATCGAACCAGACTTTCATTGACCAAACGAGAGACATAATTGTAAGGCATAGAGGGGAAAAAAACTTTGATATGTGAACGAGGGTCTTTTACATGTAAAGCTCTTTGTGCCCGATGATCTTCTTGATACTCATTGGCATGCAAAGCAATCCCTACCACGTAAATCATCAAAACAATCAGTTTTTTAAAACACAAGGCTATATCCCATTTGCGAATGGTTTTTCAAGGCTAAACCTTCGAGTTTTTTACGCAAGGTTTTTACTAACGTACGAAGAGCCGCAATGCTCATAAACTCTTCTTTCCAAACACGCATCTCAATCTCTTCGTAGCTGACAATCAAACCCTTTTTACGTATCACCAGCAGTAAAAAATCAGCCTCTTTTTGTGTCAATTCTATCTTTTCACCCTCTTTGGGCATTGCCAGATGATTTTTAAAATCAAACCGATACTGCGCATACTCTATATACAAAGGTTTATCCGCTTCTATCTCTTCAACACACACTTTTAAAGCACTGAGCAATTCATCTAACGCAACAGGTTTAATCAAATATTTTTCAATCTTAAGATCAATCGCACTGAGCAAATACTCTTTATCGGTATGAGCCGTAATCATAATAATAGGAATTTTTTTATCATTCTGACGAATCTCTTTTGCCATCTCTAAGCCATCTTTTCGTGGCATGCGCAAATCGGTTAAAATAATATCAGGATGGTGTTCATAGTAGCAATCCAGAGCTTCTTCGCCATTTTTAACCTCAAACACCTCTTTGAAATAATACCCCAAAGAGTTTGCCATTGGTTTGCGAATTCCCTCTTCATCTTCTGCGTACAGAAGCCTCAAATCTTTCAATTTTTCAAGCCAAATATCCACACATTGCTCCTTGAAAAAGTTTACATGTAAAGATTGTAACGAAACTTTTCTTCTCTCCTATTAAACACATATTGCGCTCCTCTTGATAGAGGAGCCGTCTCACTGTGGTTTATAATTTTGCAGGTATTTTTCAATACTGTAACGCTCAGCACTTGAAAGTCCTGCTTGGGGACTCATTGCCTCTAAAATGCTTGGCCAAACATTGGCATCAAACTCACTCTCAGGATGCAGAGCATGACAGGTACCGCATTTGGCTTGAAATGCTTCTTTGCCTTCTTCCAAAATAGACACTTTTGTCTCTTTGAGGGCTTTTGTTTTCACAAAGCCTTTCACCGATACATTGAGCCATATGCTCTCATATTCATCTTTTTTTTGCCCTATCACTTTATAGGTTGAAGGTGTTGGTGCTTCAAAACCCACCATCAACATACCTATTTTTTCATAGGCTTTCGTACTTCCCTCAGGCATAAATCCGACAAACTCAACTTCACTAAACTCTCCCTTTTGAGAGAGCACATTCACTTGGGAAGCAACGATCAGCTCTCCTAGAGCTGATCCGTCACTCGCCGTTGCGTACAAAGGCACATTTTGAGCAACAAAGGCACTTTGTGCGCATACCAACGTTGCTACGATACACAAGGGTGCTATTGCTTTGAGTGGTTTCATTAGGCGCCCTTTATCTTTGGTGCTTTAAAAATGCCAATGGCGGGTACTTCGCCCTTGAATTTTTCAATTTCCACCAAAGCTGTTGCTTGATTACCTTGCGCAAGTTCTGACGTTCCCACATCAGGAATCAATACATTGACATCACCGTGCACACACAGTGTACCAACCTTTCCTGCTTCTTTTGGGTCATACCATGCGCCCTCTTGCATTCTCACTGCTCCTTCCATGATGGCTTCTGTCACCACAGCTCCTGCTAAAACCTGTCCACGTTTATTAAAGACCCTAACAACATCCCCATTTTTAATGCCTCTTTTTTTCGCATCATTCGGGTGCATCCAAATCGGTTCACGACCATTCACCTCTTCAAGGTGACGAAGCCATGTATTATTGAGCTGAGAGTGCAGGCGGTATTTTGGATGGGGAGAAACCAAACTTAAAGGAAACTCTTTGGCCACCTTACTTCCTGCCCACTCCATGGGTTCAAACCACATAGGGTGACCTTTACACTCTTTGTAGTTATAGCCTGCTATTTTTTTAGAGAAAATCTCAATTTTTCCAGAAGGAGTACCTAAACGATTAACCACAGGATTTGCTCTAAATTTTTCATGTTTAATAAACTTTTTAGCACTCTCCGGTGTCTCAAAATAGACATACCCTTTCTCCCAAAACGCATCAAATGTTGGCATTTTAACACCTGATTTAGCCGCTTTATCAAATGAGGCTTGGTAAAAGGATTTGATCCATTCCATTTTACTTTTTCCCTCAGTAAAGGCTAAAACTTGTTCTGCGGTAAAACGTCTTAAAATATTGACAAAAATATCAAAATCATCCATCGCCTCTCCCGCTGGGGCTACGGCTTGTTTCATCGCAAAAATGTATTCATTTGTATGCGCTTTGGTAATATCATTGCGTTCTTGTTCTGTCGTTGCAGGAAGAATAATATCTGCCATTCGAGCACTCGCTGTCCAGAAATTATCTTGAACCACAAAAGTCTCTAATTTTTGCCATGCTTTTATCATGCGGTTTCTGTCTTGATGGTGATGAAATGGATTTCCACCCGCCCAATACGCCATTTTTAATTCAGGCCATTTTTTGGTGTGCCCATCAAAGTTATACTCTTTTCCTGCATTTTCTAAACACTCAACA
This sequence comes from Campylobacterales bacterium, assembly GCA_016930915.1. Lineage (GTDB taxonomy): Bacteria > Campylobacterota > Campylobacteria > Campylobacterales > Sulfurospirillaceae > Sulfurospirillum. The sequence goes on from JAFGFU010000019.1 coordinate 48,524, forward strand.
ATGCGAGATACAGGGATAATTTCCATTTTTGCTTTATCCCAAGGCCCTTTGATTTTAGACTTAATGCTAATACCTGAAAGTCCTGGAGATGCGCTCGCAAAATCTTTAGCATCAGCATCGGCTTTTGTCAGTGGATTTCCTGTCGCGGCCGCAGGCATAGGAACACCGTTTGAAGAGTAGTGATAATTACAACCATACCCTCCTCCTGGAAGTCCGATTTGACCTAGCATACTAGCTAGCGTAATAAGCATCCAGTTAGGTTGTTCCCCATGATGTGCCCGTTGGGTTGACCATCCGCCCATAAGCATCGTGCGTTTAGAAACACACTCTTTGGCAAGCATCTTAATCACGTCTGTTGGAACACCACAAATTTTAGATGCCCACTCTGGTGTTTTTGCCACCATATCTTCACTCTCGCCTAAAAGGTACTGTTTAAATTGATCAAAACCTATGGTATATTTTTTAATAAAATCTGCGTTATAGAGTTTTTCTGTATAGAGGTAATGCGCCATTCCTAGCATCATCGCTACATCGGTTGTAGGACGAATTTGAATATGCTCCGCACTAAAATACATCCCTGTATTGTTGTACACAGGATCAATCACATAAAATTTAACCCCTCGTTTTTTACCTTCTTCTTTCAACTCTTTTAGGTATTTATAAACACCATGTGTTGGGACACCCCATGCAATTTGATTGGTGTTGATAGGATCACATCCCCAAAAAACGATACATTCAGAATGTTCAATCAAAACAGGATAGACTGTGGGCTGAGCGCTGGATTCATCAGTCCCTCCAATATAAGGCGTAATTTGGCGAATCGCATGGGTTGAATAGGTACATGTACGCCCTGTATATCCTCCGGTAATGCCTAACATTCTGTTTAAAAGTGCTTGTGGATTGTTAAGACTTCCCACACAAAACCATCCATAACTTCTGTGAGGGGCTGTATGAAATGATAGTGTAGAAATTTTGGCGCAATTCCCTAAAATAGGCGCTTTACTCTATGTGTTGCTAGTGTTTCATCTTTAAATTATTCTGCTGTTTTTTCACTCTCGTGTTCTTTTACGAAATTATTGACTTGATTCGTGAAAACTTTAGTGTTTATCTTTGACATAGATAGTTGTTTATTCTTCGTTGTATAGGATGTTTCCGCTTGATTTGTGATGCGAAAATTTATGCGAAAATAGTGATGTGCTTTTGGGAGGTTACATTGTTCCTTTGGGTGTTGCTAAACTGTGATAAAGGAACACGACAAAGGAACAGAAAGGAACAAGGACAAAGGAACATATTTTTAAGCAATAAAGGAACAAAGTATTATATTTAACTCAAATTGATATTTTATTGTGATACCACCCACTTTTTATTTTGGTATTTGAGATTGTATTTTTCACCTATACTAAAAGTAGAGGCTGTGGCTACTACAGATTGATTGAGTATTTCGTTAGTATCAAATTTAGCACTTTCAAGCGCAGAGTTATTTTTAGTGTTAATATATTTAATGGAATTTTCACAATAGCGTGTTTTAAGTCGATACAAAGTGCTGTATTCAAAAGCCGACTTATTGATGATCTCTTTCATATCTTTGTTATAGAGCATAGGTGCACGAAATTTTCTCATCAAAAAGTCTTCACTTACATCTTTATATGTATCAATACAATCTCGTGCTGAGGATAAAGCTTGTAACATGTCATTGCGCAATAATGCTTGTTTGTGTTCTTCTAATATTTCATCTACAAATAACATGGTTGAGTTAATCGTATTAAGATAGTCCAGCACCATTTTTTGATCTTCCTTGAAATACTGATCTTTTACAACTGGGTCTGTTACTCTTGGATTTTTACTTGTATCGTATATAGCAACAGTCATAATGCCAAAAAAACAAAAGCCAACTGCTATACATGTACTCATAAAATATGTATAGAATTTTCCCTTACCTTTTGTAAAAAACCTCTTTACAAAATATCTACCTACAAAAACACTCGCAACCAAAACTACTACAATCAAAAAACCAACCATCTACCTCTCCTTAATTTAAAACGCTTTGATCTTTGCTCTTACGATTCCAACGATTGTTAAGTATTCGAGTTCATCTCCTTCGATGCTTATCTCTCCATACCTTCCATTGTCGCTTATAAGCTTTACCCATTTGCCGAAAGGGTCGGTAAAAAACTTCTTAATATAAACATGTCCATTAATATTAGCGATGACGGTCTCACCGTTTCGTGCTTCATTGTGCCGTTCTATCATCACTACTTCACCATCATGCACAAAAGGTTCCATGCTATCGCCTACAACACGCAAAATATCAATGGTTTCAAAACGACGAATATTAAAAAACTCTTGTAGAAATTGGCGGTTAAACTTCATAACCTGACACGGTTGTCCAAAATCTTCATTGATACCACCGTAACCAGCCGCAGCAACGATGTCAGGGTAATAGTTAATAGAGACTAAATCATCAGAGTCATCATCTTCTGGGCACTGACATACAGTTGGTAGTTGGTTATTGGAAGGTACAAGCATTTCTCCTTTGCCTGTAAGGAGCCAATAAACATTGATATTGCAGATTTCTGCAATATCAACAATTGTGCTTGCTTTGGGCTCAGATGTCCCTTTTTCGTAGTCAGCAAGTGTTCTTTTCCCTATTTTAAGGCTATTTGATAAATCTTCTTGTGTTAGTTTTGCGTAATTTCGTGCCTGAATGATGCGGGTTTCCAACATTTTAGACCTTTTTAATTGCAATAAATTGCATTATTCTATTGACAAATGCAGATTTCTGCATTATAATGCCATCATACCAAAAAAAAGGTAACTTTCTTTTTGGTATGTGTTTCATGGTGTGAATTGTAACGTATTTCATTTAGTTTTATTACATAGGTAATAAAACGAGTTTCTTTAACATAACAGCTACAGCTCAGGTACCTTTGATTAGGTAGGGAATTGACCCGTAAAACTGTAGTGTGTCAAGGCGTTTCGCCAACCAAGGTCTGTTTACGAGGGGACGACTGTGGTTACTTCTTTTCAAAGCGCACAGAGTGTGCATTTTGAAAAGGAGGTCTGTATGGGAGAGGAAATTTACTTTTTTGTTTTCTTTTTTATTGTAGGAATGGTGTGGCTGTTTGATGATTAAAGCCGTGTAGTGACGGCTCTAATCATTATTTTTTAGATTCATTTTTGTCGAGAGTTGGTTTTTTATCTTCGGTTGCAATAACACGACGTCCTGTTTGCTTGTTCTCGAAGATTTCACGACTGTTTGCTTGCAAGACTTCAGGTTGTTTAACGGGTTGCGATGGTGCCGTAGGTCTTGTAAGTTTTTGTTCTTCTGCCATATTTGTACCTCCTTTCATAGTATTGGATGATGAAAAGTGCAATACCGCACCTGTTACAATGAAAAAAACACATGCCACAGTGGTTATAAAAGCACCTCTAAGTAAATTAGACGTTTTTTTGACGGTTTGCTTTGCCCCTTTCAGTGAGTGGCTTGTGATATCAAGTAGGATTAAGAGTCCTTCTGAATGTTCTAGCTCATTTTGAGCGATGTTTGCAAACATATCATTGTCTTCAGCGTGTGCCATATGTCTATTGCGTGTGCTATGAATAGCAAACAGCGATAAAAGCATCGTTGATATACCGCAAACGGCTCCGAGAAAGAGTGATAAAAGCGATAAATCAAAAGAAGTATCTTCTCTTTTTGTCATTAATAATAATAGTGTTGAAAACGATAAAGAACTTAACCAAAGGTAGGTTTTAACAAGATTTAGCTGTGAGGGAATGATGCTTGTGGTAATGTTATCAAAGTCTTTACGCTTGGCTTCAAGATTAAGTTTGAGATTTTTTTCATATGCATCTAATGTCACTTTTTTAGGCTCTTTCTTAGGTTTTATATGATGCTTTATTTTAAGTTTATCTGACATGTTTACTCCTTATTACGAATTATATCCCTTCTGAACACTTTCTCAAAGCGCACGGAGCGTGCATTTTGAAAAGGAGGTATGAAATGACTTTTACTGTGAAAGATATGCGTGTGAGTGTAAAGGTGTCTTTTGAAAAAGCACCTTTACATGTAAAGCCATCTGGGCGTATGGAGTTTTCAGAGTTACTTGAGCAATTTAGCCGTGATATGAGTGAGGTTCCGTTTGAAACGGAGGCAGTTTCTTTTAAAAATCTTAAGGAGTCAATCAATGAATGAACTTATCAAACTGGAGTTTGTGGAGGGAGAAGCGAGGGTTAGTCATGACTTAATCGCTAAGGGAATGGGGTTAGATGCCATATCGGTACGGAAATTAATCGATGCGCATAGCGAAGATTTTGAGAGTTTTGGGGTTTTGTCATTTGAAATGACGAAACCCCCTGAGGGCAGTAGTGGTGGGCGTCCACAAACAACTTACTACCTCAATGAACAGCAAGCAACCCTTGCGATGACCTATATGCGTAACTCCGAGCAAGCCAGAGCGTTTAAGATGGCGTTGGTTCGTGCGTTTTATGCCATGAAAAGCAAGCTTGAGGGAGGTATGGTCGGTGGCGGCAATGCGCTTGAGCTACTTGCCGCTTCGCAAAAGCAACTGGCTGAGGGGTTTACGGTGATGGCAGGAAGCATCAAGGCGCTGAGTGATGGACAGGCACAGATCATCGAGCTGATTTCGCAACTGCAAAGCAACACACCCCTGCGGTATGAAGGACGCATCGAACGTCTTGGCATCAGCGAAGTGCAAAAGCAAAAGTTTGTCTGTCTTAATCCTGAGCTACACGACAACCCCGAAGAGCGTGAGATGTTTACGGTCAATGTCGTTGAGATACTCAAGCGTTACCCCAGCGGTTTGTTTCAAGGAATGTTGCTTTCAAAAAGTGACTATCCCTCAAGTGCACGCACGAGGAGATGGTTACAAGATGGCATCGGTGAGTTTTGGAACATGGAGCTTCGCCCAGGGCGAGGCTATTTATACTTTATCTAAGGAGTCACGTATGCTTCACATGAGTGCGATGATCCCGTTGGTGGTCATATTTGTTGCATTGTATTTGGTGCTCAGGCGTAAGCCACGAGCTAGAACGGAGAACTTGGAGCCGATTAAAAGTGTTCTTGGGTTTAGAAAGAGAGGGTGAGATGAATACCTATAAAACATATGAATCGTATAAAGCTAAGTGTAAAGAAAAAAATCTTCCTCTAAATTACAAGAATGCTGAGGAGTTTAGTAAGGCAATGAATGAGCCACCTAAGCCTTTTAGCACGGATGATTTTATGTCATACAAGAAGGAAGAAACGTTGAAAAAGGGTGAACCCAATGCAGGGACATTTAAAGAGATAGTCCCTACAAAAAGAGGCGTGGGTCGTCCACCTAAGATGAAATCTCATGTAGAGATTTTGAGTGACGAGCCTTTACATGTAAAAGATGCCTCCCTTTTAAAAGAGCCTGCTGAAAACATTGTTTCTATGAAGGAAGAGGTGTTGCATGAGATTATCATCATGGCGTATGAAAGAGGTGTTATGCAAGCAGAAGCACTACACGCTTCTTCGATTGAAGAAGCAGATATTCCTATGATAGTGGATGACGTTTTAGGAGGAAGGCATGTGCAAAATGTTTAAAAAGTTTAAACGCTTTATCGGTGAAAAAGTGGTGCGCCCTGTGCGTATAAAGCTCTATTTAGTAGAGTGGAATTTAACAAAGTAAAGGACATGAGATGTTGATGATAGATAAGAAAGATGGCGTGTTATATACAGAAATTACAGGTGAATCAATGCAGGTTCTGGCAGAACTTGCCCTTCTTGTTGCGACAGTACACGAAGAGATGAAAGAGCATATTGATGTTTATGACGCATTAAATGACCCTAGAGCGATGATGCATGTAAAACACTTTTTAAAAGGGCTTAAAAATGAGCAAGAAAAAGGAGCAAGCGATGATGAGAGAGCAAATGCCAGTACTGAAAGTAAAGGTTAAAAAGTGTCATTTTTGTGGGATTAGGCATAACGGCGCTGTGAAAGTGTGTGAGAAATGCAAAGTGACGAAATGAAAAATCTAGCCATTGGGATGGAACGTTATCGCTCCATCCAAGCAATAGCTAAAGCTGGATTGGGGAGTTCACCGCTTTGTGCTCTTTTTCGCTATGCGAAGATCAAAGGAGTGACACTCTTTTTTGTTTTTAAACATGATACTGCAAGGTTTGAGTTTAAGTACCAAAAAGAGCCGATACTAGAGCGGATGCGGATGTACTACAAACTCCATAAAGAGCGGATGTGTGCTTCCAACATCTTCTTTACAAAAATTGAAGCTGTCGTGATTGCAGAGCCTAAAGTTGAAGAGGTTAAGAGAGAGCCTCTTGTTTATGGTGAGCGAAGCTGTGGGGATTTTGCCATTGCCTGTACGGATCCAAAATTACGTATGCTTTTTGAGAGCATACAGCAAACCATTAAAAACAAACCACCTCAAAAGCTTTCTTAGGAAGGCTTTTGTGTGGGTTTATATCAACACAAATTGAACGAAAGGATGAACATGGATGAACTCGAACAAATGCGGCTTATTGCGCAGCTTATCGAAGAGTCTCGTGAGATTGGTAAGCCGCTGACCATCCAGCAAGCCCAGCGAAAAATACATCGTGAATACATCACAAGCCAACTCTGGAATAAGTATGGTCTCAAACCATCAGGTTTCTTGGTTAAAAGTGGCTTTACGGATGGAAATGATGGTGATTTTATAGTCGCTGATCCACGTTATGAAGCTATCTTCAATAATTTTTTGAACATGAATAGTAAATTGACTGGGGCACAGGGCAAACGATTGCGTGAGGCGATGGATAAGCTAGGCATCGACTATTTGCATTCACCTACGTATCCATTAGATGATGTTAAAACAGACGCTGATGTGGCGTAGGTCGTAGCATGCTGTACGTTGAAACACGTGTGATTGCCTCTATAGTAGGCGTGGTGGATAGAACAATACGAGCAGCGATTGAGCGAGGCTCAAAACAATATCAGAGTATTAGTATTGAGGCAAAAGGAAGAGGCGGTAAAAAGCTACTCATTGCGATCGATGATGCAAAGCTAAGAGAGGCAATCGATAAGGGTATGGTTGATAAAGATGTTTGTATTTGGGATGAAACGGGAAGTCCTATAAAGGAAAATAGTTTCATTCTAAAATCAAATATAAAAGAAGCCACACTACAAGAGATTGCTCCTGATATGACAACCTACCTCAATGCGACGCCTGAGCAAAGACAAAAAGCACTATTGCGCATGGAAGTCATTGAACTTTATGAACATAAAGATAAACGTCAAAGTGTTAAGGCATTTTTGAACGCTTTAGATGGCAAATTTGACTTACTTTCGATGAATGAAATGAAGCTTTTTCGCTACAAAAAGCTCGTTGAAAATGCCAAGAAAGAGGCAAAAAGCCCTTTGGAAGCACTGCTTGATAACAGGGGGAGGCAAAAAGGCACAATTTGCATGAGTGAAGAGATGCAAGAAATGGCGGTGCGTATGTTTGCACGTCGTGATAATCCTCTCAAAGTCGCCTCAATTTATCAAAACATACTCCATCAGTACAAAGATGCGATGTGCAGTTATGATGTGCTTAACAACTTCCTTAACCGTTGGAAGCGGGAGAACGCATCGCTCGCAGAGTTCGCCCAAAATGCTGACAAATGGAAGAACAACCGTCTCGCTGCCTTTGGAAGCAGTAGCGAAAAAGCAAAGTATCCCAATCACTTTTGGGAGCTTGACTCAACACCGTGCGACATCATCTGTAAAGATGGCAAGCGCTACGCCATCCTTGGTATGGTAGATGTTTTTTCAAGACGTTGTACCTTTTGGGTGGATGAAAAATCAAGTAGCTATAGCATCTCACGTTTGCTTCGTAAAGCGATCTTGAAAATGGGTGTACCTGAACATGTGGTAGTGGACAACGGTAAGGACTACCAGTCAAATCACTTCGACTCAATCACATACAACCTTGGTGTACAGAAGGTAACAGTTCCACCGTTTAGCGGAGATATGAAGCCTCACATCGAGCGACTCTTTGGAACACTTAGTTCTCAGCTTTTTGAAGAGCTGGAGGGTTATATAGGGCATAGCGTAGCAGACCGATCTGAGATAGAAAGCCGAAGAGGCTTTGCACACAAGATCGCCTCACAGGCGAAGTGGTATGAGCAAGCCAAAAAAGAAGAAAAGCGAACGTTCTGCAATGCCTTAGCGATCAAAAAAGACAACCTAGGGCTTGAAGTAAAAGTGCCCGTTGATGCAGAAAAGCTACAGCAGATCATCGACGGATGGGTTGAGGGTATCTACGAAAAAAGAGAACACAGTAGCATTGGCAAGACCCCATTAAAAAGATGGGCTGATACCTTTATGCCTGTAAAGAGCATCAGCGATCCGCGTGCGCTTGACATCTTGCTTGGTGAAAGCTTTGAAAGGCGTGTCGGTAAGAAAGGCATACGGTTAAACGGTGCGCTTTATCAACACGTTAACTTGGCGTATCACATCGGGGAGATGGTACGCATCATGTGCGATGACAATATGGGGCATGTGTTTGTCTATAAGATGAACTATGAGCCTATTTGTATCGCGGAAGATTACGAGTACACGGGCAAAAGTAGAGCCGAACTTGCAGAGGGTAAACGTATCTCACACCGAATAGCGAGAGAATATGCCAGGTTGCTTGAGGAGTGGGAGGACATTAGCCGTAAGGTTGATCCAAACATTCGCCACCGCATTGACGCATCTTTGAAAGAAAACTCTCCACTCATTGTGACAAAGATTGTCTCAAAGGTAACAGAGGTCAGCAGTGCTGTGATGGAGGCATCCAAAGAGTTTGCACGACAGGATGCAGAGATTGCAGAAACTTCAAACGTCATGAACATGGAAGGCGAAAAACTGCTTCCATCAGGTCGACCAGCATTTACACAACTGGTAGATCGTTTCATTTGGGATTTAGAACACGACACAGTGGATGAGTCAACAAATAAGTTGAAAGAAAAACAACCAGACTTATGGGAGATTGCATCCAAAGAGTTTGCACGTAAAAAGGTTGGATAGTGGAGCGATTATAAATTCGCTCCATGATCGAGTCTTAAATATTAACCAACAATAAAAGGAGTAACAAAATGCGTGAAGAGTTTATACAAACACGTAATTACATCAAATTAGTGGAGTCTTTCGCAAACCTCAAAAATCTACCTGAAACTGCACCGAGAATGGGGCTAGCGTTTGGTGATTATGGGCTAGGCAAGACCGTAGGATTAGAAAGGGTTGCAGCACAGGAGAACGCTATTTTATTGCGAGCGGTGCAGACATGGTCAAAGAGCTCTTTGCTTATTAAACTGTGTACGGAGCTAGGGTTAGACACCAAAGGGCATAGCTCCATGATGTATGAGCGAGTGAGGGAGTCCTTTATATTGGAATCTCGCATTGTTATTATCGACGAAGTAGATGCTTTATTGAAAGCGGAGAAGTTATCCGTCTTAGAGCTTTTAAGAGACCTCCACGATGAGACACAAATCATCATATTCTTTGTTGGCATGGAAGAAGCCAATGCCAAGTTTAAGAAGTATCGCCACTACTATAGCCGTATTGTAGAGCTTGTCAAGTTTGAGGGAATTATTTTAAAAGACATTGAGAGCTTTTGTGCGCTAAGCGACGTAAAGATCGAAACAGACTTGATACATTTTTTTGTAAAACGGTATCCAAATCTACGACAGATAAAAGTCTTACTGCTTCGTTTAGAAAATTGGTGCGAAATGAATGGATTAAAGAGTGTTGATCTTAATTGCTTTAAAAAAAGTGGGGTTGAACATGGACACAACACGCAAAATTAGACTGAAGAGAAAGAGCGACCTCAAGCAAAAGATATGGAACTACATGAGGCGCAATAAGCGCTTTCGTGTGGGTGACATTATGATGATCTTAGAGGTACGAGATGGGACAATCAGACCCATCATGTGGGCGCTAGAAAGTGCCAAATACATCAGACCAGAGAATGAGGCGGAAGCGTATAAAGATCGTATTTATACCTTTGTAAAAGACACAGGGATCAAAAGCCCCTCGATCATAAATGGAGATATGTATGATCACAACACAAAGGAGGAATTTAAACTACAAAAGCAACCAACCGCCTATAGAATGAGACTTAAACTTTTAAAAGCGATGTCCTTACCATTGATGACTAAAGATGAGATCGCAAAGAGTGCGGAAGTAAGCATTACAGGTGGTTGGGCTAAACAAGAGTTTTTATACCTTGGTCTTAAAGGTGCGATCGCTAGAACAAATCCAGTCCAAAGACGTGAAAAGGAAATACTCTTCACTGTAAACAAGGAGAAGCGCGATGAACTCATTAGAGATATTGAAGAAAGCTTGCAACCAGTACGGACAGCGTAACGTCGCAAAGCGCATCAAGCGGAGCGTTACAGCGGTGAACCAAACGCTGCACGGAATATATCCTAAGCCTGAGAACATTTTGAACTTAGCCGCATCGACTTTTACGGAGTTTACGACCAATGAAATTGTATGCCCTATTCTTAAAACGATACATAGTGGCACATGTAGCAGATACGCTCTTTGGGCAGAACAAGAGAAAGTCCATCCTGATAGGCTCTATCGCATGGTAAAAGAGAGTTGTTTGACATGTAAACAAGGGAGAAAGGATGATCGTACATGACTTTGTAACTGTTGAAGAGCTCATAGAGCGTATTAAGGACAAGCTGAGTAGACATGTAGGTGAAAGATGTGTATTCGATCATGATGTAGCGATAGCTTTAGGCATTAAGATACACATCTTAGCCAACGCAAAACATCGAAATAGCAACACGAAACTGCTTGAACCCGTACTGAAGTATTGCATGAAAGAGAATATTGACCCTATAGCATTATTGATAAAAGAAAAAGGCACTAGTGCCGTGAGCACTCCGCTAAGGAGTCAAAGTAAGGCTTTGCCTTGCACGAAGCATTAAAATAAAAACCAAACCAAAAGGAGAAAAGATGTTTTTAAACGAGAGGCAAATGTGGCGAAATAAGGAGGGAAACTTTGTACACCCTGACATAGTCCCCATCGATAAGCAACTGGAGGATGAGCTTGTCATCAAGCTTGTAGGTGGAGCAAAAGAGTTACAGAGTAACTTGGCAAAGTTTAAAGCTGAGGCGTTTGAACAATGCGAGTCATTTGTTGATTTGCTCAGACAAAAGTACAACATGGATCGCTTGGCAAAGAGTGAAAATGGCTCGGTGACATTGAAAGCATTTGATGGAACGATGGAAGTGCAAATCCAAGTGGCTAAACTCATCAGCTTCGATCAAAAACTAGCTCTTGCCAAAGAGCTACTTGATGAATACTTCACAGAGAAAACAGAACATGCAGACCCTGAGATTAAAACACTCATCATGAGAGCGTTTGAAGTCAAGAACGGGAAGGTAGATGCGAAGCAGATTATCTCTTTGAAGAGCTACAACATCGAGCATCCTAAATGGCTTGAAGCAATGAAGATGATCGATGATGCAACGGAGATCGCTGGAACAAAGAGCTATATCCGTTTTAAAGAACGTAAGAATGGCAAGATCGATGGGGAGCTATGCAACATCACGCTTAACATTGCAGCCATTGAATTAGAAGATTGATTTAACAGCCTCCACATGCGTGTGGGGGTGATTAAGTTAACGATATTTATACACCTTGCGACACTTAAACCTCGCAAAACAGGGAAGTGTCGCAGGTGTATAAAGTGTATAGGGAACCAAAAGAAAGGGATAAAATGTTTAAATTTTTAAAGCCAAACAGACTACTACACCTCGATAATCTCAATGAAAAGACAAGCTTTCTCATCGACTCGTTTATTCCTGAGCAAAATATTACAATGTGGTATTGTCGCGAAAATCAAGGGAAGACCGCTCTTTCATTGGGGGTTGCTAAGTATATACTAGACCATTGTGAAATTAAAATGATGGTTTATTTAGATATGGATAATCCGCGAAAGAACCTTTCTGATAGAAATTTAAAAGATACCATCGGGAAGTATGAAAACTTTCATTTTATTCATCGCTCAACTATAGACATAACGCCTTATGAACTGCTCAAAGATATTGGAGCTGAAGCGTATGGAAGCAATTATAAAAAGTGCGTGTTCATATTTGATTCTATTCGGAATTTTGTAGATGGTGACATAAACAATGATACGAAAGTCAGAGCTATTATGGAGATTATGATGAATATCCGTGAGGCAGGCGGAACAGTCATAATCAACCACCATACCACTAAAAATGGAAAAGGGATTGAAGGATCAGGGGATTTTGCTAAAAGCTTGGATAATTTGTACTATATGCAACAGCTTTATCGAACCAATGAAGAACTTGCTTGTATTCTAAGTATTGAGAAAGAGCGTGCAGATATTACAGAGTCAAGCTTTGTCATAAAAAAAGAAACGCTTGAGCTGATACGATTAGACCCTGAAGTGAGTAAAATAACGATTGAAGATAAAGCTTTTATAGATTCGGTAAAGAGGGTTATAAAAGATAAAGGCGATTGTATTAATCAATCCAAGCTTCTTGAGGCGTTAGGCTATGCAAAAGGAGATAGAACTCAAATTCTTAAATTAGAAAAATACATCGGGATGTTTTGGAAATGTGCTGATGGCAAAAATCGACAAAAGATTTTCAGCCTGATTTGACTATGATAAAAACAAAAAAAGGAGAGCCAATGTTCGATAAAAAACCAATGTGTGAGATATGTGGAAAGAAAGAAGCTACACATTTTACGCTGGAGAGACCCGATACTACTGATAATGCTGTTATAAAAATGGAAGGGAAATGGAGGTTTGTGTGTCAGGATGAAGATGGGTATAACGAATTTACACATATTTCAATAGAGAGATTTTTTAAAACTCCATCAGCCACAGTTGACTGGATGGCGCATACGCATGAAAAAGATTGGATGAACTGGGATAATTTTATGGATATGATACATAGATTTCGCACAGCAACTGGCTCTTTCTTCAAATCTTAAATTCCTCCTCCCTTATACACTTTATACACCTGCGACACTTCCCTATTTTACGAGGTTTAAGTGTCGCAAACACATTACGACACCCACCTGTTTCTCAAAATCAACCACACATACCACACGACCACAATACATACGAAAGTGCCATCAATAGCTTATTTGCGTGTGGTAGGTATGGTAGATACCCTTAAAAGGACACACCATGACCCCAAAACAATTAAAAACTCACAAAAGCCTCATCACTCAAGTACATACATCAACGCGTTATAAGAACTACTATAAAGAGAACAGGGATGCATACGAAGAGATGCTTTACAATGCTTTTGGTAAACGCTCATCTAAGGCATTACATGTAACAGAGCTCATCCAATTGGTGAGTTATCTTAACATGCAGACAGATGCGTTGCCAGTGTTTCAGTTTAAATGTTGCACTCCCTCTCAAGCGTGGAAGATCACAACCCTTTGGGAGCAAAAGGCGAGAGATAAAAGCGTTCTAGCACTGCTTAGCTTTTGCAAGCGCATCACCAAAAGAGAGTGCGAAAGCATCGCAACTCTAAGAGTCGACGAAGCAAAGAACATACTGATAGCACTTCAAAAGCTTCAATAATTTTCTCAAATTGAGAAATATTCAAGTTAACCCCTCTTTTACATGTAAAATACTCAAAAAGCTCATAGGTAGGCTATGTCAATCACCAACAAAGATATTTTCGAAGACTTTACAAGACGCATCAGGCAAGGTGCAACTGATGAAGAGATAATGCGAGCGTATGGTGGTATGCCTATCTATGTCCCCTCTTGGTGTATGAATGGTCGCAATGATGAGATCATCAAAGACTACACCGAAAACAAACTCTCCCCCAAAGAACTGAAACTCAAATACAACCTTAGCCTCAGCCGTGTCTATGAGATCATCGGCGAGGCTAGAGAGCCATCCCTCTTTTAATCTGCAAATTCCTTCAAATAATCTTCCAAAATACTATAAATTTCCTCTTCAACGCCACTGGTTAAATTCCCCTCTTTTGTTATCGGGAAGAAAGGTCTCGCATTCTTTCCAAACTGGTGAACCAATGGGTATGGGTAGCCCTCTTTACTAAAAGCATTCACCCCAACGAGAACCGAGTGATCATCTGCCCCAGAGTTAATGCTTTCATACATGTTGCTGTCTTTACTTTGAAGTATCTTACTTCCACCGTGTTTGGCTTTGTAGCGTTTGGTGCTCTCTTTGAGCGGGTGCCACGGCGTTCCATCGGGGGATTGTTCATTGTCAAAACTTAACTCAGCGATATTCGTCAAGAGTTCACCTATCTCGCCCATGGGTGATTTAAGAGAGGTAAGTTTGCTTTGTAACCGTCTTAAAGCCTCTTCAAGGCGTGGTGCTCCGATAACTTCAATAGTGATCATCTTTTCTTCTTTATTTTTGGTATAATTTCAGCAAAGAGCAAGTGAATGGGTTAGGCAAAAGAGGCACTGCCCTGAGTCCCACCACTTTTAATCCTCTCGTACTAATTGTGCGGCTCTTTGACGTATATCAGCTTATCTTTTCGTCTGCTCTCCACACTCTTGTTTGTATCAATGTAATAAATACTTACCCCTTGCGTCTTGTCGGGCAAATACTCAAAGAGTGCCATAACCGCACGTTTTCTTCCTTTCTCGTCCTGATAATATGAAAACATCTTTTTAACCAACCGTCCCGCTTTTTTATCCCACTCAAGGTATATTTCATCAGGAGAGTTTAGTACATTGGCAAATGCGTCTACATAGAAGTGTCGGTCTTTTTTCGTAATCTTTCCAAACCCTGAAGCCATGAAAAGGTTATCGTCCAAAACCATCGGGTCGCCCACTTTATCGATGTACATAGCCCCTGATTTAACGCCCAAATCTTTATAAAATTTCTTCTTTAAAGCTTCATCGCTGTAGGTAGTGTATGACTTTTTAGGCATGATGGTTGGAAGTGATTTTAAACTCTTATCTAAGTCTAGTTTTGCGATCTTTGCAACACGATTACCACCACCAGGGTTATATGCCCAGTCTTTTGTTGCTATGTCTTCATGCACCTCGGTACTGAGTTTTTTACCTCGTTTCTCCAACTGCTTTGCACTCCACGCTCTAACTTTACAATGACATCCCCATGCATTAGGTGGGTAATTGGTTTGCCACCATGGGTCGGTTCGTAAAAGAATGATGCCATTTTTCTTTTTATGCTCCATCCTAGGATGCTCGCTAAGACCACCGATGTACTCCCAATAGATGTTATGCTCCCCTTGCATCTGCTGTTCATATCTAGCCGTAGACATAGCCACACGAGTGTTGGTTTTGAAGATGGTGTTTAGCCTGGAAGAATTAACCGTTATCTCTTTAACTTCTCCCGTCTTTGGATTAATGATGTTTTGCTTTCCCCACCATCCTTTTTTCTCAAGTGTGGGAATGAGCGCTTTTTTCCAATCCTCAAAACGTGTGCCCTCTTGCATCGCATCGGTTATAGAGCTGTGGATGTCGCTAAGTAAATCAAGGCGCATGACCTTTGCTACTGTAAAGGCTTTGTGGTGTGCTTCTTTGCTCATTTCGTTGTAATCAAAGCTAAGGTTATACCCTTTGGAGCGTAGATACTCTATGGCATCCTTTGGAGCAAGCCCAGCAGCAAAAGAAGGAAGCTTCATGCTTCGTTTTCCTCAAATTCTGCCTGAGCTGCTCCTAAAATGTAGGAGCTTTGTAATGCACTGTCCATAACATCCTGCAATGCTTCGATGTCCATACTAGGATACGCAACATGCAGTGCATCTATCGCTTCTTCAAATGAGGTACATTTATCGACAATATCCACTATTTGACTTTGAAATGAAAGTGCTATGGTTTTAAGATCAACACCGCTTTCGATGTCCTCAATACTCGTGATCGGTTTGTTCTGGCTGAACGCATAGAACTTCTGTAAGTGTTTATTAGCGATGGTAGTCGCCCCATCGGTTTTCTCTTCAACTTCAATGTTATACGTGCGTTCAATGTAGGCTTTGGTTGGTTTATATCCCATGTTTGAAATGCGCTCATCTCGCTCAGCAAGTGCCGTGTTAGGGTCATCCTTATCTTTCAAGATAATCGTAATAGGTTCTTTGATGAAATTCAGCACTCTAAAGCTTTCAATGACTTTACGCATAAGTTGGAGTGTTATATTTTCATCGCTCATCGCTATATCTTCTCTAATGTCATTATGCGTTTGAGATGCTGCCAAGCTTCCACCCTTAACATTGCCAGTGAGGTTACCGCCAAGGATTGCTTCTCTTATCTGATCATCAATGTAGGCAGTGATCTTGTCAAAGTCTCCTGACTTTCCAACGGTTTCAATTTTAATGTCATCCTCTTTATCAATAACCGCAGCATCCCCACTAAGCATGGCATATAGCTCTTCTGCCATCGCATTTTTGTCGCCCTCTGTTTTACCAACAGCCCACGGTACACCGTATTTTTCTAAGAACTTAACCCAAAATTCCAATGAGGCATTTTTAAATTTGACATACCAAAATAGAGCCTCAGCAAGCGGTCTTCCCATTGGTTTATGGTACTTATCTTCGTACAAAGCAATAACCGCTTTGTGTTCAGGAATACTCTCTAATGCACCATAAGGGCTATAGTAGAGTACACCGTTTTTCATGGTGAACTCTCTATAAGAGCGCTCCACAAGCTTAGGCATAAGTAAGTAGCCATCAGGTTCTACACTCCAGTTAATCTCAAAGACACTCGCGCCCTGGAATGGAGCATCGAGGATTTTACGAAGTACGGTATGATCAAATACGTTAGTCAATGATTCAATGATCGTCTCATCTTTACATGTAACAATCAACTCTTTTTTGAGCGTTGCTGCTTTACGACTACCAAGTGCGGAAATAACCGTTGCATCACGATTAATTCTATCAAGCTCATCTTGATCTAGCCATCGTTGATAGATGGGTAAATCGTCCATGATGCCTCTTAAAATATCAACCGTTGGTGCGGCGCTTGAAGTTCGTTTTTCTTGTTTTAATGCTACTTTAGTTTGTTTAGGTTTAAAAATGTTGGGTATAAATCTCATCGGTATGATCTCCTAGGGATGTGTCTTTGCCTTAATGCTCTTCGATTAGTTCGTTGGGCACTATTGTTTTTCTTTAGCTTGGCGAGTTTGCTGATACGGTAAGCGCCATTTAAGCCATCAGGAGCATCGTCGTTAAGTCCTTCAGGAAAATCTTCAAGTTGCTGAATGAGTATAAGATGCCCCTCATAAAGTAGAATCTCACCATTCTCGATGGGGAGTTCAAGTTCCGCAATGCGATCTTCTTTATTTTCAGAGTTATGCACACCTCGAAGGGGCATGTGTACACCTCTATCAAAGGCTTCTGCTAGAATGAATGGCTTAAGGTGGAACTGCCCGCCATTGTCTTCATATCCAAAAACCTGACAACGATATGTCTCTTGAAGATCAACCATACGTTTACATATTTCTCGTGATCCTATCACCTCATTTATGGACTCTAGCACGTATCCTTTTCTCTCTTTTTCGTCTATGCCAAGGATGGTAAAGTTGGTAAAGTCACTCTTCTTTTTATTGCCAGCTGGGTCACACCATCCATAAGTCTTTAACTGTCTTAAGTTGGGTACTTGTTTATAAAAGTGCATCTTTTCGCGCTTGAACTTCTCAAGACCTGATGCTGGAGTGTTTTGGAACTCTTTATTAAATGACCTTGGCGCTTCAGCACGCTTACGCATTAATGTTTCTAGTGAGACAGCCTCTGCCCAGAGAACACGTGCGCCTTTGTCCATATCTTGTTTATTTGCTAAATAAAAAGCGTGTGATGCATCTAACCCTTGGTTTTTATGAAGTGTTGTAAAACGCTCCCATAAGTCCATGCGTTCAGGAAACGTGATGATGGCTTTATGAATGCGTGGATTCCAATATGCAAGCTTTAGTTTACGTGAAAGAACGGAATCTTTGTGTAGCAATGTTCCAATATAGATAATGTCCATATTGTCATTGACTGCACCAAGGTTAGCAACTGCTTCATCAAGCCATGCTTCTAGTTTATCTCGTTGATCACGACTGCGTACATTTTCATCGTTCTCAAGATCATCGATAATGGTGAGATCAACCCTCCACACACCATGCTTGATACCTCGAACGCGTTTGCTAGACCCATATCCTTTGACACGAACACCGTTCTTTGTAACAATGTCACCAATTTTCCAACGTTTACCGATGCCTGTTGCATGAGGAAAATCTGCCTTAAGGTTATCGTTTTCACTCAGTTCAACTTTGATCGCTTCAATCTGTGTCTCGGCAAGCTCTATTGCATCGGAAAAAAGTGTAATAAAATGTTTGAAATCATTCACGATACACCAAATGACAAAAACTAGTGAAACGTCGGTGGATTTTCCATGACTACGTGGAGCTGCTACACCATACTTTTCACTTTTGATAGCATCAAGTGCATTGACAGCAGCGCTTGAGAGAATTGAGCGGCTTTTTATGCGCTGATAGATCGTCTCAAGGTCAGCTTGAAGCGCAGACTTACCAGGAAGATAATAGTAATGCGGGAAGTACGTCCTTCTAAAGTAATCAACGTCAACAAATTGGCGTTTAATTCTTGCATCTTTCTCTTTAGGATCAAGCGTCGTATTGGAGTGAATGATCTCCTTGAGAGAGTCCGAATACTCACCAAGCCATTTTTGAAACTCTTTGCGCGTTAAACGCTCAGCTACCTTTTCATCAACACCCTCTGCAACTAGATCGCTTTTTGTATCATGGAGAAGTGATCTAAGCGCTTCTTTATCAAAGAGCGACATCGAATTCATCTCCATGTTGGTCTACGACTTCAATGAAGCGCTCAAGGAGCTCTTTGTCTCCAGTGGCTTTAATGCCCTCACCAATCACCTTAATAACATGTTTGATAATACCATGCTTGTATGCGAGTGGGTCTTCGTACCTTACGATCGCTTTCATCTTTGAAAAGGCATCGGAGAGCTTTACGATCTTGTCCGCTTTTGCTTCAGCTGGGATTTCTGAATTTCTTACCCCTTGCAGCGTTTCATACATGTACGTGACAAAATCTGAGTAAAGATGCTCACGACGGTTCGGGTCTGCGACAATATGTTTCTCTGCTCTGAGCACATCCCAGTCGTGACCATTTGCACCGTCTTCAGAGCGGTAGTTCTGAACCGTGCGGACACTTGAGTCTAAGATAGCCGCGATCTCTTCGATATTTCGACCGACGATGTAAAGGGAACGTGCTATTTCGATCTTTTGAAGTTTAGAAGCCATGAGGAAACCTTCCTGTAAATCCATCTGTAACCCGTCGTCTTCGGTTATGTTTATCATGTTTGTATGCGTTACCAATACGAGGCGTGTTAACCTCTTTTGATGTTGAAATAACAGTCGATAGAACACCCTTTGCCATCTTGGTGAGCTTGCTATCAGCCTCTTTGACGACTTCTTTATCACCTAGCCCTTGCGCTTTGCGTAACTCATTCAGCGCTAGGTCTACGGCGATGCTGATTAAAAGAGGGTTTGGATTTGGTGGGATAAAAATAAACGAAGATATATAGGTCGTAGCCTCTGCTATAGCATGATCAATACGTACATCATCAATCTCTCCAGTGCTATCAAGATCGCTAAGTTCTAAAAGCTCACCCTCGCTAATCTCTTTTAATAGGTTTTCTTTCGTTATCATTACTCTCCGCCTATGTGTTTAAAAGGTGTTTAAATTCGCCTAGAAACGATTTAAAACTTTTCCTCGATAAATGAGTCGGATTAAGGTTTAAATCGTTTTTAAAGCCCTTGGGGGCTTCCCCCCAAAAGAGGGGAAATGTTTAGCTGATTACGGTTGCAATACGCATCGCTTTAACTACAGGAATTGGTAATGGTTTAGAGTTACCGATAACGTTGTAGCCTGATGGGTCATCAACCTTAACTGTTTTAATAAAGAGTGGGAGAGGTTGTAAACCAGCATCTAAATCATCGATCGCAAGATATTTAAAGCTAAAGGCAGAATCTTTGCTTTTTGCTTGGATAGCTTTATCTGCAATTGCTTTAACACGTTTTTTCTGTTTCGGATCATAATAGGTAGACACAAAACGATAAATAGTATAACCGCCTATAATGATGGTTCCAGCAACTACTTTAGCATCCAGACGTTGATCATTTGGAAGTGCTGAAATTTTTGAAGATATTGCTGAAAATGCTGTTTTACCCGCATAAAAATCGATGTTTTCACCAAAGCCATCTTCTGCAATTCCCTCAGCCATTGCATTTAAATCATCGATAATGTCTTGAAGTGTTGTATCAGATGCATCCCATTTTTTAGGAACTGAGTAGGTTGGGACTTCCCCAAAGTCTACTTCATAAGTATCCATGCCATTTTCTGTTTTCATGGCATAGCTAATTTTACCACTGAGGCTTTGACCTGAAAGAGATTCACTGGTTGCGCGAATAACCTTACGCATGTAATCTACACGTGAATTAACATAAGCTTGCTGCCCTGTAGCGGTAAGCACCTTGAGATTGTTAAGTACATCAGCACCGACAAATTCTTTAACACCAACTGGTAATGGCTCAATAAACTTGATAGAGCCCGTAGACCCACCAATACCCACAGAGCTTGAGCCTCTCTTAATAACGGGTACCGCTTTGATTGTTTCGATAATCTCATCAATGCCAATCGTCGCAAAAGGGTGTTGTGTTCGTATATCTTCAGGATAGAAGGTATCCATAATTGGTGTTTTAAGATCAGGCAATTGTCTAATTGCAACTGCAACTGCTGCTAGAGAGAATAGATTTTTAATCATGTTTTGTCCTTTTAGACTGCATAAATGGTAATGTCGCTAAGAAGCGATAAATCATCTTCGGTTGGGGCTGACGTAGTGTCACTTGTACCAACAAGTAGCATATCTGCTACGACTGTGCCATGTTTTACAATGCTAGCACTTGTATTGACCGTTGTGTCAATCTCTTCAGTAAGAACACCTTTAGGGTTTTGTCTACCATCCGTTGCAGAAGGTGCATAAGGCACGTAAAGATCAGACGTGTTTTTAGCCACGATTAGACCTTTGGGAAGTGTACCCTGTGCTTCTGCGAAGACACCCGTCACACAAACTGGGGAGTGGGTTCGATCAAGAACGGAACGGTTATCATAGGTTCCAGTATTTACAACACCTCTATGCATTGCTTCTCCTTTTAAAATTTAGCTGGGCTGATGGTTGCATCACCCATTACGTTTTGATGATCTTTATTGTCAAACATATCATTACCACCTGGTGCGGTTACGAATGGTTTGGCAGTTTCTAAAAATTTATCGAAACCTTCAGCATCAGCTTTACACATCTTAAGCGCATGCTCTTTTTGGTCAGGGTGAATCTTTTTAGCAGCAAGCGCTGCATCTACCTTTGCAACTGCATTGGCGTCTTTGTTGGAAAGAACTTCTGCTTCAAGCTTTTCTTTTGTCGTTTTTAAAGACGCATTTTCAGCTTTTAGCGCATCAAGTTCAGCTTTTTCTTGCTCCGTCATGGGTGTTTCCTCCTTGGTTTGGTTATTGAGTTTATTAAGCCTTACCTCGTCAAGTTCTTGGAGGAAAGGTTTATTGGTAAGTGCTACGCTGTGCAATGTCCAGCCAATGTTCGTTCCATCAACTTGTGAAGTGGTATTGGGTGCAAAGACAGGAGAGAGATAGCGGTACTCTTTACTTTCGATGTATGCTTTAGCAGAATCTGTCCATTCAATTTTGGCAAAGAGTTCGCCATTCTCACTCTTAAGGCTCATTGGTGTTTTTTTGATCCATCCTGAAGCTGGAGCACGATTACCGTAAAGGGTTTGATGTTCATAGTCACAGACAATGTCTACACCTGATTTCTCAAAGTTGCTAACCATTTGGTCGAATGTTGCTTGGTTGAGTTCAAACGTTCCGTTACTATGCCCCTCCCATTTGCCACTCACCCCAATTTTGAGCCAGGGATCATTGCCTGTAATTTCAATGGCGCTTTTAAGCATAAATAGATTGGCGGCAGTTGCCGTACTTAAGACAATGAAGTTTCTCTTCATTCAACATCTCCTGTGTGATCATTATCATTGAGTAGTACACTAAAATTTAAAAGGTAAACTGTCATATAGGACGTTCCTTTGGCAGCATCAAAAATCTTTTTAATCCTCGTTACATTGATAGGCTCACTACCATCAATGCTATTTAGATGTAAAGTGGTTTTGACATTTTTTATAAAATCCAACAGTGCATAGTCTTTATTTTTACGTGCATCTTCTTGTTTAGAAAAAGCAAGGTGAACGAGGTAAAGTGAAAACGTTGCTTCCTCACGAAAGAGACCATCAGGTTTTGATTCGACAAAATCAACCATAACACAAGGTAAAAATGTTTTTAATACCTCTGCAGAGTCAGGCTTATCAAATTCCCCAAAGTAACTCTTAACATTGAAGCTTTTTTCTTTTAGATAGTCTTTTAACGCCTTTTCAAAGCTTGCGACCATGCTACCGCCTATG
Organism: Campylobacterales bacterium; assembly: GCA_016930915.1. Classification (GTDB taxonomy): domain Bacteria; phylum Campylobacterota; class Campylobacteria; order Campylobacterales; family Sulfurospirillaceae; genus Sulfurospirillum. The sequence goes on from JAFGFU010000019.1 coordinate 71,001, forward strand.
CTGAATTTCAACCGCTATGGTACAGGGGAGACTTATCGTTTAGCGACTATCGCCCCTGAAACAGCGCCTTGAAAAAAGGAGTTGAATAGAAAGCTGGAAGCCTTTTAGTGCATGATTCGCTCATCAAAGTTTTGAGGAGAGTTTTATGTTGGAGACAATTAGCGCCTATCTGCCAGTAGCGCAATTTATGTTGGTGTTTATTGCATTACCTACAATTAAACTACTGTTTAATCAAAATAAGCAGATCGCAACACTCCAACAAATTGCGCAAGGGCAACAAGACACAATTACGTTCATCCACGGCGTTCTCCTCGATACTGCTTCCCCTGAAGTTATCACAAAACATCTCATTGCACAAAAAAAACGCAAAGAGAGTGTGCATTCATGAAAGGTAACTTCGTCGAGATTGGTACCGTAGTCGGGGTTGATCTCTCTCACCGTGCGCTTGTACGTGTTCAGCTTGGAGATCGCGTCACGAACTGGTTGCCATACCGAAGCATCGCTAACAAATTTATCAAAGTATGGATGCCTCCTCGCATGGATGAGCAAGTCGTCGTTTTACTTCCTTTTGCGGAAGCAAACGGAGGTATTGCGTATGGCAGCATTTTTAACAAAGGATGTAAAGAGCCTGAGGGGGCGAATGATCATAATTTTATCGTTGAATTTGAAGATGGTACACGCATCGTTTACGACACTAAAACACATGATCTTTCTATCTCAACGTCGGGAGCTATTAATCTAACTGCGTCTGATGTCAACATTGACGGTAACTTGAATGTAAGCCGTACGATCACCGATGAGTTAGGTTCTTTAAGTACGCACGTACATACAGGAGTCGCTTCGGGCAATGCACAATCAGGAGTGCGACCATGACCCTAGCCAATCGCATCATCCGCATCTTAAAAACAAAGCTTGGTGAGCGTGTCGGCATGCCAACCTATGGCTCTGAACTCTACAAGCTAAGAGATCGTGGGCTTACTCCATTGACAAGACTTCTCTTTGTGAAATATTGTAAAGAGGCTATCGAAAAATGGGAAGATGTAAAAGTCACCAAAGCGCAGATACAAAGCGTTGATGCCAAAACGGGTGTTTTTTCATTTTTGATCACGCTTGACAATGGCGAAACCATAGAAGGAGCCGCATAGTGGTTATCCCTCCAATGTGTGAAGAAAAATCGTTTAGTACGATCAGCTCTGAGCTTGTAAAAATTTATCAATCGTATGCTCCTGAATATATACCAAATGAATCTGACGAAGTTATGCCCATTTTAGAAACGGTTGCATACCGAGAACTCCAACTTCGAACACATGTTAACGACCTTGTAAGACAAAGCTTTTGGCAAACGGCAACAGGACCTAATCTTGACTTTCATGCGTCTGAGTTTTTTATTAAGCGAGACAAGGGAGCAAAACCAACGGCATCCGTGACCTTTGTACTGGGTACGACGCTAAGTACGAACTACGTTTTAGAAGCGGGACTTGAGCTTTTAAATGAGGATGGAAGCACCTCTTTACTTCTTGCAGATGTGACCTTTTTGGCAGGCAGTACGGAAGCAATAGGCATAGCAGAGTTGCAGCTTTACACGGCAACATCCGACACAAAAGTGATCTTGACCATGGTAACTAAAGCGTACCTTTCCTCCGTTACACAAACAACGACGTATAGCGGAGGCAGTAACGCAATGAGTGATGATGCTCTTCGTGCGCTGATCGCCTTAGCAAATGAACAACAAACAACAGCAGGAAGCATTAAAAGCTATACCTATTGGGCTCTCCAGTCAGATGCTCGCATTACAGACGTAAATGTCTACCGTAAAACATCAGGCGAGGTGGAAGTCGTTGTGCATAGCCTGACAGGGGTAGATGCAACGATGCTTGAGCGTGTTCAATCAGCAACAAGTGAATCCATCCATCGCCCTTTAACGGATACGGTAAATGTTTATGCTGCAACCCAAAACGCATACAGTGTCATTGCGGTGTTAAGCATATTGGATAGTGCAGATGCTACGTCAACACTTGCTTCGGCAAAAGCACGCCTTTTAGAGCGCCTTAATGCTGTCAATATTGGAAAGAGTGTCACGCTTGGCATGATCATTTCAGCACTTTCGGTTGATGGAGTTGAGGATGTCACCGTGACATCACCAAGTTCTACCGTAGGAGCTGGAGACGATGAAGTGGCAGTGTTGACCACGGTGGAGGTGAGCGTTGGTTAATTTAATTCCCTCTCACTACACAGAACGTGAGAAGCATCTTGAGCTTGTAGGCGATGCATCCATTGATGGAATTATGTCGGGACTCTGGAGTGGAAGACTCCATGATCCTTTTACATGTAAAGCGAGTTTTTTGTTTGCGCTAGGGCAATACTACGGTGTTGAATACTGGTGGCAAAACATCTCGGAGGATGAACATAGAGCGCTCATCGCAGCATTCCCGACTATCAAACGAAGACGTGGGACGCTATGGTCAGTTTTAAAAGCGGTTAATGTTATTGACCCCAATGCTCGTGTTATCGAAGGCGATTATCAGATTAGGTATGACGGGGTTGCGAATTATGATGGCACCTATCAGAATGGCAATGCTACACATTGGGCGGATTATGTTGTAATCGCAAGCCGTGCGATAGTAAATCGGCAAGCTGAACAATTAAGACGACTGGTTGAAAGTGTTGCTCCAGCGAGGTCGAATTTACTGAGGATTGATTTTACAAAAACCCCTGCAATATACGATGGAGTAATTAATTACAACGGAAATTATAACTATGGGAGCGCATAGATGAACATAACAGAATCAACAACATATACAGAAGGTATCTATCAAATTGAATTAACTGACCCTGTTATTGGTGGAGCGGATGGAATTTCAAATTTACAAGCGAAGCAATTAGCAAACCGTACCAACTGGTTAAAAGCGGCAGTTGATGGTATTAAGAGTTCATTATTTGAAGCGGCAAAAGCACTGAAGCTTTCGACAGCAAGAAAAATCTCTCTTGGTGGTGCATTATCAGGTTCTGCTAACTTTGATGGCAGTGCAGATATTACTATCAATGCGTCATTCGCTGATGGTACATTGACTATAAATAGTATTCAAGGGCTGGCAACGGCGCTTAATGGTAAACAAGCAAGTGATGCGACATTAACAGCACTTGCAAATGTAACAACAAGTGCAAATAAACTTATTTATGCGACTGGTTCAGATGCCTTTGCTCTATGCACATTAACACCTTATGCAAGAACATTGCTAGCAACTTTAAATGCGAAAGAGATAAAAGAAGCATTAGAGGTACGTACCCTTTTTGATTCAGTGGAAGCAAGCGGGACATACTTTGATTTTGACAATATTCCAAGCTGGGCTAATAAAATAACAATAATTTTAAATGCCGTTAGTACAAATGGTAGTAATGGTGTCTTAATACAATTTAAAACAGCACAAGGAATAGAAGTTACAGGTTATTTTGGGTCTACAGTTTCAATTGATTCTAATCTAAATACACATGCATATAGTACAGGTTTTTTAAATATAACATCAAATTCAACTATGGTGAAACGAAGTGTTATGGAGTTTTTTAGATTTGGTGAAAATTTTTGGATAGAAACACATACAGGCTCTAATGCAGATTCATCTGCTGCGATAAGTGTTGTTGGTAATGGCAGTAAAAACCTTGCGACACGATTAACAGGCATAAGAATTACAACACAAAATGCTACAGATACGTTTGACTTTGGCACGGTCAGTATAAATGTGGAGGGATAAAATGAAAAGATATTTTATAAGTAAGATTAATAATGCAGTTATTTTGACCCAAGAAGGTGACACTATCGATGAAACAATGCTAGAAATAACAGAAGAAGAAGCACAAAACCTCATAAATCCTCCAAAGACAGATGAAGAATTAAAAGCAGAATTTAAAGCAGCAGTCCAAACCGCAATCGATAAAACAGACTTAGTGGCACTTCGTTGTTGGAAAGCGGGTATTGAGTTTCCTACAGATTGGAAAGAGTACACAGTTGCACTTCGTGCCTTATTATCATCTGCTGTAGTGGTTGATTTACCAACAATGCCAGAGTATCCAAGCGGTAGTTAAAAAGGCACCCGTGCCTTGCACGAAGCATTAAAAATAGAAAAAGGAGAAAATATGGGATTAAATTTCGGAATTAACGGCAGTATTTCCGTTGCGGCTGCACGTGCAGTTACCGTCGAATCTACAACACCTATTGGGATTGTTGCGACAACCAATGCAGGCACACTTGGACTGAAGCTTTATGGAAGCCCCGCTTTAGCACTTACCGCATTTGCATCATCTACGGAAGGAACTCTTTTAGATGCGCTAAAAGCCATTGACGCACAAGGGGTTTCTTGCCCACTTATCATCAATGCTCTTGCGACAGATGCAGATACAGCTACGGTGATCGCTGGAGTCAATGCGCTTAAGACGGCTGAAGCGGTAACAGGCTATCGCCCCAATCTCATTGTTGCGCCTGAATATTCAGCAACAGAAAGCATTGGTTTGGCAATGGGTGGTGTTGCACAGAAACTTTGGGCAACGGCTATTGTGGATGTAGATGCTGAAAATGAAAGCGCAGCTCTAGCACTTGCTGCTAATTATGGGTCTCGCTTTGTCTTACTTGTCCATCCTGGAGAGGTAACATTGGATGGCATTGTTATGCCAAGCTCTGCGACTTGGGCTGGGCTTATTGCTTATATGGACGCATCGAGCACCTATGGATGGAGCGAGTCAGCAAGTAATCGTATTATTCAAAGTGTTAGCTCCACAAACCGCATCATTGACTACGCAGAGGGGAGTGATAGTGAAGCGCGTCGTCTTCGTAATGCGGGTATCAATACCATCGTGCGTGATGTTGGATGGAGAACCTATGGATTTGAGACCACCGACATTGATACAATCTGGCAACCGTTGAACCGTGTACGTACTTTCTACCGAATGCTTAGAGCCATGATCGAGGCGAGCCGTTATGCGAGAGATAAAAAAGCCGATGAGCTTCTTTATGTCAAAAAAGCGATTGAAGAGTTTATGAGAGGACTTAAGGGTGCTGGTGTTGCATTAGGGTTTAAAGCCTACTTTGACACAACAAAAAACACAAAAACTACGGTGACCAATGGGCAGTTTTATCTAACGGTTGAGTTCCAAGATATGCCGACCATTCGTGAGCTTAACATTGAATTGACGTATGTTGATGACTACAGCGACGTACTATTAAACATCATCAACGGATAGGAGTAGAAAATGGCAACAGCACCAAGAGCACGACAAGTTTTAAGAGAGATGAATATCCTCGTAGATGGTATTGGCAATGTAGGGGTGAGCAATAAAGTGGAACTCCCTGATGTTGAGTTTTTAACGATTGAGCGAGAGGGCGCTATGGCAAAAGAAGAAGTTATCCCTCTGCTTAAAGCCATGAGTGCAAAGATCGTCCTCAGTGAGTACAACAAAAATGCTTTTACCGCTGCATCCAAACAGTTTGGAACAAGCCCCGTGTTTTATGTTAAAGGCTCACTGATCCAAGGTGATACATCATCGCCACTTTTAGCAACGCTGATGGGAAAAGTTAAAAAGTTTCAAAACCCTTTGGCAGATCGGGGTAAGGATGTTGAGCAAACACTTGAAATCTCGGTGAGTGCCTACTCTTTGGAAATTAGCGGCGATAAGGTGATCGACATTGATGTGGATAATCTCATTTGTGAGATTGACGGTGTTGATCTATTTCAAGAGCTTAGAAATCATATTTTATAAGGAAAAAAAATGCAAAAATTAGACCCAAAAAAGGTACCTGGGAGTAAGGATATTACGTTAGAAGATGGCACGATTGTTTCAATACGCAGACCTAAAGTTGTGGATCAGCTCGGTGTCTCACATATTAATAACGCAGGTGAGAGAGAAGTTACTCTGATCGCTAATCTAACGATGAAAACATTTGATGAAATCAAAGAGCTTTGGTCAAGCGATTATGCTCTGCTTCGGGATCAATTAGAAAGTTTTTTGTCCCCGAAAAAAGAGAGCTAATAAGATTAATGGCGTTGGTGGGTAATTGGCTCCATTTCTCCTATGCAGATATGCTGGAGATGGAGATCGATACCCTATTACTGTTTATAGAAGAGATCGATAGATTAGCACAAGAAAAAGGAGGAGGCTAGATGAGTAAGATGTTTGCACTTGGCATTGCATTAACCGCCAAAGATATGTTTAGCCCTGCCTTTTCATCCTTAGGTTCTGCAATCCGTAATTCTACAAAAGACTTAAAGAACTTTAGTACAGCAACCGCTGCCATCGGTACAGGACTTAAGGGCGCTCAGTTGGCAACTCAAGGTGCAGCGGGAGAAGTCATTAAGTCTTTTGCTGACCTTGAAGATGCAAAAATTCAACTTCAAAATACCCTCATGAAGAGTGACGGAAGCGTAAGTCCTCTTTTTAAAGAGATCAATGATGAAGCAACAAAACTGGGTAATGCTCTTCCTGGTACTACTGCTGACTTTTACGCTATGGCATCAAAGCTTAAATCACTTGGCGTTGAGGAAAAAAGTATCATTGGCGGCGCATTAAAGTCTTCTGCATACTTGGGTGTTGTTCTCAAAGTTCCTTACGAAGAAGCAGCAACGGCAACCGCAAAATTCAAAGAAGCTTTAGGTATCGCCGATGAGGATCTTCTTACCTTCATCGACGATATCCAACGCCTCTCACATATGGGTGTACAAGTCGGAGAGATGAGCTTTGCCTTTTCAAAAGTGGGCGCAACCATGAAAGGGCTTGGCATGATGGGACTCAAAGCTGCTCGTGATGTAGAACCCCTCATCGGCTTGCTCATTAAGTCAGGTTTTTCAGGTGAAACAGTAGGTACAAATCTTGGCAACATGATCGAATCAGCGGTCAATTTCAAAGGTTCAAAAGAGCTTAATAATCAAGGTATAGACCTTACTTTTAACGATACCAGAGGTAAGTTTTTGGGCATTCAGAACATGATTAAAGAGCTTGAAAAACTCAAAGATATTGAAAGTGATGCAGCAAGACTAAATGTTCTCGAATCACTTTTTGGTAAAGGCGAAGCCGCATCAATGGCAAACGTTCTGATCCAAAAAGGAACCAGGGGTATTGATGAGTTCAATAAAAAGCTCAAAGAGCAAGCTGATCTTAATATGCGTGTGGGTAATTCTACAAAGTCGCTTCGCAATACATGGGAAGCACTAACGGGTACTTTTTCAAACCTCTTGGCATTTCTAGGTGAAGGAATCGCTCCTGAGCTTAAATCGGTCACAAACTTTCTAGGTGAAGCAACCGCCGCTTTAGCAGACTTTACACAAGAGCACCCAATGGTCACAAAGTTCTTGGGTGGTGCGCTTGTTGGTTTTGTGGCACTTACTGGAGGACTTGGTACAGCTGCCATCGCCGTGTCTATGTTTACAACTGTTTTAGGTGTGCTTGGAATCACATCCATGGTCACATTTGGATGGATCATTGCTGGAGCTGCTCTTATTGCTGGAGCAGCAACGCTGATCATCGCAAACTGGGATACCTTAAAAGGATGGTTTGTCTCTTTTGGAACGTGGCTCGCCGATCTTTTAGGTGGTGCGGCTACGGCTATTTACGCACAATTTGAACCGCTTTTAAATTGGTTAAGTCAAGCTTTTTCATGGGTTTTTCAATCATTTAATATTGGTGAAATTTTTGGTTCAATCGTTCAAGGTGCCATGAATATGTTTGGTTCACTTTTTAATTGGATCGGTGGAAAATTCCAATGGATCATGGATACAGTAGGTGGCATCAAGGCGTTCTTTGGTATAGAAACCAATACAGCTCAAACACAACCAGAACAAAAAACACCAGGTGCAGACATAATGGCAAAAGCTGGGAATATCCCAGCTCAAGGAGCAAGTTCAAACAGTGTAAGTGTCACGATTCAAAATCCAAACTTTAGCTCACCAGAAGAGGCAAGCCGTACGCAAGCACAGATCGATGAACAAGTACGAAAAGCCCTAAGAGAAATAAATCGTGATCAAGCCGATAGGAGCTACCATGACTAGGATTATGGCGATGATCGGGGATTTTACATTTTCATTAGATAAAAAGTCTTTTGATACGTTAAGCCATACCAAAGAGTACAGCTTTGCTGAAATTCCAAAAGTGAACTACTACACGGGTGAGCAGAGTGTGGGCAAAGACATCGAAGAGCTTGGCATCACAGGCACTATCCTCACCACAAAGGGAGGGCTTGACCCATTGGCGCGTCTCTTTGCCATCGCCGATCTAAAGCAATCCGTACCATTCATCTACGGTTATGGCAAAGTCATGGGAGACTTTAAGATCACAAAAATCAAAGAGGATCTAAGCCTCTTTTTGGACGATGGCGTAAACGTAACGGTTGGTTTTAATGTCGAGTTGAAAAGGGTGCGAGAATGAAGCACGTTGTCGCATCTCAAAATGATCGCTTAGACACGATCGTCTATACCTATTATGGAACGCTTGAGCCTCTCAACATGGTCATGCTTGCCAATGCGCATCTCATGTCAAAAACTATCTTAGATGCTGGAGACAAGGTCTATCTTCCTACCTATACAGCTACAAAAGAAAGCGAAAGCGATGGGGTGAGCCTATGGCAATAATCAAAAAACCAAGCTACAAGCTAATCGTCAATGGTAAGGATGTCACTACCTCATTAAAGAAGTATATCTTAGGCATTGAATACACCGATGCAAAAGACAATGAAGCCGATGGCTTTAAGATTCGCTTTCATGGAGAGAATTTCGCACCCCCTGAGTACAAAGACATCCTAAAAGTGTGGCTAGGGTTTGAGGAAAACCTTTGGTATATCGGCTCTTTTAGCGTTTTGAAGTCTCGCTTAGAGTACCAAACAAAGGTGGTAAGTATCACGGGAACGCCTGTGAATTTTAGCACTCAAATCAAAGAAAAGCGCACACAAAGTTATGAAAATGTTTCGTTAGATCAAGTCCTTCAAAAAATCGCCAAGCGTAATGATCTTGGTGTCAAAAATAGCTTTTACGATCTTATGTTTTTACACTTAAGTCAAGATGATCAAAGCGATATTGACTTTATGCGTAAGATCGCTTCTGACATTGGAGCAACCTTTGCGATCAAGAATGACACGATCCTCTTTCGTCCCAAAAAAGGTGGTGACAAAGAGAGTGAATTACCAACATTTACAATCGATGCAGACCTTACGGACAATCTTTACCTTGAGAAGCTCGATAAGACACTTTACAACTCAGGAGTCGCCTCATGGCAAAGTACCAAAGAGAATAAAGTCGTATCGGTATCGGTGGGAAGTGGATCGCCAGCATTGAACGTTAGAGGGACATTTCAAAGCGAAGCAGAAGCAATGGTTAAGCTCAAAGCAGAACTTAACAAAAAGAACAAGGGCACTGTGCGAGGTGGGTTCGACTATGAGGGAATGAACATCGTCGCTGGAGGAAATCTCACGATAAAAAACCTTCCGAACGCAAAATGGGGCAATGGCTTTGATGTACAACAAGTCAAACATACCTGGGGAGATAATGGGTACACCATCAATGTTGAATTTGAAAATTAGGAGAGAAGATGCAGAGTAAAAGAGCTTCATTCATGGAGAGCTTGGCAAATACAGCAAGTGGTTTTCTCGTGAGCCTAGTATTGGCTTACTATGTGTTCCCATTGTTTGGAATGCCTCAAAGCCTGAAGAGTTCTTTTGTGATTGTAGTCATTTTTACAATCTCAAGTATTGGACGTAATTATGTGATTAGACGGGTGTTTAATTTTTTACATGTAAAGGATAAAAATGAAAAAACTATGGTTTGAAGCGGCATTGGCGGTCATGTGTCTTGCGGTAATTATGCTGCAGGTTTTTGGGGAGGGGTACTCTTTTGCAGAGCTTATGCTCTCAAAGATGGTACAGGTCAATTTTGGGCTTATCCATGCCTACATTGCAGGGCGGATTTTACTCGGAAAAGTAGAATGGGGTTATACGCCTAATTTTACGCCTAAGAATGTTGGGAGAATAGCGCTGTATGCGGTTATTATTTTTAGCTACGCTGTTGGCGGTTAATCTCTTTGCATTAGAGCGTTGTGCGATGCTTACTCAAAAGGTACGAGTAGCCCATTTTAAAGAGTTTGGAGTGAATTTCCCTTATCAGTATGCCATTGCACAGCTTGAGCAAGAAAGCGGGTGCAGGGCAAGCATCAGCAACGATGGGGTAGGCTCACAAGGCGTAGCGCAAATTACCTACCGATGGTGGAAGCCTGTTTTAGATAAACAGGGTATTACAGAGATTGGAAGTCTTCAAGGAAGCCTAAGAGCGCAAGCGGTCATCATGCGACACCTACATGTAATAGGACGACCGCTTTGGATAACTTACCAACGCTATAACGGCGGTGATTGGGTACTTAAAGAGATTAAAAAAGCGGGTTTGGAAGATTGGGCGAAAGCAAAAGCGCAATGCACGAGGGGAAACTCGCATTTTACGTTAAAAAGTGGAAAGGTTCAGACCCGAAATAATTGCGACATCAACTACGAGTATTCACAAAATATTTACACATTAGGGAGGCAGTATGGAGACGTTAAAGACAATCTTAGCTTTAGGTACTGGTAGTCTTTGGAAAGGCGTTAGCATTCTTTTAGCTGGCTTACTGATCGCTATGAGCCTTTTCACATTGAAAGAAGAGGTATCGTTTCGATCAGAACAAAAAGAGAAAGATGCAACCATTAAGACACAAGGCAATGAGCTCACCAAGAAAGAGGCTACGATCAAAGAGCTTCAAGAGAAAGTTAGCCTTAAAAAAGCGGAGATTGAAGTACAAAATGCAACCATCGCCGCTAACAAAACAGACACAGACAAAAATCTGAAAGAGGTCAACGCAGAGCTCACAGAGATCAGCAAAAAATACCGAGACTTCAAAGAAGAGGTAAAAAACTGGAAAGGAGATCAAAATGCGACATCTTGCGATAATGCTCGTGCTTTTCTTAATAGCCGTTCTTGGTAGTGGATGCGGTGTCGATCAGCCTCAACCGCCACAGATCGACCAGTTCGTTAATGTACCTCAAAGGTGCATTCCTGAGTTAGACCCTATGCCTGTCATTACGCCTAAAACGTTTCAAAAGGGCGAAGAGCTTGAACAATCTGAGTGGTCATACGGTAATTATCTAATTATGAAAGAAGATAACGAAAAAGTAAGGGCAAAAGTTAAAAAGTGCCAGTAAATAGGCAGAGTTTCCTCTGCCTAACAAGTCGTCCCAAACTCCTTGCAACCAAATTCTAAACTATTTTTAGGAAAAACCCTGAAAATATTACAAAATGAAAGGTTTTCATGGAGAGACTAGGAGAGTATCAACGTATCCCTAAAGTTGCCCCGTTTGCGTGGGTCGGAGGTAAGTCAAAACTTGCCGATAAAATTATCGCTCATTTCCCTGAGCATCAAAGATATTGTGAGGTTTTTGGAGGAGCTCTAAACGTCTTCTACCGAAAGCCTCGCTCCAAGATTGAAGTTGTCAATGACATCAACAGCGACCTTGTCAATTTACACCTTCAGATTCAAAAGCGCCCTCAATCACTCCAGTTCTATCTAAACCGTATGTTTGTCTCAAGAGAGATATTCGCTCGTATCAAACATAAAAAGCTTCAGCCACGTAACGATATAGAGCGTGCTGTGTTCTACTACTATCTTCTCACTCAAAGCTTTGGGTCTAAAGGTATGGACTTTGCCATGCCTCGTGGATCAAAACCAAGAATAAGAAATTTAGATCGTGAATTTTGTGTCTGGTCAAAGAGACTGCAAGGTGTTTGCATCGAGAATATGGACTTTAAAAAGCTCATTACGACCTATGACCATGACGACACGCTCTTTTATCTTGATCCACCATACATTGGTACAGAAAGCTACTATAAAACACCTCAAGGCTTTGGAATGAATCAGCATATAGAGCTTGCTAACATTCTTAAAACTATCAAAGGGAAGTTCATACTATCGTATAATGATTGTGAGGTCGTTAGAGACCTATACAAGGATTATGAGATCATTGAGGTGTCTACGCGTTATAGTTTACGTGGAGCGAGTCAAAAGGTAGCCAAAGAAGTTATCATCAAAGGGTAGGCGCTTCGGCGCTTACTCATTTATTGTATATTTATTGAGCCAGTATAATTATTTGGTATGATATTACAAAAAAAATAAGGAGAAATATTATGGAGGAATCTGTAGTCATTAGCTTTAAAACAAAATGCGAACGAGATGGTGATTCATGTCGCCTTGTAGAGGAAGACGACGTCCCCGCTTTTGATTTTACTGATAGATATGGGGAATTTTTAGAAGATGGTGAAGAGTATGAAGTAATAGTTAGAAAGATAGATCAGAAACACCAGTTATTCAGTTTAGATATAAAAGAATAGAAGTTTATTTTTTGTATTTGAAATGTAACCTTATTTGGTGAAAATGGTTTTTATATCCATGTTACTATCATTTTAAATTCAAATTACTATCATTTTAAAAACGGTTGTACAATCATAAAGGACATGTTCTTTATCAAGTGGCTTTGCTCTCTTAACCTCTGCATCACTTAATGGTTTTGTAATTCTCCCCATAAAAATCCTATTGAATATTTTGCGTTACTTATTGCGTGATTAAAAAAATGCAACACATAGCAAAGCTTAGAAATGGAATGATAACACAAAACCCTATAAAATCGAAGTTTTACGTATAGATAGCAACAGTTTGAAAAGCATTGAAAAGGCATTTTGGTGTCCCCAGCGCGATTCGAACGCACGGCCTCAGAATTAGGAATTCTGCGCTCTATCCTGCTGAGCTATGGGGACATTGCAGATATTTTAAGTGGCGGGAATTATAACAAAAATAGACTTAGGAAACCTAAAAGAAGAAGGCTTAAAGTGTACCTGACGATACACTTTAAGTAAGAATCTCTGTTTATTAAAATGCTGGAACAATAGCACCTTTATATTTTTCAACGATGAATTTTTTCACTTCATCGGATTTAACCGCTTTGAGAAGTGCTTTTGTTTTATTGCTGTTCTCATTACCTGCTTTTACCACAAGAATATTCGCATACGGTGAATTAGCCGACTCTAACGCAAGCGCATCGCTGCTAGGATTTAGACCCGCTGGAAGTGCGTAGTTTGTGTTAATAACGGCAAGTGTAAAGTCTTCAATTACACGAGGAAGTTGTGCCGCTTCAAGCTCTGTAAAGGTAAGATTTTTTGGATTTTCAACGATGTCAAGTTTTGTTTTAAGCTCAACATTTTTGAGTTTGATCAGTCCAGCACTGGCTAAAACATCTAAAGCCCTACCGCCATTGCTTGGATCATTGGGAATCGCAACGCTATCGCCGTCTTTTAACTCAGAGAGCGATTTAATTTTTTTAGAATAGATACCGATTGGTTCAATATGAATATTGGCAACGCTTACTAACTTTGTGCCTTGATTTTTATTAAACTCAACAAGGTAAGGTGTGTGTTGAAAGAAATTTGCATCAATTTCACCGCTATCTGTGACTTTATTTGGAATCACATAATCATTAAATACTTTAATCTCAAGCGTGTAGCCTTCTTTGGCTAAAAGAGGTTTTACGATTTCCAATATTTCAGAATGTGGCACGGGAGTTGCCCCTACAATAATTGTTTTTGCACTCTTATCTTCTTTTACAACTGTTTTATCTTCAACTTTTTTATCACCACTGCAACCACTGAATGTCAATAGTGCTCCCACTAAAATCACGCCTAAATTTTTATACATCTGTACTCCTTAAAATAACTAAATCTTTAGTAAATCTCTTTACTTACTAAGCATTTATAAAATCGTAACGTCTTTCGCATTAAAAGAGACTGAATTGTGCATCTTATCTGAAAATCAATGCTTCACTATTTTATAAAGAAAATCCCCTAGACTTTGAAATATTTGAACCAATACAATCAAAATAAAAACCGTCCAAAAGATATAGGTACCATCAAAACGATAATAACCATAATTCATAGCCACTGCACCAAGACCGCCACCGCCAACGGTTCCTGCCATGGCTGAAAAACCAATAATGATAATTAACGAGAGCGTAATGGCAGAAATAATGCTAGGAAATGCTTCAGGCAGTAAAACCCTAAAAATAATTTGCAATTTATTGGTTCCAAAAGACTTTGCCGCCTCAATGACACTTCTGTCAACCTCTTTAAAAGCCCCTTCAATCATTCGTGCGATAAAAGGTGCTGTTCCAATAGTGAGAGGGACAATCATCGCAAAGGTTCCAGTATGCTTTCCTACTAAAAATTTTGTCACAGGAAAGAGGACAATAATTAAGATAATGAAAGGGAAGGAACGTAGCATGTTGATTGCGACATCTAAAATTTTATAGGTATAACGATGCGGAGATATGCCATTTTTATCTGTAACAATTAAGACAATAGCCAATATAAACCCAATAAGTGTAGCAAGAAGCGTTGAAACAAGACTCATCGTCAGTGTCTCAATCACAGCATCTATCAAAACCTGCTTCATACTCATAGATTTTTCATAAAAATTGAGGATAGATTGTTCCATGTTAAAGTATCTCCCAAATCACTTCAGTTTTATCTTGTAAATAGGCAGTAATTAAACGTGCATTGTGTTCATCTATATTAATAACCAGTGAGCCAACCACATGGTCATTGAGTTTTTCAAGTTTCCCCCAGACAATGTTAAAATTAAGATTCAACGCTCTTGCCATTTGAGTTACAATAGGCTGATACGAGACATTGCTTGGGAAAAAGAGCCTTATATTTACCCCTTCTTGTGGGAGTTCTTCATCCTCTCCCAAAAATCGCATCATCTTTTCATCGGGTCTTAAAAAGAGCTCTTCAATGCGCCCAAGTCCAATCACTTTGCCATCTTCTAAAAGCAAGGCACGAGATGCCACTTTTTTAACAACATCCATTTCATGGGTAACGATGATGATGGTAACACCCAATTGCGTGTTAATCTCTTGTAAAAGCTCTAAAATAGATTTCGTGGTATTAGGATCAAGTGCTGATGTCGCTTCATCACTGAGGAGAATTTTTGGATTAAGGGTTAATGCTCTAGCAATCGCAACACGCTGTTTTTGTCCACCACTGAGCTCTTTAGGGTAAACAAATTTTTTAGCTTCTAGCCCTACAAGTTTTAAAAGTTCATTGACTCTTCTTTGAATCTTCTCTTTACTGTACCCCCAAACTTTCATTGGAAGTGCAATATTGTCATACACATTTTTTTGATTAAGTAAAGAGAAGTTTTGAAAGATCATACCAATTTGACTGCGTAATGCTCCAAGGCCACTTTCGTTTAAGTGCTTAACCTCTTGCCCCAATACATTCACGCTACCCTCACTAAAACCTTCCAAGCCATTAATACAACGAAGTAGTGTTGATTTTCCAGCACCGCTATGCCCAACAATAGCAAATATTTCACCTGCGTTTACATGTAAAGTGATGTCATCTAAAACTTTTTGATCGTTAAAGTATTTACTGAGGTGTTTTATATCTATCACATTTTAACCTTTACGAGAAATAGTCTAATCCAAAACGCGAGATTATAGCGATTTATTGTTGATAGTTATGACTCAAAATATTATTTTTCATTCATTTAGTAAAAAATGCGTTTAGGAGATATTAGTGAAAAAAGAGATGTAAAGAGTCCTGAGACTCTTTACATGTAAAGGATTAACCGTTACGTTTTTTAATAATTTCGTCTGCAACGTTTCTTGGAACTTCATCATAGTGATCAAATTCCATAGAATAAGACGCACGACCTTGTGTTTGAGAACGAAGATCCGTTGAGTAACCAAACATTTCAGCCAATGGGCAGAATGCGTTAACGATTTTGTTACCGCTTCTATCGTCCATAGAGTTGATTTGTCCACGTCTTCTATTAAGGTCACCGATAACATCACCCATAAAGTCCTCAGGTGTTTCAACTTCCACTTTCATAATTGGCTCAAGAATAACCGGTTTTGCCTTACGACAACCCTCTTTAAAGCCCATTGAAGCAGCGAGTTTAAACGCCATCTCAGAAGAGTCAACCTCATGGTAACTTCCATCATAAAGTGTAACTTTAACGTCTTCCACTTTATAACCTGCGAGAACACCGCTTTGAAGTGCTTCTTTAATACCTTTATCAACCGCTGGGATGTATTCTTTAGGAACCGAACCACCTTTGATATCGTTAACAAATTCATAACCAGAACCAGGCTCTTGTGGCTCAAGTTTAAGATAAACGTGACCATACTGACCACGACCACCTGATTGTTTTGCGTATTTGTACTCTTGATTAACTGTTGCACGGATGGTCTCACGGTAAGCAACTTGTGGTTGACCCACTTCTGCACTTACTTTAAACTCTCTGAGCATACGATCAACAAGAATTTCTAAGTGAAGCTCACCCATACCAGAAATAATAGTTTGACCACTCTCTTCATCAGTTTCAACTCTAAAACTTGGATCTTCTTGAGCCAATTTTTGAAGTGCAATACCCATTTTCTCTTGATCTGCTTTAGTTTTAGGCTCAACCGCAACAGAGATAACAGGATCTGGGAATACCATTCTCTCTAAGATTACAGGATCTTTTTCACTTGCAAGTGTATCTCCTGTAAGAGTATCTTTAAGACCTACAACCGCACCAATCTCTCCAGAGTGAAGTACTTTAATCTCTTCTCTTTTGTTTGCATGCATTTTAAGAAGACGGCCAATTCTCTCTTTTTTATCTTTGGTGGTATTGTATGCATAACTTCCACTTTCCAATGAACCACGGTAAACACGAACGAAGGTTAACTGACCAACGAATGGATCGGTCATAATTTTAAATGCAAGCGCTGCAAACTCACCCTCATCGGTTGAATCAACGACACACTCACGTCCATCTTCATACTCACCCTTAATCGCATGCACTTCAGTAGGGGCTGGCATATAATCAACAACAGCATCTAGCATCGGTTGAACACCTTTGTTTTTAAACGATGTTCCACAAATCATAGGGATAAATGTCATTGCTAAACATCCCGCTTTAATACCTGCCTTAATCTCTTCTTTAGTGAGCTCTTCGCCACCGAGGTATTTTTCCATTAATGCATCACTGGTTTCAGAGACAGCTTCAACCATTTTTTCACGGTATTCTTTTGCTTTATCCGCAAGCTCTGCTGGAATCTCAACCACTTGATAGTTTGAACCCATTGCAGCATCATCATCCCAAACCAGTGCTTTCATCTCAACGAGATCAACAACACCTTTGAAGGTATCTTCTGCACCAATAGGAATTTGGATTGGCACTGGATTCGCTTTCAAACGTGTTTTGATTTGTGATTCAACATTATAAAAGTTTGCTCCAACACGGTCCATTTTATTGACATAAACCATTCGTGGAACTTGATAGCGATTTGCTTGTCTCCATACCGTTTCAGACTGAGGCTGAACACCACCAACAGCACAAAAAACAGCAACTGCACCATCTAAAACACGCATAGAACGCTCAACTTCAATAGTGAAGTCAACGTGGCCTGGGGTGTCAATAATATTAATTTGGTGGTCTTTCCATGTACATGTAGTCGCAGCAGAAGTAATGGTGATACCTCTTTCTTTCTCTTGTTCCATCCAGTCCATTGTTGCAGCGCCATCATGTACTTCACCAATTTTATGAGACATTCCGGTATAAAAAAGGATTCTTTCTGTTGTTGTGGTTTTACCGGCATCGATGTGCGCAGCAATACCGATATTACGTACCATGCTTATAGGGGTATTTCTTGCCATTGTCGTTTCCTTAAATGTAGTAGGGGTAAAAATTGAGAAATGAGAGAGAGCGCAAACAGTGTTTCGCTCTCATCATCATTCTACCAGCGATAGTGAGCAAACGCTTTGTTTGCTTCTGCCATTTTATAAGTATCTTCTTTTTTCTTAAATGTTGCGCCTCTGCTATTAGCCGCATCTAAAAGTTCATTTGCCAACCTCTCAACCATGGTTCTTTCACTTCTTTTACGTGAATAAGAAACCAACCATCTAAGAGCCAATGCTTGTTGTCTTGCAGGTCTTACTTCTACTGGAACTTGATATGTTGCACCACCTACACGTCTACTTTTTACTTCCATGACAGGCTTAACATTATCCATAGCTGTATTAAAAATCTCAATACCTTTTAAAGTTCCACTTCTTTTTTCAGCTAATTCCAATGCACCATAAAATACTTTGGTTGCAACACTTTTTTTACCATCATACATCAACGCATTGATAAACTTTGTAATCACTTTATTATTATAAATTGGATCAGGTAATACTTCTCTTACGGGAGCTTTTCTTCTTCTCATTATTTTTCCTTCAAATTTTAGAAAATTTTACTCAAATGATGTCAAAACAACGGACATCACCTGTGGTTAAATTTATTTAGCTTTTGGTCTTTTGGTACCGTATTTACTTCTAGACACCGTTCTTTTTGCAACACCTGAAGTATCAAGTGCACCACGGACGATATGATACTTAACACCTGGTAAATCTTTTACCCTACCGCCACGTAC
>JAFGFU010000020.1 GCA_016930915.1 Campylobacterales bacterium
AATTTTGTATGAAATTAATAATATTTATCAAAAATAAAGAAATTTTAATTTAGGACACATAAACACTGCCAAATGTATTGTTCACATTAAGTAAACCCTTCTCTAGACCAAAGAGGGCTCTGATTCAACCTGAACTTTTCTCGACGCAAACAAAACTAAAAGCGCAAAGGCAATTGCAGCAAAAACAAAAGGAACAATGGGGTCAATTTTATATAATAAAGTGCTAACCATCGGTCCTACAATCATTCCCATCCCTTGCGCTGAAGAGACCGTTCCAGCAGCAGCACCTTGTTCTAGCTCACTAACATTATTGGCAGCAAGTGCTTGAAAGGCAGGGAAAATAAATCCCATTCCAAATGTAGCGATACAAAATCCAAGTCCTAAAGGAATCACCGTATGGCTTAATGAAATCAAAACATAACCAAGCGCTGCAATACTTCCACCCAGACGCAACCACGTTTGAGGGGTACATCCTTTGACTTTGGAGACAAGTACTTGCGCCACAATAAAACAAATCCCCAGCAGTGATAAAATAATGCCTGTCACCTTTGCCGT
Source organism: Campylobacterales bacterium (assembly GCA_016930915.1). Taxonomy (GTDB): domain Bacteria; phylum Campylobacterota; class Campylobacteria; order Campylobacterales; family Sulfurospirillaceae; genus Sulfurospirillum. The sequence continues at coordinate 556 of JAFGFU010000020.1, forward strand.
TTCATTTGCCTCTAACGCTAGAGTATCTAAAATAAAAAATCCCATATACCCCGTACGGTTTTGCGCATAGACTTTATCGGCAATTAAGGCACTTGAAATCGCAGGAATCGCGGCATAAAAAAGACCGATTAAGCCTCTGCAACAACCGTACGGAATGCTTCATGCCCATCGCTTAGCAGAAGCAAAGAATCTTCTCGAGCATAATGACATGAGTGTACAAGAAGCAGCTTTACATGTAGGCTACAAAAGCCTCAGTCACTTTAGCAAAGCCTTTAAAGAGTGCTATGGGATTTTCCCGATTCAACTTAAAAAAGAGCGCAAATATTTTTACAATACGTCTTTATAAAAAGCGTCTACATTTACATGTAAACGCTAATAAGCCTATAATCCCAATCGCCTGATATTGCTCAGTGAAATGAGATGCGCTGTGATAAAAGGCATCGCTCCTTTTTTGCAGATGTCAAGTTTTTTCTTCTCGCTTAGGTGGTTCAGTTTTTCTTCATTGAGCGTGAAAAAGCCGTTAATCGTATGGGATTTACCCTCTTCATCCAAAACAGTAGCACTCTTTTCCACCAAAAGTCCCCACGTATATAAATCTTTAATGAACGCACTGCATGCGTGCAATTCGCTTTGAACATGTATCAGAAAATCCAACGTGTTTTTGCTCAGCTCGCTGGGTGTTTTATCCTCTTTAAACAAAGCTCGTGCTTGATTGGATGCGCTCAATTCTTCCAAAGCCTCCTCTTCAATGCCTAAAGAAAAGCCCTCTTTAGCCTCATTTCCAACCAAACTAAACGGATAACGTCTTAAAAAAGCAGGCAAGTATTTTCCTTTTTTAAAGCGACGATTCTCATCCAAATAGACGTTTTTATCGTTAAATCCCAGTAAAGCGATGGCAAGCCAATCCCCCTCTTGATTTTTGGTAAATAAAATTGGATAATCCTTGCACGCCCCGTAAAACTCGCCAATGCCCAAAGGCACGCTAATCATTGTCTCTAAATTGGGGTAACGCATTGCGTCATTGACGGCTTTTTTTTGATCGTGCGCTTGGTTGATAATATGCAATGCCATAGGTTATGTTCCTCTAAATAATTGAAGTCTGTGTGATTATCATACCATTTTTGGGGGACATTTTTACTGGGGAAAGAGAAAAAAAAGGAGCGGTCACATTTTACATGTAACCGCTTTGATGCATTAGAATTGAACGAGGTTTTGGATTTTCTCCACAATACTTGGATCTTCTAAAGTTGAAATATCCTGCGTAATAGGCTCTTTTTTCGCAATCGAGCGTAAAATACGACGCATAATCTTTCCACTTCGTGTCTTTGGAAGCCCTGGAACGAAACGAATGGCATCCAGTTTTGCGATATTTCCAATTTCTTTTACGATGAGCTTGTTAAGCTCTTGAATCATATACACCTCTTCGCTAATGCTATCGGTACCCTTAATGACGATGTACGCAAAGATGCCCTCACCTTTAATCGGATCAGGTCGTCCAACAACGGCAACTTCAGCCACGTTTTCATGGTGACCCAAGACGGCTTCGATCTCAGCCGTTCCAATTCTATGACCTGAAACATTGATAACATCATCGGTTCGACCTGTAATAACGATGTAGCCATCATCATCGTACATCGCACCATCGCCTGAGAAATAAACAGGTTTACCATCTTTTTTACAATCCCCAAAGTAAGACTTCACAAAACGATCACTATCCCCCCAGATATTTCGAATCATGGATGGCCAAGGCTTGGTAATACACAAGAATCCTTTTTCACCTTTGGGTGTTGGATTACCATTTTCATCAATAATCTCCGCTTTAATACCTGGAAGTGGGAATGTTGCAGAGCCTGGTTTAATCGGAGTAGCCCCTGGAAGTGGCGTAATCATATGCCCACCCGTCTCCGTTTGCCACCATGTATCGACAATCGGGCATTTGCCTCCACCGATTTGCTCATAGTACCACATCCACGCATCAGGATTAATTGGCTCACCCACCGTTCCCAAAACTTTTAACGAACTTAAATCATACTTGCTAGGCGCATCGGCTCCTTCTTTATGCAGCAAACGAATGGCTGTGGGTGCAGTATAAAACTGATTCACACGGTGCTCTTCGATCATACTCCACCATCTGCCTACATCAGGAAAGGTTGGAACACCCTCATACATAATGGTCGTCGCACCCATTGCAAGTGGTCCATAAACAATGTACGTGTGCCCTGTAATCCAACCCACATCCGCCGTACACCAAAACGTATCGTTTTCTTTCACATCAAAAACATGTTCCATCGTGTATTGCGCCCATAAAATATACCCCGCACTAGAGTGTTGGACTCCTTTGGGTTTTCCTGTACTACCAGAAGTGTAAAGCAAGAAAAGCGGGTCTTCAGCGTCCATCCATTCAGGCTCACAATACTGTGATTCGTTCATGATAATTTCATTGTAAACATAGTCTCGACCACGAACATACTCAATATCTTCAAAATTACGCTGAACAATCAATACCTTTTCACAACACTCACACCCCTCACGAAGTGCCTCATCTACGACTGGTTTAAGCATATAAGGCTTACCACGACGAAACGCACCATCAGCGGTAATCACCAATTTTGCCTGTGCATCTTGAACTCTATCTCTAAGCGCATCAGCGGAAAATCCACCAAAAACAACCGAGTGAATTGCTCCAATCTTAGCACACGCCAACATCGCAAATGCCGCTTCTGGAATCATTGGCATATACAAAACAACCCTATCACCCTTTTGAATTCCAAATTTATTGCGCAATAAATTTGCCAAACGATTCACACGATAAAAAAGTTGAAGATACGTGATGATGCGTCGAGTTCCATCTTCACCCTCCCAGATAATAGCCGCTTTGTTTTTACGTGAGTTAAGATGACGCCCTAAACATTGGTGGGTTACATTGAGTTTTCCACCTTCAAACCATTTATAAAAGGGAGCATTATCTTCATTAAGTACCCTATCGTAAGGCTTAAACCACTCAATTTTCTCACGGGCTAATTTATCCCAGTACCCTTCAAAATCTTCATCGGCTTGAATACAAAGCTCTTTATACTCACACATATTTTTAATACGCGCTTGTTTACTTAACGCTCTGTTTGGTTCAAAAAGTTGTGACATTTTTTCTATCCTTTCAATAATATTAGACTTCTAACGAAACGCGACTGGCATCAATCATGTTTTGACAAAAGTCTCACAGGCATAGACCTTGCCTGTGAGTACCAAAGCATTAGTGGCTTGATGCACCCTCCGCACCAATACCTGTTTGTGAGCGAATAAACTGATGCTCATACGCTGCATGTTCTCTTTTGGCATCTTCACTCTTATCCATCAAAGAAAACAACCAGATACCAACAAACGCTATCGTGACAGAGAAAATCGCTGGGTTTCCATAAGGATAAATAGCTGTTTTATAGCCTAAAATATCCACCCAAACCGCTTTACTTAACACAACCAAAACCACCGCTGTTAAAAGGCCTAAACCTCCACCCCAAACAGCGCCTTTAGTGGTAAGCTTACCCCAAAACATCGACAAGAAAAGGATTGGGAAGTTTGCACTTGCTGCAATCGCAAACGCAAGTCCAACCATAAATGCGATGTTCTGTTTCTCAAACGCAATACCTAAAATAATGGCCAAAATTCCTAAGGCAATCGTAGAGTATTTTGAAACTTTCATCTCAGTAACCTCATCAGCTCTACCTCTGGCAAAAACATTAGAATACAAATCGTGACTGACTGCACTTGCACCTGCCAATGTTAAGCCTGAAACGACTGCCAAAATGGTTGCAAATGCCACTGCGGAGATAAATCCTAAAAAGATGTTACCACCAATCGCATGGGCTGTATGAATCGCCGCCATATTGCCACCACCAATAATCCCACCTTTTACCGTATCAAGGTACTCAGGATTGCCTGTTAAAAGGACCACCGCACCAAAACCGATGATGAACGTTAAGATGTAAAAATACCCAATAAACCCTGTCGCAACAAAGACCGATTTTCGTGCTTCTTTGGCATCACTCACCGTAAAGAAACGCATCAAGATATGCGGAAGACCCGCTGTTCCAAACATAAGCGCAATGCCTAAACTTATGGCAGAAATAGGATCACTTACCAAGCCACCAGGAGCCATGATAGCATTTGTTTTTTTAAGCTCAACCGCTTTAGCAAACAAGCTCTCAAAACTAAATCCAACTTTGTACATAATCATAATCGCCATAAATGTTGCACCTGAGAGCAATAAAACGGCTTTAATGATTTGAACCCATGTGGTAGCAAGCATTCCACCAAATGTTACATAAAGTATCATCAAAATGCCCACCATAACAACCGCATACTCATAATCCATACCAAATAAGATTTGAATCAACTGTCCCGCACCCACCATCTGCGCAATCAAATAAAGTGCAACCGTAGCCAATGAACCCGATGCGGCAAGGGTACGAATAGGTGTTTGCTTCAAACGGTACGATGCCACGTCTGAAAAGGTGTATTTACCCAAGTTTCTAAGCTGTTCAGCCACCAAGAAAAGGATGATTGGCCAACCGACTAAAAAGCCAATGGAGTAGATTAAACCATCAAAACCTTTCATGTAAACTAAGCCTGAAATTCCAAGAAACGACGCTGCGGACATATAATCCCCAGCAATAGCTAAACCATTTTGAAAGCCTGTAATACCTCCACCAGCGGTATAAAAATCTTTCGCTGTTTTGGTACGACGTGCCGCCCAATAGGTAATACCCAGCGTTGCCACAACAAAAATTAAAAACATCACAATCGCCGAGACATTTAAGTCACGTTTACCACTAAATTGTGCATCTGCCGCAAAAAGGACACTCGAAAGTGTGAAAAATAAAATACCCCATTTCATTTTACACCCCTTACTTCTTCTTTAATTTGATGGGTTAATTCATCAAATTCTCCATTGGCTCTTTGCGTATAAATTCCTGTTAATACAAAAGCAATCAGAATAACCCCAATACCAATGGGAATACCCCATGTAGTCACACCTTCACCTATTTTAATTGCAAAAAGATGAGGAGAAAAAGCAATTACAAGAATAAATGCGTAGTAAACCACTAGCATAACAATGGCAAGTTTCCAAGCAAAACGACTTCTTTTTTGCACCAGTTCTGCAAATTTTGGGTTGGTTTTGACTTTATCGTAGATATTTTCACTCATAAATGCTCCTTCTTAAAGTTTGTGACCGACCTTAAAATTCAAGGTCGGCTTTTAATGTCACAAGGTCATTCTAAAAGAGCAACATAGCATTATCGTAGCATTTGAAAATTATGTGTAATTTTGTAAAAACCTATCTTTTATATGGGTAATTTAGTAACATTTATCTTTTTTTCTCTGGATAATATCGCTCTATTTTATAACCAACACCTTTGAGATTGATAATAAAATCCTCCTTAAGAAGCTTTCGAAAACGGCTTATTTCAGCCCTAATTGTGGCGTTATCAATAGGTTCATCTTTCCAGACATAACTACGGAATTTTTCAAAGTCCACCACCACCCCTACATTTTCACACAATAATGTAACAATTTGTAACTGTTTTTTGGTTAGGAGTTGCTCTTTATTGTTATAAAAAAGCATCTGTTCCTCTTTGGAAAAGACATATTTTGGACTTAAAATAATGTGTTGCATCTTCTTAACATCATACGCTTTTTTGATTTTATCGATGCGAAGTCCTAACTCTTTAAGATGAAACGGCTTTTTGAGATAATCATATGCCCCAAGTTCAAACGCCTTTGAAATGTCTTCAATGTTAACATTGGCACTGATAAAAATGCTCGGATAAGCCTGTTCAATTTCATTGAGTGATTTCAGTAAAGAAAATCCATTCATCTTAGGAATATTAATATCTAAAATTAACAAATCAAAAACATCACCCCTAATGGCTTCATACGCTTCTTCTCCATTACCAAAAGAGAGCACTTTATGCCCTAAAGCTTCCAAATACTCCTCAATGGAACTTCTAAGCATACTCTCATCTTCAAGCAGTAAAATCTTCATCTTTCTCCTTTTTAAAGCAGTATTCAAAAAGCGTTTTATCATTCTCTGAGACAATGCGAATATCGACATCATTTGCATCACAAATCTCTTTAACAATATTCAACCCTAATCCAAATCCTCCCCGTGCCACATCTTCTCTATAATACCTATCAAAAAGTCGCTCAGGTGATTTAATAATTTCTCCATCATTTTCAACCGCAAAAATAATGCTATGAGATGCCTCGTAGAGCTTTACATGTAAAGAATGATTTTCATAGCTGTATTTGATGGCATTAGAAATATTATTGTCACAAATGCGCTGTAACTCGGTTTCATTAAAGACAATAAACACCTCAGGCTCAATCTGCGTCTCAATCGTTAATTTGTTACCTTCTGCTACATCTTCAAAGTATTCAACCCGTTGTGCAACAAAACTTGAAAAATCAATCAGCTTCTTTTCATACACCAGCGTATCTTTTTTAACAATGTACGCCAAATCTTCATAAATATTATCCAAAACCTTCACCGCTGCTTCAATTTTGAGTAAATAACGATTTTTTTCATATTTAAGATTGTACAAATCAATGTTCATTAAAATGATTGAAAGGGGCGTGTTAATCTCATGAATAGCATTTTTAACAAAACGGTCTTGCTTTTCTAAGAGTTCTTGCGTCAACAAAACCGAATCCTTAAGCTCTTGTGTCTTTTGCGCCACAATCTCCTCAAGGGAGCTATTTAAGCCCACTAAAGCGCTATTTTGACTCTTAATCTGCTCAATCATCACATTGGCTTGATTCACAATTTCTTGAAACTCTTTAAACTTAATTTTACGGGTATCAATAAATTCATAAGTGAGCGAAGCTTTTTTAAATGAGGCAATAATAAAGCGAATTTCTCGCCCCATTAATTCACTGACATAACGGTACTCTATGGTACTCACCAAATACAAAAAAAGTGTCAGCATATAGATTTTCAAAACAAAATCAATCATTTTATCTTCATACGCTTTTTCATTATTTGCCAAAACATCTTCAATACCTTGCATCTTCACACCGCTACCTAAAACCAACGCCAAAGGCTCAAAATTTTCTCGCACAACACTCTCATTCAAGGGCGTTTCAGTAGGATACTCACTGGAAGCGTAAAGTAATTCGTTATTTTTCTTTTGAATAAAAATATAATGATGCGGGGCAAGATTGGACATTAATGCACGAACATCCTCCACCACTTTTTTCTCAATCACCTCTTCTGTTTCCTGCTTGCTTTGTGCAAAACGATAACGGACAATATCGCTTAAAAGGCGTAAATTAGCTAAGGCGCTTTGATGTTGTTCCTCTTTATAACGCACTTTAAGTGTTTCATTTTCTGTTTTAAAAGAGAGATACTCGTTGATAATAATAAACCCAGCAGAAACAAAAGCAAACAAAAAGGCAAAAAGAAGCGCCATGAAGTTAATGTGTTTAATGCTTTTATTGTTTTTATCTCGAAGTAGCACACATATCCTTTACATGTAAAGAGTCGTTTTCACCATTTTATCTAGTTTCGCCCAAAAAAACAGTAGCACATTTTGGTATAATTTGACCCTTATCAAAACACGAAGGAAATCCAATGAAACGAAGAATACCTGCTGAATGGGAAGAACAAGAGGCGCTTATTGTTGTATTTCCTCCAAAAGAAAGTGACTGGAAACACTCGCTTGAAGAGATTCATCGAACCTATGTCGAATTTATTGGCAAAATCGCTCGCTTTCAAAAATGCCTTGTGATTTGTGAAGATAAAACCACCCTTGCCAATCTTCTTCCAAACTTGCAAAACATTGAGCTGATTCAAATGCAAACCAACGATACATGGATTCGTGATTTTGGGGGCATTAATGTCTACAAAAACCATAAACGCCGAACCTACGACTTTGTCTTTAATGCATGGGGTAATAAATTTGAAGCCAATTTAGACAACACCATAACCGAGCAACTCTTTAAAAAAGGCTACTTAACAGGCAAACTTAAAAATGTAGATTTTGTACTAGAAGGTGGAAGTATCGATAGCAACGGGCATGGCGTGATGCTTTCAACAGCCTATTGTCTATTTGAGGAAAACCGCAATCCTGAGCTTTCCAAAAAAGAGATTAAAAAAACGCTCAAAAAACTTTTTGGACTTAAAAAGCTAATTATTTTAAAACATGGCGCACTGATGGGCGATGATACTGACTCACACATTGACACGCTAGCACGTTTTATCAATAAAAACACCATTGCGTATGTCAAATGTTACGACAAAGAGGACGAGCACTACGACGAACTTACTAAGATGGAAAAAGAGCTCAAAAAAACAGGCTATAATCTGCTTCCACTCCCACTACCTTCTGCCAAATACTTTAACAACCACCGTATTCCTGCTACCTACATGAATTTCGTCTTTATTAATAATGCCGTGCTTGTTCCAACCTACAACGATGCCTACGATGCACAAGTGCTAGAAACATTTACACATCTTTTTCCAATGCGTGAAATAGTAGGCGTTGAATCTTCTGTATTAATTCGTGAGCACGGTAGTTTGCATTGCGCTTCCATGAATATCTATAAAGAACGAGATGACGCCTAATGACATTACAAAAAAAAGCAACCATCGTCTCTAGCGCAACAGCGACACTTTTAATTGTGATTAAACTTTTTATTGGACTTTTAAGCGGTTCGGTGGCAGTTTTAGCCTCTGCCATCGACTCCGTTTTAGATTTAATTGTCTCAGCCTTTAACTACTTTGCCATTGCTAAAGCGGAACAACCTGCCAATCAAACTTTTAATTATGGCAAAGGAAAAATCGAAGCCTTAGCTGCTGTGATTGAGGGAACGATTATTTGTATGTCAGGGCTTTTTATTTTTTATACGGCACTCAAAAAAGCACTCTATCCTGAAGCACTCTATCCTGAAGCACTTTCACATGTAAGCAGTTCTATTATCGTGATGCTTATTTCCTTTATTTTAACCCTTGCATTGGTAGCCTTTTTAAATTATGTAGCCAAAAAAACCCATAGTATGGTGGTAAAATCCGATGCACTTCATTACAAAACGGATGTGCTTAGCAATGGCGCTATTTTGCTCTCATTGCTTGCCATTCATGCAACAGGATTTGAGATGATTGATGCCATTATGGGTGTGATTATTTCACTCTATATTATCTACTCTGCGTATGAGCTGATTAAAGATGGGGTTTATATCTTACTCGATGCCTCGTTAGAAAAAGAGATTGTGCAGAAGATTCAAAGCATTATTTTAGACGAAAAAGAGATTAGTGACTTTCACAATTTAAAAACACGTAAGTCAGCCAATACCCATTTTGTCGATGTACACCTAGTCTTTAGCCCAGGTATTTCTCTGCTTCGAGCCCACTATGCAGGCGATAAGATTGAGGAGAAAATCAAAGAACTCTCTCCTGAAGCAGAATGGGTCATTAACGCACACCTTGACCCTTATGATGACTCTGAAATTAACTCACCTTTACATGTAAAAGAGGATTAATCCTTTTTACATGTAAAGAGCTATACGATACCCAATAAACGACAATCCCCACGCAATTATGGTTGTAAACACAAATAAATATGCCAAATATTTGTAACTTCCACTCTCTTTAGCAAAGACAATAGAAGCAGCCATACACGGCAAATAAAACATCACAAAAATAATAAACGAAACCGCAGAGGCAAAAGGAATCTCTTTTTGAATGACCTCAAGCAACCCCTCACTCTCCTCATCAACCTCAGCACCTAAGGCATACAAAACCCCTAAGGTTGAAACCACCACCTCTTTAGCCGCCAAACCACTCTCTAAAGCCACCGTCATCTTCCAATCCAACCCAATAGGTGCAAAAAGCCCTTCGGTTGATTTGCCAATCATCGCTAAAAAACTCTTCTCTAAAAGCACTTTGGCTTGTTCGTTTTCAAGACTAGCTTTTGCTTCATCGCTTTGGGCTAATTCTATTTTTTGCGCATACTCTGCTTCAATTTCTGGATATTTAGGATAATTACTCGCAAACCAAATCAGCATGGAAGCAGCTAAGATAAAGGTTCCTGCCTTTTGCAGATACAAAATCGCCTTAATCACCACCGTATGCCAGATGAGCTTTAAAGAAGGTAAGCGGTACTTTGGCATCTCCATCACAAAGGGTTCATCGACTCCCTTAAAAACAAAACGTTTTAAAAATTTTGCGGCAATCAGCCCGACAAGCGCTCCTGCGATATAAATGAGAAAAAGTACATTACCTGCTTGTTCTTGTGGGAAAAATGCTCCAACGAAAAGCACATACACAGGAAGTTTCGCTCCACAACTCATAAATCCAATGATAAAAAGTGTAATGAGTCTGTCTTTATCGTTTTTAAGCGTTCGTGCACTCATGTACGCAGGAACGGAGCATCCAAAACCTGTGACTAAAGGAATAAAACTCTTTCCATGCAAACCAAAGCGATGAAAAAAGCCATCGAGCAAAAACGCAACCCGTGCCATGTAGCCTGTGGTTTCCAAAAGGGCAATACCTAAAAACAAAATAACAATATTGGGTAAGAACATCACCACCGCACCCACGCCAGAAAGTGCGCCATCTGCGAGCAACGACCCCAAAGCGCCCTCTCCAAAAATGGTTTTAATATACGCACCCAAAGCCACAAAAAACATATCAATCCATTCCATAGGAATAGAACCTAACTCAAAGGTTAACTGAAACAAACTCCACATCAACACAACAAAAATGGGAATTCCAAATACTTTGTGAATTAAAATCGCATCAATTTTTTCAGTCATATTGGAGCTCGTACACTTTTTACATGTAAGGGTTTCAAGCACCGCACCTTTAGCAAATGCCGCACGTTCTTGCGCAAAAATCTCACTCACATCTTTGCTCTCATGGTGCAGATACAGATGCTCCAACGCCTCTTTTAAAATCAAAGAGAGTTCCAACCATAAAGGCTCATCTCGCATCTGATGATACGTTTTAACATCTTCTTCCAAAAGTTTTAAGGCAATATCACGGTATGTAAAAGCACTTTTATAGCGCTTTTCTTCTAAGAAAAGTACAATTTTTGCGACTTCTTCCTCAACCACATCACTGTAAATTAACTTTGATTTTTCATGGGGGAACTGAAACATATCAATCGCACGGTTTAAAAGCTTTCCGATGCCCTTTTTCGTTGCTGCAGAAACTTTGACACAAGGAACGCCTAAGATGGAGCCTAACTGCTCATGGTCAACGCACATCCCCTCTTTTTGTGCTTCATCCATCATATTAAGGGCTACAATCATCTTTTTATCCAGTTCTAACAACTGTGTCGTTAAAAAAAGATTGCGCTCCAAATTGGTGGTGTCCACCACGTTAATAATCAAATCATACGGCTCATTTTCCAAAAATTCTTTGGTCACTCGCTCATCTTGCGTATAGTCATTTAAAGAGTACGTTCCAGGCAAATCAACAATCTTAATGCTATGCCCTTGCGCTACAAAACGCACCTCAGCTTTTTCAACTGTCACCCCTGAAAAATTGCCAACCCTAAGCCTTGCATCGGCAATGGCATTGATGAGCATACTTTTACCCACATTAGGTTGCCCCACTAAGGCAATCACAAACTCTTTCATACTCTTACCTGAATCATTTTCGCTTCTTCATAACGTAAAGCTAAGAGTGTACTTCCCACTTCAACTTCTAACGTACTTTTAGAAATACTACTTGCTTTCATTTTGATCTGACTTCCCTTGCGAAGCCCTAAAGAAAAAAGGCGTTGTTTAAGCTCACCCTGAGCGTCTATTTTACTGACGATGCCCTGCTCGCCTGGATTCATTTCCGATAGCATTATCATTTCTATTCCTAATTGATAGTTATCATCAAGATAATAGATTAATTTGTGTTAAAAGCATATTAATGTAGAATAAAATCACTTTACAAGAGAAGGTCAATCTAATGAAAACAGCGCTTATCCAACACGCTATTCAAGGCTCTGCCAAAGAAACCATAGCCAAAACCGTGTCACTCATTCACCAAGCTTCAAGCCAGGGCGCAGAGCTTGTGGTACTGCAAGAACTGCACCAAGACCGCTACTTTTGCATTAACGAAGATGTTGAATGTTTTGACCTCGCAAGCAATTGGGAAGCAGACATCGCTTTTTGGTCAGGCATCGCCAAAGAAAACAAGATCGTTTTAGTCACTTCCCTTTTTGAAAAACGCTCCGCAGGGCTTTATCACAACACCGCCGTCGTCTTTGAAAAAGACGGCACCGTAGCAGGCAAATACCGCAAAATGCACATCCCCGATGACCCAGGGTTTTACGAGAAGTTTTACTTTACCCCAGGCGACATGGGATACAACCCGATTCAAACCAGTGTGGGAAAACTAGGCGTTTTAGTCTGTTGGGATCAATGGTACCCAGAAGCCGCACGTTTAATGGCGTTAAAAGGGGCTGAAATGCTCATCTACCCAACGGCGATTGGTTGGTTTGACGAAGACACCGAAGATGAAAAAAAACGCCAATGCGACGCATGGGAGACCATCCAGCGAGGTCATGCCATCGCCAATGGACTTCCAGTAATTAGTGTAAACCGCATCGGCAAAGAAGCCGACAATCACAACGTCCTTGATGGCATCCGCTTTTGGGGCAACTCATTTGCCTGTGGCCCTCAAGGCGAGATCATCGTACGAGCCAGCCACGACCAAGAAGAAGTCCTCATCGTCGATGTAGACTTAGAGCGAGGCGAACACGTCAGACGCATCTGGCCATTTTTACGTGATAGAAGAATCGAAACCTACGGGGATTTGACGAAACGCTTTTGTGATTAAAACCTTTTTACATGTAAAGGTTTGAAGCTTTACATGTAAAAATAAATTTATTTTAAAAATTAAAATTCAGTCCCAAATACTAATTTTCTAAGGTAACTTCTATGAGTATATTAGATGGAGAAAACTTTGCAGATATTATTAATGAAGCTTATTGGAAGAGAATTGAAACCGAAACATTATTTGTACCTATCAATAAATTGGAAATTGAACGAGACGAAAACCAAAATCTTATTTTAACAACTTATTCCCACGAAAATGCAACCTCCAATGCTAAAAACACTTTACTAGGGTCGGTTAGAAACAATGATGATTCATTAAAAATAGTTTTAAGTTTTTCTGAAGATGAAATACACATGTCAGGTATAAATTCTTTTAACAAAAATGTCACAATTGATCAAGAGAACTTTCAAAGAATAGAAAAGACATCGGTTCATATGATTCAATATATACCGAAAAAAAAACAAAAAGCTCACTACACGATTGAATGGATAGATAATCTAGATCAAAATTTTTATTTTTATCCAGATACTATACAAACTGAAGAAATACATACAAACAATATAAAACTTTTATCTTTTAATGATTCTGTTGAATTAAAGAGCTCTAGCAAAAAGGGAAATAGTAGTAGGGCATGTATTTATTTAAATATTAATGGTCAAGAACTTTACATAGGAAAATGTACAAAACAAAATAAACTTCATGATATGGGATCAGGCTTTATACTATACAAAGGAACTCCTTCAGAAAAAAAACGAAGAAAAATAAGAGATTGCCTATCTTATGCACTTGATCGATATATTGTCTATCTTGGATACACTACTTATAATGATAACTGGAAATGGCTAGACTTTAAGGCGATTCGTGGATACAGTATAAATAATGCTGTTTATAATATTCATACGTTACCACCTACGCCTTTGTGTCCAAAAAACGTAAATGGAATTGACAATAAACTTATAATGAGACTTGTGAATGCCCTTCATAAACATTATGATGAGTTAGAATTACAACATATACTGTGGCTCTATTGGCATGCAAGATGTGCTCCCATTCATATGGCTGCAGTGCATTATGGAGGAGCTATCGAGTTTTTAATAGATAATTATATTAAAATACATCCAACAAAATTCAAAAAATCAATTCTAGAAAAAGATAATTGGGCAACTTTATTCAATAAGGCAAAAGAAATTCTAGACACATTTAATATTGATCAAACTACAAAAGAGATTTTAAAAAATAAAATAAGCAATCTAAATCAAATGCCGTACACCCTTAAAGAAAAACAATTTCTTGATTTACTACAAATAAAATTCACTAACATTGAAAAATCTGCATGGCAACAACGGAATCATGCTGCTCATGGAAAAAAAACAGAAAGTGATAAAACTATCAGTCTTATCAGAGAAGTAAAAATATTAAGAAATATACTCAATAGATTTATTTTACAAATTACACAAGGAAGCGATAAATATATAGATTATTATTCGATAGGACATCCTCGAAGAAACCTTACCGAGGCAATACCAAATACAAAATGAAACGCTTTGTAAATTATTGCGTCTCATTTTTGGTGGCTACATCGCCGATGAAAATTTGGGTAAACGCCCACTTTCTAAACTTACCAAAGATATTTTAGAGCAGTTGGAGATTATCTAAACGCTTTACATGTAAAGCTATTTTTCGTAAGTCTTAAAATACCACATCAGCGCAAACATCAAGCCTGAGGTGGTAGCAATGCTCTCATCGAACATAAATTCAAGCGTTTCCTCACGTTTGAGATAAATAACTTCGATGTTTTCATGCTCGATACCACCGCCCTCGCTCACTTTCATGCTCTCATCCAACACAGCGTAATAAAGCGTTTGTCTGCCACCTGCAAAGCCAACAGCGGTGTAAAAAGAGGAGATTTTCTCTAATTTTTCAAGGGGTACGTCATAGCCCGTCTCTTCTAAGACCTCTTCTTTGGCGATTTCGATGAGACTTTTATCTTTATCGACGATGCCAGCGCACAACTCGTAGGTAAATCCCTCTTTATTTTTGAGGTAAATGGAAGGGCGAAACTGTTTCACAAACACGAAGCTATCTAAAGTTTTATGATACAAAAGAATCGCAACGCTATCGTGTGTATCAACCAAATCCCAGCGTTTTTCCACGTTGTTGTGTGCATAATACATACTTTTAGGCTTGATGTATTCAGAATAAGTACACTCTTCGATACGCAAAACCTCAATGGTATGTTTCATGCCTCAAATCCACCCTTTTTTCTTGAAAATCGCTATCGGGGTTATCGCTGAGATGACCATGAGTGCAAGTGAAAAGGCATAGCCATAACTCCAATCAAGCTCAGGTAAAATCTTAAAGTTCATCCCATAAATACTCGCAATCAAAGTTGGCGGAAGGAAGATAACATTAACAATGGTAAAGATTTTGATGACCTTATTTTGCTCAATGCTCAAAACACCCACGAAGATATTTTGCAAGTAGTCCAGTCTCTCAAAATTAAACTCCGTGTAATCAATCAAGGACTTAATATCCTTAAGCATAATGACAATATCGCCTCGCAAAGAGCTATCATCGTACTTATTTGACTTTAAAAAAGAGGTTAAAATGCGCTGTTTATCCATCAAGTTTTCACGGATATTCATATTCAAATCTTCAAAGGAAGAGATTTTCTCCAAAATTTCCTCATCATTGTTCGCATAATCTGTAAAAACGTGTTTGCGAAGACGGGTAATATCTTTTGAAAGTTTCTCAATGATGTCGGCATCCGCATCAATTCTAATGTCTAAAAGCTGTGAAAAGATGTAATAGCCATTCTTAAACTCACGGGGTGCGTAAAAAAAACGTTTGCTAAACTCTTCGAACGCACGAAGCTCTTTATAACGAATGGAAATCAATAAATTACCTTGTAAAATAAACGAAACTGTTTCATTGTGCGCACCATCTTCATGCGTAATTAAGAAGAAACTGTTAATCTCTATTTTCTTATCTTCTTCCCAATAGCGTGAAGATATCTCAATCTCTTCACTCTCTTGTTTGGTTGGAAAATCTATCCCAAACGTCTCTTCCACAAAACTAATCTCAGTGTGAGTTGGCAAAAGCATATCAAGCCATACGACTTTATCTTTTTTGTCCTCATTTTCGTAAAAATCATTGAAATCGGTAATAACCTCTAATTTGTTGCTGTTTTTAAAGAAACATCGTATCATGAAGGACTCTTTATTTGAGATTTTTTAACATAATCTAAATTTAACTGTGACTTTTTTCTAAACTATAAGAACCTTTAAAATCTTCTTCTTTAAAGGGTACCTCAGCGCTTTGCAAAGCAACGTGAACTTGCGCTTTTAAGTCTTCTGTGTAACTCAAAAATGCTTTAAGTTCTTTTCCACCCAATGCGCTTTTTGCTACTTTAACGACACTTGCAGGGTTAATCGCCACATTGCTTCGATACAAACCAAAATGCAAATGAGGTCCGGTACTCATCCCTGTGTTGCCAACATAACCAATCACTTGATTTTGTTTCACACGCTGTCCGCCACGAATGCCTTTTGCAAAGCCATTAAGATGCGCATAGAGCGTTTTATAGCTACCATCATGGTTCACTTCAATCGTTTTGCCATAGCCACCCTTTGTTCCTACAAAAATAACTTTGCCATTACCTGCTGATCGAACAGGCGTTCCTGTGGGTGCAGCATAATCAATACCTAAGTGTGCACGGTATTTTTTTAAGACAGGATGCCAGCGTTTTTGCGTAAATACCGAAGAGATACGCGTGTAATTGACAGGTTTAGTTAATAGAAAATTATCTAACTCTTCGCCTTTTTGGTTGTAATAGTTCTCGTTGTAATAAAAAATATAATTTTCTCTTTTTGCAGTTTCAAGCATAGACACATCTATTTTTATAGAACCAAAAGATTTGCCAAGACGTCGTTTTTGTTGAAACAGAAGCACTAATTTATCACCCTTTTGCAAACTACGAAGATTTACACCACCTTTAAACGATTGGGCAAATTCATTGGCTAATCCATGATTATTGGTTGCTTTAAGAATATCCACATAAGGAGAATGATCAATTTCAATAGCAACAGAACGTTTCTCTTCTTGAAAAATAATAGGGGTAATTTCCATCACAAATTCATTATTAACTTTTTTGAGGTGCATCTGTAACTCTTCCCCAATAGGAATCAGCACTTGTTCAAGTTGATTCTCTTCACTCTTTAAAACCTGATACTTAACGCCTGCTACAATTTCAGCAGCAAGTTCTTGTTCTTCCTTATCTAAAGTATAGTAAATACCAAGCGGTAAATTGTTTTTTTCTAAAAAGGTAAGAAAGGTTTCGCCTTTTGGCCATTTCAGTTCTTCAAGATAAGATGCACTTAAAAACGAAACGAAAATCATCCATAAAGATACCCATTTTATCATCACACACCCCCTCAAAAGTGCTTGATTTTATCTTAAAAAATCTTACAAAATACCTAAAAGCCCTCCTTTATAGAAAAATAAGTTTTTTTAAAACAGTTATAGATATAATCATCCCACTATAAAATCATAAAGGGTTTCAACCCCCTTAAGGAGTCCCCGTTGAAGAAATTATGCTTGCTTTTTTGTCTGCTACTGTTTAGCGCTTTTGCTCAGGCACAAACACCGTTTTTAGAGTATAAAACGCCTGTGTTAGATGCCAATGAAAAACAGCTGATTGTTGCTGATTCACCCTCTTTTGTTTTAGGTGCAAGTGGTATTGTAAAACACAAATTTGATGATAAAACTTCAAGTATTATTGCACGTGTTGATGTCATCAGTAAAGACGGAAATCATGCAACATTGCGTATTGAAAAATTTGAAATGCTTGCACAAACTGCTTTTCCCCAATCAGGTATTCTTCCTGTTAAAGGGGACGAAGTCACACTTAATTACCTTTATGATAGAGCCCTTATTATTGTGCCTAATCAAGAAACCTATAAAAGTATTACAAAAAGTTACCCTTCTATAACATGGGTACATCCTGATTTGGTTGCAGCATATTTATCAAAAATTTATCGCCCAAATCCTGATAAAAAACTCTTTCAAGAAATATGTTATCAAAATACAGCTTCTCTTGTTTTCTTTGCCATTAAAGACAAAGGTTATTTTGTAGATTGCAATAATTTTAACACCATCCAAACTATTCCATTAAAGCAAAGCGATGAGATTCAACTTCCTTTTTACTCTCGTATTAAAACAGTTGAGAGTTCATGGTTTAGCTGGGGAAGTTCAGAAATCAAAGATTACAACACTTACTACACTTCACTAATCGGAAAATAAGACAATGGAAGCAAAGCATATTGATTATTTTAAAAGTTTTTTAGGTGCTGAAAATGTTTACGACGATAAAGCCCATCTCATTGCCTATTGCTACGATGCAACCCGTACACGCTATGAACCTGATGCCGTGCTTTTTCCTCGTGATGAAAACGATGTCAGTGCCATTTTAAAATACTGCAATGAACATCGCATTATCATCACACCACGAGGGGCTGGCAGTGGCTTTACGGGAGGTTCACTCCCTGCCAATGGTGGCATTATTTTAGCGTTTGAAAAACATATGAACAAAATCCTTGAAATTGATATGGAAAATATGGTTGCAGTGGTACAACCCGGTGTCATTAATATGGCGTTGCAAAAAGCCGTGGAAGCACAAGGACTTTTTTATCCGCCCGATCCTGCAAGCGAAGAGTACTCTACCATTGGTGGAAATGTCAGTGAAAACGCGGGCGGTATGCGAGCAGCCAAATATGGCATTACCAAAGATTACGTCATGGCACTTCGTGCGGTACTTCCAAATGGTGAGATTATTCGAGCAGGAAAACGCACCATTAAAGATGTTGCAGGCTATAACATTGCAGGAATTCTGATTGCCAGCGAGGGAACCTTAGCGGTCATTACAGAAATTACCCTTAAACTCATTGCAAAGCCTAAAATGTCACAAACAGCCATGGGCATTTTTCCTAGCGTGGAAGATGCCATGAATGCCGTCTATAAAACGATGGCAGCAGGTGTTACACCTGTGGCAATGGAGTTTTTAGACAATCTTTCTATCAACGCTGTTGAGCAGAAATACAACAAAGGCTTACCTAAAGATGCAGGAGCTATTTTAATTACCGATGTCGATGGCAATACCCAAGAAGAGCTTACCAAACAGCTTGATGTTATTGAAAAAGCTTTTGAGCAAAATGGAGGGACGGGCTTTAAACGAGCGCAAAACGCTGAAGAGTCTAAAAATCTTTGGTTTGCAAGACGCAATGCGAGTCAGTGTATCAATATTTATGGGAGTAAAAAACTGAACGAAGACATTACCGTACCTCGTAGTAAACTCCCTGCTCTTTTAAAAGCCATTGGTGAGATTTCTAAAAAATACAACGTCGTTGTGCCTTGTTTTGGGCACACAGGCGATGGCAATGTGCATACCAATGTCATGGTCGATGGAAGCGATGCCAAACAACTTGAAATTGGGCATATTGCTATTGAAGAGATTTTTAAAGCCACTGTAGAGCTAGGCGGAACCCTAAGCGGTGAGCATGGCATTGGGCTCAGTAAAGCACCATTTATGCATTTAGCTTTTAGCGATGCTGAGATGGAACTCTTCCGCTCTATTAAAAAAGCGTTTGACCCTAATAATATTTTAAATCCCTCAAAAATGGGACTTTAAGTGTTAAGTGCGAAAAATTGTGTGGAATTTTTCAAAAAGTTAAGAGACGTAGAACTCGCACACTACGCCTCTTCACTTAGTTTTCACACGATTTTATCGCTCATTCCTATTTTACTCATTACCTTTAGTCTTTTTACCAAACTGCCTCTTTTTGAAATCTATTATGAAAAATTACAAAGTTTTATCTTTAGCTCTCTCATTCCTACTCAGCAAGATATTATGATTCACTATTTGCACGATTTCATCGCCAATACAGGCAATATGGGGGTCGTAGGACTCATTTTTGTGCTTTATATTTCCATTATGTTTTTTTTAGATTATGAAAAAATTGTCAGTAAAATCTTTGAGACAAAAACCCGCAGTTTTTGGGAAGCACTCGCAACGTATTGGACGATGGTGACGTTAATGCCCCTTGGACTTATTATCTTTTTTTATAGCTCAGCGACTATACAAACGTTTTTAGAAAAAACCCCTGTTACAAGTACGATTAATTTTGTACAATTCACTCCCTATTTTATTATTTGGCTTCTTATTTTTGTCATGTATGTTGTCTCCGCTAAAACCAAAATCCATCTTAAAAGTGCCCTACTTTCTTCATTTATCGCTTCACTTTGTTGGTATATTTCAAAAAACTTATTTGTTTTTTATGTTGCGTATAATAAAACTTACCTCAGCATTTATGGCTCTTTTAGTATTTTATTGTTCTTCTTTTTATGGATTTATCTCTCATGGTTTATCTACCTGTATGGCTTAAAACTCTGCTTTTTACTCAATGAAAAAGAGAGAGCAAAACGAAAAAGCCAAACAGAGATAGAGGGCTAATTTAAAACGTATTGCCAATAAAGAAGCACTGACATACCCCAACAATATCCACCATGGAAACTGAAGCATATAGGTTTGTGTCTTTACATGTAAAAAGGCAAGGACTGCGGTATCTAAGATATCCCCAAACTGTAAAAGATGCAACAAAAGCCCTAAAGGATAAAACACAACAAACACCAAACTAGAAAGCGGTGAAGTGAGTTGTAAAAAGGTAAAAACTGGGAAAAACGTATGCACAATAGGAATCATTAAGATGAAAACTCCCAAGTCAATCATCCCAAGCAAAACAAAGCGATTGAGATGCCCAAAGTGATGCAAAAATAAAAAAAGATAAAATACTCCTGCAATGGAAAACCAAAAAGAGAGCGAAAAAAGCAGTGAAGGGGAAAGGGCTAAAAGTGCCATGCTCACCAGACCTAGCATTTCAAAACTAAGCACTTTTATCCCCTTTGAATAAAAGAAAAACCCCAGTAAACTCATCACAAATGCTCGCAAAAATGGTGCAATAAAATCTATGATAACCATATACATAAACAAAACGACAAACACCACACAACTCAAATCTGCACTGATATTTCTGTAAGGGAAATAGCAATTTTGAAAAAAACGGTACAGAGGCTTTAGGAAGAAAAAAAGCAAAAATGAGATAACCCCTACATTGTATCCACTAATCGCAACCAAATGTGAAATGCCCCACTTTTGCACCTCATCACGAAGCTCTTTTGAAATGGGCGTGGCAAAAAAAAGGGTTTTATACACTTCTGCCATTTTTTCATTTTCATGTTGCTCATCCACCCATTGATATAAAGGACGCACATCCCAAGGCGGGTCATCTTCATAGATTTCATACAGTGCTAAAGAGGGCGCAAAAAAACCTTTGAGATAATCATAAAAGCTTACTTTATCGACCTTTAATTTCACTTTGACTCGACTCTTTATAGGAATGGAAGAGGGACGAAAGGAAGTGGTATAAACCTCTGTGCTACTGCCATCAAGTTTAAGCTTAAAAACATCGTACGTACGCCCTTTGGCATTGGTTTTAGTGTAATGGTTTAAAACCGTAGCTTTGCTTACATGTAACGCTGTTTTGCGAAGTTCTAAAAAGTGATAGTAATGAAAGAAAAGAGAAAAAAGTGCCACGCATCCCACCGCTAAAAGCAAAACAAAAAGCTCTTTCTTGTTTGCTAAAAGTGGTGGGGAAGAAAGCATGTTACAATGGAGGCAAGCTTATTTTTGCTTCAGGCGCTATGGAAGCGTTATACTGCACCACTTCAATAGGAATCGCATTTTTTGCGCCATCCACAAAGCGTGTGCATGCTTTTTGAAAAATGAGATTGGCAACACCCACAGGACCATTTCTGTTTTTTCCCACAATCACCTCAGCAAGTTCTTCTGGTTTTTCAAAGAAATCACTCTTGTACTCTTTTCCCTCTGAGCGTGCTTTTTGCTCTTTTTCTTTCTCTTCACGCACTTTATAGACATCATCACGGTACACAAATAAAATCATGTCCGCATCTTGCTCAATAGCGCCTGATTCTCGAAGGTCGCTCAGCATCGGGCGTTTATCGCTACGACTCTCCAACCCACGATTAAGCTGTGAGAGCGCAATGATAGGAACATTGAGCTCTCTGGCTAAGAGTTTTAAACCACGGCTAATTTCACTGACTTCCAAATGCCTGTCTTTATTGCTAGCAGAGTTCATCAACTGCAAATAATCAATGATGGCTAAAGAGATTTCAGGATGCTGGGATTTAAGTTTACGAAGCTTTGCACGCACTTTATGAATATCCACAGAGCCATTATCGTCCACAAAAAACTTACGCTTACTCATCTCATCCGCCGCACTGCTAAGCCTTGCCCATTGCTCATCTCCCATATCTCCCACTTTGAGCTTTTGCAACGGAATGGACGTTTTAGCACTGAGCATCCTAAGCATCAGCTGCTCCGCTGGCATCTCTAAAGAAAAAATCGCCACCCCACGCCCTCGATCAAGCGCATTTTGTGCTAAATTAAGACAAAAAGCTGTTTTACCCATCGCTGGCCTTGCTGCGACAATAATCAAATCACCCTCACCAAATCCTGAGGTGAGTCTGTTAATCTCCACAAACCCCGTATCAACCCCAACAACCCCTGCATTGCCACGTTTTTTCATCTCATGAATGTGCTCAATGGTTGCATGGGTCATTTCAGGCGATTCACGAAACTCTTTATTGCCACTTTCTTGCGTAATCTGATAGAGCTTTTGCTGTACCAAATCTACTACCTCAGTAGAAGGCAAATCTTTCTCTACAGCTATCTCTTTAATATCCGATGTGAGTTGAACCAACTCCCGCTTAATCGCCTTTTCACGAATCTCCTCCGCATACGCTTTGGTTGCTGGTAGAGGATTGGTTGAGAGAATCTCAAGCATCGCATCTTCATCAAAGCGTCCTTGTTGATTCAGCTTTTTCTTAATAAACTCCTCATCAATGGGCAAATCTTCTCTCTCACACGCTTCCATCGCTTCAAAGATATAGCGATGACTGGGCAAGTAAAAATCTTTTGCGCCAATCAAGGCGGCGACATCTTCAAAACTCATTGGATTAAACAAAATGGAACTTAAAACAGAACGCTCTATGTTAATATTATGCAGATTGCTCATGCTTTGTATTCCTTTGCGGCAAGCTCCACCGCTTCTATAAATTTATCGACCAAATCTTCTTCTTTCAATTTTGCAATAACCTCGCCTTTGACCATCACAAGCCCCTGCCCTTTTCCAAAAGCAATGGCAACATCAGCATGTTTGGCTTCACCAATCGCATTGACCACACATCCCATCACTGAGATATTTAAAGGTGCTTTAATGTGTTTGGTACGCTTTTCTACTTCGGCTACGGCTTTGACAAGGTTAGCTTCGAGCCTTCCGCAGGTGGGGCATGAGATGATGTTTAAGCCCTCTGATTGCACACCACTGTCTTTTAAAATGGCTCGACCTACGCTAATTTCTTCTTCAAGTTCCCCTGTAATGGAAACCCGAAGCGTATCGCCAATGCCATCAAGCAATAATGAGCCTAAGGCAATAGAAGATTTAATGGTTGAGTGAAACAGTGTCCCAGCTTCCGTGACGCCTAAATGAAAGGGATACTCCACCAAAGGGCGTAGTGTGCGATACGCCTCAACGGTGCGTTCCACATCACTGGCCTTTAGAGAGATTTTCATGTTCGTAAAGCCCAAGTCTTCTAAGTATTTGATGTTATAAAGAGCTGATTCGACCATCGCTTTGGTGGTGGCTCCATACTTCTCATCAAACTGTTTTTCCAAACTGCCACTGTTCACCCCGATGCGAATGGGAATGCCCCTCTCATTGCACGCTTTTACTACCTCTTTAACACGCTCTTTATTGCCAATATTGCCAGGATTAATACGAATACAATCCACCACTTCAGCAGCCATCAAAGCAAAACGGTAGTTAAAGTGAATATCCGCCACAATGGGCAAAGAGGATTCTGCCTTGATGGCTTTGAGTGCTTGAGCATCTTCATAATCAGGTACTGCTAAGCGGACAATATCGCACCCCGCAAAATGCAATCGCCTGATCTGCTCTAAGGTGGCTTGCACATCGTGCGTTTTTGAAAACGTCATGGATTGGACGGGGATTTTGGCATCGCCTCCCACAGGAACATTGCCTACAAAAATTTGTTTGGTTGGGTATCGTTTTATCATGGTGTATCCAAAATTAAATTGATTTACTCTATAAGGAGTTGATTATACCTTTTTTGGTTTTAAGAAAAAGAGAGTGGGTCCATATCAATTTCTACATGTAAGGCTTTAGCAACATGGGCAAACTCTAACAGCGCTTTGGTTGAGGGGCTTCGCACTAAGAGTTCATAGCGGTATTTTCCTGCTATTTTAGCAACGCCTGCTTTACCATGCCCTACTACCTCAATCGCTCTAAACTTCAAAGCCATGTTGGCAACGTTTTCAATGCGCTCTTTGGCTTTTTCCTCTTTGGCATGTGAACTCATCACTTTTAGCATTTTTTGAAATGGAGGATAGAGGGGATTACGAAACGCTAACTCATCTTTAATAAATTGCTCATAATAACCTAAATAACGCTTGAAAAAATCGCTATTTTGCGTCTGAATCAGTACCTCTCCGTACCCTTTTCGCCCACTTCGCCCCGCAATTTGCATGACAAGGGCTAAAGTCTTTTCTCTGGCTCTAAAATCACTCATATGCAAAAGGGCATCCACTCCTAAAATCACCGCCAACCCCACACCATGATAATCATGCCCTTTACTGAGCATCTGTGTCCCTACAAGAATATCTATCTTTTTTTCATTAAAATCGCTGAGTATCTGAGTGAGTTGTTTTTCAGTTTTAACCACATCACGATCAAACTGAGAAACATTAAATGCTTTAAAATGTTTTGAGAGTTTTTCTTTGACCTCCGCTGTACCCATACGTGTAGCGATAATCTCCTCACATCCACACTTTGGACACTCCTTTGGAATTGTTTCAGTGTAATTGCAATAGTGGCATTTAAGGGCATGCATATGAAAGTGTACACTCATAGCAACACTGCAATAAGGACACTCAACACTTTCCCCACAATTTTTACATGTAACATATTTAAAATTAGCTCGTGTAGGTAAAAAAACGACTACTTGCCTCTTGGCTTCAAGTGTTTTTGTGATCCCTCTTACAATTTTATCAGAGAGTCCTTGTTCACTCTCATCATACATCACATGCGTGGAAGCCTCAAAAAATGTCCCTTTAAGCCTAAAGGTGGGAAGTTTTTGAACGCTATTTAAACTAGGCGTTGCCGAGCCTAAAAGCACTTTGGCATTGAGTTTTTGCCCAAAAAGAAGTGCCAAATCTTTGGCATTATAGCGAGGTCTATTGCCTGATTTGTAGCTTTCATCGTGCTCTTCATCCACCACAATCAACCCTAAATTTTCAAAAGGTAAAAAAAGAGCCGAACGGGTTCCTGCTACAATGCAAATCTCTCCTGCTTGAAGCTTTGTTAAAATCGCCTCTTTTTTCTTAGCGCTAATCTTTGAGTGCCAAATGGCAACGTGGGAACCAAAATGGTGTTTAAGTCTGCTTTTCATTTGTGGGGTTAGCCCAATTTCAGGAACTAAAAAAGCTACCTGTCTCCCCTCGTTGATAGCTTCTTCAAAGAGTTTCATATAAATCTCAGTCTTGCCACTGCCCGTATCGCCAAAAAGAAGGGCGTTTGGATTGGCTTTGATAAATACTAAAGCCTCCTCTTGTAGACTTGAGAGTTCAATGTTAGTGTGAATCGTTTGATTTACATGTAAAGATTTTTGTGAAAAAGGGGTAAAAAGTGCCAAAGCCTCCCCTAAAGAGCAAACGTAATACTCTGCGATAAAACGGGCTAATTCTAAGTTTTTTAGAGGGTAAAATGTTTTACATGTAAGCAAAATTTCTTCACATAAGAAGGATGGTTTTTCAACCTTTTCTAAAACCACACCTTGAAGGGTGCGTTTTAAAAGGGAAACTTCAACCACCATGCCCATATCTAAAAGCTCAGAAGAGGCATAGGTTAAAGGTGTAAGCGGGGATTTTAAAAGAGCGATAAGATAGTAATGCACATATACTTACTGAGTTAAAGATTTACAGTTTTCACCTGTACTGCTATTTGTTGTATCACACGTAAAACCTGTTGTAGCGTTGTATGTAAAAGGTATACTCTGACCTAAAATTTTAAAAGAGTACCCAGCATTCGTTTTCATCCAGTGACCATCTGCATTTTTAGAAATAATAGGATAATCCAATACATTTTTAAACAGTTCTTGCCCCTCAGCTGTGGTGGTTGTATTGCTATCAAGTGTTAGGGCTGTCACATCACCTTCCAAAAGTCTTTTGGATTTTTGAAGCGCAATGCCACTACGAATAGCCGCCACTTGCGACTTACCTTTAACAATCATCGCATCATCACGGGTTACTGTAAGTTTTGGAATAGCAATACCCGCTAAGATACCAAGCACCACAATAACAAAAACCATTTCTATCATAGTAAAAGCTCTTTTCATAATCTATACTATTCTCAACTTTCATTAATATTGATTGATAGGGACAGTTAATTATCCCTATCAAAAATACAATTATCTTGTAATACCAGTTCCACCAAAAGTATGTGTTTTAATCAACCCGTTATTGGTAATAACAGTAATAATTCCTTCACATGCATTTGAACCAGTTCCTGAATCATCACTTATGATTACAGTTCCATTTGTATCTGATATTGTAATTCCCACACAATCTGTACCTGTTGGCACTTCATAATAAAACTTTGTGCCATCTGTTAAATCGGTTGAATCAACAGCAACATTTGTCATTTTCGCTGGACCACCAGCAGTAAAATCAAAAGAACCTTTTGCTGTATAATAGGCACCTAAATCACTAACCAAAGTTGCTATGTCTGAAGCACCTCTTGAAATTGTCGCATCATCTCTTGTTGCTGCTAATCTTGGAATCGCCACTGCTGCCAAGATACCTAAAATCACGATTACAAAGATCAATTCGATCATCGTAAAACCTTTTTTCATCTTTGACTCCTTACGTTTTTTTGAGCCAATACATTTATTGACCCTTGCGTCATTCTATACCATTATTTTTAAAGCATAACTTAAAGTGTCTCAACTTTCTGTAACAGCTTTGTAATCTCCTCTTCAAGGAGAAAATTATCGTAACATTTCCCTACATACGCATACAAAAGCTCTTTGGGGTCGATGGTGCTTTTTTCTTTGAACTGGGCTTTAAAATCAGCTTCAAATTTCATGCCAAACTCACCCTCTAACTTGATGTCAAAATCTTTGCCACCAAGGCTAATGGTTATTTTATTCATCGACCAAGTACGGCTTCAATTTTGCTGAGCAAATCATCGGCATTCACATCTTTATGAATAAGATCTTGCTCCAATTTTGCAATCTGAACATTTTTCGCCTCTGCAACGGCTTTTGCGGTGACTAACTCTTGACGTAAAGTCTCATTTTGTGCTTCTAAGGCTTTGTATTTTTCTAAAAGCTCATCAATTTTTTGACTTAAAAGGCTCACGTTTTTTACTTCTTCAAACATTTAGAAACTCCATTGTGGTCTGTTTGCTATAATTGTAACAAAATAATCAAAAAAGTATCAATATGAGCGAATTTTTACTAGAAAGTCCTTACCAGCCCTCAGGCGACCAGCCTCAAGCCATTTCAAAACTAAGTGCTTCCATCAAAAAAGGAAACCGCTACCAAACCCTCATAGGAGTTACGGGCAGTGGAAAAACGTACACGATGGCGCAGATTATTCAAACGCTAAAAATGCCCACCCTCATTATGACGCACAACAAAACCCTAGCCGCACAGCTTTACAGTGAATTTAAGGGCTTTTTCCC
>JAFGFU010000021.1 GCA_016930915.1 Campylobacterales bacterium
AAAAGTGCCATTGATTCGTTAAGAGTTTAAGCATGTGGGTTAAAATTTGCGGAATTACCAATCTTGAGGATGCTTTGTGTGCTATTGAAGCAGGAGCCGATGCTTTAGGCTTTGTATTTTATCCTAAATCGCCTCGTTACATTAGCCCAGAAAATGCACGCAAAATTGCAGAAAAACTCCCTTTACATGTAAAGAAAATGGGACTTTTTGTAGACGCCACAGCAGAAGAAATTACCTTTACATGTAAAGAAGCCAAAATGGATATGGCACAGATTCATTTTGAAGTCGATGATGCCTTTTGGAGTGCATTGAAAGTACCTTATTTACGTGTGGTAAGAGCACAAAAATCTGAAGATATTGAGAGCTTTAAAGGACTGATTCGATTGGTGGATGCGTATGTTCCAAGTTTTGGTGGAGCAGGGCAGCGTTTGGATCTTTCATGGTTTGAGCATCAAGATTGTGAAAATATTATTCTTGCGGGTGGACTGACACCAGAGAATCTTGAGCAAATTAAACCTTTTGGTTTTTACGGGGTTGATGTGAGCAGTGGTGTGGAGAGAGAAAAAGGCATTAAAGAGCATGAAAAAGTGCGAGAATTTATTCAACGAGCCAAAGCGTGAGACCTCTGGATAATTTTATTAACAAATTGACGCAAAAGCCTATTTTTCATAAAGAGTTTTTTGCAAAAATGCATACTTTTAAAGAGTTAGAGTATGTGGATGTGGAAGACTTTAGTATGTTAAAACTCTTAGGACTTCCTATTAGTAAATACAATAATTACGCATTCACGTTAGAGACGGTTAGCACACCGATTTTAGAGGGAAAGTTTTGTATTGTGGATATTGAAACCAATGGAAGCAAACCCTCTATGGATCAAATCATAGAAATTGGCGCAGTCATGGTTGAGAAGGGTAAAATTGTTGGAGAGTTTTCCTCTTTAGCTAAAACTAATATTTTGCCTGAAAGCATCGTTCAATTAACAGGAATTACACTCAATGAACTTGCCCACGCACCCTCTTTAAATTCTGTTCTTGAAGCATTTAGGTTATTTATTAAAGATGCTGTATTTGTGGCACACAATGTTAATTTTGACTACTATTTTATTTCGTATGCGCTTGAGCAAGCAGGCTTTGGTCCTTTATTGAACCGAAGGCTTGATACGATTGATTTGGCACGAAAATGTATAGAAGCTCCAAAATACGGGCTAAGTGCGTTGGCAGAGCATTTAGGTATTGCGTTTGAAAACCATCACCGAGCTTTGTGTGACGCCAAAGCAACGACAGAAATTTTATTGCATGTCTTTCATCATCTCCCCAATGAAGTGCAAACCATAGAACAGCTCATCGCTTTTAGTAGACCCCAACAACAACGAAAAAAGAAAAAAGAAAAAAAAACTACGACTGATACATCGCTTTAAAGTTCACGTAATTACGAGCAGACTGATAAAGCGATGCTACTTCTTCATCACTCAGTTCACGAATACGCTTTGCAGGATTGCCCATAATGAGTGAACGTGGTGGAAAAATTTTGTTTTTGGTGACGAGAGAATTGGCTCCAACGATAGATTCTTTGCCAATGATGGCACCATCAAGAATGGTTGCACTCATCCCAATCAAGCAAGCATCTTCAATGATACATCCATGCAACATCACTCGATGAGCAATGGTACAATTATCGCCAATCGTTGTGGCAAAGCCATCGCTTTTATCTTCTTTGGTGTAGTGGGTTACATGAATCATACTTAAGTCTTGAATAGAGGTACGTTTGCCAATTTTAATGGCATTCACATCGCCACGAATGACCACACCAAACCATATGGAACTCTCTTCACCAATGTGAACATCTCCGATGATGTCCGCGCTAGGAGCTACAAAAACAGTCGTGGCAATGTCTGGTTTAAGTCCTTGCAGCTCCAAAATCATTTTAGCTCTCTTTAAACAAACGACGTGCGAGCTTTTCAGCTTTGTGCGAGGTGTTGTCTTTCTTTTGCGCTTTGTAGATTTTATTCATATAATCTTCTAAAATCGTATGGTTATTAATCGCTTTTTCATCTGCATTAGGGAAAGAAGCGGTGTACTCACCATCGCTTCCCAGCGTCCATGCAAGGACATTGTCATTGAGCTGAAGTTGCAAAATCTCAAAGAGTTTTTGCTGTAAGGCTTTATCAAAAATAGGTGTCATCAGCTCTAAGCGTCGCTCTAGATTTCGTGGCATCCAGTCCGCACTGGAGATAAACGTTGTTGTAGGTTCTGCATTTTTAAAGTAAAAAATACGGGCATGTTCTAGGTATTTTCCTACAATGGAACGTACACGAATCGTCTCACTAATTCCCTCAACGCCTGGGCGTAAACAACAAATACCTCGGGCAATAATATCAATTTGAACCCCTTTTTTCGAAGCATTATAAAGGGCTTGAATGACATCTGGGTCAACCAATGAGTTCATCTTCACAATAATACGCCCCTCGCTCTCATAATGGGCTTCGTTGTTAATGAGGCTAATCACTTTTGGCTTGATTTGTGTGGGTGACATTAAAAGTGTATCGAGTTTTTTATGCTTTGAAAAGCCCGATAAAATGTGGAAAAACATCGTACTGTCTTTGGCAAATTCCTCTTTACATGTAAAGAAGCTGGTGTCGGTGTAAACCTTTGCGGTGGCACCGTTGTAATTGCCTGTGCTAAAGTGCATGTAAAATTTGAGCTTTCCATCCTCTTCTTGACGAATGACTTGCGCAATTTTCGCATGAACTTTAAAGCCTGTAATGCCATAAACCACGTGAGCACCTGCTTGCTCTAGTGCTTTTGCCCAGTGTAAATTATTTTCTTCATCAAAACGTGCTTTAAGCTCCACAACCGCTGTGACTTGTTTACCTTCATTTGCAGCGTCAATTAAAGCTTGAACAATTTGTGAGTTTTTCTCCACACGGTACAAAGTCATACGAATCGAGATAACTTTAGGATCTTTAGATGCCTCGCGAATCAGTCTTAGAACAGGGTCAAAACTCTCATACGGGTGAAAAAGCAAAACATCGCTTTTATTGATGACTTTAAAAACCGATTCGCTGGTATCAAAGGGCGGTAAAATTTTTGAATTGTACGGAGGAAGGGCAAGATGAGAAAAATCTTTATTGCCCACAATTTGCCATAAAGCGCCCAGATTTAAAGGGATTTTATAGGTGTAAATGTCTTTAAAAAAGATTTGCATATGTGAATTTAAGAAATTTAAGATGTCAGGATCAACGCTGTCTTCGATGTTAAGACGAACAAATGCCCCTTTTCGGCGAAGTTTTAAGCCTTGCTCCATCATCATCATAAAATCATCCGCTTCTTCTTCTTCAATCACCATATCTGCATTTCGTGTGACTCTAAAAGCAGCAGATGCGACCAATTTATAGCCTAAGAAAATCTCTTCAACATGTTTTCTAACGATGGTTTCAATGGGCACATAAGTATTGTCTCCTGCTTGAAAAAAGCGGGGTAAAACTCTAGGAATACGAATCATGCCGTATTTATAATTTTCCTCTTCTTCTGCACTCTCATTATCTTGAAGTTTAACCGCAAGGGAAAAACTTAGGTTATTGAGGTGTGGAAAAGGATGCGTAGCATTGACTGCAATAGGCACAATAACAGGCAAAATATTTGAAAAAAAGTATTCATCAGAGAGTTTGGCTAAGGCAGGACTTAAATCATCATACGCTGTAATAAAAAGGTTCTCTTTTTCCAAATCTTTGACAATTTCTTCGTAACTGCTCTGAATCACCTCTTTTTCGCTCGCAAGGTAACTTCGAATTTCTCGTAGTTGATCGAGTGGCGTTTTTTGGTCGGCTCCTGTTTCAATGACACCTGCACTAAAAAGTTGTTTCAGACCTGCTACCCGAATCATATAAAATTCATCCAGATTGGTCGCATAAATCGCTAAAAATTTGAGTCGCTCAAAAAGAGGCAGTTCTTTTTTCATCGATTGTGAAAGTACACGTGTATTAAATTTGAGCCATGAAAGCTCACGGTTTAGGAAAAGGGAAGAATCCATTAAATCAGGCACGTTTTATCCTTTATAAAAAGTGGCAAATATTCTATCAGAAAAATGTTATAAAAAGGTAACATTTTTCCTCTTAATCCTTTTTACATGTAAAGCGTTATGCCTTTTTGAGTTTTTCAATTTGATCACGCAGTTTGGCTGCCTTTTCAAACTCCAAAATTTTTGCGGCTTCATGCATCGCTTTGGTAAGTTCAGCGATGATTTTTTTCTTCTCGCTGGGTGGGATTTTATCTTTCTTATCAAAGGTGTTGTAAATATCAGCATGCTCTTCAAGTTTAAGGTTTTCATCCATTTTACGTGTGGTGCTGGTGGGGGTAATGCCATGTTCTTTATTGAAGGCTTCTTGCAAGGCTCGTCTTTTAAGTGTTGTCTCAATCGCCTTTTGCATGGAGTCTGTAATCTTTTCTGCAAACATTAACACTTTGCCATTGAGGTTTCGTGCGGCTCGCCCCATAGTTTGAATGAGGCTTGTCTCTGAGCGCAAAAATCCCTCTTTATCCGCATCTAAAATAGCCACTAAAGAGACCTCAGGCAAGTCAAGTCCCTCCCGAAGCAGGTTAATACCCACCAACACGTCAAATTCTCCCACACGCAAAGAGCGAATAATCTGATTGCGCTCAATGGCGTCAATATCCGAGTGCATGTATTTGATTTTCATACCCAAATCGGCGTAGTAGCGTGTGAGCTCTTCTGCCATTTTTTTGGTGAGTACGGTGACAAGCACTTTTTCATCTTTACATGTAACTTCTTTGATACGGTCAAACAGCGTTTCGACTTGATTTTTACTGCTCAAAATTTCTACTTCAGGATCAAGCAAGCCTGTGGGGCGAATAATCTGCTCTGCGACATTTTCCCCACTAAGCGTTAGTTCCAACTCTTTGGGTGTGGCACTGACAAATAAATAACGAGGCGCTTTATGGATAAACTCATCAAACATCAAAGGGCGGTTATCTAAGGCACTAGGAAGCCTAAAACCATACTCTACGAGCACCTCTTTGCGACTTCTATCACCCGCGAACATGCCCCGAAATTGAGGAAGGCTGACGTGTGATTCATCGACGATAACGAGGTACTCTTTATTCATCGCTTCAAAGTAATCAAACAGTGAATAAGGCGTGCCTCCTGGCTCAATCCCTGTAAGGTAGCGTGCATAGTTTTCGATGCCTTTGCACATCCCAGTCGCCCCCATCATCTCCAAATCAAACTCACCCCTTTGTTTGAGGCGTTGGTGTTCGACCAATTTGTCCTCTTTTTTAAAATAGGCTAAGCGCTCATCCAACTCCTGCTCAATCAATTTCATAGCCTTTTGAAGCCTCTCGTGTCCTACAATAAATTGATTGGCGGCGTAAATAACCACTTTAGGTAAGCTTTGGAGTTTTTTGTTGAGAAAAACGTCAAAATAGTGAATACTCTCCACTTCATCACCAAAAAATTCAACCCGAATCGCTTCTTCTTCGTTGTACGCAGGGAAAATATCCACCACATCCCCATTCACACGAAAGCATCCTCTATCAAAAAAGGTGTCATTGCGTTTGTAGCCCATATCCACCAAACGTAAAAGAAGCTTTTTTTGGTTAATGCTCTCACCTTTTTCGATGATTTGTACCATTTGTTTGTATTCGTGGGGATTTCCCAAACCATAGTTTGCCGAAACCGACGCCACGCAAATGACATCATCGTAACTTAAGAGTGAAGCGGTCGCACTCAAACGCAAACGCTC
This sequence comes from Campylobacterales bacterium, assembly GCA_016930915.1. Lineage (GTDB taxonomy): Bacteria > Campylobacterota > Campylobacteria > Campylobacterales > Sulfurospirillaceae > Sulfurospirillum. The sequence continues at coordinate 5,759 of JAFGFU010000021.1, forward strand.
CAACTCTTCGTTAATAGAACTGTCTTTTTCGATAAACAAATCACTCCTAGGAATATACGCTTCAGGCTGATAATAATCATAATAGCTAATAAAATACTCCACATGATTTTTAGGGAAAAAGCCCTTAAATTC
>JAFGFU010000022.1 GCA_016930915.1 Campylobacterales bacterium
AGATAAACATGATAAACTATCTTTGTTATCTATAAACAACATTTTTTTATAATTAGTTAAAAAGTCATTTTGTTCTCTATAAATGTTATTAACATATTTTTTAAAACTTATTTTTGACATTTTTAACTCCTTTTTTATTTATTATAATAAATTTTTCAAAATCACCAAATTTTCGTATAAAAAAATAAAAAGTGGTCATTTTGTTGTTATATTATCTTTAGTATCAAACAAGGGAAAGTTGAAAAACATAGTTCAATGTTCAAAAGTTCCATTCCTTCCATTCGTTTCGTTTCGTTCCACTTCACTACACTCATTTTAGTCATTTCACTTTTTTCACATTTCCTATTTTTTCAAATATGTTTTTTATAAAGAAAATAAGTAAAAAAAGACTATTAAAATTGTTTTTAATAGTAAATATCATATTTTGTTTTTATTTGATAAATATACAAATTTTAAAAATATTAAGATAAAATTTTATGGATACTTTTAATACAATGGCGGAGAGAAAAATGGATACTTTTAAAATTACAAAGAATTTTGAAAATGAGTTAAAAAGCCTATTTTATGGGGTTTTAAATGAATTTTTTGAAGAGAAAAACAAAGAATGGCGGACAGAGAGAGATTTGAACTCTCGGTCAGGTTACCCCGACGCACCCTTAGCAGGGGTGTGGTTTCAGCCACTCACCCATCTGTCCATTAAAAAGTAGAGTGAAAGTATATCAAAAGTATATAATAAATGGCTTAAGAGAAATTACTTAAGCCATTTATGGTTTAAATACAAAGAGAATCTTTTGATTTTAAAAATTTCTCAAGCAGCTTTTGAAGCTTTTGAGCACTGTCCTGATCTGTTTTTTTTGCCTCTTCAATCTTATCTTTAAGCATCACAACAAGTTTAACACCTTCAATAAAATGCATGGGGTACTCCTTTTAGATCAATATTTCATCTAAAAAAGCAAAAGCTATTCCTAATTTGTTTTATTTTCAGGATGCTTGACAATACCTTCATAAAAGATAGTACAGTTCTCGTCACGTACCAATGGATTATTTTTCTGAGATGATTTTGACTTACTCAACAATACAAATGCTACATTACTCAAAGTTTGAACAGTAGATTCATCAATTTTTAGAGAAGGCTTAGACAATGTCCCCGTAATTCTTTGCTCTGCAACTGCACATCCCCTCGAATCTAAAAGAGCAATTCTTACATCTTTCAATTTTTCTTCAACAATATTGAGCGATCCTTTACAGGCAAGCCTGCTTTTAGAAGTACTCAAAGCAACATCATTGAATTGAATTTCAGAATATCCTACATCTACTTTTGTATTAATCTCTTTCAGTAAAGTTTGAGAACCTTTTGTACTCTCAAAAGGAGTTAAAAGAATTGTTTTTAAACCTTTGGAAGGATCTAATGCCGTTGCTAATTTGTCTATATCGTACTCTTTAAGAAGCACATTTTCACCGTAAAGTTGAATGAATCCATTAACAGTACTTTTAAAGGTCAAAGCATCCCCTAAAAAAAATGAGAGTTTTACATCACCACTTGCTTTACCTTCAATTAACTCTTTCTTCCAAATTTCTTTAGAAAGTTGTGCTAATTTCAAACCTTCTATTTTACTTTTAAGCGATATTTTTGGTTGTTTCCCGCTCAAATCAATTTTAACACTTCCTTGAGATGGCGTTGAAAAAAGCGTATAAGAAACATTATCACTGCTGATAACAGCTTCTTTCATTTCTACCAACATACCAATGTCACTTAGTGCATAAGTTCCGTATTGCATTTTATCAACAGTCGTTTCAGCAAGAAAAGAGAGTCCTTGAAGTCGATGTTTAGACGCATCATAACGAATATCATTCATGCTCAAATTCATATTTTCAATAAGAAATTTTTCACTTTGATTATTATCTGAATAGATAATATTTGCATTTACAAATTTTATTTTCTTGACATTAACCAAGGGAAAAGCCATCTCTTTTTCTATACTGCTATTTTGTTCAACAATCTTTTTTGCATCAACAGTTTTATTGACTGGCAACTCAAAATTATAATGATCATTATTCATTTTCTCTATAACTAGAGCAAGGCCTTCAACAGTGATATGTCGAATTTTAATCTCTTTTTGAAGCAAAGGTGCAATTTCTAAAGCAACATCAAAACTTTTGAGTTTTGCAAATGAACCTGCTTCTTTATCATGAGGGTTCATGACTTCAATGTCAAAAACGCTAATGCCTACAGGTGACAAGGAGAGTGTAATGTCACCTTTAATCATTAACTCATACCCTGTACTCTCTTTAATCATTTTTTGAAGACGTGGTTTATATTCATTAAAATCAATGACTTTAATTAATAGAAAAAAAGCAACAATACTAAAAGCAAAAAACAACACGATACTCAGTAATATCTTCTGAAACATTCTTCCCTCTTAGTGTCTAAATATTTTCAACAATTTTTCGAACAACCCCAAGCGGATCGTTACTATGATAAATCGGGCGTCCTACCACAATAAAATCAGAAAGTTCAGCTTTTGCCATTGCAAGATCTGCCACACGTTCTTGATCATCATGGGCTTCTCCAAACGGTCTAATTCCTGGTGTTAATGTTAAAAAGGCTTCTGAGGTACAGGCTTTAATTGCTAGACTCTCAAAAACAGAACATACCACACCATGAATACCTGCACAATGAGCATCTTTGGCAAAATCCATCGCTTTTTCTGCAATAGAGGTATGATAAATTGCCTCAAAAGAGGCATTATCGAAACTCGTAAGTGCTGTAACGGCTAGAACAATCGGAGATTGGGGCAACGTATTCACACGATCCATCACTGTTTTCATCGCTTTAACACCGCTGGAAGCATGAACATTAAACATGTCTACTCCCAATCCAGCAATTGATTCTGCAGCATCTGCCATCGTGTTAGGAATATCATGTATTTTTAAATCAAGAAAAATTTTGAAAGATGGATTGATTGATTTGATTTCATGTAAGAGTAATTCACCATCACGAATAAATGAGCGAAGTCCTACTTTAAGCCAAACATTTTCACTTTTAATCTTGTGAATAAGGCTTAAATTTTCCTCTTTACTTGGCAAATCAAGAGCAACGCAAAGCTTCATTATTTATTCTCTCCCTCTTTACAAATGGCATCTAAAACACCATTAATAAATTTAGGGCTGGTTTCATTACACAGTTTTTTAGCAAGCTCAATTGCCTCATTAATAACAACAGCATTATCAAGCTCTGAATACAAAATCTCATATCCGCCCAGTCGTAAAATCGCACGTTCCAACATTCCAATTTCACTTAAATTCCACTCTTTAAGATGAAGGTTAATCGCCTCATCAATCGTACTTAAATGCGCTTTAACTCCATTATATAGCCCTAGCGCAAACTCTTTTTGCTGATTACGAATTTTTTTTTCTTCAAAAAGTTCATCAATAAATTTATCAATTCCCACATTGCCTATATCTTCTGCATATAAAAGCGTAATAATACTTTCTCGTGCTTGATGTCGTGTTGCCAATGCGTTTCCTTACAGATTTTTATAGAGGCTAATGAGTTCAATTAAGCCTGTCATGGCTTCAAACCCTTTATTGCCTGCTTTACTACCCGCACGCTCAATGGCTTGCTCAATTGTATCGGTTGTTAATACACCATAGGTGACTGGTTTTTGATATTTAAGTGCCGTACTGGCTACCCCTTTGGTTGCCTCAGCTGCTACATAATCAAAATGAGGTGTACTCCCACGAATAATTGCACCTACACAACAAACAGCATCGTATTTGCCACTGCTAAGCACTTTATCTAACGCTAAAGGAATCTCATACGCACCAGGCACCAAAATAAGGTCTAAATTTTTTTCATCTCCACCGTGGCGAATAAACGCATCTTTTGCACCCTCAACCAAACGATCCGTAATAATATGGTTAAATCTACTGTTAATAACCGCCACTTTCTCATTGCCACTAAGGGAGAGTTTTCCTTCAATAATATTCATAACAATCCTTCTATCAAATGTTGTTTAATCATACACTATTTTTGGTTAGAGAACCTTTTATCGCTTTTTCCATACACTTACATGTAAAGATTTCATACGGAGTATTCGTGCACTCTCTTTTACATGTAAAAAGAACTGTAAAGGCTTTACATGTAAATCAAAAAAGGGCGATAAATGCTCATTTAAGGCATCAAATGTCGTATATTTTTCACCGTTTTTCTTAAAACCACCAAGCCATTTTTCACGAGGTGTTTTAGCTTCATCCCAATCATAACTACTAGCAATGACCAAAAATCCCCCAGCATGTAAGCGCTCTTTTACCTTCTCTAAAAAGAGTGCTGGGTCATACAAAGTATCAAGCGTGTCATTCACTAAAATAAGGTCGTACTCATCAAAATAAGGCTTCATATTGTGCGGGTCTGCTTGCCAAAATTCAACTTTTTGAATGCTTGGGTCAATGTTAAAATCACTCAGATTTTTCTCAACAAATATGGCAAGTTCACCCTCTTCTTTTAAAGCATATTTGAGCTTCCCTCTCTCTTTAAAATTGGTAGCAAGTCTGACCACACGTGCGGTAAATTCAATACCATGTACCATCTCAAAATGACGTGCAAGTGCAAAGGTTCCACGTCCTGCCCCACACCCAATCTCAAGGGCTTTGGCTTTTGCCTCGCTTAGTGTCGTGCAAAAATGCGCTATCTCTTCGTAGTAATTGTTCTCTTTTTTTCCAAAGTGCGCTTCACAGATTTGAGAGAGTTCAAAGTCAGTCTCATAAAACACCGAAGAAACCTCCACAGACTCGCTTGATTCAACATAGCGAAAACCCGCATGTTGGTAAAAATGACGGCGAAAGGCGTAACGAGAAGAGCGAATAATCTCATTGCCCGTGCTCATCCACGAACCACCTTTAATAAGATTATGCCTATCATCAAAGGTGGGAACAGAAAAATCATCATACAGTGGGTGCACCACAAAACCATCAAACCCGTTAATCGGCGTCTCACTCCATTGCCACACATTGCCGATCACATCGTAAAACTCGCTAAAGGTAAAGGTATCCACAGGCACGCTTGAGGCAAAATACTCTAAGTTAATATTGGCAGGTGCTTTGTCCCAAAACGGCTCATCTAACTTTACATGTAAATCTCTTAACACATACCACTCTTCCTCGCTTGGAAGGCGAATAGACTTACCTTCTTTCGCACTTTTCCAGTTGCAAAACGCCTTGGCTTCAAGGTAATTAATCTCCACAGGCCAACTCCACGGCATGGCAATCTCTTCTGCCATTAAACGTAAACGATACCCTTTTTCATCTTTGCGCCAAAACAGAGGTATCGTGGCATTTTTATACGTTTTCCACTTCCAACCCTCTTCATTCCAAAAGCGCTCATTTTCATAGCCACCCTCTTTTATGAACTCCAAAAATTCAGCGTTTGAGACAAGGTATTTGGACGCTTTAAAATCCTTGACTTCTTTTACATGTAAACCATATTCGTTATCCCAACCATAGAGGGCATCGTCTCGTTTTTTCTCCAAACGAAGCGTTGAGCCTTTTACATGTAATAATTGATTTTCTACCACAGGCGTATCAAGCGGACAGACTTTCCAAAAAGGATTTGGTATCACGTTTTCAAGAGGCAGTTGACGAATCAACACCGAAGAGGTCTCAAGGTGAATCCGCTCATGCTCAATCCCCATCATAATCGCCCAAAATGGACTCTCCCATGAAATAGGCATACTAAGAGGTAAGGTATCGATGAGTTCTAAAACTTTTTCTTTAACCACTTTTCGATAGGCTTTGATTTCAGCAATACGAGGCCATTTATAGTGCGATTGGTTCAAATCATCCCAACTCATTTCATCTACGCCAATCGCAAAAATCGACTCGAATGTGGGATTGATTCGCTTATCAATCAGCTTGGCAAGCACGAGTTTATTGATAAAAAAAGTCGCCGTATGCCCAAAGTAAAAGACCAACGGGTGACGCAAGGAATCAGCGGTGAAGTAATAACTCTCATCATCCTTCAAAAGCTCAAAGAGTTTCTCATACACTGTGTAGGTTTTGAGAAAATAGTCCCTAATTTCCGCCCTTTTTTGTTCAGCACTTCCTTGATTTAGAAGAATATTACGTGTGGGAATGAGTTGCATGTTATGCCTTTAGGCTCTCTTGAATCGCTTTAATATCCTTAATCGCTGCACCCAAATCCTCTAAATAAAGCATATTAGGACCATCGCACAACGCCTCACATGGATTGAAATGCGTTTCAAAAAAGAAACCATCGACCCCAACGGCAGCTGCTGCACGTGAAAGAGGACGCACAAATTCACGTTTGCCACCGCTTTTTCCACCCTCGGCTCCTGGCATCTGCACCGAATGAGTGGCATCAAAAATGACAGGGGCAAATTCTCTCATAGTGCCAAAACTGCGCATATCCACCACCAAATTGCCATAGCCAAACGTACTGCCACGCTCAGTCAGCCAAATGCCTGCTTTTTTAGCGGCTTCGTAACCCTCTTCCTTGACACCTCTGGTATCTAGGATTTTTTTAACCGAATAGCGCATATCCGCAGGATTTAGAAACTGCCCTTTTTTAACATTGACCACGCATTTGGTCTGCGCGGCGGCAACTAAAAGGTCGGTCTGACGGCACAAAAACGCTGGGATTTGAAGCACATCGACCACTTCACCTACAGGCTTTGCTTGGGTATAGTCGTGAATGTCGGTTAAGAGTTTATAGCCAAACTGCGTTCTCACCTCATCCAAAAGTTTCAACCCTTCATCCATTCCTGGACCCCTGAAACTATCGATACTCGTACGATTGGCTTTATCAAAACTTGATTTAAAATAAAAATCTATGGTGTTATCCTCATGATAGCTCGTCAATTTTTCAGCAACCCTCAAAAGGTTGTCTCTGCTTTCAATGACACACGGCCCTGCAATTAAAATCATTCTTTTTCCTTTGCTACAATTATTCCACTTAAAATAACGAGGAGTATACCAAATAGTCCAACAAAATCAGGCAACGGGTCTCCCAAAACAATCCCAATGAGTAATGAAAAAAAGATAATCGAATACCCAGCCGCTCCCACAACACCCGCACGGGTTGTAGCAAACGCTTTGGTCATATACACCTGCCCAATGGCACCTGAGAGTCCCATTAGAAAAATATAGAGCCACTCTATGCCTTTTGGCATGACAAAATGACCCATCATAAAATCAAACATCGGCGCATGAAACACTTCGCTAATGAGCATAAAAAGGGCAGGAAAAATCGTTCCTGTGGAGACAAACGCTAAAACAATCACTCGTGTATCATACACCTTATTTAACTCTCGTACACTCGTATACGCTAAAGCCGCACCCAGTCCACTAAAAAGACCAAATAAATCGGTTTTTGAAAGCATAAAACCGCTAGGTTTCATGACAAAAACAATGCCTAAAAATCCTACAAAAACAGCCATCCACGCTTTCCATCCCATTTTTTCTTTCAAGAAAAAAAATGCCAAAATCGCTGTAAAAATAGGAGCCGTACGTGAGAACGTAATAGCATCGGCTAAAGGAATATGAGCAATATTGTAGAAAAAAACCAACATCGAGGCAAAACCAATTAAGGCACGAAAGAGCAGCAACCATGGCTTTCCACCCACTTGTTTCAGCGGTAATTTGAAAATGCTTAACGCCACAATGCACATGGTAATACCATTACGGAAAAAAACAACCTCAACCGAATCCATTCCTTGACTTAGCACTTTCGCAAAAGCCCCATCAAAGGCAAAACTAAAAGAAGAGATCAACATAAATAAGACACCCTTATTTATCCGACCAATAAATGCTATCACACTCACTCCAATCTACGTTAAATACGTAATCTTAATCTATTCTGTGTTAAAATTGGTTGATACTATTTTATTGCTTTATAGGAGAAAGAATGCAGCTTCAATCCTTTTTAGATTACACCTTTTTAGGGCTTCCCATTACACACATTGCGCTTTCAATTATCTTTTTTTTCACGATGTTATGGTTTCGGGCATCTATCACTAAAATTTTATTAAAACCCTTCAAAATGATAGCGCGCCGTAGCCAAATGCTCTGGGACGACAAACTTATTCATGTTCTTGAAATTCCGCTTCAAACATCCATTATTTTTCTTGGAGCATATGGAGCAAGTTCATGGTTGCCATACCCAGCTCTTCAACGTTTTGTTGATCTCTGTTTAAAAACCTTTGTTACTTTTTTAATTTTTTGGATTTTATACCGTTTGGTTGACCGTTTTTCATACCTATTCAATTTTTTCTCTTCAAAACTAGGAAAAGAGGTCAATAATGGCATTCAAAACTTTATCATCAAAGCCTTGCGTGTTTTAATTATTGCATTGGGATTAATGGCAATTTTGCAAGAATGGGGCATTAATGTCAGCGCATTTGTTGCTTCTTTAGGTTTGGGTGGCTTAGCTTTTGCTTTGGCTGCAAAAGATACTGTTGCCAATCTTTTTGGCTCTTTGGTTATTTTTAGTGACAGACCTTTTCAAGTAGGTGACTGGATTGAAATGAGTGGCGTAGAGGGGACGATCGAAGAGATTGGTATTCGCTCAACTAAAATTCGAAACCATGCACAAGCCTTAGTGAGCGTTCCAAACTCTGAAATGGCCAATACAACTATCACCAACTGGTCACGCATGGGAAAACGACGTATTCGCACCCGTATTGGACTCACCTATAATACGAATGTTGAGCAAATCAGAACCATCGTCAGAGAGATTAAAGAGATGCTTCAAGCGCATCCTGAAGTTCATCCTGAAATTATTGTGGTTAATTTTGATGAATTTGAAGCCAGTGCATTAAGTATTTTACTTAACTTTTTTACGAACACTATCGTCACCGATAAGTATTTACATGTAAGAGAGGATATCAATTTTAAAATCATGGAAATTGTAGCTCGCAATGGCGCACAATTTGCTTTCCCTTCTCAATCACTCTATGTCGAGAGTTTACCAAAATAACAGAAAAGAGAAGCTATAATAGAGTCAATTATGGAACAAAGGTTAGTATGAAAAAAATAGCAATTATTGGGCTACCCAATGTGGGTAAAAGTTCCCTTTTTAATCGCATCGCAAAACAACGCATTGCCATCACTTCTGATTTTAGTGGTACCACTCGTGATATTAAAACGCATCAAGTCTATATCACTGAAAAACCCTGCCTTATTTTAGATACTGGCGGGCTTGATCGCTCTTCCGAACTTTTCCAAAACGTACATAACATGTCTATGGAAGCGTCTAAAAAAGCCGATGTCATTCTCATGGTTGTTGATGGAAAACTCCTTCCCAGTGAAGAAGAGAAAAAAATCTTCTATGCACTACAAGGGCTTGGTAAACCCATTGCGTTGATTATCAATAAAATTGACAATGACAAAGAGATGGAAAAAGCGTGGGAATTTGATGAATTTGGTGCGGAAAATGTATTTCCTGTTTCTGTTTCACATAACCGAGGTGTTAGTGCACTCTTAGAGTGGATTGGTAACTTTTTACCTACTCCAGAGGGAGCAAACACAATCTTAGAAAGTGATGAAGAAGCACTTGATGAGCAATGGGAAGAAGAATCTTTTGAAGAAGAGGAAGAAGCCATTCTTGAAGATGCTCCCAAAGAGCCCGAAAGCAACCAAATCAATGTTGCGATTATTGGGCGTGTAAACGTTGGCAAAAGCTCTCTGCTCAATGCACTTGTCGGCAAACAGCGTGCGGTTGTAAGCAGTGTGGCTGGAACGACGATTGACCCTGTGGATGAGAGCATTGATTACAACGAAAAAGTCATTAACTTTGTCGATACAGCAGGACTTCGAAGACGAGGAAAAATCGAAGGCATCGAAAAATTTGCCCTCATGCGTACCAAAGAGATGCTTGAGCGTGCCAATATTGCGCTGCTCGTTTTAGATGCTAGTGAACCTTTTTTAGAACTTGATGAACGCATTGCGGGGCTTGTGGAAGAGAACAACCTTGCGTGTATTATCGTTTTAAATAAATGGGATGAAGCGATGGATGACTTCGAAAAAGTCACCGCAGAGGTGCGACACCGTTTTAAATTCCTCTCGTATGCACCGCTTATTACCGTCTCAGCCAAAAGCAAACAGAGGGTTTCAAAAATTAAAGATATGATTTTAAGTGTATATGAAAACTACTCTCAACACATACCAACACGACAACTCAATGAAGTCATTCGTGAAGCGACCATCAGGCATCAAATTCCAAGTGATCACTCTAAAGTCGTAAAAATTTACTTTGCAACACAGTACCAAACCAAACCGCCTCGTATTGCACTGGTCATGAATAAACCCCGTTCTTTGCACTTTAGCTACAAACGCTACCTTGCCAATAAACTGCGTGATGTCTTTAATTTAGAGGGATCACCTATTTTACTCTACCCTCGTGCCAAAGGGGAAAGGGATAATGAACAGGAAACTAGTGGTGAAGAATCTTAAGAATAAAAATATCGTTTTTATTGGTTTTATGGGTGTGGGCAAGGGAACGATTGCACGAGCGTTAATTAAAAAAACCAAATGTTTTGGGTTGGATACAGATGATTTAATAGAAAGTATGGAAAACCGAAAAATTAAAGAGATTTTTGCGACCGATGGTGAGGCTTATTTTCGAAAACTCGAGAAAAAAACAGCTAAATGGCTACAAAAAAGTGTTAAGAACGCCATTATATCGACAGGTGGTGGCTTCTTTAAAGTCGATAATTTAGACCACATTGGAACCATCATTTACCTGCGTTCTTCCTTTGAGGGAATTCTTAAACGTCTCAAAGAGCATGAAAAAGCAGACCTAAAATTAGCAAAGCGTCCCTTACTTACTGATGAAGCGAAGGCAAAAGCTTTGTTTGAGGAACGCTCAGGTCTGTATGAAGCTAGAGCGGACATTATTATTGACGTGGAAAATCGTACGATTGAAGAGATTACACGAGATTTAATGAATACCTTAAATTTAAAAGAGAAAAAAGAGAAAGAGTAGGATAGATTTATGAGAGTATTAACTGGAATTCAACCCTCAGGTGCACTGCATATAGGTAACTATTTTGGTGCTATTAAACAAATGCTCGATCTTCAAGAAAAGAGCGATCTTTTTATCTTTATAGCCAATTACCATGCACTTACTTCACTAAAAGATAGTGTTGCGCTTAAAAACAACACTCTTGATGCTGCCATTAATTTTCTCTCCTTAGGTATCGATCACACCAAAGTCACCTTTTGGGCACAATCTGATGTCAAAGAAGTGCTAGAGCTTTACTGGATACTCTCAGGCTACACACCAATGGGACTTTTAGAGCGAGCCCATAGCTACAAAGATAAAGTCGCTAAAGGCATAGCCGCAAATCATTCCTTATTTTCGTATCCTGTCCTAATGGCAGCGGATATTTTGCTCTATGACTCAGAAGTGATTCCTGTGGGAAAAGACCAAATTCAGCACGTCGAAATTACCCGTGACATTGCCATTAAGTTTAACAATGATTTTGGTGATATTTTTAAAATACCAGAGTTTAAAGTGGATGAAAATGTAGCAACCGTTCCAGGTTTGGATGGAGCTAAAATGAGTAAAAGTTATGGCAATACCATTGATATTTTCTGCACCGACAAAGAGCTCAAAAAAGCAACTTCTCGTATTGTAACCGACTCAACACCAATGGAAGAGCCAAAAGATTTTTCTACATGTAATGTTTACGCTCTGGCTAAACTCTTTTTGGAAAATGACGAAGTAGAAGCACTCAAAGCACGCTACCAAAAAGGGGGAGAAGGGTATGGTCACTTTAAAGCCTATCTTAACACCCTTATTTGGGACTATTTTGCGCCTGCTCGTGAGAAAAGGGCTTACTATGTAGCCCATAAAGAGGAAGTGATGGCAATTTTAGATGAAGGTGCTACCAAAGCCCGTGCCATTGCCACTACAAAAATGGATACCATTCGTAATCTTGTTGGAATTTACCGTTAAGGAACCCTATGCTAGATATTAAACTGATTCAAAATGATTTTGATACTGTTGCCACAGCGCTGAGAAAGAAAAAAGTAGATGAAACCCTTTTAGAAGAACTTCGTACTATTTCATTGGAACTTAAAAGTGCACGTCTTGTCTTAGAACCACTCCAAGCAGAACAAAACGCTAAAAGCAAACTCTTTGGGGTTTATGCTAAAGAAGGCAAAGATGTGGGAGCACTTAAGGCAGAACTCTCTTTAAACAAAGAAAAAATCGCTGAGAAAACAGAGGTAGTTCGAGCCCTAGAAGAGAAGCTTGAAGCACTTGCCACTGTTATCCCAAATATGCCCTCTTCTCTTGTTCCTGAGGGTGAAGATGAGAATGACAATATAGAACTCAAGCGCGTTCTTGTGCCTAAAACCTTCTCCTTCACACCTAAAGAGCATTGGGACATCGACAGCAAACAAAATTGGATTGACTTTGAGCGTGGCGTGAAGCTTTCCAAAAGCCGTTTTAGTGTCTTAAAAAACGAAGCTGCAAGATTAGAGCGCGCGCTCATTAACTACATGCTTGATTTTAATAGAAGCAGAGGCTTCCATGAAGTAGCAGTTCCTTATATCGTCAATCGTGAAACCTTAATGGGAACAGGACAACTGCCTAAATTTGAAGATGACCTCTTTAAGATTGATGGCGAAGAGCTTTTTTTGATTCCCACCGCCGAAGTACCCGTGACCAATCTTTTTAGAGATGAAATTCTAAGTAAAGAAGAGCTTCCTCTTAAAATGACCGCCTATTCAGCATGTTTTCGTAAAGAAGCAGGCAGTGCGGGTAAAGACACACGGGGTATGATTCGCCAACACCAATTTGACAAAGTTGAACTGGTCTGCATCACCACGCCAGAACAGAGTGAAGCCATTTTTGAAGAGATGCTTTCTTGTGCATCTGATTTACTTACCTCTTTAGGATTACCTCATCGTCATTTAATGCTTTGCGGTGGCGACTTAGGCTTTAGTGCAGCAAAAACCGTAGATTTGGAAGTGTGGCTTCCAGGGCAAAACCGCTACCGTGAAATCAGTTCTGTGTCCAACACCTTTGATTTTCAAGCCAGACGTGCGAAAATAAGATTTAAAGATGAGGGCAAAAACCGCTTGGTTCACACCCTCAATGGCTCTTCCCTAGCAGTAGGTCGCACACTTATTGCCATTATGGAAAACTACCAAAATGAAGATGGCACCGTGTCTATCCCTGACGTTTTGAAAAAGTACATGTAAGATGGCAGAAGAAGAAGTTATCATTCTTGAAGCGGATGCCTCTTCTAATGATGCAGAGGAGAGTTTTGCACCTATTGAAGAAGAACGTACAGATGAGATAACTGCTTCTGAAGTTCTTCCCCTTAATCAAGAGTTCGTACAACAAAAATCGAAAAAGAAGTTAATTATTTTGCTGATTGCAGGTGTTATTCTTCTTTTAGGTATTATTGTAACCCTTCTTCTTATTTTAAATTCAAAAAAAGAGACGCCCATAACACCTACGGTTGTCGAAAAAGAAGAAGAAAAACCTTATATTAAAGAACAATTTTCTCCATCAAAATTAGATAGCTTGATTAAAAAAGCTCACCTACTTTATGAGCAGGGCAATAAAGATGAAGCACTTAAAATCTATGAAAAAATAGCTACATTTAATGAAGCTATCTCATTTTATAACATCGGTGTGGCGAAATTAAAAGAACAAAATTTTCCAGAAGCACTTGAAGCATTTAAAAAAGCGATTCAAAATAAAGAACATCGATGTATCAGTGCTATTAATGCTACTGTATGTGCTTTGGAACTTAAAGATGACAAACTTTTTACATACTATATCGACCTAGCCTTTGCGTACCTGCCAGAGGAAAGCAATGCTCCTTTATATTCATATTATGTGGGATTGGTACATTATTATAAAAATTTTTACCATGAAGCTCTTAGTGCTATTCGCCATCCTGATATGGAATTTTATAAAGAAGATCAAACCTACTTGGCTTCTAAAATCTTAGCCTCCTTAAACCATAATACACTCTCACTCTCAACACTTGAAAGTGTCAAACAAGAGAATGACCATTTTACACTGGGACTTTTATATGCCAAAACAGGTAATTATCAAACCGCAAAATCTCATTTACTTAAAGCTTTACAAAATAATCCTGAAAATTCTCAAATAAAAATAGCCCTTTCCATGGTTGAAAACAAGCTTGGGAACTTGAAAAACACTGCTTCACTTATCAATGAAGTCTATAAAATTAACACTCCTGATGCAAAAGCTATTTACAAAATGCATACTATTTTAAAACCTTCACTCTTTGATATTCAAACAGCACAAGCTGAATTTGAAAAAGAACTTTTCTTTAACAATGAAAATATTTATAATCTTCTCTTTTACTATGCCCCTTATAAGGTATTCGATGCCAAACAGACGATTGATTATATTCGAAAAGGAAGTATGAATATTTTTATTGATGAAATCGGTCCTGCCCTTTCCTATTTAAAAGCAAGTTCTACTATTTCTAAAGTCAATATTGCCATCAGTAAAGGTATTAAAAAAGCTCTTAATTTTCATGTTTATGAGGCTAATGATATTTTTTTGCAGATGGTTGAAGAGTACAAAAATCACTCTATTTTACACTACAATCTAGCACTAACAAATGCACAAATAGGTGATTATGCTAATGCTTATAAAAATTTTTCAAAAAGTTACCATCTTGACAACAATAACTATCTAGCAGGTGTTTTTGCTATTATGAGTGGAAATCTTATTGGCAAAGATGTAACCAAACTTTCAGAAGATGTTAAAGAAAGTCTTTCTCGAAATCAAAATTTAGAAAAAGAAAACCTTTATGTATCGCTCATTTATCTAAGCGATGGAAACCATTTTTCACTTACAAGATGGCTAGAAATGGAAAAAGATGATAGCCCATTAAGTCTTGTTTTAAATATTATTGCTTCACAAAAACTAAACAATGAACGTACTTATAGGCAAAATTCACAAAAACTTCAAGCCCTTTTACCTCAAGATATTATGGCCAACATTATTGCTTTTAATATTAAGCATCAAAAACAAAATGTTAAAAATTACGCTAGAGCTGTTCAAATGGAGTTTAACAAGCTTCCTCTTGATTATGATGCCTTTTATTATGGCCCTAAAATTGTGAAAGAACAATATATAAAATTGTTGCAAATCGGAGGATTACTCCACCAAAAACGTGATAGCGTAAAAGCCAAGATGGAGGAAGAACTCGAGGATATTTCTTCTATTATGCAAACAGTTGCTTTTATGGAAATTTATACTAACCATTTTGAAGAGGCATTTACCCTTTATAATAAACTGATTGATGATTATAAGAAAAAAGATACCCATACCATTTTTCTAGCTTCTGTTGCGGCTATTGGCGCAGGACATAGTGAAAATGCTATTGCTTTACTCGAACTCTCTAAATTAACAGATCCTACCAATCCAGAGAGTCGCTATGCCCTAGGATTGTTATATCAAGAAATTGGAAATTTTGAAGCCGCAAGTGTTCAATATCGAAGTATTGGAAATAGTGGTTTTAGTTCACGCTACTTCAGTTTTAGCATCGTTAAATAGCTTTACATGTAAAGATTTTCATCTTTACATGTAAAAAGAAAAATAACTAGATTCCCTCTTTGCTTGTGTGATGAATAGTTCGCAAACTCTCTTTCATTGACATATAACTGTTCAATGCTCCAATATATGCTTTAGCAGTTGCTAACATCGTATCCACACTTAAGCCATGCCCCATAATCGCTGGCTTACTCTCATCAAAAACAACCTTAACCAATACCCGCGCCATAGCATCTTTACCTTGAGAAACCGCATCCACTTTATAATCTTTAAGTTCTCCACTCACACCACAAACACGGTCAATCACTTTAAATATCGCATCCATAGTTCCATTTCCAATTGCAGCATCAGTAATTTCTTTTCCTTCATGGCTAATTGTCACCGCTGCACTTGGAAGCCCTCCTGGAGAACAATCTGATAGCTGTAAACGAACCAACTCAAATACTTGAGGAATTTTTGTAATTTCATCTGCAACCAACGCGCGCAAATCTTCATCAAAAATCTCTTTTTTCTGATCTGCTAAAACTTTAAACCTCTCAAATGCCTCATTAATCTCTTCATCTTTTAACTCATATCCCAAACTACTCAATTTATCTTTAAAAGCATGGCGACCTGAATGCTTTCCAAGAACAATAGAATTTTTATCTAACCCAATGTCTTTCGCACTCATAATTTCATACGTTTGTGTATGCTTTAACACACCATCTTGATGAATACCACTCTCATGAGAGAAAGCATTTTTACCTACAATGGCTTTATTAGGCTGAGGCTCAATACCTGTGATGGATGAAACCAATTTGCTAGTCGGGTAAATCTCTTTGATATTAATATTAGTATCATACCCACTAAAATGATCTTTACGTGTGCGAAGCGCCATAACGATCTCTTCTAATGCAGCATTTCCTGCTCTTTCGCCTAAACCATTGATGGTGCACTCCACCTGACGCGCACCATTTTCAATACACGCTAAAGAATTGGCAACGGCTAAACCTAAATCATTATGATTGTGCACGGAAATAATGGCACGTTCTCCTACGAAATCTGCTAATGATTTAATAATGGCACCCATTTCCGTTGGTAAACGATACCCTACTGTATCAGGAATATTAAGCGTGGTAGCACCTGCATTCATAACCGCATCTAAAACTTCTTTCATAAAACTGACTTCACTACGCCCAGCATCTTCACAACTAAACTCAACATCATCACAAAAGGTTTTAGCATACTGAACAGCCTCAACCGCTTTTTTAATCACTTGATCGGGTGTCATTTTAAGTTTATATTCCATGTGAATAGGACTAGTCGCAATAAAAGTATGGATACGATTCATTTTTGCTTTAGAAACTGCTTCACCTGCCGCTTTGATATCTTTTTCCAAGGCACGAGCCAATGAACAAATACGACTTTTAGTGACCGCTTCAGAAATGCGCGCAATCGCATCAAAATCACCAGGACTGGCCGTTGCAAAACCTGCTTCTATCACATCAACCCCTAATTTTTGAAGTTGCAAAGCGATTTGAATTTTTTCTTCTGTATTCATCGAAGCACCTGGACTTTGTTCTCCATCACGCAATGTGGTATCAAAAATAATAATTTTATTGTTCTTCATTGTTGTTCCTTAGTTATATTCTATTTAGCAATATTTTAAAAAATGAAAAAAAAAGTTAGAGGGAGAGGAGGTGTTGCAGGAGAGCGTTTTTAATCTCTATTTTTGGTAAAATTTTGATTGATTTCATAATGCCTATATCTACGCTATTCATCGCTTCTCCTTTACAAAATATATGAGGTAAACTATCTTCCTTTACCTCAAAGTTCGTGCATTATACTAAATTTTTATGAAATTTGGCAACGAAAAATGTATAAACTCCTCGTACCAATCCATAAACCAAATAAGAGGTAATTAATATTGTTCCCACTTCAATAGGATAGACATAAAGCAATGAAAAAACAATAATTAAATAAACTAAAATTTTAATCAAATGTGCTTTTTTTAAATCGACTTTTTTAAAACTTGGGTAACGAATATTGCTCACCATTAAAAAAGAAAGTAACCCAATGCCAACCAATAAAACCCATTCAATACCTTTTAGCATACTGTATTCACCGTAAAATAAAATCCACATAGCTAGAACGACAGCCGCCGTTGGTATGGGTACTCCAATGAAGACAGAAGGCTCGCTCACTCCAATCATAATATTAAAACGAGCCAATCTAATAGCCCCAAAAACAACATACATTGCACATAACAGTGAGCCGACTTTACCGTACATATGTCCCACACTAAAATAAAAAAGCATAGCAGGAGCAACACCAAAAGCTACAATATCTGCTAGAGAATCAAACTCTGCACCAAATTTACTCGTTGCATTGGTTAAGCGAGCGACTCTTCCATCAAGTCCATCAAAAATTAAAGAGAGCAAAATATAAATGGCAGCTTTTTCAAATTGTCCACTCGCTGAACATAAAATACTAATAACCCCCAAAAAAGCACTAGCCGCAGTAAAAAGATTAGGAAAGATATAGATTAATTGAAGTTTATTGCTATTGTTTGTCATTATTTTCCTTATATGCAAGATAACCCAAAACACTCTCTCCTGCTTTAACATTGCTGTTTAATGAAACTTTAATACGCGTATCGAGCGGTAGTAAAAGAGCAATTTCACCATCTCTTAAAAATCCGAAACGCTCATTAGCTTTAAACATTCCTAATTTTCGGAAAAAGATAATTTTTTGACTAAAACGTCCCGCACTTATAAGCATTTTAAAAGAGGCAAATTTATTGTTACATGTAAATACTTTTTGCTCACACAAGTTTGAAAAAAGAGATGAAGATGATGGCATAAAAAGTCCAAATCGATTTTTAACTTCTCCTACTTCCATATTTATAGGAGTACGAAGAATCCCCACATTGAAAAATGATTTTCGAATAACAACACATAAAACTTCACTCTTATCTTTTAAATCTACTTTTGCAATTTTTGTAATTTTACCGTCCATTGGTGCTAACAAACATAATCCATCACTCTCTTCTGCAATACGCTCAGGATTACGATATACAAAAATTGTCCCTAAAAAAACCAGAAAAAAAAGCCACGGCAAACATGAAATAGCATACGAAAGAAGGAAAAGCATAAATGAAAAAACAATCTGATTCCATCCCTCTTTTGCTATAACATGTGTCGTTGTATAATTACTGTTCATCACTATTAGAATTCTCTTCTGCTGAAAGTGTTGGTGTTGCATAGGAAGCTATTTTAAATTCTTCCTCATACTCCTTAATAATTCCTCTTAATTGTTCGCCATCCATCGTTTCAACTTCTGTCAATTTTGAAACAATGCGTTCAATACATTCACGGTACTCTTCTAAACGTGCTTTTACAATTTCATAACGCTCTTGCAATGCTTTTTTAATGTGCTCATCTAGCTTTTCAGCCATTTTGTCACTGTAATCTTTTGTCGTTCCACCATTTAAAAAAGTATTACGTTGTTTTTCAAGCACCATTAATCCAGCAACGTCACTCATACCATACAAACTTACCATTGCTTTAATAATATCTGTTGCACGTTCTAAATCATTCCCAGCACCTGTTGAAATTTCACCTAAGAAAACATCTTCTGCAGCACGTCCGCCTAAGAGAACATCCACTTCAGCAATCAACTCATGTTTTTGCATTAAAAATTTATTTTCTTCTGGCGTATTGAGGGTATATCCAAGTGCTGCCAAACCTCTAGGAATAATAGAAACCTTAGAAACTTTTTTTGCGCCCTCTGTTGTTTCAGCAATTAGAGCATGCCCACTTTCATGGTAAGCAACAATGCGCTTCTCTTTTGGATTGATTCTACGACTCTTTTTCTCTAGACCAGCAATAGCTCTCTCCACAGCTTCCACAAGGTCAATCTGCTCTACATGGGTTTTGTTTTTTCGCCCACCCAAAAGTGCTGCTTCATTAATAATATTTGCCAAATCAGCGCCCGCAAGACCCGCAGTTAAACGAGCAATCTCTTCTAAATCAATATTTTTATCCAATTTAATATCAGCACTATGTACTTTTAAAATATCTTTTCTACCTTGAAAATCAGGTTTATCAACTAACACTTGTCTATCAAAACGACCTGGTCGTAAAAGAGCAGCATCTAAAACCTCCGGTCGGTTAGTTGCAGCTAGAACAATAACAGGTGATTTATCAGAGCTAAAACCATCCATCTCAGCAAGAAGTTGATTAAGTGTTTGCTCTCTTTCATCATTACCACCCATCATACCATTGGCAGCTCTACTTTTACCAATCGCATCAATTTCATCAATAAAGACAATGGCAGGTGCCTCTTTTTTAGCATTTTCAAATAAATCTCTTACACGGCTTGCACCCACACCTACAAACATCTCAATAAAACTTGAGCCTGAAACAGAAAAGAATGGTACACTTGCCTCTCCCGCAACCGCTTTAGCAAGTAACGTCTTACCTGTACCTGGAGGCCCCACTAAAAGGACACCCTTAGGAATTTTAGCACCAAGACTCATATAACGATCAGGAAATTTAAGGAAATCGACAATCTCTTTGACCTCCTCTTTTGCCTCTTCAACACCTGCGACATCTTCAAATTTCACTTTTGGTTTTTCAGAGTTGACAAGCTTTTTACTGCTCCCCATACCGAGGATTCCACCGCCCATATTTTTTTGCATTTTGTTTGCCAAAAACATCCAAATACCAAAAAAGACAAAGACAGGCAAAACCCATGAAAAGAGAATTTCCGTGAGAATGTTCGATTCGTTATAGCCGCCATAGCCCACTTTTTTCTCATCCATCAAAGGAATAAAAGTACTATCTTCCCCCACTTTTTTAACCATGTAAACAGTTTTTTGTGTTCCTGTGGTTGAAAAGGCCTTTATCGTCGTTTGTCCAATCGCAACATAGCTAATTTGACCATTTTTAATCAATTCTTTCAATTCATAATAACTAATATTTTTTGTTGCGCTATTTTGTGTTCCAAATCCTGTTTCCATACCACTATCTGACATAGCTGTAAAGTTTTTAAACACTAAAATAATGACAATAGCAAAAATAGCAAACATTAACAATGGGTTTTGATTAAAAAAATTATTCTTTTTTTCGTTTTTATTATCTCTATTTG
>JAFGFU010000023.1 GCA_016930915.1 Campylobacterales bacterium
AAAACTATAATCATCAGTTTCTGCATAACGTTTTTTTAAATTTACAAGCTCTTTAGCATGTTCATCAAAATTACCGAATAAGATTGAATAATCAGCTTTAAGTAACACTGTATTTACAAATTGCCTATAAAAAGGGTTTAAATCAACAGCACTCCCTAATTCTAGAACAATATTTTTTTCGTACAGTTCAAAAGGGATATTTTTGGAGTGCACAGAAGTTGGATTTTTATAAATTTTATCAATCAATTCATTGTTGGCACTTAGCAGTTCGATTAATTTTTGATGATTTGTTTTCAAAATTATCCTCGGGTTGCTTCTTTAATTTTTTCAAACCATTCTTTGATTTCTTCAAATGCTTCGAGTTCTTCAAGGTGTTGTTTAGTTAGTTGTTTAGACAATTCTTCATTAAATCTTTGCTTCACTCAACTAACTTTTTTCTTCTTTATGTCTTTATTTTCAATCTCATCCCAATTCTGTTCAGAAGTAGGTGCATTATTATGCACATATTTAGCTACTTCTTCCCCTAAATCTAATTTATTCCAATTGTCATCATAAACAATAGGAAAACCTTCATAAATACTATTTATAATATGTGGATGTATATAGTTTTCCATTTCTCTTTTTGTGGTTTCAAAGGTGAAATTTCTTAATCCTTGGCTATGAATAGATGCAAAATAAGGACTATATTTATTGGGTTTTTCAGATCCTATGTCACTATCATAAATATGAACTTGATTTATTTGTAAATTTTTTAATAAATTTTTATTTACCCAATACTGAATTGCACTTCCACCCATAGGGATCATAAGTATTTCATCATTATTTTTTAATTGAATAATTGTTTTATATTCATTAATTTGTTCATTGATATTTAAAAGAAACTCTATATCTAATTTGCCTTCTAAACAAACTATACATTTTACTTTTGAAATATTTTGAACATCTATACTTGGTAATACACCTAGCGTATTTTTTATATCTTCAAATAACAATTCAGAATCTTCATATTTTTTTATATTCCCATTATGGTCTCTAATTATTGCAATTACATTTTGAAGCTCAACCATTTTTGCAATATTGGGCGTATGTGTAGTTATGATAACTTGATGATCTTTATGATTCGAAAGTTCTAGTAGTGATTCAATTAGCATTTTTTGATAGTCAGGATGTTGTGAAGTTTCAGGCTCTTCAATTGCATAAATTACACTTTGATTGTATCTGTCATTTATTTTTCTGTCAGCTTCAGCTCGGAAGTAATTTAAAAGAACTAATCTTCTTACCCCACTACCTCTTTTGTTTAAAGGGATATCATCTCCTCCTGTAAAAGAAAATTTAAAAACGGATTTCCAATCAGGTTCTTTAGAATAATTTGGATTTAACGATGAAGCTATTGCAGGATCCATCTCTTGAAGTTTCAATAATGTGCTATCTCCAACTTCTTTTATTTGTTTTTGCATTAATTTCTCAACTTCATCAAGTTTTTCTTTTATTTCATCACTTTGAAGTGCCTTTTGTATAGCAATTTTTAATGGATTTTGTACGTCATCATCGCTATCTTTATTGGCACGATCGGATTGAAATAAAAAATATAAAGGTAAGTTTTTATCAATACTCTCTTTTAAATTCTTAGACTCATCACTTTTAGCTAAATCAATTGTAATTGTTGTTCGCTCCTCTTTATCTTCATCTTCAAGTTTATATCGATACAGCTCTTTTCTCATTAAAGCGTTAATTTTTTTGGGAAGTCTATTAAATTCTTCTTCATTTAAAAACTCTTCCAATTCTTCTATTTGCTTTTGAAGTTCTTTCTCTTTCAACATAATTAATGGTTTATCTTTCCAAACGGTAGGGTATTCACACTCTAAAAAATATTTTTTACTAGTAGCTTTTATAGGTTTTGAACAATCCCATTCTTGAATTAGAGTTAAAAAGTTATTTTTATCTAACAAAAACTCTTCTTCTAAATTTGTAGGATTTGAAGAATCAATTACTATTGTATCAAAAGGTTCAATTTCAAAAGACAATGTAATTTTAAGTGTATTTATTCCATCGTTCTTTGCATAAATATTTAAATCATCTTGTAAAAGTTTCACTAAATCATTATTAAAAAAAATCTCTAATGCTTCTAATATGGTAGATTTTCCAATATCATTCTTGCCAATTATTACATTCATATTATTATCAAAACTAATATCCAATTCTCTATAACTTCTAAAATTTTCTAATCTCAATTTTTTTAGTTTCATATTGTTCCTTTTTGTAATAATTTTTTTACAACTCCACAACTCTCTCAAACATCTCTTTTATCTCTATCTCATGACTTATCAAAAATATCTGTCGGTACTGTTCTTTTATGGTATGAAACGCTTCTAGGATTTGCATTCTTCGGTTTTCATCTTGGCTTCCGAAGACTTCATCGAAGGCTAAAAATCCCACGCTACTTGCACCGTTCAGTTCACTCAGTGTTTTGGAGATGGCGATGCGAAGCACTAGGTTGGCAAGGTCTATCTCGCCGCCGCTGAAGCGTTCTATGGGGTAGCATTTGCCCTCGTCGTAGATGAAAAAGTCAAAGTCGTTGTTCACTTCGATGGTTTGGTATTTACCTTTGGTGATGGTGGCGTACATCTGCGAGGCGATTTGCGAGATGCGTGGGGCGATTTTTGAGTTGAGTTTTGTTTTAAACTCGCTAAGGCTTAGTTTGATTTTCTCATAGTCTTGTAAATCATCTTTTTTACTCTGTACTTTTTTGAGTTGTATGTCGTTATTTTCCAGAGCGTTTTGTAAGGTTTTTATCTCGCCCTCATTTTTGGCTATCTTTTCTTTTAGCTCTGAAATAACACTGTATTGTTTCTCTTTTTGCTTTTGGAGTTCGTCGTATTCACTTTGTTTGGCTGTATGTTTTGGCTCATCGTACAGTGTTTTTGAAACTTCCAGTTCTTTCTCTTTTGCCTTTACATGTAAAGCTTCTGCACTCTTACATGTAAGCGAGAGATCCTCCCTCACGCCCTGCTCTCGTTTGAGTTCAGTTTCAAGGCTTAGTACGGTTTCATACTTTGGTTTTAGCTCTAAAAAGCTTTTTTGTAGGCTTACATGTAAGGCTTCATCGTAAGTGTGTTTTGAGAGGGTGTCTAGCTCTTCTTTGTTGTGTTTGCCTTGTTCACTGACTTTTGTAAAATGCTCTTTGGCACTTGCCAAATCTTTTTGCTTGCTTCCTATCAAACTAAGAGCCGTTTCGTTTACATGTAAGGCTTTTTGCGTTTGCTCTTTTTGAAGTTCGAGCTCTCCTATCTGTTTGGTGAGGAGTTCAAGCTTTTCTTTGGTTTTGTCTATCTTTTGGCTTTGTGTCTTTTGCACGATGTCATTTAGAGATGCGATGACATTGTCGTATTCATCCAGCAGTTGTCGTGTACATGTCGGACAGTTTGATTCTCGACCTAAGCTTTGTATCTTGGCTATCTTTTGTTGCGTGTCTAAGACAACTCGCTGTTCTGCTGAGAGTTCGTTTTGAAGTTGTTTTTGCTCTGTTTGCTTTGCCAAAAGTTCGGTTTTTAGCTTCGTTGACAAGGCTTCATGTTCTTTTTTTTGTCCTAATAGTGTCTCATACGGTTTGGTTTGTTCTTCCAAAGTTGCGATGTCTGCTTTGGCTTTGGTGTACTGGGCACGCAATTGGGTTTGCTCTTTTTCCAAGCCCTCTTTTTTGATCTGTATATTTTTGAGATTTTCTTGCTCTTTTAGCTTTACATGTAAAGATTCGTACTCTTTTTTGACAGTGCTTAAACTTTTAAGCTCTTTGGCTTTTATTTCTAAGTTTTTGAGCTCGGTGGTGAGTTTGGTTTGCGTGGCTAGGTTTGAAGTTATCGTGTTTTTGATGAGGGAAAGTTCGCTGATGAGTTTTTGTTTTTGCTCTTTTGTTTTGACAAAGAGTTCGAGTTCTTGCTTTACATGTAACTCTTGTTTTTTGGTGGTTCCTAGCTCTAAGGATTTGATTTTTACCTCTTTTTCAAAGGCTTGTTTTATGGAGGTATTTTCTTTTATCAACGCTGTTTTGCTTTTGAGTTCTTCTTCGCCTAAGAGAAATTCCGCAGAAGCTGCGATGTCACGTTTGAGTTCTCTGCTTTTTTCGATGAGTTCATTTTCCACAAAGTCTATCTTTTCAAGCCCCAAAAGGCGGCGTATCATCTTTTTTCGATCTTCATTTTTAAGCGTGCTGAGGCTGGTAAGCTCTTTTTGAGAAGCGAATAGTGTATGCAAAAAAGCATCTTTGCTCATCTTCGTTAGTTTCGTGATAGCCATCGTCACCTCTTTGGCTCCACTGGTAGTCATCGCTTCATTTTTATAAAGCTTAGCATTTGGTTTTAAATCTTTCCCACGAAACTCACGAATGACTTTGTACGCCATGTCTTCAAATTCAAAATCAAGCTCGACCACAACGGCATCTTTATCACTGGCGTTGACGTTTCGCATTACTTCTTTGTACTTTCTATTTTTCAGCTCACCATACAAGGCAAAGAGTATCGCTTCAAAAAGCGTGGATTTGCCACTGCCATTTTTACCGATGATACCGATAAGCCCCTCGCCAAACTCGATGTCAAAAGAGGTGTAGCGTTTGAAGTTTTCAAGGTGAAGGCTAGAGAGTATCATCGCTCACCTCTTCGTAGCTGACAAATAATTCTTGAATCTTTGATTTGAGTCGTTCAAACTCCTCGGATTTACTACCTTCTTTGATGTGTTCTAAAAAATACGCTTCCAAAGAGAGTGCTTCGATGTCGTTTAGTGTGGCTTCACCGTTGGTTTGTTTGAACTCTCTTTTGATAGTTACATGTAACGCTTCGCTAAAGAGATTTTTGATGTCACGGGTTTGGATGTCGATTGACTGCAATGGGGTAAGATTGGTCAATTTGACTTCGACAAGAGCGTCTTTTGTATCTTCTACATGTAAAGCCTCAACAGCGTTCTCATAGTCTTTACAATCAATCTCGTAGGTTTTGATGGGGCGTATAGCTATCTCGTGGTAGTTTACATGTAAAGACGCATCTAGCGTGAGTTCAAGGAAACCTTTGGAGTTTCGTTTGTCATTTAAACTGGTGCGCTCGGTTGAGCCTGCATAGTAAACGTTTTCGTGCTTACCGACTTTTCCAAAGCCATGCCAATGCCCAAGAGCGACATAATCCACTTTGGAAAAAAGGCTCTCTTTATCGTGCGGATACACCCATTCGCCAAACTCTGCCATGAGATAGTGCGCACCGACAGAACAGTGAAGCATCATGATATTGCGTTTAGTTGTATCGATGTTTGCTTCGCACAGTTCAATTTGAGAAAGTGCTTTGCTCTCATCGTGCATATGCGGTAAAGTGTGAAAGACCACATCGTCAAACTCAATTTTTTTGTACTCTTGATTGTATGAGACATAAATGTTTTTAAAGTTTTCAAATATTTTGAGGATGGGGGAGCTTAGATTGGTACGAGGTGTGCTGTGATTGCCCGCTATCATGATAAAGGGGATATTCAGTGCTTCGATGATTTTAAATTGCTCAAGCGCAAAGGTGATGGCGCGATTGCTAGGAGATGGGCGGTGAAAAAGATCACCCGTATGGATGATATAGTCAGGTTTTATTGCTTTAATCTGTTCAATGACTTGCATAAAAGCATCGTAAAAATCAGCCTCTCGTTGGTTGATACTTGCGTTATTGATAGCATCTAAATCGTTAAAGCCTAAATGCGTGTCCGAAAAATGAATCAGTCTCACGATACTTCTTTATGATTAATTCTTTCGATTATAGCCAATATTATTACAGCTTAGAAGAAATTTGTGAGGAAAAGGAAAGGATGTGGGGAGATTGGAAAAAAAGAAACGCTCGAATGGGCAGTTCGAGCGTTGATATAAAATTGATAGATTGTTCACAAAAAGGAGGTTTTTGTCTTACAAGTGAAAGTATAGGGGATTAACTTAAATGATAAACTAACAGTTATTAAACAAATCATAAATCAATGCGAGAAAGAAAAAAATTTAAAGGAAAATTTAAAAAGAGTGGCTCCGAATGCTGGATTCGAACCAGCGACCAAGTGATTAACAGTCACCTACTCTACCGCTGAGCTAATTCGGAACACCTGAATGAGGTCGAAATTATAGTAAAAAAATATTTGATTGTCAAGAGATTTTAGAGAAAAAATTAAAAAAAGGCTTATTGCTTATTTTTCCATCACTCTATTCAAGAAAAAGTCAGTCAAAAAAAGGTACTATTATAACCTATACTAATAAGGAGTTATCATGAAAAGACAACTTGCTCTATTGACACTTACAGGAGCGTTAAGCGTTCCAATGTTTGCGGCTGAGTTTATCACGATTGGAACGGGTGGCGTTACAGGAACGTACTATCCAACAGGTGGTGCCATTTGCCAGATGGTCAACAAAAACAAAAAAAGCACAAACATTCGTTGTTCTGTTGAATCAACAGGTGGTTCTGTTTACAATGTAAATACCATTAAAGCAGGTGAACTTGATTTTGGTATCTCTCAAAGTGACACAGCCTATCAAGCGTACAAAGGAGAAGGTAAATTTGAAGGCGCTGCTGCTGTTCCAGAACTTAGAAGTGCCATTGCTATTTACCCTGAACTTTTAGCGCTCGTTGTCAATCAAAAATCAGGTATCAAAACTATTAGTGACCTTAAAGGTAAAAAAATCAATATGGATTCACCAGGTTCTGGTACTCGCATGACAGCAGAAATGGTTTTTGATGCATTTGGTCTTAAAACTTCTGATTTAGCCCTTGCGAATGAACTTAAATCAAGCGAAGGTCCAACCATGCTTCAAGACAACCACATTGATGGTTACTTTTTTATGGTAGGACACCCAACTGCAAATATCAAAGATGCAGCGAATTCTGTTGATATTTCTATCGTTCCTATTGAAGGAGCAGGAATTGATGCTATGATTAAAAAATACCCTTATTTTGCGAAAGGAACTATTTCTGGCTCATTTTACAAAGGTGTGCCTAATGATGTTCCAAGCATTGGTGTAAAAGCAGTATTAGTTACAAGCACAAAAGTAAAAGATGAAGTTGTTTATCAAGTGGTTAAAACGATTTTAGATAACTTTGAAAAATTCAAAGAACTACACCCTGCATACAAAACCATTACAAAAGAAAGTCTACTTGAGGGCTTAAGTGTGCCACAACACCCAGGTGCGATTAAAGCATTTAAAGAGGCTGGACTCCTCTAATTTTTTTTTACATGTAAGGCTTGAGAGAGTCTTACATGAGTTTATTTATTTATAAAGGTTACGCTATTGAAGACATTAACACAAAGATTGGATGACGAGAAGCTCATCAATGAATTTGAGGGACAAAGAGACTTTGAAAAAGGGAGTTGGCAATACTGGCTTATTTCAGTCATTGCTTTTTCATGGTCGCTCTACCAACTCTACATTGTTTTAGACCCAGGTAATAGTGCGCACGTTAGGTCTATTCACCTTGCTTTTGCCATCATTCTTGCTTTTTTGATACACTCTATGTATAAAAGCGTTACACTTAAATCAAAAATTACATGGTACGATTTTTTAATTGCCCTCATAGGTGTTACAGTAGTTCTCTATCAGTGGTATGCTTATAGAGACTTAGCGATGCGTTCAGGTGCCTGGACACAAACTGATGTTATTGTAGGTGTTTTAACGATGCTTACTGTTCTTGAAGCCTCTCGTAGAGTCATGGGACTTCCTTTAATGATTGTTGCTATCGTTTTTCTTGCATATGACTATTTTGGTCCCTATCTTCCTGATTTGATTGCCCATAAAGGTGCTAGTCTTAATAAAATCGTTGGTCAAATGGTTCTTACAACAGAGGGTATTTTTGGTGTACCGCTAGGCGTTAGTGCTAGTTTTGTCTTTTTGTTTGTTCTCTTTGGTGCCTTACTTGATAAAGCAGGGGCTGGTGAGTATTTTATCAAACTTGCCTATACTCTTTTGGGTCGTTTTGATGGTGGTCCTGCAAAAGCTGCCGTTGCTTCTTCAGGACTAATGGGTGTTATTTCAGGCTCTTCCATTGCCAATACGGTGACCACAGGAACTTTTACCATTCCTCTTATGAAACGCTTAGGTTTTAGCGCACACAAAGCAGCTGCAGTTGAGACAGCTTCTTCGGTTAATGGTCAATTGATGCCCCCTATTATGGGAGCCGCTGCGTTTATTATGGCAGAGTTTTTGGGGCTTGATTATACGGACGTGGTCTATGCAGCGTTTATTCCTGCGTTTACCTGTTACTTTGCTCTTTTTTATATTGTACATTTAGAGGCTAAAAAGCAAGGGATTAAAGGCGAAGATCAAAGTGTTTTGGGGCGTGCTTTTCCGCTCTTTCTTAAAGGCTTACACTATTTTATTCCTATTTTCTTTTTGATGTATACACTGATTATTTTAAGACAATCCGCCCAAAGTGCAGCCTTTAGTGCCATTATGTTTCTTATGATTATCATGGTAGTTCAAAAGCCTTTTAAAACGTGGATAAATAAAGAAAAGATAACTTTAGCCATTTGTTTAGAGGGTTTTTCAGATATTGGCATTGGCATGGTAAACGGCGGTAAAAATATGGTCTCAATTGCCATTGCGACTTCTGTTGCTGGAATTATCGTAGGTTCGGTTACATTAACAGGTATTGGGCTTATTTTATCTGAGGTGATTGAGCAGTTATCAGGTGGCTATATTTTGGCAATTTTATTTATGACAGCCATTGTTTCTTTGATTTTGGGTATGGGATTGCCAACCACGGCGAATTATATCGTTATGGCGTCACTCACTGCACCTATTATTGTTGAATTGGCAGGAAACAGCGGTATTATTGTTCCTTTAATTGCGGCGCATATGTTTGTCTTTTACTTTGGTATTTTAGCCGACGATACACCCCCCGTGGGTATGGCAGCCTATGCGGCGGCGGCTATTGCCAAGAGTGATCCTATCGTAACAGGTATTCAATCGTTTATTTATGACATACGAACAGCAGTTTTACCATTTATGTTTTTCTTTAATAATGAACTCTTACTGATTCATAGTGTCAATCCGGAAGATCCGAATGATGTTTCAGCTTGGGTTTGGATTACCAATCCTTTAGAAATTTTAGTGATTTTTACAGGGGCTGTTTTAGGTATGTTTGCATTTACTTCTGTTACACAGAGTTTTGTTCTCATGAAAATCCACACGTTTGAGCGCATTTTACTGATTTTGGTTGTTCCATGTATGATGCTTCCTAAAATAGTCGCAAGTTATTTAGGACTTCCATCGCATTATTTAGCTTATGCTATTGGGTTAATTCTTTACGGAGTGGTTTATATGGGGCAGCGTATTAAGTATCAAAAAAGACATACGCTTGTAGCTTAAAGGTTGGTGGGTTAAACACCCACTAACTTACTTTATAAAAATTAACTCCTGCAATACTTTTTACATGTAAAACATTTTCATCCACTAATGCATTAAGATTTTTCAAACTCTCTTCATCAAAACAAAGTGCTATATCTTCAAAACTTTGAGGTCTTCGTTTTAATAACGCAACAATCTCTTCCTTGCAAAAATGACGTCTCGTTGGAATGTAATTTTTCTTATATGCAATAGTAACATGTAGATTTTCAAGGAAATGGGAAAGTTCAATTAAACGCTCAATGCTCACGCCCTTAACAGCATAAGCAGGCGGGCGGTCAATAGTGCCTACATCAATACGATCAGGTTTAATCTCTTGTAACACAGCATTAAGTGCTTGAAACTCTACCTCACTATCATTCAAGCCTTCAACAACCAATATTTCAATTACAAGCTCACCACGATAATGCGCTCTAAACTCTTTCATTCCCTCTATAATCTTAGCAATATCAATCCCTTTATGTGCGCGATCCAATTTTTTAAAACACGTCGGATTCACACAATCTAAAGAAAGTTTAACAATGTCTAATTTTGAGAGAATGGACTGAATTTCAGGTTGATCAATAGTGGATCCATTTGAGAGAATGAGCAGTTTATGTTCTTTTTTTATTTTCAAAATCTCATCCACTAAATGCGCTAAATCAGGATAAAGTGTCGGCTCTCCATTGGCTGTAATCGTAATAACATCTATATTCTCATACTTTAATAATGCTTCTTTAAGTTCATCTATAATCTCCTCTACCAAAGGCGCTTGACTTACTTTTTGAACCGTTTTAGCCCCTTTTAACTCACAATATAAACAATCAAAATTACACTGTTTATTTTCAGGACTCAAGTCAATGCCTAAAGATTGTCCAAAACGCCTAGAAGTAATGGGACCGAAAATCAAAGAGCTCATAGAAAATCCTTACATGTAAAAAGAGGTTTGCCCTCAAAAAGAGGGCAAAAGATTAGAGTTTTTTAGTGCGAGTTTGAACTTGTTTTATAAAGTATTTTGCATGTTCTACTGGAATATCTGGCAAAATACCATGCCCTAAATTAAACACATGACGCTCATTTTTCATCACCTCAATAATGTGAGAAATACCTGCATCAATCGCCTCTTTACTGTAAAGACGGGTAGGTTCCATATTGCCTTGAAGCACATATTTATGCCCTAGTTTCTCTTTAGCCAACTCCATAGGTGTTGACCAATCCACACCAAAAACATCAAATTCACCATCAATTTTATCGAGGTATCCGCTGATACCTTTAGGAAATAAAATGACAGGAACGTGCGGATATTTGCCTTTGAGATAGGCACTTATCTCTTTCATATACGCCCAGCTAAATTCAAAATACGCATTCTCTTCGAGCGCTGCTGCCCATGAATCAAATATCATCACGACATTCGCACCACTTTGAATCTGACGCTCCATATAGCCCTTTAATACTTCTGTTACTTTAGTCAACAAGGCATGCATAAAAGCTGGGTCAGAATAAATAAGCTTTTTAACCAAAGCATACGTTTTAGTGCCTTGCCCTTCAATCATATACGTAGCGAGCGTCCAAGGCGCACCACAAAAACCAATCAATGCTTTATCGGCTGCTAGTTTTCCACGAATGAGGCGAATCGTCTCATACACATACGCCAAACCATCAATTGCTTTTTGCACATCAAGTTTATCAAGGTCAGCTTGATTTTTGATGGGATGTGAAAAGACAGGTCCTTCACCTTTTAAAAACTGTAACTCCATACCCATCTCTAAAGGAACCACTAAAATATCACTAAATAAAATAGCTGCATCAACCCCTAAAATATCCACAGGCTGAAGGGTGACTTCACACGCTTTTTGGGGGTCTTTACACAAAGAGAGAAAATCACCCGCTTGTGCTCTTACTTCCATGTACTCAGGTAAATAACGCCCCGCTTGACGCATCATCCACACAGGTGTGTAAGGCGTTTTTTTACCAAAACATGCATCAACAAAAATCATTAGTGTTTTCCACCTTTATGTAAAAAATAGAGTCCAATAGAAAGCGTGGCAATTGAAATGGAAAAATAAAGCATCTCCAAAGCACCCTTATATTCCGTATGCAAAATACGTTGAAAAAAGCTTACAATAAGTACCATCACAATCACTTTTGCAATCTTGTCTTTAAGCTCGTCTAAGGAGCTCACATACAGAATTTTATCGCCACCGCTCCCTTTTGCCACATCGATATCAGAGACAAAAAGTTCGTAAATACCAAATCCAAAAATAAGTAAAACAACTGCGATGAGATACAAATCAATTGCACCGATAATTTCAGCCACAATATCAGCATGGAAATTTTCAGGATGCACCCCTTGAAAAAAATACTGATACGTTTCTATCACAACATGGTACAAATCTGCACTACCAATTAAAAACAAAGCGAAAGATGACAAAATACTAAAAACAACTGCTAAAAGAATGATCAGTCTGCTTGACCATAATCCCTTTTCAAAAAGTTTTTCTATCATTAGGCCTCTTCTAATTTAATCCATTTTTGTGCAATTCTTACCGCATTGGTCGCCGCACCCACACGAATCTGATCTGCTACACACCATAAATGAAGCACGTTATCACGGTTAATGTCTTTACGAATTCTTCCTACATAGGTATCATTTGTATCGGTTGAAATAATTGGCATTGGGTACTCTTTTTTGGCTGGATTATCAATCACAATAACATTTTCTGCATTTTTAAGTGCCTCAACTGCTTTTTCAACATTAACATCTTTTTCAAAATGAATTGTAATGGCTTCAGAGTGACTTCGCATAACAGGAACACGTACACATGTTGCACTAATTTCCATTTTTTTACCCAATATTTTTTGAGTTTCATTCACCATTTTCATCTCTTCTTTGGTGTAATCATTGTCCATAAAAACATCAATATGAGGAATAACATTCAAAGCAATTTGGTGGGCAAATGTTTTAGGTTCACATTGATCTAATTTAAACGCAAAAAAGTCTTGCATTTGATTAACTAACTCTTCCATACCACCTTTTCCAGCACCACTTACCGCTTGGTAGGTTGCGACATCCACACGCGTAATATTAAAAAGTTCATCCAATGGCTTTAAAACTTGAACCATTTGAATGGTTGAACAATTTGGATTGGCAATAATACCTTTCGTTTGCCATTGCTCAATATCCCCAGGATTACACTCAGGAACAACCAAAGGAACATCTGCATCCATTCTAAAATGGCTGGTATTGTCAATTACAACAGCGCCCGCTTCTGCTGCGAAGGGAGCATAATGTGCCGAAATATCACCGCCCGCACTAAAAAATGCAATTTCAACATCATTTTCTTCAAACGCTTTTTCAGTAAGTTCAAGAACTTTATAGGTTTTACCTTTTAATTCAACTTCCAAACCAACACTCTTACGGCTTGCAAGTGGAACTAAATTATTGATAGGAAAATCAACCTCTTCTAATACACGAACTAACTCTTCACCCACGGCACCCGTAGCTCCAACGATGGCTACATTGTACTTTTTCATTTCTCTTACCTTGTTTTTTATATTAAGACTTTTTTAATAACCTAATAGCACGAATATTAAGTTATCAAAAAAGTCTATTGTATTACTTTATGCACTAAACCAATGACGACTTTCCAAGAAAAGATCTTCTTTGCTAATTGCCTCACCCTCACTCAATATAACAGCTCGCTCCACTACGGAAATCAACTCTCTAATATTTCCTGGCCAGCGGTAACTCATTAATGATTCAACAGCTTCTTCCGAAAAATAACGCTTTTGTAAGCCATATTTTTGAATGACTCGCTCCAAAATCACCTCACAAATTGGCAAAATTTCTTCTTTACGTTGCCTAAGAGGAGGAATTTCAATAGGAATCGTATTGAGTCTATAATATAAATCCTCACGAAATCGCCCTTCTTTAATACTTTTTTGGATATCAGCATTGGTTGCGGAGACAATGCGCACATCAATCGGAATCTCTTTGGTTCCACCCACACGCACCATCACACGCTCTTGAATAACCCTAAGAAGTTTAGCTTGCAACATCATAGGCATTTCACCAATTTCATCTAAAAAAAGTGTTCCGCCATTGGCAACTTCAAAATACCCTTTTTTTTCAGCAATTGCGTCTGTAAATGCCCCTTTTTCATACCCAAAAAGCTCACTTTCCAACAAATTTTCAGGAATTGCCGCCATATTAATGGCGACAAAAGGGTTTTTAGCACGTGGAGAGTTTTTGTGAACATAATTCGCAAATAACTCTTTACCCACACCACTCTCACCTAAAAGAAGTACGCTTACATCTGTTTTGGCAGCTTTCCTTGCAATATTTAATGCTTTTTCAAGTTCTGGTGATGTTGCAATAAAATCACCTGCATCCTCTTTCGTCGTATCTATTTTTTCAAAACTCTCTTTAACTTTCGTTCGAATTTTATCATGGCGCTTAATTGCTTCTACAAGTGTTTCAATTTCAAATGGCTTGGTAAGAAAATCTTTCACACCCAAACGAACCGATTCAATGGCACGACTCAATGTTGCATTACCCGTAATGACAATCACATCATACTGACCATCAAGTTTTTTAATAAACTCAATGCCATCCATCCCAGGCATATTGATATCTGTGACAATCAAATCTACACTAGTATCAATTTTTTTAAGAGCATCTAAAGCACTTTTATAGGTCGATATTTTAAATTCTGCATATTCCCCTAGAGCAATTTCCAGAGATTTTCTCATATTAATATCATCTTCTACAATGGCAACGTGCATACTTAAATATTCCTGCTTAAAAGAGTTTTACCGAATGGTTTTTATGGTAGCGAATTCATCTTTAAAATCTACTGTAAAACGGACAGGTTCAATGACAAGCTCAACTCTGTCGTTGCCGTGTTTTAGGTACTGTTCTCTGCGAGAAAGGAGATGTGTTGAGAGAGGGTAAAAACACGGAAGAATTTCATCATAATGTTTTCGAAGAAACTGCTCTAAGGGAAGCTTTTGTGTATTATAAAGCGGAAGTGTGCATAACACTTTTGCTTCACCTTCATAAGGAACACTTACTGAGGCAATATTTTTTTGCTCATATACAACAAGAGCGTTTACAGTCACAATTTTGTAGGAAAACCAAAAAAGTTCACTGCAAAAAAGCCCTTGTGCAAGAACGACTAGTAAGCAAAAAGTTCGTGCCACCTACGTGCGCTCATTGTGATTTCCATACGAACACTGTACAAACCATCTTTTAACGTAGCATCTGTAATGGCTGCATCTTTTACGAGTGCATTAACAGAGGCAACAATACGTGAATCCTTCAATGCCGCATCTTTAACGGTCTCATTTGAATTAATTTTTACGCCGTATAGTTTTTCGCCCAACTGGCGATAGCCATCCGTAATAGCTGCTCGTTTTGCCAAAGCAATGGCCTGAGCTGGAGAAACCGTATTTTGTGGTGCAATGCCCTCACCATAGACAACAAAAGATTTCTCATTACTAAAATCATACGCTGCAGCTTTTGGATCTTTCACAGGCGCTTCTTTACTGGAACATCCAGAGACCAATATGACCAAACCCAAGCTTGCCAAAAGTGTTATAAACCATCTACTCATGCATACACCTTTAAATATTTTTATTTTTTTAAGCAACTACTATTCCAACTCTTCACTGGCAGGATTTTCATCCGAAAGCAAAGAAACGTCCTGTGTTGCACTCTCTTCGTCTATTCCTTCAATGTCTAACTCCTCATCCTCTTCTTTAGGACAACGTGCAAGACTCTGAACCACATCTTTACCTTCAACAGAAACTACTTTTACGCCACTGGTATTACGTCCCGCTTTTCGGATGGTTTCCATATCGACACGGATCATTTTACCACTACTGGTGAGTGCCATCAAATCTTTATCTTCATCCACAATAACAACACCCACTAAATCGGCTGTTTTTGGTGTAAGTTTCATAGCAATAACACCTTTACCACCACGATTTTGCAGTCGATACTCTTCAGCTGTTGTTCGCTTACCAATACCTTTTTCTGTTACTGTTAAAAGCTCTTCTTGGTCGTTATAAATAACCGCTGCACCTACAACACAATCATTCTCTTCTTTGAAACGAATACCTGTCACACCACGTGCTGTTCGTCCAATTTCACGTGCATCACCCACTTCAAAACGAATACACATACCTTTTTTTGTCACAATAAAGAGATTTTTCGCCTCTTGCGTCACAATTTTAGCCGTTACTAAGCCATCATCATCATCTAAGGTAATGGCTCTCACACCTACGGAGCGAATATTTTTAAACTCACTTAAATTAGTACGTTTAATGACACCATTTTTGGTAAAGAACGCCAATGATTTGGTTTCATCAAAATCTGTCGTTGGAATAATTGCCATAATTTTTTCATCGGCTTGTAGCTGAATCAAATTGACAACTGCTTTTCCTTTTGCAGTACGACTTCCCTCAGGAATTTTATACACTTTTAACCAGTAGAGCTGCCCACGGTCTGTTACAAACATCAAGGTATCGTGCGTGTCAGAGACGAAGAAATTTTCAATAAAATCATCATCATAGGTAGTAACAGCAATTTTACCTTTGCCACCACGTTTTTGTTTTTCATACTGTTTGAGAGGAACTCGTTTAATGTACCCACGGTGCGTAATGGTCACAACCATTGGCTCATTGGCAATCAAATCTTCTACGTCAATATCATCATAATCATCCACAATTTCAGTAATACGTTTAGATTTGAACTTATCTTTTAGCTCAACAAGTTCTTCTTTAATAAGATTGTTTAACAATGCTTCACTACGTAAAATGTCACTCAAACGCTGAATTTCAAGTAACAATTCTGCCAATTCATTTTCAATTTTATCTCTCTCAAGTCCTGTAAGACGTTGAAGTCGCATATCTAAAATGGCACCTGCTTGAACTTCACTCAGGTTAAAACGCTCAATCAAGCCATCTTTTGCACTTTTGGTATCCGCACTGCCTTTAATGAGCGCAATGATTTCATCGATATTATCCAGAGCGATTTTTAAACCCTCTAAAATGTGCGCTTTGGCTTTAGCTTTTTCAAGTTCAAAAATGGTACGGCGAATAATAACCGTTTTTCGGTGACGTAAAAAGAGTTTTAATAACTCAATTAAGGTAAAGATTTTCGGCTCTTTATTTTGAATCGCAAGTAAAATCACACCAAATGTGACTTCAAGATTGGTGGATTTATAGAGATTATTGAGAACAATATCACTCATCGCTTCACGTTTGAGCTCGATGACCAAACGAATACCATCTCTATCACTCTCATCACGAATTTCGCTAATACCTTCTATCATTTTCTCTTTAACAAGCCCTACAATTTGCTCAATAAGGCGAACTTTATTGACTTGATATGGCAACTCATCAATGACAATAATGTCTTTATTCCCTTTTTTCTCAATATGCACTTTTGAACGAATACGCACACGACCTCGCCCCGTACGATATGCTTCTAAAATACCTTTTTTACCAAAAATAATACCACTCGTTGGAAAATCTGGCCCTTTAATAAACTCCATAATCTCTTCTAGCGTTGCATCTGGATTCTCAATTAAAAGTAAGAGTGCGTCTAAAAGCTCATCCAAACAATGCGGAGGAATATTGGTCGCCATACCAACGGCAATACCGCTTGAACCATTTAAAAGTAAGTTAGGTACACGGCTTGGTAGAACATCAGGCTCAATCATACTGTCATCGTAGTTAGGTACAAAATCAACCGTATCTTTGTCCAAATCACGCAATAACTCTTCTGCAAGGACTGTCATACGAGCTTCGGTATAACGCATTGCAGCAGCACTATCGCCATCAATGGAGCCAAAGTTTCCTTGACCATCGACCATAGGAATACGCATAGAAAAGGGTTGAGCCATACGAACAAGAGCATCATACACCGCTGTATCACCGTGTGGGTGGTACTTACCGATAACATCACCCACGATACGGGCTGATTTTTTATAGGGACTTCGTGAAGAAATGGCAAGGTCGTTCATTGCATACAAAATTCTTCGATGTACAGGCTTTAAACCATCACGTGCGTCAGGAAGCGCACGCCCGATGATAACGCTCATTGAATAATCAAGATAACTGGTCTTTATCGATTCTTCGATATTAATTGTTTTAATATCTTGGTTGGTATTGAAAATATTGTCCATTCACTAACCTTATTATGTAGTATGTTCTATTTTAGCGCCCTTTTCCTTTCTTTTCAATAGGGGTCAGGGCTAAACTTTTAACTTTTTAAGATTTTACTTACGCCTGCAACGCTTAAATGAAGAAATCGAGAAATTTCACTTTTTGTATATCTATCTGCATAAGCATTGTTTATGGCAATGTTTCGTTCTGCTTTCTCCTTTACATGTAAAAAATACTCTGTCAATTCTTTTACATGTAAAGGTGTAATTTGACCCTCTACCTGCTTATATCGTGTACGATGAAATGCCTCAATACGTTCCACTTCAGTTTCATTTAAAGGGATATTTAAAACCTCGAAAAGTTCCTGCGTATGGTATTCTCGTAACACAAAGCTATTTTCTAAAAACAAAGGTATCGCATCTTTAAAAATACTGTAGGTTGCACAATAAGGATATGCACCAATTCTTTCACTCATTTTGGCTTTTACAGGATTATTTTCAATGTATTTAAAGAGTGTAAAAAGGTATTGCTCGTCTAAAACAAACCATGACTTAAAGCGGTCTTGCCACAAATGCCCTACACGGTTATGGCGTTTGTTAAAATAACTAGCATACTGAGCGTTAAGTTGGCGCATGCCTGATGAGAGATTTTCACGTTTGTTTTCAAGAAGAATATGGTAGTGATTGTCCATTAAGCAAAAGGAGTGAATGTTAAACTTAAACTCCTTAGCCACAGTTGCCATCAGTTCAATAAATTTTGCTTTGTCTTTTTCATCTTCGAAAATATTCCCTTTAGCAACGCCTCTGTTATAGATATGATGATACCCTAAACTTTCAATACGTAAACGTCGTGACATAAAGACCCTCTTTTTTTGATAAAATTATAGCACAGTACGTTAAAAAGTTAAAAGTTTAGCCCTGACCCCTATTAAGGAAATTTTGTGTTTGCTCATTTAAATGAAACGCTTCTTAAAGTTGTCGTAATTATTGCTATTCTTGTGATGTTCGTTGTTCTTTACCTTACAGGTATTCTTTTTGTCCTAGGGGTGACATCGTATCCTTACATTTTTCTTCATAAGTTCGCTGCACTTTTGATTATTGGGCTTTTAGGTGTGCATGCTTGGTTGCGACGATGCACCATTAAACGGCTATTACAAGAGTCTTTTGCGATTCTTACTAATACGCATATTCGCCATGAAGATAACATTGAGTTTTTGATTCATAACACTAAAAACCAATCGTTTCACGAGCTCTGCTTATGGTTTCAGTGGGATAGTGCTTGGCTTCAAGCAGAGCTTTTAAAAAACCATGTTCACATTCACCGAGTGGAAGATACGTTAAAAACCATTGCCAAAGCCAATAAAAAAGATATGTTTGAGATATTTTTATTGATGATGAAATTACATGTAGAAAAAAAGAATCCATCTCCTGTGTATAAAAGTTCCTGTTCGAGTCTGTAACATTAATTTATTTGTTCGCATCTACAATACGTGAACGGGTAATGAATTGATACCCTTCGTCAATTTCTAATGAAAAAGAGTTTCCAAAGGCACTTTTTTCCTCTTTAACATCTAAAATCAGTTGTGAATAACGAAAATATTCAAACTGTTCAGCATCAATAAAAAATTCGCATCCGCCCACTTCACCCATTTTCACGTTACGAGAGGGGACATGAAAATCTTTTTTTTCATAACACATGGGTGCAGTGCCATCGCAACATCCACCACTTTGGTTAAAAACAAGCTCTCCATGCTCTTTTTTCAACATCTCAATAACCTTTAAGGCTTCAGGG
The DNA here is from genome assembly GCA_016930915.1 of Campylobacterales bacterium. Lineage (GTDB taxonomy): Bacteria > Campylobacterota > Campylobacteria > Campylobacterales > Sulfurospirillaceae > Sulfurospirillum. The sequence goes on from JAFGFU010000023.1 coordinate 19,340, forward strand.
GTAGCAACAACTCTTTGAAATGACATGATACTTCCTTCTAAGGTGGCACGGAGCAAAACTCCGTGCTTTTTTGGTTTAAAAAAATCCTAACGGTTTAAGTGCGTAGGAGGTTAAGATATTTTTGGTATGACGATACGCATTTAACATCATCATATGTGTCTCTCGCCCAATACCTGATTTTTTATAGCCACCAAAAGAGGCATGCGATGGATAGAGATGATAACAATTCACCCATACACGACCCGCCTCAATACCTCGTGACATACGGTGTACTTCATGCACATCCCTAGACCAAACACCTGAGCCTAAACCATAAATCGTATCATTCGCAATAAAGAGCGCTTCTGCCTCATCTTTAAAGGTTGTCACACAAAGTACAGGTCCAAAAATTTCTTCTTGAAAAATGCGCATTTTATTATGACCTTTAAAAATAGTAGGCTTAATGTAATTACCCTTTGGAAAGGTTTTATTGTCATACGCTTCACCCCCAATCAAACACTGAGCACCCTCTTCTTTACCAATACGAATGTACTCTAAAATTTTCTCTTTTTGATTGAGTGAGGCTTGTGCTCCCATTTTTGTGGTTGAATCCAGAGGATTTTCTTGACTAATTGCTTTTACCCTCTCAAGTACACGTTGCATAAAAGGCTCATAAATAGACTCATGAATGAGTGCGCGTGATGGGCATGTGCACACTTCACCACTGTTAAAAGCAAACAAAACAAGACCCTCAATGGCTTTGTCCAAAAAGTCATCATCGTATGCCATCACCGAAGGGAAGAAAACATTGGGTGATTTTCCACCCAATTCAAGCGTGGATGGAATAATATTTTCCGTAGCATATTGCATAATAAGCTGACCCGTGGTTGTCTCACCTGTAAAACCTACTTTTTTAATATCAGGATGCGTGGAGAGGTGTTTACCGATTTTTCCACCCGCACCGTTGATAACATTGATGACACCTTTGGGTAAAACTTCTTGAATCGTCTCCATCAAAAGTAGAATGGATAAAGGTGTCGCACTCGCAGGTTTAATCACCACGCAGTTTCCAGCAGCCAAAGCTGGAGCAATCTTCCATGCCGCCATTAAAAGTGGAAAATTCCACGGGATAATTTGCGCAACAACGCCGAGTGGTTCATAAATTTCTTGAGAGATGGTATTTTCATCCAAATCCGCCACACTTCCTGCTTCACTGCGAATCACTGCGGCAAAGTAACGAAAATGATCCACCACCAAAGGTAAATCCGCTGCTAAGGTTTCACGAACCGCTTTTCCATTATCTAAGGTTTCAGAAATCGCTAAAAATTCTAAATTTGCTTCTATTTTATCGGCAATTTTATTGAGCATGTCACTTCTTTGAATGACTGAAAAATGTTTATAGCTCTCAAATGCCCTTTTAGCAGCCGCAACAGCTGCATCTACATCAGCCGTGCTTGAACGAGGAATCTTCGTTAAAAGCTCTCCATCTACAGGAGAAAGATTGTCAAAATATTCACCATTTACGGGCGGAACCCACTTTCCCCCAATAAAATTCTCATACTGTGATCGATAAACAGGTTTACTGTACACCATAAAAGCCACCTTTCATTGAGTATATTCGGATAGTTTTTATCCGTTAAAAACTCTATTCCTTTCATCTTTAAACTTGTAGATAAAAGCGAAACTAACTCTTTTTCTTAACTTTTTACTCTTTTCTTTCATCGAATTATCAAGATTTTGTTATACTTTGCTCTTTTATTGACGAAGGACTTTCACTATGAAACACCATACCTCTGCTTCTAAACGGCTTTTAAATACGCAAGATTACAAAACACTCTCACTCTCTGCTTTTGGTGGTGCTTTGGAGTTTTACGATTTTATTATTTTTGTTTTCTTTTCTAAAGTGATTGGATCACTCTTTTTCCCTGCTGATATGCCTGTGTGGCTGAGCCAACTTCAAACCTTTGGAATTTTTGCCGCAGGCTATTTGGCTCGCCCTTTTGGTGGCATTGTGATGGCACACTTTGGCGACCTTTTTGGTAGAAAACGCATGTTTACCTTCAGTATTCTTTTAATGGCTATTCCGACACTGCTGATTGGTTGTTTACCCACCTATAGTGAACTAGGATATATTGCACCTGTGTTGCTTCTTCTTTTAAGAATTTCTCAGGGTTTAGCAGTAGGCGGTGAGATTCCAGGTGCTTGGACATTTGTGGCAGAACATGTTCCCAAAGATAAGGTAGGGCTTGCGTGTGGAACGCTGACTTCTGGACTCACGCTTGGAATTTTATTGGGTTCCTTGGTTTCTATCTTGATGCAGAGCAATTTTAGCGCTCAAGAGATGCACGACTGGGCGTGGAGAGTTCCTTTTATTGTCGGCGGTATCTTTGGCTTTATTGCCATGTATCTAAGACGTTGGTTAAAAGAAACGCCTATTTTTCTTGAAATGCAAAAACGAACCAAACAAGAAGAGTCCAAAAAGCTCCCTGTGTGGAACGTCCTTTCTCATCACCTACCGCAAACCATCCTCTCTATACTTCTTACATGGGTACTCTCTGCTGGGATTATGGTTATTATCGTCACGGCGCACGTTTACCTACAAGGGCAGTTTCACTTTGAAGAAATGGATGTTTCCTTTTCACGTCTTTTAGCCACAGCGGGTTTAGCATTGGGCTGTGTTTTTTATGGGTATCTAGCCGATAAATTTTCCATTGGAAAAGTGATTTTGTGGGGCTGTATTTTCGTTATTTTAGCCACTATTCTTTTCTTTTTCACCCTCTCTTTTGGTGTCACATTTTTATACGTTGCTTATCCTATTGTCGGCTTTAGCATTGGTATCGTGGGTGCGTTTCCTTACTACATGGTGAGAGCCTTCCCTGCAAAAGTGCGTTACAGTGGTGTCGCATTTTCTTTTAACATCTCTTATGCGATTACAGGGGCTTTAACCTCGTTCCTCATTCCTATTTTGGCGAATTTCTTTAATAAATACGCTGCAGGATTTTACGTTATAGCTGTTTATGTTTTAGGTGCATTGATTGGCTGGTACTTGATGGCTAAAAATGTGGAAGAGACACTCTGCGAGGATATTTAAAAGGCTTTACATGTAAAGCCTTTTATCCCTCCTTGGCATCGGCTAAAACCAGTGCGAAGAGGACATTGATACCTTGTGTTTGTAATACTTTATGCGCCTCTTGTAAGGTACACCCTGTCGTAATAATATCATCAATCAAAATGACATCCATTCCTTCTTGACATGTAAGAACAAAATCTCGTTTATTTGCTTCTCTAAATGCTCTACTTTTTCCCGAATAGCTCTCATGATTTTGTGCTCTTAAACTTCCATATAGAGGCGTAAGATAGGGTTTGGTTGCCTTGGCTAAAATGGCGCTATGCGAATAACCGTGTCTTACATGATCATCAATAGGGAGCGCATAAAGCTCTTTGGGAAGTTCAAAGGTTTTGAGAAATTCATAAAAGGTATGACGTCCTAATTGAGCAAAAATCTTTGCACCCACAAAGGTGTGTTTGGTATGTAATAAAGGAGCAATATCGCTGTAACGATAGAATGAGTAAACCCGAAGCCCATCTTCGAGGATTCTAAAAGCAGGTGTTGGTGTTAAAAGGGTTGAAAGACAGGTTTTGCAAAGAGGTTGCCAACTGAGGTTTAAACAAAGATGGCAACGCATTTACATGTAAAGATTAGTCGATTTTAAGAATGGTTAAAAAAGCCTCTTGCGGAAGCTGCACTTTGCCAATCGCTTTCATACGCTTTTTACCCTCTTTTTGTTTTTCTAAAAGTTTTCGCTTCCTCGTAATATCTCCACCGTAACATTTTGCGGTGACGTTTTTACCCATTGATTTAACCGTTTCTCGTGCAATGACTTTATTGCCAATGCTCGCTTGAATCGCCACTTCAAAAAGTTGCCTTGGAACAATCTCTTTCATCGCTTTGACAAAATCACGCCCTCTGGTTTGCGCACTCACACGTGGCACAATAATGGAAAGTGCATCCACAGGCTCACCAGCAACTAGTAAATCAAGCTTCACCAAATCACCGACTTGGTACCCAATAGGCTCGTAATCAAAGCTGGCGTACCCTTTAGAGACCGATTTGAGTTTATCGTAAAAGTCCATTACGATTTCATTGAGGGGAATCTCATACTCCAAAAGTACACGCTCTGGGCTTAGATAGTCCATCTTTTTTTGCATACCGCGTTTGTTATTCATCAAAATGATGATGTTACCCAAAAACTCCGTTGGCGTTAAAACCGTCGCTTTAACATACGGCTCTTGAATCTCTTCAAATTCATTGACAGGCGGAAGTTGACTTGGATTTTGAATCTCTAAAATAGCCCCTTTGGTCGTTTTCACTTTATAGGTAACGGTTGGTGCTGTGGCGATGAGATCAAGGTCAAATTCCCTCTCCAAACGCTCTTTAATGACTTCCATATGCAGTAGGCCTAAGAAACCAACCCTAAAACCAAAACCAAGCGCTGCTGATGTTTCAGGCTCATAAGAGATGCTTGAGTCATTGAGCTTCAGTTTATCCAGTGCATCTCTTAGCTCTTCAAATTTATCGGTTTCAATCGGATAGAGTCCCGCAAATACGAACTGTTTGACCTCTTTAAAGCCACCCACAGCTTCAGCAGTTTTATTGCGATTGTCAGTGATGGTATCGCCCACTCTGACATCACCTACGTTTTTAAGCCCAAGAACAACAATACCCACTTCACCCGTTTTGATGATAGGTGTTTTTTCAAGCACAAGGGGATGCGGATACATAAGGTTCAACACTTCGTGTTTTTTACCCGTACCCATGACATAAATTTCTTGTCCTTTTTTAATCGCGCCATCATAAACCCGAACCAACGCAAGAGCGCCCAGATAGTTATCAAACCAACTATCGTAAATCAATGCCTTTGTTGGGGCATTCTCATCACCTTTTGGTGCAGGAATTTTATCGACAAGGGTGTCAAGAAGTTCTCTAATACCAATACCACTTTTAGCACTTACGCTTAAAGCTTCAGAACAATCAAGCCCAATAGTATGCTCGATCTCATCTTTCACACGCTCAGGATCAGCCGCAGGTAAATCTATTTTGTTGATGACGGGGATAATTTCTAAGTTATTTTCAAGAGCGATATAGACGTTTGCAATCGTTTGCGCTTCAACACCTTGGCTTGCATCAACCACTAAAAGTGCGCCATCGCTGGAAGCCAAAGAGCGACTGACTTCATACGAGAAGTCCACGTGACCGGGAGTGTCGATAAGATTGAGAATATAAGGCTCTCCATCTTTCACATAGGTCAAACGTACACTTTGCGCCTTAATCGTAATACCACGCTCTTTTTCGATGTCCATGGTGTCCATCATCTGCGTGGTCATTTCACGCTCACTGACCGCACCACACTCTTGAATCAAACGATCCGCTAAGGTACTTTTACCATGGTCAATATGCGCAATAATTGAGAAGTTACGAATATGTTTCTGCATTAGATAAAGAGTCCATTGACGCTTTCATTGTGGTAGACACGACGAATGACTTCGGCAAAAACGGGTGCTACGCTGAGCACTTTAATTCTTTCATTGGCTTCTTTTAATGGAATGGTATCCGTAACGACCAATTCGTCCAATTCACCTTTTGCCAAACGCTCATACGCAGGACCGCTTAAAACCGCATGCGTACAACATGCCATGACGCTGGTTGCACCTTTTTTCTTTAAGACTTCCGCTGCTTTAACAATAGTTCCAGCGGTATCAATCATATCATCGACTAAAATAACATCTTTACCTGTAACATCTCCGATGATATTCATCACTTCAGATTCATTGGCTTTTTCACGGCGTTTATCGACAATGACCATATCCACGCCTAGAAGTTTTGCAAAACTTCGTGCACGAGCAACGCCTCCAATATCAGGGCTTGCGATAATAGGATTTTTAAGATTTTTAGCTTTCACATAATCATTAAAAACGATAGAGCCATAGAGGTTATCGACGGGAATATCAAAAAAGCCTTGAATTTGACCTGCGTGCAAGTCAATCGTAACCACACGATCAATTCCTGCAGTTTGCATCATATTCGCAACGAGTTTGGCTGTAATAGGAACACGAGGGGCTGCTTTTCTATCTTGTCTTGCGTATCCAAAGTAAGGGACAACAGCGGTAATGCTATTGGCTGAACTTCGTCTTAGGGCATCTGTTAAAATTAACAACTCCATCAAGTTAATATTAGCAGGTGCACACGTTGACTGAATAATAAACACATCTTTACCACGTACACTTTCACTCACTTGAACACTGATTTCTCCATCGCTAAAACGCTTAATTTCAGCTGCCGAAAGAGGCAAAGAAAGATGTTTAGCTACTCTTTTTGCAAACTCTGGATTTGCTGTTCCTGCAAAGACTTTATAGCCTCTCATATTCATATTTCCTTTACATTAAATAATGCTTTATTTTAGCGCATAGGGACTTAAGGTAGCGTTAATACTTTTTTAATCCAAAAGTGCCATAATGTCATAAGAGTTCTTAGGAGGTTTCTCATGAACAGCTTGCGTCGCTTTATTTCCCTCTCGCTTTTTTTCTCATTTCTTATCATGTCATATACGGGTATCATTCTTTTTTTAGCGCCCAAAGGACGTGTGGCAAACGCTACAAACTGGGAACTTTTCGGGTTGGATAAAACACAATTTTCCAATTTACATGTAAGTGTTATGGTACTTTTTTTAATAGGCATGCTTTTTCATATCTACCTCAATTGGAACGCACTTTTTAACTACTTAAAAAACAAAAGCAGAGAAGTTTCACTTCTGAACAAAGAGTTTCTTTTAGCCTTAGGTATTAATCTTTTGTTTGTGATAGGAACCCTTTTGTATTGGGTGCCGTTTGAAACATTTTTTGATTTTCAAGACCAACTTAAATCTTCATGGGAAAAACCACAAACCTCTTCCAATCAAAAGAGTGATACACATACCTATGGAAGACAAAAGCTGAAAATACACCCTTAAAAAATCTCAAACAAGGAGTCAACATGAAAAAAATTGGTGTGCTCTTAGCACTCATCGGGCTATTAAATGCTGCGGATACGACAAGGGGACCTGTTGCCTTTGAATCCTACGACACAAATAAAGATAATATCATTACTCAAGAAGAATTTCAAGGAGTAAAAAACGAACGCATGAGTGCTAAAGCAGAGGCAAACATGCCCATGCGGAATGCGGTCAATACTCCTGAATTTAGTGTTTTTGATACCAATAATGATGGTAAAATCACCAAAGAAGAGTATCAAAAAGGGCAGTTAGATCGTATGCAAGACAGACGTGGTAAAGGCAGACAATAATCTTTACATGTAAGAACAAAAGGCGAATTGATTTTCGCCTTTTTTACGCACGACTGGAGATAAAAATTCCTAAGACAATCAAAGCAAGCCCAAGAACTTTATAGAGTGTCACACTCTCTGAAAAAAGAAACACGGAAGAGACAAAGACAACCACAAACGTGAGTCCCATAAAGGGATACGCATAGCTTAGTTCAAACTTTGTCATCGCCGCCATCCAACACAAGGAGGCGACAAAAGCAGAGACAAAGCCACTCAAAATAAAAGGGTCTAAAAAGAGCTTCAATAAAAAAATAAGTTTCTCAAACGTTTCTTCAGGCAAATGTCCATAATTTGGAATACGCCACTTAATAACCAACTGCCCATAAACGGTAAAAAAAATCGTTCCAAAAATGTATAAATGCGCCATTAACGTGCACTCCATTGCCTTAAAATTTCACACACTGCATCTATCTCTTCAAGGCTAATACCATAATAAAGGGGCAAACGAAGAAGCCGTTCGCTCTCTTTGGTCGTATAGACATCTTCACCAAACATACGACCGTATTTTAAACCAGCAGGAGCGCTGTGCAAAGGAATATAATGAAAAACAGCCCCAATCTCAGCTTCTTTAAACTTCTCCAAAAGTGCGGTTCGCTCTTCTAAATTTTTCACTTTAATATAAAACATATGCGCATTATGCACACATCCTTCTGGTATATATGCCACTTCAATGAACCCTTTTTGAGCCAAAGGCGCAAGCCTTTCATGGTACGCTTTCCATGCCTCTAAACGGTGATTTTGTATGGTCTGTGCTTTTTCAAGTTGCCCCCAAAGATAAGCCGCTTGAAGCTCACTAGGCAGATAACTACTTCCTATATCCATCCAACCGTATTTATCCACCATGCCTCTAAAAAACTGACTGCGATTGGTACCTTTTTCACGAATAATCTCCGCCCTATGCGCAAACTGCTCATCGTTAATCAGCAACAATCCACCCTCTCCGCCACTGGTCACATTTTTGGTCTCATGGAAACTAAACGCTCCTAAATGACCAATCGTCCCTAACGGCTTGCCTTTGTACGTTGCTTCAAAGCCTTGCGCTGCATCTTCTACCACAAAAAGGTTGTGACGTGTTGCAATCTCCATAATCACATCCATCTCGCATCCAACCCCTGCGTAATGCACAGGAACAATCGCCCTTGTTTGAGGAGTAATCGCCGCTTCAATCAAACGCTCATCGATATTCATTGTCTCTGGTTTGACATCGACAAAAACAATTTTTGCCCCACGAAGTGCGAAAGCATCAGCCGTACTCACAAAGGTGTAGCTGGGCATAATCACCTCATCACCCTCTTTGATGTCTAAAAGCAGAGCTGCCATTTCAAGGGCATGGGTACAAGAAGGCGTCAACAAAGTTTTCGCACATCCATAACGCTTCTCAAACCACTCTTGACATGCTTTACCAAAGGCACCATCGCCTGAAATTTTAAGGCTATTCATCGCTTCTAAAACGTATTTGTCTTCATTGCCTGTTCGAGGCGGTTTATTAAAATGTATCATTCTTTACTCTTCAATAAATTTTATAGAGTTGTGAGAACTCTTGACACGCTTTTAGAGCTAAGCTCTAAAAGCTACGCTAACGCTGAGTTCTCTTCGGCAGAGTGCCCAGCGCACCTTTGGTGCTTTTTTATTAATGAATCTGAATACTTTTAAGAAAATTTTTGGCGTTTTCGCCCTCATTGAAAATCACATCAATCACACTCACCCCATGCTCAAAAGGAGGGAAGAGCTGATGATACTCTTTGTACCCACTATAATCCATCCATTCCACACGAATCCCTGCTGCTTCAAAAATGGACTCATCCAAATAATCCCGTGCCGCTGGACCACTGAGATAGGTCGTTGCACCCAATTCTTGACACAATGCCAAAAGCCTTTCACTTTTGCCCTCAGCCAAAACAAACTCTCTAGAATCTCGAATCTTCGTTTGAATGTCTAGCATTTCACACAACGCCTCAATAAAATAACGATTAATCTCACTAATATGCGTCTGTGTCGCTCCTGCGTACAACACTTCAAATTGCTCTTTATACGCTTTAAAATAAGGTGCTTTAGCATAACTTTGCGCAATGCTTTTCCAATGATTGACATGCCATTTCGCATCCGTAATCATTGTTTCATTGATTTTTTGATGCAAACTTTCTTGACGTACAGGAATACTCAGCCACTGCAAGCCATTTTGCGTCTTAATTTTATTGCGGTTACGCCAATCATTTTTCGTGTATTGCATATCATCGTACAACACGAACTCATCCACACTGCCAATAATGTCAAAATACCCCTTCCACGGGATATAGTTTGACTGTAAAATCGCTACTTTTTTCATAAATTAATCGTCTCTTCAATAATATAAAGCGGTCGTCGTTTGACCTCATCGAAAATCTTGCCAATGTAAAGTCCTACAATGCCAATAATGGCGAACAACAGTCCAAACATAAAAAACATGGATACCATTAAACTCGTCCAACCCTCTGTGGCAGTACCAAAAAGAAAATAACGAAGTATCAACCAACTGGCATACATCAAACTCACCAAAGCAATGCTAAAACCTAATTGAATCGAAAGACGAAGCGGTTTATTAGAGTGCGACACTATCGAGTCAATGGCTAATTTAAAAAGTTTTGAGAGATTATACGACGAATTTCCATACGCTCGTGGCGCATGTTCAATATCAATTTCTGTTTTTTTAAACCCAACCATTTGAGCAAAAAGGAGAAAATCACGACTATGTTCTCGATAACGATTAATTGTTTGAACCACTTTTTGAGAGTAAATGCCAAAATTAGCAATTGAATTATCATGTTTACTATCAGTAAAATAGTCCAATACCTTGTTAAACGCACGAGAACCCAAACGTTTAAAGAAACTATCTTGCCTCTCTACGCGTCTGCCAAACACAATGTCATAGCCATCACGTGCCGTGTTGTAAAGCTTAATAATCTCTTCAGGCTTATCTTGCAAATCACAATCCATCACCACTACCCACTCGCCTTTGGCATGATCAAGCCCTGCTGTGATGGCATAGTGTTGACCAAAATTGCGGGAGAAATTAATACCTTTGACCCTTTCATCGCGTGCGCAGAGCATTACAATGCGCTCCCAAGAACCTTGAGGGCAAGCATCATTCACAAAAATAATTTCAAAATTATTACTAATTTGAGATAGAGATGTAACTAAACGCTCATACAGCTCAACCAAAGACTCTTTCGAGCCATACACAGGAGAAACCACACTAATCTTGATAGACTCCAAGCAAAGACCTTTACATGTAAATTATGGAGCCGTTATTATACGCTTTTTCTTTGGTGGTTTTGCTGTTTTCTTTTCATAGAGTGGATTTTTTTCAAAAATGAAAATGGTGTACTTTCCATAGTTAAATTGTTCGATAAAATCAGGCATGTTCGATGCCTTAATCCCTTCATTAAATGCTTCGATATTATGTTTATCGGTTATAAAAAAGACTTTACCATCGGTTGAATCCTTTTGGTACCAACGGTCATTAGAGAGCCAATGTTCAAGTTTAATGCCCTCTTTGGAGATAATAATAGGGCGAATATCCACCTCGCTGTCACTAAAAACGGTGTAAATATGTGAATCCCAATAGCTTGCGTAACCAAAATGAAGTCCTTTGCTTTTGAGTTCTTCCACAAACGCAATACGCTCATCTACAAGACCTCTCCATTCTTTAGGAGAAACATACTGCCACGACAACCCAATAGCCAGCAATAAACAAAAAGAAAGAACCATTTTTATAAACGTCGAAAAAAAGCGCCACATCATCACATTACAGACTAAAATCATCATGATAAAAGGAGAAATATAGCGAATATTATTACGAGCTGCCCATGCATGTTCATGCAAAGAAGTTGTTGCATAAAGTATAAAAATCAAGAAAAATCCCACATAAGAAAAGAAAACAAAAAAGCGTTCCGTTGCACTCATTTGAAAGAAAGATTTCTTTACATGTAAAAGAGGAATAATCAGTACAAAAGGATAAAGAAAGAACTTCAGTAACGAGATTCCTCCTTCTAAAGAAGAGGCACAAATACCTTCATTCCATTCAGCCCCTATAAAATTAAAAAGTCCTAAAAAGGCGTGTGCGATATGCACGGGTAGCTGTTCAAGAGGAACTAGCACGGCTTGATTTGCACCCCCTGAAACTTTAAGGCTCTCTAAAAGCGTTTGATGTGCCACAACACCTATACCCACAACCCCTATGGCAAAAAGAATAATAACAATTCTCTTTACTGAGCGAAAACGTCTGATGACACCTTGAAACGTTTTATAAGAATCTTTTGCAAAATAAAGGGTTAAAACTAAAGCACCCAAAAAAGGAACCACATAGTAAACAAAAAAGCGTACAGGATTGGCAAGAACAAGCAAATATAACAACGCCATAAAGAAGATAAAGGCTTTAATCTGTGTCGCTACACTCAGTACATGAGGGCTTAATTTACGAAAAATAAACATAAAAGCTATCATAAATAAAAAGTACCATGTATACGCTGCTTCACCATAGAGTTCTCGCAAATACATCGGTGAATATCCCACACATACAACGACACCACCCATTAAAGAGGCCACACGTGAAAACATTAAAGAGCGTAAAAATGCATACAAAAAAACTACCATGAAAAGCGTTACAAAAAAGACCGCAAACGCATGAGCAAAATACCCATTTTTTCCCAATAAAACCCAAGGAATCACTAAAATTTGTTTATAAAAAACCCATAAATCATTATTAACATACCACCAATGTGTTGGGAAAAAAGTTCTAGCATGTACAATCTCTTCCGCTAAAATATTAGCAATGGCAGCGTCTGAATTAAAAAAAGCCCGATAAGTTTTAAAAATATAAAAACTCACCTCATAAAGAACAAGACTTAAGAGAGAAAAAGCACCCAATAATGGCAGTGTTTTTTTGAATAATTGCTTTTTTGAGCGCACAACTACTCTTTGTTCGATAAAAATTCAATCGCACGTTGATAATAACGGCTTTGCTCTAACCCTTCTTCTTTAAGCGCATTAATGTAAAGCACCAAACGTTCATCAATTTTACTAACAATTTCATCTATATCATCGGTGAGAATAATTAACTCAACATCTTCAGGACGAATTGCATGATGTTCCACCAGAGTGGTTTTAATAAAATCATAAAGCTTTTCCCAATAATTTTTTCCGTATAAAAATATGCTTATTTTTGTAATTTTCTTTGTTTGGGTTAGTGTTAAAGCTTCAAAAAGTTCATCGAGCGTTCCAAATCCTCCTGGAAAAATAACATAGGCTAAGGAATATTTAATAAGCATGACTTTACGCACAAAAAAATAGTCAAAACTTAAATGCTTCGTGGTAAAATCATTGCCTGATTGTTCGTGAGGCAGATTGATATTAAGCCCAATGGATTCACATTTACCAGATTCCAAGCCCCCTTTATTGGCTGCTTCCATAATTCCTTTGGAACCACCTGTTACAATGGCATAGCCTTTATTACCAAGCCTATGGGCTAAGGTATAAGCATCTTTATAATACCGATTATTGGCATGAAACCGTGCACTTCCAAAAAAGGTAACAGCAGGTCCTAAATCATGCAGTTCATCAAAGCCTTTGACAAAATCAGACATAATACGAAGCACACTCCACTCATTGGTATGTTCAATATCTTTAATACGCTTTGATTCACTCATACTACTTCTTTAACGTAATTTTTCTAAACGTTCACGCTTAGTGCCAATCTCTCCAATTTGCACACCAAAGTTACCATCTACAATGACCACTTCACCCATCGCAATGACTTTATCACCTACCAAAATTTCTAAAGGATCATTCGCCAATTGGTCTAACTCAATGACCGAGCCTATATCCATACTCAAAACATCTTTTAAAAGCATTTTCTTTGAACCAATACGTACACGAATAGGCAATCTTACATCTTTAATTAATTCTATATTACTTATTTCTTCTGGACTCATATTAGGAACTACTTTTTTAGGCTCTATCGGAGCAGATTCTTGAACAACTTCTTTAGGTGCAGAAGCCTGAGGTTCTTCTTCAACAAGAGGAATAAGCTCATGAGAAATAGCAAATGCAATCGTATCATGTGAATTTTGAACCGCTAAATTGTAAATAAAAAGCTTTTCATAGCCTTTAAAATCAATCTGATCATTAGGTCCAATATACTCTATACTCTCAATATCAAAGTCAAGTTTTGGCATATTTTTCTGGCTACCAAGCGAACGGGAAAAAGAGCTTAAAATATTGGAGATAATCTCTTTGGTTGCATCTAAATCTTCTGCATCCATCTCCTCTTTTTCAGCACCATCTCCACCGAGCATCATATCGCCAACTGCTGTTGCAATAGATGTTGCCATAGTGACACGCATACGCCCTTGCATATCACCACCCACACTCACATCTAATTTGGCTAATGGAGGGCTGAGTCTAAGCTTACTCTCTGTGCTCTCTTCTTTATTCAGTTCAACATGAGGGGCAATACCTGTTAAGCCTTCAATGGTTGAAATAATTTCTTGTTGCAATAATTGTACAAATGTATTCACACCTTACCCCTGTTGTGGTATATCAAACGATGAAATTTTTGACTTACGAATTTGCTCTAACTCTTCGAGTTCATCTTTAACTTCATCTTTATCGGTTTTCACCAAACGCTCTATCTTAATCGACTTATGAAAACGATGCAAGCCAATTTCCGCTAGAAAGAGCTCTTTTTTATCAATCATAACAATGGCTTTATCATCCGCTGCACGATCTAAGCGAATAATATCCCCTTTTTTAAGCTCTAAAAGTTCACCCACACTCAAATCTGCTTGACCAATAATCGCCTCGTTAAAGACTTCTGCACGAGAAATAAGGGTATTAAGCTCTTTATTGCGACTCTTTTTTGCACTGGTCTCCCCTAGCATGATATCACGATTGGCAAGACGAGAGAGAATAGGCTCCAAATAAATAACAGGATAACATAAGTTAATCATTCCGCTGGAATTTCCAATAATAATCTCCATCACTACCATAATGACAATCTCATTTTGTGAGACAATTTGTACAACGTTAGGGCTAGACTCTTTGGTTTCAATGGCAGGGTACATATCCGTAATGGGTGCCCATCCTTCTTTAAGACGCTGCATAATAATACGTAAAATGGCATCAAGCAAATTAAGTTCAATATCGGTTAATTCTCGTGTTGACTCATAGGATTCTCCTAAACCTCCTAAGAGTCTATCTATCATTGGAAAAGCGATGGAAGGATTGATTTCTATAATGCAGTTACCATCCAGTGGTTTAATGGAAAAAACGTTAAAACTCGTAGGACTAGGAAGTGACATCAAAAACTCACCATAGGTCATCTGATCTACCGAATGAAGCTGAATTTCAACGATACTCCGCATAATAGAGGAGATTTGAGAGGCTAAATTTCGTGCCATTTTGTCATGGATGCCCTTAACCGCACGTAATTGCTCTTTAGAGACACGATTAGGACGTTTAAAGTCATAGAGAATAACTTGTTTACTCTCCGTATTATCCATTTCACTAGAGAGCGTATCGCCTTCTTCTTCAACCACTTCTAAAAGGGCATCTATCTCTTCTTGACTTAATATATCAGCCATGAGCTATTCCTAACTCTTCTTTAATTTTTGCTAACAGCTTTTTATGTATTTGTGAAATTCTTGACTCGCTAATCTCTAAAATATCGCTAATCTCTTTTAAATTGAGTTCTTCAAAATAGTAAAGTTGAATAATCATCTGTTCACGCTCACTAAAACTAGAAAGAATCCCCTGAACCATCTCCATTAGTTCATCTTTTTCCACTTTTTGTGCAGTATCTTCTTCGGAGAGAATGGTGATTTGTTCGTTCAGTGACATCACAGAGACAATCATAGAACTATTTCTTGCTTCAGCTATTTTTTCAATATCTTCGCCCAACACTTTTGCCAAATAAGCATCATCAGGTTCACTCCCATGCTCACCTAAATAGGCTGTAATTTCATGATCAACTAGTTTAATGAGACGCCTATTGGCTCTGCTCATCGTATCAAGGGAACGTAAAAAATCAAGCATGGAACCATAAACTCTCTTTTTTCCATAACCCCAAAAAGAGTCATTTTGGTCTTTATCGTAACGACGGGAGAGTTTTATCATCTCCTCCGTACCAATGGAAATCAAATCATTCACATCCACGGAAGCTGGCAAACGCTCACGCAAACGATACGCCATAGCACGTACGGCAGGAAGGTACTGCAAGACCAATTCATCTTGCTCTTTTTTAAGATTTTGGCTGTATGGGTTAGGCTGCTTTTTGACCATAGGATTCATTACTATCAGTTGAGCCTTTCATAAACTTTTCATATTGTTGGTTCATATTATCTAAACTGGCTAAGAGATTATCCATCACTTTTTCTCTGCTCTCAAGCTCTTGAATAAAATAATCTCCAATGTTTTCATGATCTTTTTTATCAAAAATAAATGTCGCAATTTTGTCAAAATCAAAGAAACTAATGACCGCTACGTGAATAATAAGATAAAACACTAATGTTATCTCTAAAGTATAAAAGAGTATCTCTTCAGGTTCTGAAAAATTGAGTATCGAGAACATTAATCCTATAAAAAAACCACACGTTGTAAAAAAATAGATGAAATTTTCTGATTTGACCATGAATTGCCTTTACAAAATGTATCTAAAATTGCTCAATAATCCGCTTAAAAAAGCTTCCAAAGCCCTTTGACGTATCCGTTTTAAGCACTTTTCGTTCCAATTTATAAACCAAATTATTGACAATACGTTTCATATCTAAAGATGCCAAGGAATTAGGGGCATCATTGGTAAAAAGCGTACGCTGTTTAATACTTTTTGAAATGAGCTTATCTTCAGGCAATTTACCAATCAAATTAAGTTTTAATCCATTACCAATATTTGCCATCGCAACTTTATTAATTTTATCAAAGATGAGTTGCGCCTCTTTCTCACTTTTGGTCATATTTAAAATCAGATGAATATAAGACTGTGTCTTACTGGTAATTTTAATCGTTGCGTACGCATCCGTAATAGCCGCAGGATCTGGAACAGTCACCACAATCACCTCATCAGCCGCTTCTAAAAAGAGCTGAATATGCTCCCCAATTCCAGCACCCGTATCAATAATCATAAAATCAATATCATCGAGTACTTTTGTCTCTTCCAAAAATCGCTCATACACAAACTGTTCAGAGTATTTTAAAATTTCATCACCACTCTCCCCTGGAATGAGCAGAAGATTTTTTTTGATAGGCACGATAATATCGCTTAAGGAACACTCCCCCTTGAGTACATGTAAAATATTTTTATCAATACGAACATTTAAGATGACATCTAAATTGGCAAGCCCAATATCCGCATCAAAAAGAGCAACTTTATAGCCATTATTAGAGAGCACGTTTGCCATATTCGCACTCACAGTACTTTTACCAACACCGCCTTTACCACTGGTAATGGCAATAAATTTTGTACGACTCTGCGTCTTGTATGAGGCAGAACCGACGAGTTCTTGAAGTTTATTCGCCTGTGTTTCCATCTTTACCTCTTTTTTTCTCAAAGCCCTCTAAAATACACTCCACCAAAAAGTCACTAGACGCTGGGACAATATCATCAGGAACCTCTTGCCCAATAGAGAAGTAACTCACAGGTTTATCCGTATCGTAAATCAAAGAAAAAATCGTTCCAAATACTTTGGTTTCATCAAATTTCGTAAAAATAAGGGTATCAATGTTTAAAAAAGAGAAATTCTTGTAAATCTCTTTTAAATCTTCGAGTTTACATCCTGCAGAGAGCACTAAATTGACATCAATTTGCATCTGAGAATTTTGTAAAAACTTATTGAGTTTGATTAATTTTTCTTTATCATACTGTGAACTTCCTACTGTATCAATCAAAATAACATCACAATGACCTAACGAAGAGAGAGCACTATTAAAATCACTAGGGTCTACGACATCTTCAATGGGCAAGCGCATCATTTTTGCATACGCAAAAAGTTGTTCTACTGCACCAATTCGGTACGTATCAAGTGTAATGATGCCAACTTTTGAGCGCTTTTCTTGAATATAAGAGTAACGAGCAGCGAGTTTGGCAATCGTGGTTGTTTTTCCCACGCCCGTAGGTCCTACAAACATCATCACCCGTTTACTCCCTTTGGCTAGTTCGACTTCCACACGTACAGGAATGAGCTTGCGAAGCAATACCTGAAAATAGCGTTTAATGGTCTCTGAGCTATTTTTCATGCGTACAGGCATATGCTCTAGGGTTAAATTCATAATGTTCTCTAAATGATCCTCCCCCATACCACTGGTTTTTGCCAATTTATAAATTTCTGAAAATTCAGAGGGAATGGCTAAATGGTTGCGATGGGGTGCTTTTTCTTCCCAAAACATCTCTTGAATCAGTTTGATTTTATCGGCAAGTTTATTGATTTCATTTTTAATGTCACCCAAATCTTCATTAGGAACTATTTTTTCAGCAACTTTTGTGCTCCCTGAAAAACTTGCGTCGCTAGTTGCTTGCGCAATTTGAGAAATTTGTTTTGCTGCCTCAGAGAGGCTAAAGAGAACATCTTCACCACTTTTATTGTATTTGGGTTCTGCTTTTGGTTCAATTCTAGGTGCACCTTGCATCGGAGCATCTTCAATCGCCACTACCACCTCATAAAGTGCGGAAGAGCTAATGGTTTTTTTGCGAATCTGTTTGGTGCTAATCACCAGCGCATTTTCTCCGCACTCTTGTTGTGCTCTTTTTAGCGCTTCTGCTGGCGTTTCACCACTAAACGTATGAAATTTCACCCTTCTATCCTTTAAAACGTTTTAACGCCAAAAGCGGTACACCTACAGATAAACGCTCCTGCCATTGTGGATGGGGAATCGTTACATGTTTTTGGTGACGCCTCTCATGATTGAAAAATATTATATCTAAATCAAGGGTTCTTGGACCATTTTTAAAAAGCCGCACCCGTCTAAAGCGCTTCTCTACATATAAAAGCATCTTCAATAACGCATTTACATGTAAAGAAGTTTCAATGACCATCACCGCATTGTAAAAATCATTTTGATGCACATAGCCAAAAGGTGGATTTTTAAAAAGAGGAGAACTCTCCTGCACATGTAAACGGGGGTCATCTTGAAGCAAACGATAGAGTGCCACAAAACGCTTTTTGACATCGCCCTCATTACCACCCACGCCTATAAGTGCACGGTAACGATAAGGGCGAGAACTCTCTTGAAAGTTAGGGAAAAAACGAATTTTCTCTAATTTCACCCTAAAATCTCCGCTCCATCATGTCGCACCACAATCGTATCTTCAATGCGCACCCCAAATTGATGCGGCAGATAAATACCTGGTTCTATGGTAAAGACCATATTTTCCTCAATGATGGCGCGTGAGCGTGCGCTAATCACGGGTAATTCATGAATATCAAGCCCCACACCATGCCCTGTGGAGTGCACAAAATAACTTCCAAATCCCGCTTTTTCAATCACCTCACGTGCGGCTTTGTCAATCTCACTGGCTTTCACACCTACTTTTACCGCTTTGATGGCAGCTTCTTGCGCCCTTAAAACCGTATCGTAGACCTTTTGTCTTAGTGTATCGCTAAAGTGCTGCTCTTTTTCAAACGAAAGAGTGCCATCAAAAAAAGCGGTACGGGTTCTATCGGAACAGTAACGCTCATATTTCACCCCTGCGTCCATGAGCACCAAACTTCCCTTGCGAAGCGTGGTATCCGTGGGCAATGCGTGGGGTTTAGCGGCATTTTCATCAAACGCTACTATGGGTTCAAAACTCAGCCCTAAACTGCCTTGGCGTTTTAAAAGCATCTCCGCCTCAAAAAAAGCTCTCTTCTCATCCACACCCTCACCCAAAGCGGACAGATGCTTCGCAAAAGCATCAAACGCCTCTTTGCCAAACTCTGCTGCTCTTTGGAGCTTTCTTAATTCAGCTTCGGTTTTAATGATGCGTTTTTCTTGTGAGAAATTGGGTCTTTTTTGAAACGTGATGGAGAGTTTTTCACTCAACTTTGCAAAACGCTCTACATTCCACTCCACAGGGTTATAGGCGAGGGTTTGAATCTTACTTTTGCGCATGAGTAACCGAGCCGTTTTAAGCAAGTCACCTCTATCCCCTTCTAAAACTTCCGCATTGGAAATGAGACTTGAAGCTTCTGTCGTATAGCGTCCATCGGTGATAAAAAACGCTTCACTGCCGAGTTTTAAAAACAGAGCGTTATCGCACGAGAAACCGCACTCATAAAAGAGTGCGTTCTCATCCATCAGAATGTAGTTATTCACGTTAGGCTTGTGCTGCTTGTTGGTGTGCCACTTGCGCTTTTTTAAGGGCATCAAGTTCACCCAACATTTGCATCATAGAAATCATCGCAAGGTGGTAACCAAAAGGACCAAAACCACTGATTTGACCTGTACATACTGGGGCTGTCATGCTTTTTTGACGAAACTCTTCACGTCGATAAATGTTGCTAATGTGTACCTCAATCGCAGGCAAAGAAACCGCACTAATCGCATCACGAATCGCAATTGAGCTATGTGTGTACGCCGCTGGATTGATGATAATACCATCCGCATCGCCTAAGCACTCTTGAATTTTATCGACAATCTCACCCTCTAGGTTTGATTGAAAAAACTCAATTTCAAAATTGTTTTGCTTTGCAACCGCTTCCATTTGAGAATGTATTTCCTCTAGTTTCATCGCACCGTAAACATTTTGCTCACGGTGTCCGAGCATGTTAAGATTGGGACCTTGAATCACGACTATTTTCATGAATAACCTTTGATTTAAAATTTATTCTTAATTATAACGAGGCTTACATTAGGATACAATTACGCCACTTTGTCGTCTAAAAAACGGCATTTTATGATTCATTCTCTAAAGGAAAAATGTGACACTAATAACCGCCGATTTTGTTCTTACATGTAATGAACATTTCGAAATCATAGAAGAGGGTGCGGTGCTGTTTGATGCACAGATTTTAGAGGTAGGAAAAGCCTCCCTCCTCAAAGAAAAACACCCCACCGTAACGCTACTAGAAACCCCAAAAAACAGTGTTCTTTTACCAGGACTTATTAACAGCCACGTGCATTTAGAATTTAGTGCGAACCAGAGTATCTTACACTATGGCGATTTTATCCCATGGCTTCAATCGGTCATCGCCCACAGGGATGAGCTGAGCGCCCTTGCGACCACAGAGCTGATTACATGTAAACTCACTGAAATGCTTAAAAGCGGTACCACAACTCTTGGTGCCATTAGCAGTTTTGGCGCTGATTTGGAAGCGTGTGTCAACGCCCCGCAACGGGTGGTTTATTTTAATGAAGTGCTAGGCTCAGTCCCTAGTGCCGTCGATGTGATGTACAACGATTTTAGAGGACGATTGGAAGCGAGCAAGGAGTTTACATGTAAAGACTTTATCCCTGCTATTTCGATACATTCACCCTACTCTACCCATCCGATTTTGGCAAAGAAAGCTCTCAAATTAGCCGAAGATGAGGGATGTGTGGTTTCCACACATTTTATGGAGTCTCAGGCGGAGCGGGCATGGATAGATGAGGGAAGTGGGGATTTTCAAACCTTTTTTAGCGCCTTTAACCCTCACGCCAAACCAATGTGCACAAGCATGGAATATCTTGCTCTTTTTGAAAACAATGCCACCCTTTTTACCCACGGTGTTCAAGCGAGTAAAGAGGAGCTAAACGCCATCTCTAAACAAAACGCAACCCTGACCCATTGCCCTGTTTCCAATCGACTCTTAGGTATAGGAAAACTGGATGTGGAGCGTGTCGAAAATGAAAAGATTAACCTGACACTTGGAACCGATGGGCTGAGTTCCAACATTTCCCTAAGCCTCTGGGATGAGATGCGAAGTGCGTTGATGATGCACACCAGTATGGAGCTTAATGCCTTAGCAAGAACCCTGCTTCAAAGCGTTACATGTAACGCCGCACATGCGTTAAAACTTCCCTGCGGTGCTTTAAAAGAGGGCTTAGCTTCGGATATGATTGTCGTAACCCTCCCCCAATCATGTGAGCTTTCCACCCTGCCTCTACATCTTATTTTACATACACAAAACACCCATTTAACCTTTATTGACGGAGAAAAACAATGTTAGACCTACTCAAAAAACCTTTTATCTGGATAGGTGCCATTTTAGGCTACATCCAAAACCATTTTAAAGCGATGCTTTTTTTACTGCTTTTAGTACTGATTTTTGGTTCACAAGACGAGCTTAAAACGCCCAATCTTGCCATCGTGAAACTTGAGGGAGAAATCTTAAATATTGAAGAGATTTTAGAAAACATCGACAAAGCACAAAACGATGAAAATATCAAAGGAGTGCTTTTACATGTAGACTCCCCAGGGGGTGCGCTGGCTCCTTCCATTGAACTCTCCATGGCAGTCAAACGCCTTGCAGAGAAAAAACCTGTCGTGGCATACGCAGGTGGCAGTATGACCAGTGGGAGTTACTATGCTTCGATTTGGTCGAACTATATCATCGCCAATCCCGGAGCGTTCATTGGCTCGATTGGCGTTTTGTTTCAAGCACCCAATGTGGCAGAATTGGCAAAAAAACTAGGCATCTCTGAGCAGGTGTTAAGTGCAGGTGAATATAAACAAATGGGCACTTTTACTCGTGAATGGACACCCAAAGAGCGAGGGGCACTCAAAAATTTAATTGACGATGCCTATGATTTGTTTGTCAAAGATGTTGCAACAGCACGAGGACTGAACCTTGCCAAACCCGATGAGTTTGCCAACGCACAAGTTTTTATCGCCAGTAAAGCACTCAATGTGCATCTCATCGATGAAATTGGCTCTTTAGCAAGTGCCAAAACGAAAGTCGAAGAGCTTGCCAATGTCACCCATCCTGTATGGCAAAAACCAGATGCAATGGATAAATGGATGAAAAAATTAGAGAGCAGTGCGAAACTTCCTCTTTTAAACACCATGGGTTACTTAAAATAATGAAAAAACCCTCCGCCTCCCTTGCCCTTTTGCAATACGTTTATGTGTTACTAGGAACAATGTCCATGGCGTTTGCCGTTGTCTGCTTCCTCTCCCCGAACAATATGGTCACGGGAGGAGGCATTGGCATTGCGCTCATTTTGCACTACATCATTGACTCGCTCACCCTTGGAACGCTTATCATTGGCGTGAGCATCCCTTTTGTGATTTTAGGCTTTGTCTATTTTGGAAAGCAGTACACCTTCAAAACCCTCCTTGCCATGCTTGGAACCTCGTTTTTTACGGACTTCTTTCGTGAATTTTTACATCTTGCTCCCATTACCGATGACATTCTTTTAGCCGCCATTTTTGGGGGTATGTTTATAGGACTGGGCGTGGGATTAGTCATCAAAGGGCGCTCCTCCACAGGAAGCACTTCTGTGGTGGGTGAAATCGTGGCAATGAAGAGTAAATTTAAAGCTTCCGAAGTGCTTTTTGCGATTGATATCAGCATTATGTTTGCGTTTATTCTCACGCACGGTGACATCAAAAAAGCGCTTTACAGTATGTTAGGTGTCTATGTGACCGCGAAGATGATTGATGTGATTTTAATAGGTCGTCCGCCTCGCAAAGTAGTGCAAATCGTCTCCAACAATGTTGAAACTTTGACCGAGCAGATTAGAGAGCGCATCGAAGAGCATGGAACAATTTTTACAGGGGTAGGACTGCATCACCAAAAGCAAGTGAAAACGGTGATTTTGGTGACCGTAGAGAGTGCAAAAATCCAACTGCTAAAAGACATCATCCGAGAGTATGACCCTGAAGCGTTTTTGATTATCTCCGAAGCCTCGGAGTTTTTGGGAAGAGACTAAAATTCTCTTCATTTTAAGTGTTTTGCATGGTTTCTTAGATGGCGTAATACGAGTATGGTATGTTTTATTTTTTGGCTATTTCATATACAATGTGTGTTTAATAAATAGTTATACATAAGGAGCAACATTGAGATTACACTTTTTAAATGTAAAAAATGGAGATTGTTCAATTATAGAACATTCAACAGGTAATACAACAGTAATAGATATATCAAATGGGAAAGAAGAAGGCTTTGAGATTTCATTAGAATCAGCTTCACAAGGAAATTATCATCAAAAGAATAATCCAGAAAACCCTATTTCTTATTTGAAAAATTTAAACAAAAAATCTATTATGAGATTCATATTAACTCACCCAGATATGGATCATATGGATGGACTAAAAGCATTATTTAAAAATTTTAGTGTTGCTAATTTTTGGAATACTGAAAATAATAAAACAATTACAACATTTGAATCTTTTGGTTTTAATAAAGAAGATTGGCAGTTTTATCAGACATTGAAAAAATCAACAGAAAATCCAAAGACATTGCATTTAACAGATGAAAATAAGCACGGAGAAGATGATGGACTTTATATTTTAGCACCAACAAAAAACATTATAGAACAAGCTAATAGAACTGGTAATTATAATGAATTGTCTTATGTAATTTTATGGATAACAAATAATTTCAAAATAATGATTAGTGGTGATTCAGAAAATTTAGCATGGCAACATATTATAGAAAACTATTCAGGATTTGTTTCTGATATTGATGTATTACTAGCTCCACATCATGGTAGAAATAGTAATAGAGATTTCAGTTTTTTAGATATATTAAAACCAAAATATACATTGCTCGGTAATGCAAAAAGTGAACATTTAGAATATAGTAAATATAAAAAATATGGGAAAACTATAACGAATAATCAAGGTGGAAATATTATTTTAGAAGTTGATAAAGATGGATTAAATATTTTAATAGAGAACTATAATTTCGCCAAGGATAATCATAATATGAACGGATTATATGAGAAAAAAATTGCAAATAAGACATATTATTATATGGATATAATAAGTGGGTAAAATTTATATAAAAATCATTAACCTAGTTAAATATAACTATGAATTTACTGCAAGGTATTTACCTGCATTAATATTTACGATTATTTTAGAAACTTCAATATTGTATTTTAATAAAATAAATTTTGATTTAGGAATATTTGATTTAGCCAAAATTCCATTATTTATTATGTTTTCTCTTCTTATTTCGGTTATACCTAAAATAATTGCAACAAATATATCAGGATTCATGCAAACATTATACTGGGATAAATTTGGAAATTCAATCATTACTTTTTTACAAAAAACAAATAATATAAGCTATAAAGAATTATTGAATAAATTTAAAACAACTGATGAGCTGATTGTAAATTTATTAAAAGAAACTAGAAATGATAAAAAGTTATTATCTAAAAATATTTTTTATGGATTTTTTAGAAATTTTACTTTTTTAGTTTTAATATTTTTAATTATCAATTTAATATATTTTCAATATTTTACTATTGAAAATATGATTTTAATGATTTTTTGTATTATTATGCTTTATATATCAAACCAAAGATATATAGAGCAAATTTGTAAAAGTTATATAGAAAAAATTGTATAACAAATCAGTGGAGCCAATAAATTACCCTGCGGGCAATTTATTGGCTCATTTT
>JAFGFU010000024.1 GCA_016930915.1 Campylobacterales bacterium
CACACCGCTTAGGGTTCCATTGGTACTTAAGATACTATCGGTTTCATTAAGGCCTACTACAGCACTGCCAAGGACTGGGGTATCATTTATAGGCAAGACATCAATAGACACCGTATAAGTGTTACTTAAACCATTGGTATCGGTTATTGTATAACTAAAACCATCACTACCATTATAATTTTCATTAGGCGTATAGGTATAACTTCCATCACTATTTACAAGAACGACACCATTACTCGCTCCATTTGCAAGTGCATAGGTAATACTATCCCCATCAACATCTGTAGCAAGAGGTAATGTCCCTAAAAGGGCTTCATCCTCGTTGGTGACCACGGCATCATCGCTTGCTAATGGAGCACTGTTTGCAACCACAACCGTAGCAGCCTCTTCAAGGGGTGTGGTGGGAGCCACATACGTAACATCTTCACCCGTACCCGCTTCTAGCGTACGGTAATCTGCTACAACATTACTCTCATTTCCCCCTGTAAGATAACGTGCCATCGCATTGGTTGACATCTCACCACCCACAGGCGCACCACCCTCACCCGCAGCAGTTGCTTCAAGCTCGCTGACATCCTCACCTCTTAAAAGTGCGGCTTGAATCTCTTCAACACTTTTTCCAGATACGACATCTCCCACAGTTTGACTCGAAACGACGGCTTCCTCGCCAAAGCCTTCTGCAACATAAACACTTTTATCTAAGAAAATGTCATCATTGCCAGCTAAGACGATCTCTTTACCGTCCATCAAGGAAAGGACAACCGAAGAGCCAGCCCCAAAGGTTCGAATAGTATCTTCAAAAAAGAGCGTATCACCCACTTTTAGAACCCTCTCCTCACCTTGCATATTTTTTGCAACCACTAAGCCCGTAACATTTTTGATTGTTCCAATTGAAAGCGCCATGATAAGCCTCCTTTTTTCTTTATACGTTCATGCTAACACAAAAGATAAACAGCGTCTATTGTACCTATGTCCAATAAAAACTGACGAAAAAATTAAGAATAGATGTAAGAAGAATGGATTTAAAGAATCAAGGCTAATGCTAAACGATCCTTAACACCAACCTTTTCATAGATGGATGTCAAATGTGCCTTTACAGTACGCTCCGTTATGCCTTCACGTAAAGCAATCTCTTTATTGCTAAGTCCCTCTTTGATGAGAAGGGCGACTTCTTTCTCTTTATGCGAGAGTTTTTCCAATAAATTATGATTTACATGTAAAGATGTTCTTTGAGAGGAAAGCGTTTGAATCATGGTTTGAATAAATTCAGGATAAAGCCAAATATTGCCTTGCTTCACAACATGAAGTGCCTCTTTTAAATGCACCGGTGCCATGTGGGTATTTCCATAGGCTTTAATGCCACATTTCAGTAAAGCAGAACCTTGTACATACGTTGGCTTTTGACTCAGTACGATGGTTTGAACGAGAGGATACTCTTCTTGTAATTGCTGCAAAAAACCAACAATCTCCTCAGCATAATGTCGCTCTTCCATGATCAAAACTATCTTTACATGTAAAGATTCTAAAAGGCAAAAAAGTGCTTTTTCATAATGACAAACTCGCACTTCTTCGTTTTTTAATGCTTCTTGCCACGAACGAATAACATCATGATGTGAAGAGTAAAGGATAACCATATTAACGCTCCCTTAAGGCATTTTGCTTCGCTTTTAAAATGGGTTTTAATAAATAATCTAAAACCGTTTTTTTACCCGTTAAAATATCAACACTGGTGGTCATACCCACCATAAGTTCAAGAGGCTTTTGAGGTGTTCCTAGATGATTTTTATCCGTTTTTATATGGACAATATAATAGGTCTCACCCCTCTCATTGGTAATTGTGTCAGCACTAATAAAAACAACCTTGCCTTTTAATCCACCATAAATAGAAAAATCATAGGCAGTAAATTTGACGGTTGCATCTAACCCTAAACGCAAAAATCCTACATCAGAGGGCTTCACTTTGGCCTCAACTAATAACGTATCTTCACTAGGAACAATTTCTAAAATGTCCATACCAGGTCTGACAACACCTGAAACAGTGTTCACTAAAAGTTGTTTAACCGTTCCATCCACGGGGGCACGAACCAACGTTCGTTTTACTCTATCTTCTAAACTGGTTTGAGCTTCATTTAAGCGTGACATTTCTGCAATAATTTCGTTTAACTCTCTTTTAGCTCTATTTTGAAAATTTAGCTCAGCTTCAAGACGCTTATTTTGAACTTCTGCAATGGCTGATTTTACACGGGGAATAGCCAATCTACTGGTTTGAAGTTCGCCTTGAACATTATTTGTCTGACGTTTTAACTGTAAAAACTCCATCTCTGAGACTAAGCCTTTTTTGACCAATGGTGCCATAATGTCGATCTCTTTTTTAACCAAATCATAACTGGTACTTAATTGAGCCACTTTGGATTCTAGTTCGGTCAGCTCACTCTCTTTTTGCTTAATCTGCTCATTTAAAATCTGAAATGTTTTTGTTAATTGTTCCTGATTGGAATCATACAAACTCTTTTCATATGCAATTTGTTGTTTCATATCCTCATTCATCTCTTTGGCAATCACAAACTCTTTACCATGTGATTCAGCCTCTAACCTCATTGATTTTGCTTGAAGTTCAATGTAACGAAGCCTGTTTTCTCCATAAGAACTCGCAAAATTTTTATCGTCTATTTTAAGAAGTATTTGTCCTTTTTTAACACGATCACCCTCTTTAACCAAAATTTCGGAGATAATGCCTCCTTCTAAATTTTGAATCACTTGAAGTTGTTGTGTTGGGATAACCTTTCCCTCACCTCTCGTTAATTCATCAATTTCAGCAATACTCGCCCAAACTAATAGCCAAACAATCGCAAGTGCCATAATCCAAACAATTTTTCGTGAAGAATTGGGCGTTTTTTGAAGTACCGCCTCACTCAGGCTAGACATAAACGCTAAATCATTTTCATCGTAAGAATATTTTGCCATGACTATCTCGTTCCACTTAATTTTGCAAGCACATCTTCTTTTTTACCATCCATAACAACTCGCCCATTATCAATCACAATCAAACGATCTACAATATCTAACAATGCCATTTTATGGGTAATTAAAATCGTTGTTTTTCCTACAATATTCTCTTTAAGAAGTGCTTTTGTATGATTTTCAGCCGTATTGTCCAGTGAATTGGTCGGCTCATCCAGTAAAACAATAGGGGCATCCAATAAAAAAGCTCTCGCAAGAGCTATGCTTTGTCTCTGCCCCCAAGAAAGCCCCTCTCCTCGCTCTAAAATTGGCATATCAAAACCTAGAGGATGTTTATCAACAAATTCATTCACACCGCCTACACGTGCTGCTTTTAAAATCGTTTCATCATCCACGTAAGGTGCTTTATAAACAATATTTTCTTTCACTGTTCCGTTAAATAAAATAACATCTTGAGGCATATAGCCAATATTTTTACGCAAATCCACAGGATCAATCTGACTAATATCAATCCCATCAATAAGCACAGAACCATTTTCTGGAGAATAAAGCCCTAAAATCAACTTTTCAATGGTCGTTTTTCCAGAGCCATTACGCCCTAAAATAGCGACCTTTTCACCTGCATTAATTTTAAAAGAGACATCTTCTAACGAGTACTTTGCTGCCTCAGGATATGCAAATGTGACATTTTTAAACTCAATGGTTCCTAAGAGCTTCTCTCGTCTTACAAAGCGTTTACCCTCAGGTCGTTCTACAGGTAATTTCATAATATTATCTAAGGCTGTATATGCCGTTTTGGCTTGTTCATAATTTGCAATCAAAGCAGCAACTTGTGCCATAGGAGCAATCGCACGAGAAGAGAGGATAATAGCAGCAATAAGCCCACCCATCGTAAGTTCTACCTCTTTAATCATATAGACACCCAACAAAACAACCACCACAGAATCCAGCTGGATTAAAAACGATGTGACCGTGGTAATAGAATTAGAGAGAATTTTTGCTTTCAATCCACGATTGGCAATTTCACCACTCGCTTCTTCCCATTTCCACTGTGCATGCCCTCCACCAGAGAAGGCTTTAATCGTCTCTAAAAGATTTAAACTCTCAATTAAAATGCCATTTTTAATGGCTGAAGCTTGATAGGTACTCTCAATGCTTTTTGTTAAAGCATCTTTGACACTAAAGGTATAAATCAAAATCAAAACAATAAGCACCACAGGCACAATCACCATATACCCTGCGATAAAATAGACCATTGCCAAAAAGATAACAGCAAAAGGAAGGTCAATAAGCGCACTAAGCGTTGAAGAAGTAAAAAAGTTGCGAATCGCATCAAAGTCTTTTAAATTATTGGCAAAAGCGCCTACGGATTTTGGGCGTGCCACCATCTTTAAATCCATCACTTTTTCAAACAAAATGGATGACATAATGACATCACTCTTTTTACCCGCAATTTCTAAAAAATAAGAACGTGTAAATTTCAAAATGATATCCAAAAGATAAACGGTAAAAACACCCAGTGCTAATACCCACAGAGTTTCAATTGCATTATTAGGAATAACTCTATCGTAAACATTCATTGTAAATAATGGACTAGCGAGAATAAAAATATTAATCAAAAAAGAGGCTAAAAAGACATCTAAATAAATTTGTTTAGAACGCTTAATTGTCCCCCAAAACCAACTGCTTCCAGCATTGGCTAAAAGACTTTCACGCTGATTATCAAAGGCAAACTCTTTTTTGAGTAAAAAACAAAAACCCACATACTCTTTTTCAAGATTTTCAAGCTCAACCCAATTTTCACCCTCTGCAATATCAGGATGAATAATTTTTGCTTTGCTATGGGTTTCATCAAAACTCTCTAAAATACACGCAGAGCGATTTTTAAGCATTAAAATACAAGGCAATACCAAAGGGGAAAGTTCTTGTAACTCTTTGTTCACTAATTTTGTCACAAATCCAGCACGCTGTGCCGCACGAGAAAAAAGTGATTTTGAACCCCCTCTGATGGAAAAAAGCTCCACCGAATTCACCCCTTTTTCAATGGGCAATCCTGCCACTAATGCTTCTGCACTGTAAGGGACATTATAAAGTTTTGTAAAAAGGACTAAGCACGACAATAAAGGGTCTTGTTTGTACTCTTTGTTCATTTCGCTTTCCATCATTATCCTATCATTTTTGGCTCGGCAATCAAACTGCCTTGAATATATTTGATACCCATTTTTTCAAGTTTCTCTTTTTGTTCACTGTTTTCAACATTAGTAGCAATCACTTTAATTTCCATGCTATCTGTAATAATTCGCAAGGAACGATTGGGTGCATCAAACCCATTTTCACCAAAAAGATCAAGCATATAAGAGGCTTGAATTTTAATATACGCAGGGTTGATTTTCTGAATAGCATCGAGTCCTTCTTTGTTGATAACAAAATTATCTATACCTAAACCATAACCAAAGCCACGTAAATATTTAGAAAATTTCACCAAAAGATCAAACGGAACATCCAAACCATTTGATATTTCAAAATAGAGCTTTTGCGTACCCATTTTTTTAAACCCATGAACATGCTCTTCTAACTGCGTCCAATCATAACTCTGCGTAAAAATCTCTTTTCCTAAATTGATAGATAAGGCTTTACATGTAAAAAGGTTTTGCCTTAAAAGCTCACTACTACGGGCAATCACATAATGATCTAATTGCGCCCCTAACTTTAATTCCATAATCATAGGCATAAAATACCCTGCATGGTGTAAATGATGGGCATAATCTTCCAATCTTACGAACAGTTCACTCTGAAAATCTTGTGAAAAATCATCAATACTCACAACATTTTGATACGCCAATTTAAACCGTTTTTCATCCATCGCACTCTTAAGTTCATGCGTCCATGCCTCTTTTCCTAAAACCAATTGCGTTTCACTGTTTTGTTCTACAAAACTATTAATGCTAAACGCTCCTTTGGCTTTTGAAGAGGTTAATGCAAAATCTGCTTTAGAAAAAAGCTCTTTGGGATCTAGTTTGGTCATATACCTTGCATAACCAATATTGATAAAATGCTCTT
The DNA here is from genome assembly GCA_016930915.1 of Campylobacterales bacterium. Taxonomy (GTDB): domain Bacteria; phylum Campylobacterota; class Campylobacteria; order Campylobacterales; family Sulfurospirillaceae; genus Sulfurospirillum. The sequence goes on from JAFGFU010000024.1 coordinate 6,022, forward strand.
TTTCATTCAGTGCATATGTTTTGGTGAGTGCTTTTGCCATAACATTAATCTTCTCACACAAATTTTCAAATGAGTCTAGGGAGGAAGATGGTGCCAAAATCGCAAAATCAGTATCGTTTAATTTTGCACTTACATACTCATTGTGCTCTTTTATAATCTCTTTAATACCCTCAGCTAACGCTCGAATAAATGATTCACTCTGTTCATATCCCAACTGCGATTTAAGGTGTTCAAAATCATTTAAAGAGATAAGAATTAATGCCCCTTGCGCATGTTTCGCTTCACTGCTTAAATATTCCCCTATTTTGATGTTTAAATAACGACGATTGTACATTTGAGTAACCGTATCATGATACAAAAGCTCATGATAGCGCTTAACCGCCTCTGCTTCTTTCTCAAAAATTTCTTTGACCTTTTTGACCATGCTATTCATGGCTGAGACAACATTTTTTAGCTCTTTCGTAAAAGGAATCTCTTTTTGAAAAATAAAGTCGTTCTCTAAAATAGCCTCCGCTTGCTCTTTCACACGTTTCAGCGGTTGTAAGATAATGCTCAAAATTAATTGTAAAGCAAACAAACCAATCATAGAAACAACAATAAATACGGCTAAAACATCTTTAAAAATAGTCCACAATTGATAATACGCATGCCCACTGTTAAGCTTTACATGTAAAACCCCATACGGTGTCCATCCAATCATAATTTGTGATGTAGCAACAGGCACTTCGACATTAAGATATTTAACAAACCATGCAGGAACATGTGCCACAATAACATCTTGCTCTTTAGATACTAAGATTTTTTGTTCCATATCTTCTAAAATAATTTTTTCATAATACCCACTATCAAACACAGAATTAATCATTGTCTCAGCCATAGATACATCATCAACTGATGCCACCGAGCTAATCGAAAGCCCTAAAGAATTTGCGGTATGAAGGGCATCAGTATAGGCTTGTTCTTTAACATATTCACTAGAACTACTAAAATTAAACCACATGACAGCACCAAAAATCAGCGTTTGAAAAATGGATAAAACAATAATGATTTGTTTAAAAAGCGTCATAACTCTTCTCTCCTAATCTTATCGACCAACTCGAACCATTTTTTGTTCTTTTGCATTCCAGAAGGTACAATTTCGCCTAAACCTTGCTGTTTTGCAAGGTAGAGTGCATCACCATTAAAACTATATACAGGTATTAAGTCATTGCGTTTTGTTGCAGGTAAAATCTTGAAATTAATGTTATCCAAAACCAAAGGGATAGATTTTGGTGTTTCATAATACGTTAAGACCATATGCGCTTGCTGAAACTTTACTGCTTTAACATAGGTAAAAAAAAGTTTTGTGGTGGGTACACCTAACTGTTTGAGCGTAAAGTATTTTGCAATCACAAAATCCTCACAATCACCCGCTCCTTTGCCAATAAACTCCATCCTCGTTGCCCAATAATCTTTTTGTTTCCACAATGCTTCATCTGAAACAAAGTGCATTTGATTAAAAAAGGTGTTGACTTTTTCAAGCTTTTCTTGGTCACTTGAGCCATGCAGCGAAGAGAGTAGCTTGCCCAACGCCTCTGCTCTTCGCTTAGCTTGTTCTCCATATTTTTTTTCAACTTTTTTGAAAACTTCTTGTGTAAAAAATTCCTGAGCACCATTGAGTATAAAAATAAACAGTGCAATCAGAAGCAAACATTTTTTACACATCAGTGTCACACCCGTTCTAAAAATTTTTTATAAGAGTGAACACTTAAAATGAAACGCTTTTGTGTGAACATGTTTGAATACGATAATTTTGTGCAAAATCAGGCTCAAAATAATCTGCTAAAACACCCATATTATCCAACAGTCTATACTGCGCATACGCTAATGTCGCTTCAGCTTCCACCAACGCTTGCCTTGCAGAGTAGTATTCACCCTCAGCATCTAACATATTAATGAGGTCACGTTTTCCAATAGCAAACTCTTGCTGATAAGAATTGAGCGTTTGTTGACTAAAATCTCTATGCTCTTTAAGTAAAGCAATTCTCTTTTGCGTTGACGTATAACTTTCCCATGAAAAAGTCACACTTTCCATCAAACTTCTTTGAAGATTTGCAAGAGTCTCTTTTTCTTTGAGCATTAAAACCGAATACTTCTCTTTGGTTAAAAGGTCTGCGCCTTTATTGTAAAGATTGTAACGAAATTTAAGCAACGCAGAATAACTCTCATCACGCCCATCAATACCATCAGTATCATGTTCAACGGTTCCTGCAAGTTCTAAATCTACTTTAGGATAAAAAGCAGCCTTACTTCCCTCACGTAACGCATCTGCTAAACGAATATTCGCTTCTTGTACTTTCATAGAAGGATTACATGTAAAGCTTTTTTCTTTAATAAGATCAAAATTTGAAGGAATAACTGCAGTAAAAATAGGCTTTGCTAAATCATCAGCATCGACTCTTTGACCATATAGTTTTTCAAACGTCGAGATAGCATCACGATAGTTATTTTCCTGTGCAATTAAATTGGACTGCGCTAACGTATAACGACTACCTGCTTGTTGTGTTTCCGATAATCGACCAAAACCAGAATCTGAGCGCTCCTTAATTTGTTTAAAAATCACTTCATGCGTTTTGACATTCTCTTGAGCTAAAAGCAACAACTCTTTTTGCTTTAAGAGTGTAATGTACGCATTGACAAACGACAAAAGCGTTCTATCAGCTCGCTCAGCAACACCAAACGCAGCAGCATCAAGTCTATTCTTTTGCTGTTTAATCGTATTTTCTGTGGCAAATCCATTAAAAAGATTTTGGTTTAAGACAAGAGATGTTTCATCCATTAAGCCATCGTTGTCAACACCTGTAGCTGTTTTAACTTTTTCATATCCATACGAACCCACCAAGTCAAGCGTAGGAAAATAACCATTTTCTGCAATGTTATACTCTTTAAGTACCCCTCGATAGGTTTCAACACTCTCTTTAAACGTCGGATTTGAAGAAAGAATTGATTTTGCACCCTCTTCTAACGTTAATGAGAAAGCAACAACAGGAAGCCCAACCAAAACAACTGACAATACTTTTGAGAGATTCATAATCCCCTCCTTCGTTAATCTAAATATGAAGAGCAAAACTCACGCTATGCCCATTGTAACACATTATTTGTAAAGGTTTCTTCAAAATGAGGATTATAAGAATAATACATTATCATCTCCCATGCAACTCTCAAACAAAGTGACTGCAAGAGAAGAATAAGCACTATTCTTTTTTCTATTGAAATGATATATGATTAAAAAATGTGGAAACAAAACGAAAGATTGGAATGACACCAAAGTGTCAATGAGATTGCATCCGTTTTAGGACATACGACACCACAAATGTTATTTGAGCGTTATACAAGAGGCATATCAGCAGAACGAAAACCGTTTAATAAGACGATAGATATATACAGTGTGAATGAAAACAAGGACACCATAATGGCACTGTGAAGTTTGAAAGTCTTTGGAAATCTGTAATATCGGGGTTTAAGTGGTGTCAAGAGAGGGACTCGAACCCTCGACCTCCGGCTTATGAGAGAAGAAGTCTATCAAATCTTTCAATTTATATTGTTTCATATTCCCCTTAAATACGATATTTATCTTTCCTTTAAATTCCCATTATGGTATAATTAATTCAAAGAAAGGTGTCACCCAATGGTGTCACCCATTAATAATGCCGGAGGTCACTACTATGGCAATAGATTTAAAAGAATTTCCGAATGATGTAGATATTGGGTTAAAAGCCAATAAGAATTTTACAAAGTTTTTCTATCGCTTTAAAATTGAGGGAACAACAAAAAGAGGAATTATTGATTACAGCCTAAAAGATTGGGATAAGAGAACAAAAGTTTCAAATGCAAAAATAGAGTTAGAAACAAAACGCAAACATGGAACTGCAATTAAAGCAAGTTTTACAGAAAATAGCCCGTTAAATACAGTGGCAGATATTTATTTTGAAACAGTTTGCAACGCCAAATCTAATTGGACAAATGAAAGACTTAATGCATATAATTTATATTGTCGCTATAGTATAGGTAAAAAGAAAATTAAAGATATAAAAGTTTTAGATATTGACCGCCTAAGAAAAGAAATGGAAACAAAAGGTCATTCTAAGCAAACTGCAAATGGATGTAGCCCTCGAACAATTAAAAAAGTCATGATGCAATCTCTCAAACCAATTCTTCAATATGCTATAGACAACAAAGCGTTAATTGACATACCAAAGATCAATTTGCCAAAGCAACACAAAGCAAAAAAGATTGTTACTGATGCTGGAACTAAATTGGCTCTCTTGTATAAAACAATTTTTGCACTTTATGAAGATGATCCTTTTTATCGCGCCCTATTCCTTTTTGCACTTTATGGCAGAAGATGGAACGAAATAAGAACTCTAAAATGGACAGATATAAAATTTTTAGAGAACACATATACTATAAGGGCAGAGAATAACAAAATTGGAATTAACCAAGTCTACGAGCTACCAATCCCCATTGCTGAAGCAGTATCACAACTCAGGAGCCAAGGTGATCTAATTTTTGAGTCACCCATCACACAACAAGAGCTTTTTACGCCTAAAAAACAACTAGCCAAGATTAAAAAAATTGCTCAAATGCCTGAACTAACTATGCATTATTTTAGACACATATTAGTTTCTGCAATGGGCGAAAGTGGTGTTGCTGGTACAATTCTTAGTGCTTCACTAGGTCACACAAATTTAGATACTGTCAATCAATTTTATCTATCAGCAAATCATACGAAAGCATCAGTAGAAGCAAATAAAGCACTTGGAATAATTGTATCTGGGAATAGAGAGTAATCGATAAACTCCAATGTTGGACAATAATTAGTACTTAAATAAGCATTTTTGTTGACACGGAATTTCTAACACTCCCAAGATTTATACTTTACAAATTTCCCCAAATATATTTACAAATTGATAAATAAAGTGCTTGTCTATCTTCTATATCACTTTTTTTAAACTCTTCATGAGCTTTAAATGGTAATTTTGTAGATTTAATCATATTTAAAAAGTTAGGATTATTTTCATAAGCCAATGGAGTTAATGATTGAACTAATAAATTTTCTTTTACATAATGCTTATGTTTATCTTTATATTCTTTATTCCCATATGATTGATTAGTTCCTCTTGGTAGTAAAACTAAATCACCCATTCTATTTCTGAAAACTTCAAAATCTGTTTTTTGGTCAAATTCATTTTTGTGTCTTTCATATTTGTTTGCCCAAATATGTTCAATCTCAAACTGCTTTCCTTCAGGTCTAAAATAACTGTTATAATTAGTATTAATACCAGCTTGTTTATCAACATAAGATGAAATTCTTGATAAAAGAAATTTAATAAATTTTTTATTCTGTCCGTGCATACCAAATTTATTCATATTGTCCCAAACTTCGGGCATAGATTGCAGTTTAGCAGTTAAAATTTCTCTAATTTCTTCAGTAGTTTTGCCACGAATCTCTTTTACTAATGTATACATAGTATATCTTATTGAACTAGATGCAAACTTTTTATAATTTATAGATCTCCTAACAACAAAAGCTTCAATATATTTTGCAACAAGATTCATTTTAGATTTTATTGTTACATCACTATCATCTGGATTTAATGGTGCTAGCAATAATGGATAGCTTAGCGATGTAGCAATTCCCCAGTCATCAATATAATAAATATGCTCCAAATCACTTTGAAGTTCATTTGAAGCTACCATTATCATCAGGTATGCTTTTAAATAGAACTTGAAATCTTGATTTATAAATCTAGTGAATGTTTCACTATCATTTTCATTAAGAGCAACCTTAGAAAGATTTTCTCTTACCCAATTATGAAATCTAGTACCAATTTTTTCAAAATCCTCATTTTGAGAACCTTGCTTACCCTGTCTAATAGTATCTGCATATTTTGCTCTTAACCAACTTTGAATAAATCGCTGATCTTCATCCTTATCATAGTCGTGCAATGTCTGCATAGATTCTTTCCACATGTTGTTTGCTTTTACTCTAGTTTTTATATCATAAAACCTTGAAAGAAGAAAACCTTTCAACATTTCGGTTGGTGTTAAATTCAATCCTCTATCATTCATTGTTTCAAAAATAGTATATGCATTTTCATCGGAATAAGCTACAATCTCCACTAATATAACATTCTCTTTTAACCAATCGATAAAAAAGCTAAGTAATTTACCTTTTATTTCATCAGGAAAACACTCCTCAATATTGATATATCTATTCGTCATATTTATTGTAGACTCATCGTCATCATCATTTGGTGTATATTCTCCTTTATCAAACAAATTTTGTAAACAAGCTGTTCTTTCTTCTACTTGAATATTAAAAGACTTTGCACCCCTTAATTCTGAAAAAATCATATCTTTAATATCTTCATTTAGTCCTAACTCTTTTTGTAAGTTATTAATATAAATAAGTAGTAAAGTTAAAGAAGTAAGTCTTTGTTGTCCATCTATAATACTTCTAGTTCCATTTTTTTCACTTATAACGAATGGTCCCATATAGTAGTTATTATAGTTTGCTCCATCCTCTCTACTATCGCCGTCTGTATACTCATTTAGAAAAGAAATGGTCAAATCTGATATAAGCTGCTCAATATGTTTTTGTTCCCAACTATATTCTCTTTGAAAATAATCAACTATATATTTTTTCTTTTCCAAAACCCAACTAAGTGTTCTATCATGAGCATCTATTTTATGATCAATTTTTGACATTATTCTTCCTTTTTTTTCTAAACCTCAATATCTAAACAATACAACCATTTTTTATACTACCTTGCCCTCAATGCTCTTTCAAAGCTATCTAGCATCCCAATTCTAAATGCCTCATCGCCAGCAAAAAGCTTATAAAGCTCAAGCTCTTTTTTTCGTTCTTTATTCATAACTTCTGCAACGATTCTTTCTAATGCTATTCTTCTCGTATGCGTGTCGTTATTGTCTTGGTATTTGGTTTGAAAATCATCATGCGTTTGCACTTTATCCATAAGACTTATAAATTTAACTCTTTGCTCTTGCGGTGTTGCTTCCCAACCATGAAACCACTTTTCGTTAAATGCTTCAATGATACTGTCTAATAAGTCTTTTTCAGGCTCACCATGCGTTCCTCTTGGATTTGCATTTTGTGGGTCTAGTTGTGTCTCACTCTCGTCAAGCTCTATATTTGCACTAAGCTTTACTCTTTCAAGCCCATAGGTTGACAAATCAACACTATTTAACAGTTCATCTAGTTTATCTTGGTCTTTATCTTTTATAATCAATTTTGGTATTAAAAATTTTAAAAACCAAAAGAGTTTTTCCCATGCAACTATTTCATAAGGCATAATAGAAGCCATCTGCCCATAGATTTTTACAAACTGTTTTGCTTTGATTTTATAATCTACTTTATCTTCATCTTTAAGCTCTAATGTATTATTAAATCTCTCAGCCGCCGTATCTATTATTGGTGAAAGCTTACTTGCATCTACACCTTTGAAATATTTTTCAAAAAATTCATCAACTTCATTTGATTCATAAACACCTAAATCATCAAGTGCGTCTTTTAATTCATGCAACACATTTATATCAGTAGATTCACTAAGCGTTGTTGATGTATAAAATGGGTCGAAGGAAGTTTTAATATCCTCTATTTTATTAAAAAAATCTAGTACAAATAAATCTTCTGTTTTTTTACCATATTTAGATGCTGAGCGATTAAGACGAGAGAGAGCTTGAACTGCTATTACTCCTTGAAGTTTTTTATCTACATACATTGTACAAAGCTTTGGTTGGTCAAAACCTGTTAAAAACTTATTTGCAACTACGAGTAACTTATATTCATCACTATCAAATTTTTCACTTATATCTTTTCCTGCAAAACCATTCATTCCATCTTCTGTATAATCAATTCCTTTAACCTCTTTTTTGCCAGAAAATGCGATTATCGCCTTAAATGGGTTGCCAAGCTCTACAAGTTTCTTATTTATTGTTTGAAAATAAACAATAGCTGTTTCGATATTGGCTGTTACAACCATACCTTTTGCTTTGCCTTTTAGCTTCTTAGTTTTGACAACTTTTTCCATAAAATGGTCTAAGATAATCTCCACTTTTGTAGCTATTGTTGATGGATTCTTTTCTACAAAACTTCTTAATTTCTTTTGGGCTTTTTTTGTGTCAAATAGTGGATTATCTTCTATTGATTTTGCTATTTCATAGTAACTTTTATATGTTGTATAGTTTGATAACACATCTAAAATAAATCCTTCCTCAATAGCTTGTTTCATAGAGTACAGATGAAATGGTTTAAAAGTTCCATCTTGTTGTTTGGTTCCAAACTTTTCTAAAGTTGTATTTTTGGGAGTTGCTGTAAATGCAAGGTATGAAGCATTTCCTTTCATTTTACGACTTTGCATGATTTCTAAAATCATATCTTGAGCATCCATTTCTTCGTCAAACTCTTTTTTACCCATTGCTTCATTCATTTTTCCATGAGCTGAACCACTTTGAGATGAATGAGCTTCATCTATGATAACCGCAAATCTTTTATCGCTTAGATCGCTTATGCCATCTACAATAAAAGGAAATTTTTGAATAGTAGTAAGTATTATCTTTTTACCATTTTCAAGATTGCTTTTGAGTTCACTTGAACTGTATGCAGGAGCTACTATATTTTTTTGTTCACTGAAGCTTTTTACATTATCACGAAGTTGTTTATCAAGAAGCTTTCTGTCTGTTACGATAATTACACTATCAAATAGTGGATAATCCAGACCTTTACTCCCTTGTATATGTTCACTGCTCGGATAAGCTTCTATAAGCTGATATGCACTCCAAGTAATAGAGTTTGATTTTCCACTTCCTGCACTATGTTGGATAAGGTAGGTTTTCCCAACACCATTGCAACTGACATCATCTATCAGTTGTCTAACAACATCAAGTTGATGGTATCTTGGAAAATAAAGCGTTTCACCATCCAGCCTTACAAAGTGCTGGATGATGTTTGCTAATGAATTTTTACTAAAGATTTCTTCCCAAATATAGGCAGTTTTATGTCCATTTTTATTTACTGGATTGCCAGCTCCAAAATTATTTCCTTTATTAAAAGGCAAAAAGAAAGTTTTATCATTATCTAGTTTTGTAGTCATAAATGCTTCATCAGTGTCAATGGTAAAGTGAACGATACATCTAGCAAAATTTAATAATGGCTCTCTTGGATCTCTATTTTCTTTATATTGCTTAATCCCATGATACCGTGCATTTTGTCCTGTCCAATGGTTTTTAAGTTCCATTGTAATAATTGGTAAGCCATTTAAGAAAATTACCATATCGAGTTCTAACAAAGGATTGGCATTTGAAAAGGTTACTTGTCTTGTGATACTAAATTGATTTGAAGCAAACCTTCTTTTGAGTTCGTCTCCACTTGAAGCCAAAGGAGCAATATAGAAAAATGTAAAATGAGCATCATCTACATCAAGACCTTTTTTAAGGATTTTTAGAATCCCATACTTTTTAATCATCTTATCAAGTCTTTGGATGATTTTGAGTTTGTATTGAGGATCTCTCTTGAGTTTATTTAACTCTTCTTCTTGGGTAGATTCTAAAAAATTCCAAAATATCTTTTCATCAATCGCATACTCTTTATTAAAGTCTTTGTTTTCACCTTTATAAAAAGCCTGTGTTAATAAAGATTGTTCAATACAACTTTCTAATGCTTCTTCGTTTGTTTGACTACTCATTTTAACCTCTTTATGTCTTCTTCAAGCTCTTTTAGACTTTGGAATTTTTCTATTTTTTTCTGCTCATCTTTAAATTTTTGATACTCTAGTTCACTCTTGGCTTTTGCTATTTCGTGGCTTATTTTTCCTGCGTGAGTAAGCAATTCTCTACCATTCATGGACAATATCATATCGAGCCTAGTTATCCAATCTTTCATGTACATAGGCATTTTTTGAGATGCCATCGTTTCTGCAAATGCTAAATACTGCTCGACTAAAAGCCCAAGAAGTTTTATCTCTTCTTCGTCCAGATAATTTTTAGCGACACTTACATCTTTTTTGGTGATATTTTTGTTCTCTTTATCAAATGACATCATCCCTAAAAGCGGTTTTGCGATATCGACCCTGTTGTGTACCAGTTCAGCAGCCGTTTGGCTTGACACTGCCCATAAAAGCTTGTTTTGCACTATTTTAAAAAACTCTATTGTTTTTTCATCTGAAGCATTATAGTCAATGCTTGTCATATAGATATCTTTTATTTTTTGATAAAAAAATCGCTCACTAAGGCGTATCTCTCTAAGGCGGTGTTGAAGCTCATCAAAATAGCTCATGGAGTTGCCATTTTTAAATCGCTCATCATTGAGTACAAAACCTTTGGTGATATACTCTTTTAGCTTGTCATTTGCCCAGATACGAAACTTTGTACCAGTGGTTGAGCGTACTCTAAAACCAATGGCTATCATCATATCGAGGTTGTAAAACTTCACATCATTACTTTGAGTTTTCCCTTCAATAGCTCCATGTTGTGTGGTTGTTCGGAAATTCCGAACAACCACACTTTCATCTAGTTCACCCTCTTCAAAAATAGCTTTAATATGCTCACTGATAGTTGATTTTGCTTTGCCAAATACTTCACAAATTTGAGCTTGAGAAAGCCACATAGAGCCATCTTCAAACATCACATCAACTTTGATATTGCCAGTTTCGTTTTGGTAGATTAAAATATTATTCATTTTATACTATCCTTTGTACTTGTCAGTGAATTCTGTCTTGTTTTTTATAATTTTAATCAATTATTATCCAATCTTTGTTGCTTAGATATACCATCATAAAAATAATCTAATATATATAAATCAAATTCATCAAATGTATCGACTGCGTCTTTAATATATTGAATCCCTAACTCATTAAACTTATTTATTACAGAATGTATATCTAGTTCTTCATCTTCAAAATTAATAATTTTAGCAATATGAAGTTTTTTTGATAACATTCTTGGTAAACCGTACTCCTCTAATTGATAAACAACTGATGGCAAAAAAGCATGAGAAATTCTCGAGATAAATGGTGAAATATCTATATTTTTATTTTTGAAAATAATTTTTTGTAGAATATTTATATCTGATAATAATGCTGCTAATTTAAAGCTTACATTTCTTTCAAGTTGAAAAAATAAATCAATATTAATTGATTTACTAGAAAGAGAAGATAATAAATCTGGAATTGATTTAGTCCAATTAAAAGATAATATTTGAGTAAAATATACAAAATTAGCATATTTAGTATCCCATGTACCTTGTAACTTGATAACTTTATATAAAGGATTTTCCCAATTTTTAGGACTATTATTTAAATGAGCAAGCCCATTCCAAGAACTAGGATGAGTTATCATATCAATAGCGATTTTTTCTACAATTTCTCTACTTGATTGAAAAATATCTTCTTTTATTAATTGATTATAAACATCTTTGCCCAGTATTTGGTGCATAGTCTCTTTATGTTCTATGATTTTTGCTATTTGTTCTTTTGTCAACTCATTTTTATATTCTTCTTCATCAACATCAGGAATACTGTTTTCTGGGAATTCTATTGTTAACTGTGTTTCGTCTTCTACCGGTGGTTTATCAAACAAATAAACATGTCCCACAAAATGTTTAAACATTCTGCCACTTCTACCTATTATATTTTTATATGTAAAACTATTTAATTTATAAGTACCATTCTTACTTTTCCAAACAATTACATTTTGAGCAGATGTATTGACACCTTCTATAATCGAAGAGGTAGAAACAATATAATTCAACCCACCTTCATCTTCAAACATCTTTATTTGTATTTGACTCAGTGAACGATGCAATCTGCCATTGTGAATGCCCATTCCTCTTTTTACACTTTGTGTAAGATGCCAGTTTTCAGCATAATTTAAAGTTAACCATTGTGCAAATTGTATTAATCTTTTGAATTTACTCTTTGGAATGCTATTCTTAACTAATTCAGATATCGTATTTATTTCTGTATAAGTTCCCGCATATATTAATGTTTTTTTATCTTTATGTTGGTTAAGAATTTCCAAAAGTTTTGCATTTTTATTGCTCGATGTTATTTCTTTATATGTGTCATGCCTTGATAGATAAACAGTGTTAAATGTTAGGGGTATAAATTCCATATCTTCTGTAAACAAATTAGAGCTTAATTTTTCAATATTTGGAGCTAAATAGTATTTCTGACTTGCTTTTTTGCCAAGTTTTAAAATTGCTTTTTGAAGTGTAGATGACCGTTCTTTATCAAAATCAAAACTTGCTTTATAGAACTCATCAATTACTAATAAATCTAAACTCTTTATTATGTCAATATAACTAATAGCCCTTTCTTGTGGAAATATAAAAATATTTTTATCCGATAACTCTACATCAGCAGTGGTAATTATTTTATATTCATGCGAGAACTTTTTATAAATTCTTCTTCGTATCTCATCTGTTAAGGCAATAGTTGGAACGATAATTAATATGTTATTTGGTCTTTTTATAGATATAAAAGAATCAATTACAAAACTTTTTCCGAAACTTGTAGGGGCACTTATTGCAAGATTTTTCCCTTCCAAAAGCTTTTTTAATAAGCTTGATTGTTCTCTATGTAATGTTAATGGCTCTTCGCTTCCTATATCAACTTTAAAAGCATCATAAATAAGCCTATCTTCCAATATCGCATTATCTGTGTTAATGTAAGGGTACAGTCCTGTGAGACGAATCAAATGATTTACTACAGGTGTATATTCTATATTATTATTTTTCATATAGTCGAGTAACAAAATTAATTGATTTCTAGCCTTATCTTCATTACTTAAATCAAGATGCTTGTTGATTTCTTTACATTGATTAAAAATATCCATCAATTTTCATCTCTTTCAAATATTGCTGTTTTAGAAAATTTATCTACTAATATCGACTTATTAGGAACTGGAAATAAAATTAAATGAAATTTAACTTCATGATAGTTATAAACATCACTAAACTTTGTATCCTGCTTTTTCATAAAAACTTCTGCTTTTTTAATATGTTCTGTCATAATATTTTCTTTGTATTTTTCAAAACTATCTGTATTATCCTTGGTAATGTTACATTCATGAAGTATAAGTATTGGTATATGTAACTGTTGCTTAATATCATCAAGTGATATTCCATCTGACAATTTATTCTTAATTTCAGCAAGTAAAACTTCATCTTTGATAAATAAATCTAAATCTTTTGTTGAAGTTACTATACTAAGCTCTTTTCTAAGTTTATCATCTATAAACATATTGTGTACAGAGTCTACTATGGAATTTAATCTCGCATCGTCTATACTATTGTAAAATTTCGCTTCTCCAAGCCAAAGAGAAAAAGTACCATCATTATTTAGTGTAATATGAATACTATCAGCACCTTTTGCAAAATCATTTCTATTTTGTTTATAAAATATTTTAGGTACTACGGGAAGTGCAGAATAATACTTTTTCATTATTCCATAAAGTAGTATCTCTCCAATTTCCCCACCACTTTCCTCACCACTTACAAGTCTGAGATTTTTTGCTGATTTGGTTAATATTGTTTTCTCATCTCCAATTAATGCTTCTCTCTCAGTTTGAGACAATGCAGTTTCTTTAATATTATTCCAAATAAAATGCTCAAATTGTTGTCTTCTCCATTTACCACTTTCAAATCCATTTACCAAACTTAATAAAGCTTTATTGTTAGGATTTATTTCCTCAGTTGATAAATTTTGTAAAATATCATCAACGACAACATCAAATATAACACTTGTTCCTGTATGTGTTGTATATGTACTAATCACAAACAACCCTCACTTTACCTGTAACTGCACTATCAATAAGTGTAGCTTTATATTCTTTTAGTTTTGAGATATAGTTTTGTTGAAGTTCGATTGCCATATTGATTTTCGTTGTTTGGGTTTCTATATACTCTACGATTTGAAGTTGTTCATCATACGATGGATAAGGAATTAGAATATCTCCAAACTTATCAAAATAAAGTCTTAATCTCATATCCATGATGCCTCTTGAATATTTTTTCATTTCTTGCGAAAAAACTTTTAATCTAAAAAGTTCATGATAATATTTTCCTGCAATATCTTTTTTTGCTCTTAGAATATCATAAGCGGGACTTGTTACGCCTTCATATTCTGATAATCCAATTGCTCCCATCCATGCAAGAAGTTTATTTACAATAAAATCACCTTTTTTAACTCTCCAATAACCATCAGTAGTTGAAGCTTTATTGCCTTTTTCAGCTAATTCTTTTCTTGGTTTAACTCCAATATCTGTATAAATAGAAAGTAGCTCTTCATCATTTGCTTTTGGAGCTGGCTCTATGATTAATTTAAAGATATTTTTGACTTTACTGATGTTCCAATGCTTCGGTATCTTTCCAATCCACTCAACACCACTATCTTTAAACTCTACATCTTTATCTAAACCTTTTGTTACTACATCATTGATAACGATTTGTTTTCGCTCTTTAAGCAGTGCGATGAGTTTTTCTTTTTGACTAATAACTTCATCAATTTGAGCTGTTCTTTCATCAAGGAATGAGGCTATTTTTGTTTGGTCATCTTTTGGTGGCAGAGGCATTTTAATGTTTTTTAATTCTTTACTACTCAACTCCATAAAAGTTGTTCCACTGCCTAAACTATTAAGTAGTTCTGTTTTTGTATAAAATTGATAAAACATATATTTTTCATTAGTATTCTTATCAATAACAATAGATTTACATCCCTGATTTGTACATAACTCATTTTCTGCGATAGCTATATTTCCAATAGGAGCCCTTGTTGTCATAATTATTGAGTTTTTGGGAACTAATGTTGTGCCACAACTATTCAATCCAAGCTTAGAAATAAATCTTTCTGTATTGCTAATATAACTTGATTTATTAAAATCAGTTGGTGTAGCCCAAGAGATATTTCCGTTCCAATATTTTTCTATTCCAGAAGAAGGAGTTGCCCCATTAAAAACTTTTGATATATATTTCAATTTCTTAACTTCCCAATCTTCAGGAATTTCCCCCAACCACGCAACACCGCTCTCTTTATAAGAAGTATATTTTTCCAATGTCATCTTTATACTCCCAAAATCTCTTTGATAAGACCTTCACTAGCCTCTTCAAGCTCAAGAATATCTTTTGCTACTTCTTCTAGCGCTCTTAGTGGTTTATGGGTATAAAAGTATTTGTTAAAGCTTATCTCATAGCCTATCTTGACACTATCAAGATTGATCCACGCTTCTTCTACATGTGGTTTTACCTCTTGTAAAAAGTACGCTTGGATGCTTACATGTAAAGGGATATTTTCACTGTCTCTAAGCTCTGTTTCGCTCTCATACTCTACATATTCATCTTTTTTACCTGTGGCAAAGTAACCAAAGTGAGCAAGTTCATTTTCTTTACATGTAAGATGTGTTAAGAGTTGTTCTTTTCTTTCTCCAATTATCTTACTGACTTTTTTGATTACTTTTTGTGCATTTTCATCATACCAACTTACAGCATTCAATATCGTATTTAGCTCGGTGCTACTTAGTTTTATCTTTTCATTTTTTAGTGTTTTTTCAACTTTATCTTTGAAGATATTAAAATCATCATATTCAGTTGTTCCTATTTTTTCTTGAAGTAATTTTGCTGTGTTTTCTAAAGTTTTATGTTTTGTCCATAACTCTTTTGAAAGTAGAGATTTCGACTGTTTTGTATTTAGTTCTATGTCATTTTTATCTAAGTATTCTTCAATAGCTTTTTTATGTTTTGACAAGTCTACATAACACGCTGCTTTATACTCTTCTAAACACCATCTCATAGGCTCTTCTAAAGTTTTATCAAATTTTAGTGTTTCTATCAAATCATCTCTAAGCTGAGACTTCAATCTTTTTGGTCGCTCAATATTGACTTTGTAGTATCCAAAATCACTATTATCAAAGATTTTTGATGAGATTTTTTTACCATCACACTCATCATCACATGTTTCAAACTTTTTATAAATCTCCATGATTTTGGAGATATGTTTAGGCTCTAATTCGCAGTTTTTATCACCTAAATTTTTTCGCAATTTTGAGTATGAATCATTTGCATCGATGAGTTGCACTTTGCCTTTTCTCGTTTGTGCTTTCTTGTTTGATAAAAGCCAAATATAGGTTGTAATTCCCGTGTTATAAAAAAGATTGTTTGGTAGCTGGATGATGGCATCAAGGAAATCATTTTCGATGATATATCTTCGTATGTTACTTTCTCCACCACCTGCATCACCTGTAAAAAGGCTACTTCCATTGTGAACAGAGGCTATACGGCTTCCCACGCTGTTTGAAGATGATGGTTTCATTTTTCCAACCATTTCCATTAAAAAGAGTAACTGTCCATCACTACTTCGTGGAGTTGCATCTACATCACTTTTCTTGCCCCAATAATCAGCTAAATTTACAATAAATCTTGTATCGATGACATCTTTACCATCTTTGATATATTTTTGTTCACTTACCCATGACTTACCATAAGGAGGATTGGAGAGCATAAAGTCAAATTTTATTCCTGCAAAATCATCAACGCTTAGTGTTGAGCCATTTTTGATGTTTTCAGGGTTGTTTCCTTTTACCATCATATCTGATTTACAAATGGCATAAGTTTCGTCATTTATCTCTTTGCCATACAAGATAACATCACCTGTTGCTTTTATCTCTCCATCTTCATCTTTGATAAAATTTTGAGACTCTGTTAACATACCTCCACTTCCACAAGCTGGGTCATAGATGGTCATAACTGGCGGTAGATTGTCTTTTATAGGGTCAAACACGATATGAGTCATAAGGTCTATCACTTCTCTTGGTGTGAAGTGTTCTCCCGCTTCTTCGTTGTTGTCTTCATTAAATTTTCGTATCAGTTCTTCAAACACATATCCCATACCAAGATTCGTCAGTGGCGAAAGTTTTTTGCCCTCAGGATCAAGTGCTTCTTTGTCTGTTAGATTTATGTAAGAGCTTGTAAATTTTTCTAAAACATCAAGAAGTACATCTTTGTCTGCCATATGTTTGATTTGAGATTTTAATTTGAACTTTTCAATAATCTCTTGTACATTTTTACTAAATCCATTGAGGTACTCTGTGAAGTTTGCTTCAAGCATTTGTGATGAGTTTGTTGCAGTATCAAATAGTTTTTGTAAAGTCCATTTGCTAGTGTTGTAAAAAACATATCCACTTGAATCTTGTAATCCTCTCTCATCAAATTCTGTAAAACCAGCTTCCTCTTTTTGAAATCTAAGCTCTTCGAGTACAGCTTCTTTTGTTGGCTCTAACAGTGCATCAAGTCTTCGTAAAACAACCATAGGCAAGATAACATCTCTATATTTACCCCTTACATACACATCTCTTAGACAATCATCTGCGATTGACCATATAAAACTTACTAATTTGTTGTGTACTGCTTGATTCATCTACCTTGCCCCTAAAAATTATTATGTATTGTATTTATTTTTTGTGTTATTTCTTCTATATCTTTGAACATTTTGATTTCATTATGAAAATTTGCGATGATCTGCTTATCTTCTTCATCTGTTAGCATTGGAACTTTTAACTTTTTAATTTCTATCGTTGCAATTTGTGGCATTGCCACGCCAGACACTAAAGTCGACAGCAACGCTTGTCCCAAGATTGATTTCAAGAACATATACAATACTATAGCTTTTTGTTTTTTATTATTACCTTTTAATCGTATGACTTGTACTGCTTGAGATGCGATCATCGTTTCACTTGCATCACCCACAATTGCCACTTTACCGATAGTTCCTTTTGTACTTAACAGTACATCATAAGGCTCCAATTTATAAGTTTGCAATCTTTTATACTGTGAACCTATTTGTTTAATTTTCCCACATTCAAAAAGAAATCCAGCTTTGCTAAAATCAGATGGTGAAACCTCATAAACTTCTTTTCCCTCGCCCTCATCTTTAAATAATTGTGATCTTCTTATCTCTGCTATGTTCTCCAAAGTGACAAGCTCAAAGTTGGTTAGTTTGTTGTGTATTGCTTCAATTTCATTAGAAATGATGTATCGATCAATGGCAAAAGAATAATTGTTTCGACAAAGTTCATCAGGCGATACGATCCTTGAGATGTTTTCTAATTCTTCTTTTTTTTCATAAAGCGATACGATACGATGAATGTCTTTAAGTGTAAGTCTTCTGCCTTCTCTTTGTACAAAACTTTCATGCTTGAGATTTAAAAAATAGACATTGTTATCTTTCTTTTGTTTATTAACAATGACAAATGTTGTTTCGATTGATGTAGCATTATGCAAGTTCGGAGGTAGCTGTATAATTGCTTCTAAAAGGTTATTATCAAGCAGATATTTTCTAAATTCTTCATCTTGGCTACCTCTATACGTAAAGCCAACAGGCATTAAAACAACAGCCTTCCCACTCATTTGGGATAATATATGTTCAAATTGTGCAATATCACTGTTTGATTTTACTTTATGGAATTTAAATCTATTGTATTTGTCAGTACGTAAAAATTCATTATTGGTCGGTACACCCATTGGTGGAAAAGATAAGATACACTTGAATTGCATTAGCGAGTCTGGCGAATCTACTTTTATATACGTTGGGTGGGTTAATGGATCTGTAAAAGTAAAATCGATAGAAACATCTTCTATAGTTTTCATTAACTCAATCACAAATTCATCTGCAAAGGACTCTGCAAATATTTTTTTGTCTGTATAGTATGCTATATTGTAACCATGGCTAAAAGGTGAATATATTTCCGAGCATTCTCCATCCAATAATCTGATCCCTAAATCTGCTATTTGATTTGCAATTGAAAAGCCTGTGTACTCTTCTGCGAGTGAAGAAAAAACATCAAAAACTTTTGGGACAACCAATTCTTCGTCAGCGATACTAAAAAGTTTATCTAGTACATCGTTTGTAATAGTGTCAAGTCTAATATTTTGATGTAAAAAGAGCTCAAAAAGATTGTTTGATTTTGCTAGTGCTTGGATAGGGGATTGAAGATTTTTAACATCAACCCCTTGATTATAAACATATCTGAATGTTAATTCTTTTTGATCTATATCTGCTGATATTTTCTTCCAAGCAATCAGTAGATAAACAATTTTTGCAAGATGTTCAACTTTCAACTTAATGTTAAAATCTCTGAGTAGTGAGATAAATTGCTTTTCATTCACAATGTAAACCTTACAAAATAATTAGTCTAGTATTTACTAGATATTTTGAAATGTTAGCAATTTTTGTTGTATTTGTCAAGTAGTCTAGTATTTACTACCACTTGATCAACTCCTAGATCTTCCTTCTTTCTTTTGATCTTTTTTAATAGTACCACGCTTAAATGCTCTATCTTTTGAACTATTTTTAACAGGTTCTATCGTTTGTTCTTCTTTGCAAAAATACGATAAAACATTTACCACTAATATCGTTCGTTTTTTCTTGTCCTTACGATCTAGTAGCCCTATGCCATTGCTATCAGAGTCATATTCATTGCGATGGCAATTATGATAACTTCCTTTTCCCCCTGTAATTTCTTCCCAATACTTACCAATCTGATCAGCTTTATAAGAACTATTTTGTACTTTTTGTCCATCGTACATAAAAAGAGTATGGAAATGTATGCCTTTACTTTCTGTATATTCTTGTTTGCATATGTAGCCCTCCTGATCTTTAAAGACAGAGGGTTTACTTCGTCTGTTGTTCATCATACGATTAAAGTCATTATTTGCATCATTAAGTGTTATATTTTCGCTATATGGCTTATCGTAGGATAAATCAACTCTGATGATATTGAGTTTTGAGTTGTCCGCTATAAGTGCATCAGTATAAGCTATTGCACTTTTCAATCTCTTATTGTTTTGTTTGTTGTTTGACATTTGTATCTCCTTAAATGTATTTATTTCAACTAAAGGTATGTATACAAAAAATATAGTGTTTGATACTCTTTTATGATAGAGTGTAATAGTACAAAATACAAAGATATTGCCATAAAGAATAAATAATATAATACGATAATATTAAAAACCTATTTTTTTGGATAAGAAATATCCCGTAATAGCTTATAGTGTAAAAAATAAAGTGCCTTAATTTAGGGCGTTTTCAGAAATGAGTAGGATATACAAAGTTAGGAATTGACTTCAAGAAAAAAAACAAGGTGCGGATGCAGTAGAAACCCTTATGTCTCTACTGCATGAAGTGAATGGAGTTTGCAACGAATTTGTGCTTTAATATCTTGGCGTAGCGCTGAATCTTTGAGTAGAAAAGCCAAACCATATGTTGTCCAGTCTTTGAAATTGGATTTGGCTTCTTTGTTGATATAGCAGTATTTCATTCGTACTTTTTGTGTATTTGAGATAACAACGTAGGCTTAAACTGTAGATCACGTTCAACCGCCAAACCTAAAAAGCCCTTGATCGTTTTCAATTCGTTTAAACTAAAATAGCCTAATTCATTTTCAAGTCCTTGCACATAACCATAGCATGTATCCATATCCTCTTTGAAAAGCTCAATAACATACCATGTCCAATTTGAATCAGGTGTAAAGAGCTTAATATGGCACACTGGATCTTTTGTGTCTTCCGTTTGGTAGAGTGTTGGGATGCTAGCACGTAGTGAGATTGGTATGAGATCATCCATCTTATGCCGCCTGTTGCTCTAGTGGTTTACACCAATGTTTTGATCGACCATCCCACTTGAATCCACATGCCTTAATGGTGTCTTTCTTGGCAAAGATATCATCACCCATGACAATGAGGTTTTGTCCTTGTTGCATAACGCTCAAGCCTAAATTGGAGAGTTTGGAATAATCTTGTGGTGCAGCGTTCATCTGGTTGGATGGTTTAGGTTGCTGTGTCTGTTGAGAGCTTTGATGTTGTCTACTTTTATCATAGAGTGAATTACCAAACTGATTTCCAAAGCTTCGCATGGCACGTTTAAATGCATCCGTAACCGCTTCTTTAGCAGCACTTTCATATGCATCGGAAAGTGTCTTGGCAATACCTGTACCAAAGCCAACATCTTCTCGACTGATGTGTTGTGTATGTTGTGCATCACATACTTTTACAGCAACAATGGCTTTATAGCAGAGGACAATGTTTTGATTTTGGTTAGACTCTTGTGATACTTGCTCTAATGTGGAGATGTTATAGCTCCAATTGCCATATCCAAAGATTTTATTAGCCGTATCAATAACATCAAAGCCTTCTAAATAGGAAAGCTCAATATCTCCTTTTGAGCGACTTTTGATTCGGGTGTTTTCAAGCTCATGTGAGAGAGCTTGGTTTTGTTGTTGATCAAACATGCTTTTTCTCCTTATGCTGCTTCAACGATGTTGAGCAGTTCTTCTGCTTGAGTACCTAGTCCTATACGTTTTGCATTGACCTTTACTTTTGCAGGTATTTTTGTGGTATTGGTTTCGCTTTTCACAAATGCTGCTAACTCTTCTTTACCTTCACCGCTCATCATTGCTTGCTCAATCGCTTCTACATCAGGTTGGTATTTGATATACCCTAAACGCATCACGGCTTCATGATCTAAGATCGCGAAGGATGTTTGAGTACTCGATGTTTCATTACTAAGGGTTAAAGAGCTAATGATATTTCCATCAATACGATCAACGCCATTTTCTAAGAACACTGTAGCAATGATCTCTTTTGCGATTTCAAGCGACTCTGAGAGTCTTTTTTTGAGGTTTTGAAGCTCTTTAATATCGTTGGCGAGGGTGTCAATCTTTGATTTGATTTCTTGAAGCGATAAGCCCACATAATCTGCTCTTTGATAGTAGGGCTTTGCTGTGTCTTGAAGAATGGAATGGATGTAGTCTGAGAAGTATTGTGTGGATTTTGAGGTTGCTAAACTTTCAATGTGTGTTTGTAGTTGGTAATTGAGCAGTTTCATCATTCATCCCTTATGCTGCCATCATGAGAGAAGGTGTTTTTAAATCAGCCACCATTTGAACAATAGAGAAGAGTTCTTTATTCATCTTGAGATTGGCATCAATGGCAGTAATCGGTTTGGAGGTAAAGGTTTTACCTGTTACTTTGTTGGAGCCTTTGATTCCACCTCGGATGATTGCTTCTTGAACACGGTTGAATACGTTCCACAGTGTAGGAGCTTCATCTTCGTCTCTTTGTATGTGTAAGAACTCTTTAAAGTCCACACTATGCACTTCTTTATCGAATCGAATATCCAGTGCTGCTTTTGCAAACGAGTGTTGCTCTGCAACGGATAGTTCAATCGCTTTGAAAGTTTCAATCTCTTCTTGGATGCTTGGCATATGTGAGGTTACTTCATCAATGGCTGTATGTACTTTCTCAAAGTTAAACCCAGCGTGAATAATGGAGTGGTGCGAAAAGGTGTGTGATGGCACCACAAGCATATTGGCACATACCAAACGAAAGATGGCTAAATCAACACTAAAGGAGGATGTTCGATTGTGTGAATTGGTAAGCACAATATCAGCATACTCTTCATTGGCACGGGGGCGTAAAAGATGCTCTAGGCTTCTAAACTGAATGATATGTTTTTGATAGCCTTTGTTCTCGTGATTTCTCACGCGACTTTCACCTGCCATAATGGGGTAATAGCCTGCATGTCTGAATGTATCCAACACAGAATAGGTTGGTACAAAAGCATATTTATCAGAAACTCCTTCAATAGGGTTCTCTGAAAAGATGGAGGGTGCTTGTGCTCTTAATTGCTCATTGCTAAGTGGTCTTACACTCATAGTTATTTCCTTATTAGATTTAAGAATAGATGTTGAAAGTCTTATAGACTAAAGCATTATTTGTTTGAATTAAGTGTCTCTTTTATTGCGGTTGCTATTGCAATCACTAATGTTAAAATGACGGACGGTTCCATCTTTTACACTCCTGATAGTGGTCTACAATATGAATGACGAGGGGTAAAAGCAGTATTAGCATCTGGCAGTTACACTTCTTTGGTTTTTGAAATGACTTCGTTTTCATAACACATCTCCCATTTTCCGTTTCCCAACCAAAACTAAGCTCATTAGTTTGGTATGGAATGTGACATTTTCATCCTCTATTCTCATAGGTCTCCTTTTTGTTTATTGCTGTGTGGAAGTCAAAAGAATAGGCTCTATTCTTCTTTCTATGGTGATGATATGTGGTTGAAAAAAAGTGGAAATAAAACGAGAGATTGATATTTTTTTACGAATATCGTATAATTATAAAAAAGGAGGATACTATGAAATCAAAAGATATTTATTCAGTATTAGGTATTGCTCCATCAACATTGTCTGATTGGAGTAAAGAGGATAATAAAAAATATACTCTTGCTAAATTACTGCAAAATATAAGCCTAGAAGATGTTCAAAAGATTATTAATGCAAAGCAGGCATCTACACCAAAGCCGATGATGTTGTTATCAACAGTCAATTGTTCTATTGGCAATAAGAAAAAGCACTTTACGCTTACAAAACTGAAACAACTTTTTTATAAACAAGAAAATTTGGATACGTATGAGAAGTATGCGCTAAAAGTAATCAAAAAAGAAGCGCAAAGAGAAGAGATAGAGGATTTTGCAAAATATTATAAAATCTCTCCAAAGAGAATTAATACGGTACTATCTTTACTATGAAGAATATTGCATTTTTACATGAACATTATCTTGAGCAAATTCAAGCTCTAAATCACTTTATCGAAGATGCTTATAAATTTTTACCACAGAAAGATCACTCTTTAATTCGGTTTGGTGGCGGAACAGCGTTAGCAATTTACTATTATCAGCATCGCCTTAGTTTTGATATTGATTTATTTGTAACAGATATGCAAGTGCTCAATTACCTGAGTCCAAAACATTGGATTGATGAAACCAACAATTTTAACAGTAACACCTATATCGATCTTTCACACCATATCAGAGTTTTAGAGAAAAAAAACAATATTAAAATTGATATACTCGTTTCACAATCTTCGACATCAAATTATTTAGTCGATGACTCCAAAACGTTGTTTACTGAAATTATTTATGTAGAAAGCATAGAAGATATTATTGCTAAAAAAATAGTTTATAGGCGCAATGATAATTTAACAAGGGATATCATTGATATAGCAATTTCCATTAAGTACAAAGAGAATTTCTTAGAAAACATGCTTGCATCAGGATTGATCAATCATAAAGACTTAAATGAGTTGTACGATTCTTTATTACTCTTAGATAAAAAAACATTTGATGAAGAGTTGGAGATCGTAGCACCATTTGAGAATTATCTCAATGATGCTAAAAATGCCCCTGAGATTATCAAGAAAGCATGTCAGAAATATTTGTAAAAAGCGTTTGCTTTGTGAGAGTTAGACCCTAAAAAAGGGTCTAAGAGAGGGGCTTTTAGTAAGTCAAATGGTAAAATTTTTCACCATTGCTTTTATGCACATTTGATTCACCAAATATATAGGGATCAATCTCTTCAAGATGCTTCAAGAGTATTCTTGAAGATCTGATGGTGCGGTCATATGGGTTAAGCATACGAAATGCTAGAATCAAATGTTTTTGCTTGAATTTATTCTGTGCCAAATGCTTTACAAATTCATTATAAAACACAATGTCACGCATTTGAAGTATTTGAAAATATTGAAAATTTTTTGACATGATTGCATTTGCAAATTGATAGAGGGAATTTTCAGATTTATCCATCATAGCATCTTTTTCAGGTGTATTAAAAACCATATTTGCCTGCTCAAAATTTACAGCATATGATTTGAGATATAAAGCAAAGTCTTCCAATTCATTCATAATTGCCTGTTCCAATTTCAAGTAGCTCCCATAGCCAAGAAAATTAGTATTTACTAGATTATTTCCTGTTGTAAAAACTGTAAACCGTCTATCGCTTGGCTCAATTTCAATAGGAGATTCAGCATTAGAGAACAATATGGTTTGGGCATACAATTTTGTTGATTTTTTAAGATCTATATTCTTTTTTTCAGCCGTAATAGAATCATTGGTAATCAATGCTTTAAGAAAATTGTTAAAACTACTTTTGCCAATTGTTTGATACGAAATTTCATCAAAATTGACGAATAATGTATCTTCTATAAATGAACCTAAATAGTTTGATTTTAAACTATCTCCATTAATTTCTTTACAATACACTTCTCCAAATAATCGTTGGATAATTTTGAAAAAAGTACCTTTCCCTGCCCCTTGTACACCTTTGAATAAAATTGCAACTTGTGATTTATCTAAAGTTTGAAAAAAAGATGCAAGCCAATTGAGAAAATACTCAAACCTAGCTTGATCATAATTAACTAAATGAAAGATTAGCTGCAAGATTGTTTTTGGCTCTTTATACAGATTCACTGATAACATTAAATACTTTGATGGTTTAAAAGTATTTAGATACCAACTGCCATCTTTTTTGTAAAACTCTTGCGTCTCTTCTATATTAAATACTTCATCGTCCACTAATAGCAACTCAGAAATATGTATTGTATTTTCTTCTCCTTTCGTTTCATCAAAGCTTTTGGTTGTTTCTATCTTTACTTGCTGTGCAAGCAAATTACTAAGAACTAAAGATGCCTTAGTAATTGTTAACTCTTTATATTCTCCTTCAAGTGTAGTTCGGATACATATATTGCCCTTACCGTTTAGCCATATTGCATAGCCTTTTTCCTCAAGACTATTTAAAATTATATTGCCATCAGTTTTTTTAAAATTATTGAATTGAAAAGCAGAAAAATCTTTTTTTGCTTTTTCAAAATTATGAATATTTTCCATTTAATTCCTTTCTAGCAAATAATTTGAAGAAAGATTATCTAGTAGGTCATCATTATTCATTTTGATCCTCCTATCTTATGCTCTTCAAGCCATTTATCAATGGCAATTCTGTCATAACGAATATATTTACCATTTATTTTACTAAAAGGTATTGTTGAACTATTCCTAGCCATTCTCATTTTTGCTTGTGTTGATTTACTAAAGCCGTACTCATTTGCTAGATCATCTGGAGACAACCACCTCTTTCCTACTTTTGCATATATTCCTGCAAAATCCATAGTTTCTAAATTTACTGACATTTTAAGTCCTTCTTTTGATTTAGAAATCGATTCCTAATTAATACAGAAGCAAAGTATATGAGCTCTTTTTATTTCTGTTAATGTAATTGTTGCTGAAATCTTAATTTGAAACTTGTAAAAAATTGTGTCATTTTTTTACGAACTACGATAAATACAGTATTTCATCTTCATGCATATGAATAAAATTTGTGAACTAGCCGAAAAATTAATATATAATCACATTATGAAGAATGAAGAAAAAGAAACATTAATAAAATATGAAAAGCTCTTTAATCAATTTATAGAGGATGAAGCATATTCTGGTAGACCTAAAAGGTATGATGATTTATATTGTAAAATAGAAAATATCCAAGATTATGAATATACTTATGTACTTGCATATGAATTATCAAAAAAAAATGAAAAAGTTAAAAAACTTTTTCTTGATACAGCGTTATATAAAAACGATATTGAAAAATCAAAGAATAATCTTTTGGACTTTTATAATGACGCAATCAATTTAGGCTATGCTTTTGGAAAGCACAAAAGTGATCCATTTTTTGAAATATCAGATACAAACTTAACATTAGATGATGTACTAGATTTTGATATTGATGTTGATGTAGAACATATCGGACTTTGGAAACTTATTGCATATTTAATAGATACAAAAAATTTATACAAACGAACACACTATAATGATTTAGTAGCTGAGGATTGTGAATTAATAGATATAAATAGGGCTGAAAAAGAAATTGTTAACATTATGCATCATCCAGACCAATATGCTGCCTATTGTAAAAATAAATCTACTGGTACAAAAGAACTAGTAGTTTTATCTAGAGATATGCCTCTTGAGATACTTGATGAGGAATTTTTGAAAGATTTAACAATGACAAGAATAAAAAATAAAAAATCTATCGCAACCATCAATTATTCTGTTCCTACACTAACATTTAAAGATGAAACTGTAGTAAATTTCCCAATTAACCTTAATTTAGATATTGAAGAACTAAAACTATATGTTACAAAAATTAAAAATGATTTTGATAACAAAAAGGGTATTACCAAAAGTCCATTAGAGATTTTTGGAGAAAAACTTAAAAAGGCAAAAAAGCCAAATAGTGCAAACATCCTCCCAAGTAAAACAACTAACAAAAATACGTCGTTCAATCCAAAATGGAAACGAGCGGTAGCAGATGCTGTATACATATACGATCTATATAAATATATTGAAAAAATTTATATAGAAAAAAAAGAAGAGTACAATCAAGATACAATTCTTGCTGATGTATCTCTGGCTAGTGGAATATCAAAAGTTCATAATGACATAGTAGAAAAATGTGATAAAGATGCAGAATGGACAAAAAGTAATAGGATAGAAAAATACTATAAACTGATGAGAGAATATATTGAAGATGAAAAATACAAGGAACTGATTACGGGAGCTCAAGTAAATAAAGTGCCGGGGATGTGGGATAGAATACCAACTAGTCCTGTTTTTAGTATCACTACAGATGAATTGAATGCCAAAATACGCGAAAGTGTCACCCAAAGTGTCACCCAGTAAAAACTTAAAGACTGTAGTTAACTAATAATTTGATTTCAATATCTATTTGAAGGGCTTTATGAGTGGTGTCAAGAGAGGGACTCGAACCCTCGACCTCCGGCTTATGAGACCAGCGCTCTAACCAGCTGAGCTACCTTGACATGGTTAAAAGAGGTGGGAATTATATAGTTATAAAACTTATAAATAGGTTAATTTTTATTAGTGTGCCATTTGCCTGAGAAAACTAAAAAACATTGAGCATATAAGACTAAACTTTAAGCGTTTTTTTCTTGACTTTTGAATGATTTTCGAGTAAAATTCTGTCACTCGCAACAAACGAGTGCTAAAAATTTTAGTCAAAAGGACAAACACATGACTTTCAAACCACTTGGTAAACGTGTACTTCTTGAAAGAATCGAAGAAGCTACTACAACTGCAACAGGTATTATCATTCCTGACAATGCCAAAGAAAAACCTCTTAGCGGTATTGTTAGAGCCATTAGTCCTAAAGTTGAAGAAAAAGGACTTGTCAAACTTGGAGATAAAGTTGTATTTGGCAAATATGCTGGTACAGAGCTAACACTCGATGGAAAAACCTATTTGGTAATGAACCTCGATGATATTTTGGGTGTTTTATAATTAAAATTTAAAAAAATTTAGGAGAAAAATATGGCAAAAGAGATTCAATTTTCAGACAATGCAAGAAATGCCCTTTATGAAGGTGTTAAAAAACTAAACGATGCTGTAAAAGTAACAATGGGACCACGTGGTCGTAATGTATTGATTCAAAAAAGCTTTGGTGCACCTAGCATCACTAAAGATGGTGTTTCTGTGGCAAAAGAAATTGAGCTTAAAGATACTATTGAAAACATGGGTGCACAACTGGTAAAAGAAGTGGCATCAAAAACAGCCGATCAAGCAGGTGATGGTACAACTACCGCAACCGTTTTAGCGCATGCTATTTTCAAAGAGGGTCTTAGAAACATCACTGCTGGTGCAAATCCTGTGGAAGTAAAACGTGGTATGGATAAAGCGGCTGAAGCGATTATCGCTGAGCTTAAAGCTATGGCAAAAACTGTTAAAGATAAAAAAGAGATTGCTCAAGTTGCGACTATCTCTGCAAACTCAGACACCGTCATTGGTGAGTTAATCGCTGAAGCGATGGAAAAAGTGGGCAAAGATGGCGTTATTACCGTTGAAGAAGCTAAGGGTATTCAAGATGAGTTAGACGTTGTTGAGGGTATGCAATTTGATAGAGGTTACCTCTCTCCTTACTTTGTAACCAATCCTGAGAAAATGCAAACCGTTTTAGAGCATCCTTATATTTTATTGTTTGATAAAAAAATCTCTAACCTTAAAGATTTACTTCCTGTTTTAGAGCAAGTTCAAAAAACAGGTAAACCTCTTTTACTCATCGCTGAAGATATTGACGGTGAAGCGTTGGCAACACTTGTTGTGAACAAACTAAGAGGTGTTCTCAACATCGCTGCGGTTAAAGCACCAGGTTTTGGTGATAGAAGAAAAGCAATGCTTGAAGATATCGCTATTATCAGCGGCGGTGAAGTGATTAGCGAAGAGCTAGGACGAACATTAGAGAGTGCAACACTGGCTGATCTTGGTCAAGCTTCTCGCATTGTCATTGACAAAGACAACTCAACCATCGTCAACGGTAACGGTGATAAAGCACGCATTGATGCACGAGTGGCACAAATCAAAGCACAAATCGCTGAAACTAGCAGTGATTATGATAGAGAGAAACTTCAAGAGCGTTTAGCAAAACTCAGTGGTGGTGTTGCGGTGATTAAAGTGGGAGCTGCTACTGAGACGGAGATGAAAGAGAAAAAAGATCGTGTGGATGATGCACTTTCAGCAACGAAAGCGGCTGTTGAAGAAGGCATCGTTGTGGGTGGTGGTTCTGCACTTTTACTGGCTAATGCAAAAATCAAGCTTAACGTAAGCGGTGATGAAGCGATTGGTGCGGAAATCGTTACACGTGCGCTTAAAGCACCTCTGAAACAAATTGCTGAAAATGCTGGTTTTGATGCGGGTGTGGTTGCAAACAACGTTCTTACTAGCACCAAAGCCAACTATGGCTTTAATGCAGCAACAGGCGAGTATGTGGATATGTTTGAAGCGGGTATTGTTGATCCTGTTAAAGTATCACGTATTGCGCTTCAAAATGCGGTTTCTGTGGCAAGCTTACTGTTAACCACAGAAGCTACCATTACAAACGCAAAAGAAGATAAAGCACCTGCGATGCCAGATATGAGCGGCATGGGTGGTATGGGAGGCATGGGCGGAATGATGTAAATCATTCCCCCTGCTTTTACATGTAAAGTCATTTTTATGGCTTTACGCTCTCACATATCATGAAAAAATTCATTTTTAGCTTCATTTTTCTGACACATTCACTCTTTTCTGCCGATACACTCATGGATGCTTTGCTCGATGGCAATTTAAGCCATAAGATAAACGCAACTTACGATGAAGGCGTAGAAGATGCAAATCCCTACTCTGCCTCACGCACCCAAAAACTTCTTTTTCGTTACCAAAGTGCGCCCATAGGAGGTTTGAAAGTTGAACTTGCCACCCAATCTTTTGCGACGCAAACTGCTTTTAGTGAGAGTGAAAACACTCTTTATTACACAGAAGCACTTTATGCAAAAGAATTGTCTGATTTTGGGTATAAACTCAGTGCAAACTACTATACAGACACCTATAAGCAAACACATAACCAAAGTGATATTTCTATGGTCAATGCACTGGGCATGAAGGCACAAATGAATTACGAAAATTTTGGAAGCTACGTGGCATACTCGAAAGTATTTGATGGAATGCACGATGCCAATAGTAATTTAGATGGCAAAGACACTCTTTTACCCACTTCCTCAACACTAAGCTCCAATAACTATGCGCCCAATACGCAAGCCTACGCACTCGATGTTAATTATGCGCTTCGCAAAGATGTGTTATTTGGCTCACGCTATGTCATTGCCAATGACACACAAAGTACGCTCTCTTACACAGGCATTTATAGTTCATTTAAACTCAATGAAATTGCTAAAAACGTCAATCTTAATATTGCTTACGATAAAACAGGTATCGATAAACAAGAGAACCAATTTAGCATCAATTTCACCACAAAATTTTAAAAACCCAAATCCTCATCCACTAACACAATGGTCGTTCTACCCACCTCATCCCCTGTGATATAACTAAACTTCTGTCCTATCGTTTCGAGGGTATAACGGGGCAGTTTTCCCATACTTTTAGCAACATTGTTCATGCGCTCAAGATTTTTAGGTGCCGCTACTTCACGAATCCGCTTAAATCCATCCTCAATCGTCTCAACCAGTTTATTTTTACCCGCAATAATCAACACTTTTTTAGGTCCAAAAATTTGTGCAGCAACTCTATTTCCACTTCCATCGGCATTGACAAGCTCACCCCTCTTCGTTAAGGCATTGGTTCCACACACATAAACATCTGCCAATAAACCCTGCCTTCTTCGCTCGACATTTTCTTCCATGCCAATGCCCGCTTCGTACTGATTGTAGAGTGTAATATCTGTACGAGAGGTCAAATAGTCATAGAAACCTATCTCTTTCACACTGGTTGAGCCTCCTAAACCAATGCGCATTTGAGGTTTGATAAAACTCATGGCAAGATGTAACGCTTCCTCTTTTGTCGAGACACAAATCAACTCAAATCCATGCTTTTGATACACTTTTTTTAGCTCTTCCATCCCTCTTCTCCTAATTTTTGCAAAATAATACTCTTATTTTTAAAAAGGTATAATGAGAAAAATCAAAAACATATTAAAGAAGGAATAAAACCCTATGGGAAGAGCGTTTGAATACCGAAAAGCCGCAAAAATGAAGCGTTGGGGAAATATGTCCCGTGTATTTCCTAGACTTGGTCGTGCCATTATGATGGCAGCAAAAGAGGGAGGTGGTGACCCTGAAAGTAATGCAAAACTGCGTACCGCCATTCTCAATGCCAAAGCGGAAAATATGCCTAAAGACAACATTGATGCCGCCATTAAACGAGCGCTTGGAAAAGATGCCCAAACACTTAGCGAAGTAACCTATGAGGGCAAAGGACCGCATGGTTCACTCTTCTTTGTCGAATGTGCTACCGATAACAACACCCGAACGGTTGCGAACATCAAAAGTGCGTTTAAAAAATCAGGTGCTGAGATGCTCAACAATGGCTCACTGGATTTTATGTTCTCACGCAAAGCCGTTTTTGAATTTGCCAAAACTCCTGATATGGACATTGAAGCGCTTGAGTTAGAACTCATTGACGCTGGACTTGAAGAGATTGAAGAAGAAGATGGCGTGGTACTGGTTTACGCTGATTATACTAACTTTGGAAGCCTCAACGCAGCGTTTGATAGCCTTGGCATTACCCTGACAAAAGCCACCTTAGAGCGCATCGCCAATACCCCTCTCTCATTCACGGAAGAGCAAATGGTGGACATTGAAAAAGTCATCGAAAAAATCGAAGATGATGACGACGTTCAGGCTGTTTATACCAACATTGGTTAATGTCTCACAAACGCCACTCTAATCCGATTTACATGTAAATCTTTTTTACATGTAAATCATTTTTGCTTCAAAAAGTTCTCTACAACCTTACCGTACACAGCAAACCCATCCTCATCAAAATGCTGAGAATAAGGATTCATAAAGCCGTGTAAATAAGACTCAAAACGGTACTTGAGGATTCCTAGGCATTTGCGTAGCTGAAAACATCAGTGGCTAGGAGAATTTTCACTTTATATCCCACAAGCTGTTCAATAACTCCACTAGCTTGTGTATGGCTATGGAGGGATTGTCGCTTTCTGGATTATGACTTTCTCCATGAAAAGCCATTAATCGTGTTGCATTTTTAATGGCAGTTTCTTGTAAAGCATGAAGTTCATCAAAAATAAGTTTTGTAAAATCTGCTTGCTTAATAGTATCTTTATCAAGTTGCACAAATTTTGAGGCGTTGCGAGCTTGCAATTTTTCTATTACTTTTATTAAAAGATCGTCACGTGAAATCGCACTATCAACATAATTAAAATGAAGTAAATACCACAATTCGAAGGCATCATTAGCATACGCCACCTCAACTTTTAACCGTTTTGTCTGCATTAAAGCATTATTAAAATCCTCTGTACTGTGTCCTCCCCCATTAATGCGTTCTTTATCTCTATCAATAACAATCCATTTGTGACGAAAATCTTTGTAAGTTTTTCCGCTAAATCTACATTTATGGCTTTTTAAATCTTCTAAAATGCCCGTTGGATGAGTATTAGTATGATTGGCTATCACAAAAGAATCAGGCGTAATTTTTCGTGACGATTTTAACTGTGCGACAAGCATTTTAAAATATGTTGGAGCAGAAGCCTCATCTTCACACGCAATGATAATATCGGGGATTTTTTCTTTCGTTGCGCTTTTACGCTTTAAGTCTTGTTTTGTTTGCTCTTTTTTTCGTGCTTGTTCAGCCGCTTTATCTTTTCGCCTTCTCATAGCTAAAACTCAAACTTTCCAAGATACGGAATGGCTCCGTATTTTCCTTGAATGTACTCTTTTTCAAAGTCTGCATCTTTTCGTACATCTTTGAACTCTGCTAGCGCATTTAGATGAGTAGAACCATACACATCTTTTTCTGTAAACCAAATTTGGTCTCGTCTAAACAAATGTGGCTTTAAAAGATTGGTATCGTGGGTCGTGAAAATAAGTTGAGCATTTTTAGTATTTACTTTTGGGTCATGAAAAAGTTTAATGAGGTGCATCGTAAGCATTGGGTGTAAACTTGCATCAAGTTCATCAATCGCTAAAATCTTGCCTTCTTGTAAAGTGTTTAAAATAGGGGCTGACATCTTAAAAAATTTTTGAGTACCTAATGACTCCTCTCTATCGAGCTCAAACACTTCTGTCCCAACCGCATTATTTTTTTCATCAAACTTCGTGTGATACGTATTGATATTGACTTGCTTAAAATTCATCTCTTCTACATTGTTTTGCTTAAACTTTTCTAATGCAATTAGCTTTTCCAACATATCTTTAGGAACATCTGTCTCTTCTAATTGAATATCCTCAAGCCCAATATCGGCTGTTCTTACAAGCTTAATGATTTCATCCCTAAAATCTTCTTTTTCCATTTGATGCATTGTATAATTAACATATCCATTATGTTCAACACCATTCATAATATTAAAGTTATTAAACCACTTGAGAATGCTTTTAGACACTTCACCATCGTTTTGGTCACATTTCCAAAGAAACAGTTGATTTTTTGCAATATTAATTTTTAAATTTTTTTTATCAAAAAATTGGTACCCCTCTTTAAAAGAAGGATTGACATACTCTTCTCCATCGGCATCTCTGTAAAACAGCTTCGCTTCTTTTCCCTTCTCATCGGCATAAAGCCATTCCGCATAAACGGTTGTGGTATCCATTTCAAAGCCGTAACGATATTTTTTCATACCAATAAAAAAGATAATCTCAAAGGTACTTGAAGCATCGTGGGTTGAAATATTTAGTTTAAAAGGATCATAAGGAAGCATATCGGTGGATTGGATGACTTTCATTTTATTGAGCACCACAAGTCTCATAAATGCCATTGCTCTTAAAATATTACTTTTACCACTAGCATTTGCTCCATAAATTACAGCACTATTTAAAAGCTCATAGTTTCGAATGTTAAAGCATCTTTCTTTATCTTTAGTGGCACTCATCATACTCAATGTGACTTTGTCTTTAATCGAGCGATAATTATCAACACTAAATTGAACTAACATAGATAACTCCTTGTTTTATTACCTATATAATAGCAGTAAAATTACAATATAAAGCTTATTTTTGTAAATTATATACAAATATTGTGTATATTATATAACATATCTGCATTTTACCCCAACTTCCATATCTTAAACCGTCTATTTTTAATCGTAGTGGCACACAATCCATCAAAGGCTTTATCGGCGTGTTCTCTGGTTATGGCGACGTAAGCGTATTTTTCTAAGATGTCAATTTTGCCAATGAGGCTTCCATCTAAGCCAATGTCTTTGGTTAAAACACCCAAAATGTCGCCTGCTCGCACTTTTTGTTTTTTGCCCCCATCAATGCACAGCGTGATAAACGAAGCTCTTTTGGGGTTTACATGTAAAGGTGAAAGCGTACCCAACTCTTTACATGTAAAGGCAAATCCTTCTCTTTTAAGTTCGTTCAAAAAGCCCTCTTCGCTTTGTGTCACAAAGCTGATTGCCCTTCCCTCTTTGCCCATGCGTCCTGTTCGTCCGATGCGGTGGGTGTAGATTTCCATCGTTTGAGGAAGGTCGTAGTTGATGACCATCTCCACATCTTTAATGTCTAGCCCACGAGAAGCAAGGTCGGTGGCTACGAGAATCTGCGCACTGCCGTTGGCAAAAAGAAGCAAATTTTCATCTCTGGCGATTTGCTCCAAATCCCCGTGTAAGCAGAGCGCATCAAACCCCTCATCGTAAAGATACGCTTGAAGCTTAGCAACGCCCACTTTCGTTTTACAAAAGATAATGACCGACGTTGGCACCGTGCTTAATAAGAGCGCTTTAAGGGCTTTTTCTTTTTCAGGCTCATCCACACGCAAAACACTCTGCTCAATCGCTAAGGGCGCATGTTTTTCTTCCTCTTCAAGACTTACATGTAACGCCTCTTTTTGCACTTCTTGGCACATCTGCTCTATCTCTTTGGGAAAGGTGGCGGAAAAAAGCAAAGTTTGACGCTCTTTTGGCATTTTATTGATGATTTTTTCGATGTCCTCGTAAAATCCCATATCGAGCATTCTATCTGCCTCATCCAAAACCAGCGTTTTAATGTGCGAAAAGTCAATGGTTTTCTCTTGCAAGTGTTGCAAAATGCGCCCCGGTGTGCCTACGACAATGTGTGCGCCATGTTCCAAAGAGATGCACTGAGGCACAAAACGAGTCCCTCCACAAAGCGTTACGATTTTGATATTGTGCGTAAACGTTGCCACTTTGCGAAGTTCGCTACTCACTTGCTCCGCTAGTTCACGAGTGGGACATAAAACCACCGATTGGATGCGCATCTGTTTTACATGTAAGCCTAAAAGCAGAGGCAAACCAAAGGCAAGGGTCTTGCCACTGCCTGTTTTTGCTTTGGCAACAATGTCACGTCCTTCTAAAATAAAAGGCAATGAGGCTTCTTGAATAGGGGTCATATTTTGATACCCCAAACGGGTTAAAGTTTCTAGCATAGCGCTATTTTGGATGAAATGATTAAAGGGAGTTGTTTGTTTTTTCATGGGGAAAATAGTATCACATTTTTTTATAAAAACCTTACAATCATTTGGTATAATCAATTCTTTAATTACATTTACGAAAGAGTCTTATGCAACGTTATCCAAAATTTAAAAGCTCCATTGCGTCTCGTATTTTTGGCGTTTTTGCGTCAAAAGAGTTTCCACCAGCCCTTCAAATCGCTATCAATAGAAGCTACGTTTCAACGATGAACGTTGATTTGAGTGAATTTGAAGAGGCAAAAACCTATCAAAGCCTTAACAAGCTTTTTACACGAAAGCTCAAACACAAACGTCTTTTTAATATCAATGAAAAAACCCTTATTTCTCCGTGTGATAGCACCATTAGTGCGTATGGAAACGTAAAACATGACTTAGCCCTTCAAATTAAAGGCTTTTCGTACAGTGTACGTGCACTTTTAGGCGATTATATCGCTAAACAAGAGAAAGACCGCCTTGAAGGTGGTAATTTTATTAACTTTTACCTCTCGCCTCGTGATTACCACCGTTACCATGTCCCTATTGATATGCGTGTAGCTAAAGCGGTGCACATTCCCGGAAAACTCTACCCTGTCAATTTCAAATGGCTTAAAAAAATTGAGGGACTTTTTGTGGAGAATGAACGTGTGGTATTAGAGTGCTACACCAAAGAAAACCAGCTTTTTTATATGGTCTTTGTCGGTGCGCTCAATGTAGGAAAAATTTCATTTACGTTTGATGAGCGTATTCAAACCAATGCCAAAGGTGCTTTACAACAATGCTATCTTTACGATAACCTCTGGATGAAAAAGGGAGATGCGTTAGGGATGTTTGAGATGGGCTCAACCATTGTAATGCTTTTTGAAAAAGAGTCTGTTTCCTTAGAATTAAAAGATATCACACATGTTAAATTTGGACAAGCACTAGGAGAATTGAGTGGAAAGACCACACATTGCGACACTCAGAGAGATGAGCAAGGAGATGCGCCTCTTATACCTTGAGCATAACGAATATGCCAAGGAGAGTGCGCTACATCTTTTTTCAAAATTTTTCGACCATATCCTCACGGCACAAGATGGGAAAGAGGGGTTTCATCTCTATTTAAACCATCATGACCATCTGGATGTGATTATTACGACCCTATCCTTGCCCTTAATGACAGGGATTGAGGTCATCGAAAAAATTCGTCAGCATAACAGCGATGTTGCCATCATTGTACTCTCAGAATTGCATGAAACACATCTGTTTCCTCAGACGATTACTATCGGTGTGGATGGGTACCTGTTTAAACCCCTCAGCCTAACTCAATTTACAACCACGCTTCAAAAAATTCTTGATACGATTATTTTAAGACGAGAAAACCGTCAAAAAACATTGCTTTTAGAACAGTACAAACAGGTGACCAATGCAAGTTCTATTATCTCCAAAACCGATGCAAAAGGTAAAATCACCTATGTCAATGAAGAATTTTGCCGCATTTCAGGCTATGAAGAAAAAGAGCTTTTAGGCAAAAATCATAATATCATTCGCCACCCCGATATGCCACAAACTGCTTTTGAAGAGCTATGGCATACCATTAAAACAGAGAAAAAAATCTGGCAGGGCATCGTTAAAAATCGCTCCAAAAATGGTAAAAGTTACTATGTCAAAACAACCATTCAACCTCTTTTAAACGCTCATGGCGAAGTGGAAGAGTACATTTCTCTGCGCCATGATATTACCGCCATTATGAGTGATAAAAAACAACTCTTTGATTTTTTAGAAGCCCATAAACTCTGCGTTCTTATCCTGATTCAAATCGAAGATTATGCGATTTTAGAAAAATTTTACGATAAAGCCAGTATCAGCAAAATTGAACAGACATTTTACAAAGCACTTCTTTATTTGATGCCTTCTCTTTGCGGATTTCAGAAAGTCTATTTTTTAGAAAATGGCTTATATGCTTTTGTGATCGATAGACACAGTTGTCAAGCAAGTAAAGAGGCGTTGTATGAAACCCTAGAGCAGTTTCTCTCTAACGTCAAAGAGTATATGGTCAGAGTAGACGGCATTGAGTATGATATCTCTGTGGTGTGCAGTTATACGTATGGTGTGTTTAAAATCTTTGAAGATGCCAAAAGTGGTATTGACCATGCGATTGCGACCAAAGAGTCGATTGTGTATGCGGATGGGCTTAGCGACATCGAATATCACAATGCTTTGAAAAATATTGAAACACTCTATATGATTAAAACGGCGATAGAACGGCAAAATATCCTCTCCTATTTTCAACCCATCGTCAATAACCAAACCCAACAAATTGAAAAATACGAATCCTTAGTGCGACTCTTAAATGAAGAAGGCGATTTACTCGCACCACACGCCTTTTTGGATATTGCTAAAAAGGGGCGTTACTCCACAAAAATTACCAAAATTGTGCTAGAGAACTCTTTTAATGCCCTTGAAAAAATTCCTGAGGTGTCCATTTCGATTAACCTCTCCATGCAAGACATTGAGCAAGAGAGCATTTTAGAGACGATTTACACGCTTCTACAACGCTACAAAAAACACGCCCCTCGCCTCATTTTTGAGCTTTTAGAGAGTGAAAATATGAAAGATGTTTTGCAGATTAAACAATTTATCCACGAGGTGAAAGCACAAGGGGTTAAAATTGCGATTGATGATTTTGGAACAGGGTATTCTAACTTTGAGCGCTTACTCTTTTTTGAACCTGATATTTTAAAAATTGATGGCAGTTTAATTAAAAATATTCATACCAATAGACTTAATCAACATATTGTGGAAACCATTCTGCTCTTTGCCAAAAAACAAAAGCTCACAACGGTCGCTGAGTTTGTTGAAAATGAAATCATCTTTAAAATGGTAAAAGATATGGGGATTGATTATTCGCAGGGGTATTTTTTTGGGAAACCTGAGCGTTTATAATCCTTTTTACATGTAAAGATGTCGTGCCAGAAAAACGACGTAAAAAGTAGTATAAAAATTCAGAAACATTAATATTTTTTTAAGAAAATACATTATGTAGAAATCTCCTTAAAAGTTTAAACTTCTAGGATACTTACCTTTCAAGGAGCGTTCAACATGGAAATGTTAAAGATTGCAATCGCCCTATTTACCATAGTGGCAGTCGTCTATTTTTTGGTTAAAAAATATGACACCAAACTTGTACTTTTAGTTGCGGGTGTTTTTATGGCGTGTTTTGCCCTAGCACCGATGAAAGCGTTTGAATCGTTTTCAAAGGTCATGGTTTCAGGTGGACTCATTCAAGCGATTTGTTCGGTTTTAGGTTTTGCTGCTGTCCTTAAAATTACAGGCTGTGACAAACATTTAGTCGCCCTGCTTGGCAATGTCTTAAAACGTGCAGGTATTTTTCTGGTTCCAGCAGCAACCCTACTTACCTTTGCCATTAACGTAGCCCTTCCCTCAGCCGCAGGCTGTGCCGCAGCGGTGGGTGCGATTTTTATTCCCTTATTGATTCACTCAGGTGTACGCCCTGCTATGGCTGCGGCTGCGGTTTTTAGTGGAACCTATGGCAGTATGTTAAGCCCAGGGCTTTCGCATAACCCTTTTGTAGCAGACTTGGCAAAAGTTTCCGTCTTAGAGGTCATCAATACACACAAGTTCGCGACCATTAGCAGTATTGTAGTAGCATCTATCGCCTTAGGACTTTTAGCCATTTATCTCAAAGAGCACAAAGGCTATGTCTCTGAAGACAAAGATTTTAAAATCGATACCAATTTTAAAATCAATCCTCTTTTTGCACTGGTAAACATCATTCCTCTAGCGATCTTAGTTCTTGGCTTTACAGGATGGGTTCCTATGCTTAAAATGGGTGTGCCTGAAGCGATGCTTATTGGTGCGTTTTTAGCCGTTATTATTACACGTACCAACCCAGCAAAAGTCTCCGAAGGCTTTTTTAACGGTATGGGTGGAGCGTATGCGCAAATCTTTGGTATTATCATTGCAGCAACCGTTTTTGTTTCAGGTCTTCAAGCTTTAGGCGCAGTGAATGCCTTTATTTCTCTACTCATTTCCAATCCTAGCATGGCATCTATTGGTGCAACTGTTGGACCATTTTTGCTCGCTGTTGTTACAGGTTCAGGCGACGCTGCTGCATTTGCGTTTAACAAAGCCGTTACCCCATTTGCTGTGGAATTTGGTACAACTATCGAGCGTATGGGCTCTTTAGCCGCGCTTAGTGGTGCAATTGGTCGCACGATGTCTCCGCTTGCAGGGGCTGCTATTATTTGTGCAGGATTTGCTAAAGTATCCACTTTTGATATGGTTAAACGTACCGCATTAGGAATGGTTTTAGCCCTTATCACTGCTTATTTTATGCTTGCATTTTAAGGATGCGATATGATTAATGCAGAGCGATTAAAAAGAGAAATGCAAACCATAAGCACCTTTGGGGCATTACCTCAAGGAGGCATGAGCCGCCTTGCTTTCTCCAAAGAAGAAGCCCAAGCACGTGAGTATGTTAAAACACTCATGCAAGCCGTGGGTATGAGCATTCGGGAAGATGCCATTGGCAATATTTTTGGGCGCATTGAAGGGGAACTTCCTCTTCCTGCCGTTGCCATTGGCTCTCACTTAGATAGCGTTCCTTTGGGTGGATTTTACGATGGAACACTAGGGGTTATGTGTGGTCTTGAGGCGATTCGTACCATCAAAGAAAACGGGATTTCCCATCAACGTCCTTTGGAGCTCATTATTTTCTCTTGCGAAGAATCTAGCCGTTTTAATATGGCAACCGTGGGCAGTAAAGTGATGGCAGGCAAACTCTCTAAAGAAGCACTTCAAACCCTAAAAGACAAAGAAGGCATTACACTTTATGAGGCAGCCAAAGCGTTTGGATGTGCTGTTGAGAATGTAGAGAGTGCAAAACTCCCCAAAGATACCTTTTACGCCTACTTAGAATTACACATAGAACAAGGGCCTGTGTTGGAAAACAAAGGTATTCCTGTGGGCATTGTTACGGGCATTGCAGCGCCCATTCGCTATGAATTAACCCTACAAGGCAGAGCCGATCACTCGGGAGCTACACCTATGAATATGCGCTCCGATGCCCTTGCGTGTGCGGCAGAGATTATTTTACATGTAGAAAAAATTGCCAAAGAAAAAGCGGGGGAAACTACCGTTGCAACGGTGGGCTTTGCCAACGCAACTCCTGGTGTGCTGAATGTCATTCCAGGCAGTGTGAGTTTGGGTATTGACATCCGAGATATCGACCGAGAAAATCTTGAAAAAGCAGCTTTGTTGATTGAAAAAGGGATTGAGGAGATTGCGCAAAAAAGAGATCTCATTTATACCCTCAAAGAACTTACCCATGACACACCTGTAACCCTCGATAAAAAAATCATTGAAACCCTTAAGAATGAAGCAAAAAAACTTCACATTCCAACCCTAAAACTTCCAAGCGGAGCAGGACACGATGCGATGCATATGCCATACGTTTCAACGCATACAGGGATGGTCTTTGTGCCGTGCAAAGAGGGCATTAGC
This sequence comes from Campylobacterales bacterium, assembly GCA_016930915.1. GTDB lineage: Bacteria > Campylobacterota > Campylobacteria > Campylobacterales > Sulfurospirillaceae > Sulfurospirillum. The sequence continues at coordinate 47,394 of JAFGFU010000024.1, forward strand.
CACAATATCGCTGAAGAAGTGAATATGGATGATGTGATTTGCGCCACAGAAGTGATTACTAAAACCCTCATTACCTTAGCAAACGAAGGATAAACAATGGATAGCATTGCACAAAGAGCAAAAAGTTTAGAAAAAGAACTGATAGAGACACGTCGATTTTTTCACCAACACCCTGAAACGGGCTGGTTTACCTTTTTTACCACCGTCAAAATTATTGAAAAACTCAAAAGTTATGGGTACACACTTAAGATGGGGCGAGACATTATGGTGGCAGATGCAAGGCAAGGTGTAGGTTCCAAAGAAGCACTGGATGAAGCACTGCTTCGAGCTAAAAAACTTCTTCGTCCTGAAGAACACGCTCTTTTAGACGTCATGGAAGATGGGCTCACAGGTGTGGTAGCAGAACTGGACACAGGGCGTCCTGGCCCTTGCGTGGCATTTCGTTTTGACATTGACGCAGTGGATGTCACGGAGAGTAAAGACTTAGCACACCGCCCTTTTAAAGAGGGATTTCGTGCGGATGTTGATGGCATTGCGCATACGTGCGGACATGATGGGCACATTACCATCGGTTTAGGGCTGGCTAAACTTATTAGTGAACATAAAGAGGATTTTAAAGGAGTGTTTCGCTTTATTTTTCAAACGGCTGAAGAGGGAACCAGAGGTGCGGTTGCTATGGAAAAAGCGGGCATTTTAAAGGGTGTCGATTATCTTTTAGGCGCACACATAGGCTTTCAGTCTAAAAAAAGCGGAGGTCTTATTTGCGGAGTCAATAACTTCCTCGCCACCTCCAAATTTGACGTGACCTTTCATGGAACCTCCGCCCATGCAGCAGGCGCACCTGAAGAGGGAGCAAACGCTCTTTTAGCTGCCGCAGAAGCAGCGCTTTTAATGCATGGCATTACCCGTCACAGTCAGGGCATTACTCGCATTAATGTAGGTGTTTTAAGAGCAGGTGAAGGACGCAATGTCATCGCTCCAAACGCCTTTATGGCATGTGAAACCAGAGGAGTCACCACAGAACTCAACGCCTTTATGAAAGCAAAATGCATGAACATCCTAGAGGGAGTCTCTAAAATTCACTCAGTAGGATACAGTATCAAAGACGTTGGTGGTACCAGTGGCGGGGATAGTTCAGCGTTTATCACTGATTTGTATGAAAAAGCAGCCCTTGAATCACCGTTCATAGAAAAGGATGCCATCGTGAAAACCTGCGATTTTGGTGCATGTGAAGACTTTGCACACTTTATGCAAGCGGTACAAAATCAAGGGGGACAAAGCGGTTATATGATGATAGGCGCTAAACTAGAAGCAGGACACCATAACCAATGTTTTGACTTTGATGAGAGCTGTTTAGTCACAGGGGTTGATCTCTTTTTACGCTCAGCCTACATGCTTAGCTCCAAATAAACCATGCAGAGGTATTCTCCTCTGCATATCTTTACATGTAAAAAGATTTTAGCGCTGAAATAGCGTAAAAAGTGCTTGATTTTTATGCGAACATTTAACCCAGAATCGTTAAAATTTCGTTATATTATTTATTATGGTTTTAAGGTTTTGAATGCGACGTAACGCTTTATTTTATGCTTTTTACCTCTTTTTACTCTTCTCACAAACCCTAATGGCGCAGGAAGAAAAACGTGTGCTCATTATTGACTCGTATCCTAAAAACTTTAAATGGAGCAATGATATTATCCTAGGTATCAAAGATGTTTTAGCACAGTCTGACATGGATGCGGATGTGATTTATATGAGTGGTAAAGCAGCCAAAAGTAAAGAGGATTACACCACCCTTCGCAATCTTTTAGAGATCAAACTCAAGCACACCCATTATGATTTGATTATTCCTGTGGATAAACATGCTTATACTTTTTTACTGCACCATTACTATGACTTTTTTGTGAACGAGCGTATTTTATTTTCCAGTATGGATTTTTTTTCTTACGAAGATGCGCTTAAACAAGGACTTGCGAATAAAATTTCAGGAGTGTTTAGGGAAAGAGCCATTGAAGATAATATTAGAATTATTCAAACCATGATTCCCTCTTTGAAAAAGCTCTATATTTTAAACGAAAAAAATCCAGAAGATAAAACCAATATCTCGATTAAAAACACCCTTGATGCCATGCGTTTAAACTGCGAGGTTGAGTACATTGGGGATTTGAGCCTGCAAGAGATGCGAGAGAAGTTTTCTATCTTTACGCCCGATGAAGCCATTTTATTTATCCCTTTTTATGGGGGAAATTACGACCAATTTTATAAAAATTATAAAATCGCTTATACGATTGATATGTTTCAAATCCCCGTCTTTGCCACAGACTCTTTTTTTATCACCAGAGGTATTGTGGGTGGAAAGTCTATTTTAACCTACAAATTAGGAGAAACCACAGGTGAAATGGCACGAGAAATTCTGCGCAATCCCTCTACTCCCAATAAAATCATCACCGATGCAAACCACGAATACATTTTTAACCATGAAAAAATCAACAAATTTAAACTAGAGCCTTTTTTACTTAACCAGTCTTTGCGTTTTGTCAACACCCCTGTGCGTTTTTTGGATAAACATAAAAAATATGTCGATGCCATTTTACTCATTTTACCCCTACTCATTTTACTGATTTTAGCGCTAATTCATAACATTTATATGCGTATAAAAGATGAGAAGAAGTACCGAGAAAGTGAACTTCAAAAGAACAAACATCAACAGTTTATTATCCAACAATCCAAACTCGCTGAAATTGGAGAGGTTTTTTCCTCCATTGCCCATCAATGGAAAAATCCTCTCGTTGAAATTACCGCCTTGGTGCAAAAACATGCCTTTAGTGTCGGCAGTGCTTTTGATGAAAAAAACAACAAATATATCAATGACATTATGGTGCAAGTACGCTATATGACCGATACTATCAACAGTTTTCAAGCCTTCATTATGCCTTCAACCACGAAAATTGTTTTTGATGTCAATGAGGCGATTGAGACGATGATGAGTATTATCTCGCATACCATCAAGTACAACTATATTGATGTCAAAATTGATATTAGCCATGCGACCAATTTAATGGTATTAGGTTATAAAAACGAGTTTATGCAAACGCTTCTTAACATCGTCAATAACTCAAAAGACCAAATCATGCATCAAAGAGAAGCCAAAAAAATCAAACGAGGACTCATCTCTATTGTTGTTTATAACCATGCACAAAATGTTATTATTGAAATCAGCGACAATGCAGGAGGTATTTCTGAGGAGAAACTGCCCTATATTTTTGATGCGTACTACACTACCAAAGAGCATGGGCACGGTATAGGACTTTATATGTCAAAAATTATTTTGGAAAATAAAATGAACGGAAAAATCAAAGCGGACAACACCCCCGATGGTGCTCGTTTTACGATTACACTAGGAAATGTATCATGAAAATTTTACTTCTGGAAGACAACACATCGCTGTGCGATGTCATTAAAGATGTGCTCACCCAACATGGGTATGATGTGAGAGTCTTTAACGATGGAGAACAAGCCCTTGAAGAGCTTAATAAAGGATACCACTGTTTTATCATTGACATCAATGTCCCCTCACTCGATGGCATTAGCATTTTAGAGTCCATTCGTCTGTTTAATAAAGAAGTTCCTGTCATTATCATCAGCTCCAATCACGATTTGGAGAAGATTCAAACCTCTTATGAAATAGGATGTAATGACTACTTGAAAAAACCTTTTTTTATTTATGAGCTAGTGCATAAAATTAAAAAACTGTGTCACGTTGAGAGTTCAACCATTGAATTATGGAAAGGATATCTCTACGATTTTAAAAACCAACGCCTCTTCAATCCCCAAAAAGAGGAGATTTTTCTAGGTAGAAAAGAGTATCTTTTTCTTGATTTATTCATCAAAGACACCACCCGAACCGTTCCTTTTTTTGAGATTGATGAGTACGTTTGGCAAGGGGAAGAGACCACCATTTTTAATATTCGAGCACTCGTGAAACGCTTACGCTCCAAACTGCCTGAGGGTGCTATTAAAACCATTAAAGAAGTGGGGTATCGTTTGGATAGTATCGTAGAAAATAAACCTTTTTAAAGAGGTACCTCTTTTTACATGTAAAACTCTTTTTCTCTTTTCTTAAGGCTTTACATGTAAAGCCTTTTTTTAATTTCTCTGCAATGCAAACTCCCTATAATACGCCATAAAAAAATAATTAAAAGGAATGGCATTGATAACTAAAATAGATATGAATTCACCTGAATTTATTGCAGAATTAGAAAAAACAGAAGCATTTACCGACAAAGTGTGTGCACAATTTGGCTTTGCCTACACCCCTTTAGATGATGTTAAAGAGTCTATTCAGCAAGGCTTAACCCGCAATAAACTCATTTATGGCAAACGCTACTGCCCCTGTTTTATGGTCATTGGCGCGACCAAAGAGGAACAAATCAAAGCAGGAAATCGTCTTTGCCCCTGTACCCCAGCACTCACAGAGGAGATTCCTAACGAAGGAAAATGCCACTGTACCATTTTTTGTGCGCCTGAACATGCCAAAGAGCTTGCACAAGAAGAAAATGTTGAAGAAGTCGCTCACACTCACGCACGAGGCTTAAGCCAAGAAGAGTGTGCGCTCTTAATGAAAAAAGAGCAACTCGATGGCGATGAACTCGAAGCGTTATTGGAAGCTAGGGCGCAAGGAAGTGTGAATTTTCTTCTAGTCGATACCAGAGAGTGGATGGAGTGGGTAGGAAACCGTATCAAAGGAACCGATGTGCTTATTCCAACAACAAGCTTTCACAACGCCCTCTCCCAATTGAATGGCAAAGAAGCAACACCGATTATTTTGTACTGCTACAGTGGAAGCCGAAGTGCCTATTGCCAACGGATTTTAAAACACATGGGCTTTAAAACCGTCCTCAATCTTGAGTATGGCATTATGGCGTTTTATGGAGAGTGTGAAAGCGGAGAGTAAAAAACTCTAAAGTCGACGAGCATAACCAAAGCGTCAAAATTCAACTCTTTGGTTGCGTTATTTAACTTTAGACGTAAAAAATTTGGGAGAAGAAAAAAGCTATTAAGGTAGCCTATATTTCCATAGAAATATTTTTATCTTCTGTCTGTATCGTTGAATTATTTTTCTTTACTGGGGTAGTTATGTTTACTTCGTTTGTTTGATTTGTGTCAAGCGATGTAAAAGAAATAACTTTGTCTGCTTTAATAAATTTAACTTTTTGTGTTTGTTTATCCCATAGCATATACATCTTTTCATAAGAACGAGCGAGAACACCTTTGCATGTTGAATTATCCTCAAATTGAAAAATAGACTCAGGTACTTTTCCTTCTTTAATATTGTAAGCTTTTAATTCTCCCAGATTATATATGAATACTCCAAGAGGAATTAACGTAATTAAAAATATAAATTCTACTCTTGATAATTTCGTATATTTTGCCAAATAATTTGAAATTGGAGTAATTGCCCAAGCGAAAAAAAATATTAATATCATTCCCCACATACGAAATAAAGGCTCAAATCCTTTATTTATTACTATTATAATCAGCCCAATAAAAATAACAATCGCATGATTATGATAATTTATCCATGCGAAAATCTTATGATTTGATGATTCAATATACTCTTCTTCACTCATATAATCAAATGCAGGTTGATGAATGACTTTATTATATAAATAACCAATTATAAAAATTCCGAAAATAGGTATCATCCATATAAGAGAAGTTCTAATATGGTCAGATAACGTTGTTGGCAATTCAGCAAAGCTAATACCCAAAACTTGTATAAAGCCATATTCATAAATAACCGAAAATGAAAGAATAAGACTGCTCAAAATACCAATAAAAGAAATTTCAATATTTTTCAATAAATTATTCATTAGAAAAAAACTTACCCTTACGTGATTTTTAAACTATTATACACAAATCATTAATCAATATAGAAAAGGAAGTGTGTTTTCAAACTGTCTTTAACCTTGAATATGGCATACGATGGAGAGTGTGAAAGCGGAGAGTAAAAAAAAGAGTGAAGCTACTTTGTCGCTTCACTCAAGGCTTCAATGCTGAGCTCTTTTTTATTGCCTTTGGCATCATAATCAAGCCCCTTGAGCACTTCGCCCTCTTTAAATTCAATGCTACGCATCAACTTTCCGCTAGGGCTGTAAAGTTTAGCAATGCCATTGGCTTTGTTTTTTGAAAAAGGGGTTTCACCTTGCAAGGTGCCTGTGGGATAGTAGAACTTTGCAAGACCGTTGGCTTCATCATTTTGAAACTGAATTTCCGTTTGAACCACACCCGATTCGTAATATTCTCTCTTTAAACCCTCAATTTTATCGTTTACAAAAGGGGTTTCGCTACGAAGGCGTCCTGATTCGTAAAAGGTTTTTCCCACGCCCTCACGTAGACCATTTTTAAAAGGGGTTTGGCTTTTGACTTGACCTGATTCGTAAAAAAATTGTCCCACACCATTGGCAGGTTTTTTGGTTTTTGACTCAAGCAATAGTCCATCTTCACGAACATCTAATTCTTCAACACTGTAATACCGCTCTGAGGCATAAAGCATGAGCGCCGAACACAAAAGGCTGAGTATCCATTTCATCACACGCACTCCAAAAAAAGTTTACATGTAAGCATTGTACATGTAAACTTCAAATATTCATTAAACGTTAAATCTAAAGTGCATTACATCGCCATCTTGAACGACGTATTCTTTGCCTTCTAAGCGCATTTTACCTGCTTCTTTTGAGCCTGCCTCACCTTTGTAAGCAATGAAATCATCATAGCCAATGACCTCTGCTCGAATAAAGCCTTTTTCAAAATCATTGTGAATCACAGAAGCGGCTTTGGGTGCTTTCCAACCTTTGACAATTGTCCATGCACGTACCTCTTTAACACCTGCGGTAAAGTACGAAGCCAGTCCTAATTTTTCAAACGCTAAGCGAATAATCTGTTTCAAGCCAGATTCTTCAATGCCAAGCTCCTTTAAAAACTCCTCCGCCTCTTCCTCTTCAAGAGCTACCATCTCTTCTTCCACTTTGGCACATAAAACCACCACGTCCGCACCCACTTCTTTGGCATGCGCTTTAACAGCTTTAACGTGCTCATTCTCTTCTAAAAGTCCTGCTTCATCAACATTGGCACCGTAGATAATGGTTTTATTGGAGAGAAAACGTAGCTCTTTATCAAGGGCTTGAAAATTTTCATCGTCTTTTTTAGCAAAAGTGCTCACAGGCTTAATTTCATCTAAGTGGGCACGCAGTTCTGTGGCAACTTCTGCCATCGCTTGCGCACCTTTTTCAAGTTTAGCCTGACGTTTGAGGCGGTCTAGTTTTTTATCGAGTTGTTGCACATCGGCAAAAATAAGCTCACTCTCTATAATTTCAATGTCACGAAGGGGATTAATGCTATTTTCAACGTGGGTAATGTTTTCATCTTCAAAACAACGCACCATATGCAAAATGACTTCAACTTCACGGATGTTAGAGAGAAACTGATTGCCAAGCCCCTCACCTGCACTCGCACCCTTCACCAAACCAGCAATGTCCACGAAATCCACCGTGGAGTGCTGAATACGCTCAGGATTGACAATTTTTGCCAGCTCGTCAAGTCTTGCATCTGAAACAGGAACAACAGCTTTATTTGGTTCAATCGTACAAAAAGGATAATTCGCAGATTCTGCATTTTGCGCTTTGGTGAGCGCATTAAACGTGGTGGACTTTCCTACGTTTGGAAGCCCTACAATACCAACACCTAAACCCATACAATACCTTTATATTTTTTAAAGGTATTGTACCGCTTATGCGCTTAATGTATCTTCTTTTTAAGGTCACCTCGGTAGACAATATCTTCAATTTTGACGTTTTCATCATTCAAAACAGAAGGCACGGCATCAGCATTTTGGAGCTTTTCTCGCTCTAAGTCTAGTTCATCTTCACTGTATGCCATCATCATTGTGGCGCTAATGACATGCGGTGTGGCTTCGATTTTTTTAAGTTTCTTCATCTCTTCATCGATGTTTTCACCCTCAATGGTCAGGACAATTTTTCCCGTATTTTCATCGCTAAAATGATAATCACAAAAGTCACTGGCATCAAAAAGTTCAATCAACGCTTTTACATGTAAAGGTTTTGCTTGTACAACAATACTTGATATATTCATGGGAGTCTCCAAATCATAATAAATTTATCATCGCTAGAACTAACCAGCTCTTTTTCTGAGGCAAAGAGAATGGTATTTAACGTACTTTTCTGTCCTTTTAGGGTGTGCGTTTTGCTTTTAGTCGCAAGGTTAAACAGTACAATGTCATTTTCCTGATTAAACGCAAACGCTGCATAGCTAAGAGAGGGAGAAATAGCTCCTGCATAAATCAAAAAGGGAGCATCAAAACGTATATGAGAAGCATCACTTAAGGTGTAAATCACCCCTCGTCTATCTTGTCCCGCACACAAAATTTTCTCTTGTTTAAAGTCTACTTTATAGACATTATCAACATTTGCGCCTTTAAGTACCTTAATCATTTTACCGCTATTAACATCATTAATGGTAATTTCACCCGATTCACACGAACTCGCCACCATACTTCGACTCTCATTGAGTGCAAAATCACTAAAATGAGAAGGGTTAAGTTGCGTTTGATACAAAGCTTTATTTTTTGCACTATCCCATAAAATGATCTCATTACTCAAAAGTGCCACTAAAATGCGATTTTTATCGACAAATTTTGCTTTGGCAATAATCATATTGGCCTTAGAATCAATCAACACTCGAGGCTTACCCTCTTCAACGACGTAAAGCTCTCTTGCGCCACTGCTCGCTTGTACTACTGCCAAATAGTGGTTTTCAAATTTATCGACTGAGAAAATCTTAGGAGCAACCTCATCGCCTGTAAAATCTTTTATTTTGGGAAAAAGAATTCTGTTTTGAAGCGAAGCATTTTTAAGATGATACACATCAATACTCCCTGCACTCGTCCCTGCTAAAAGTTCATCCCCTTTAATCTCAATCTGGTAGACAATACCACTGGCTTCTATCGTAGCATGAGGACTTATTTCCGCACTTAATAGGGCGCTTAAAATGGCGCACCATAAACTGATAAATTTCATAACTCCTCCTTTTCATACACACGCATTGCATCACTAGGGCACATATTCACGCACATGCCACATCCATTGCATAGTGTAGCATTTATTTGAGGACGAAAGAGCCCTAAAAAATGAATGGCACGCATTTCACATGCATCTAGGCAACTTTGACACACACTTTGGTGCCACGCCATACAGGCTAAAATATCAATTTTTACTTTTACATGTAAAGATGGTGTAGGATTACATGTAAAACTAAGAACATCTGTTTCACAGGCATTTGCACACGCTTCACAAAAGGTACATCCCCCTTTGCTAAAATCGATGTAAGGCGCGTTCGTGGCATCTAAGACGATAATATTTTCTTTACATGCCCCCACGCAAGACTTTGCCTCACATGAATAACACGCTTTTGAAAAATCAATCCCCTCTTTATGGTAAGGAGGACGCACACACAACTTATTTTTATTTTTTTCTGCGTCCTTCTTACCAAAAAGAGAGGTAAAAACCTCTCTTCTGCCACGCTCTTGCATGACTACTCCACGCCCTCATTAAGGGTATCAAGAAGGTTTGAGCGTGCCACACCCTCTTTTGAACGATACTCTGGTTCAAACTCATTTTTGACCAAAGGCTGATTGTTCGATTGCGGTGCATGGCATGCATTACAGTTATAACGTGCTTGACTCAATTCTGTTAGCACTTTTTGTGTACGCATATCAAAGAAATGCGATTTTGGAATCGGTGTTGCGTTAACAGATTCTGCCACTTCAGGGAGGTGACATCCTGTACACGCATTATTTTCTTTTGTAACCTCTAGCATTCCCTCAACATCGTGAGGAATCATTGGAGGAGCATTTTCAAAAGAGCGCTCAAATACTTTAGACTCACCTGCAGCGACACTTGAGTAGGCTGTTGATTCAGCTACTACTGTTTTTTCACTGTATAGGTCCACCTTTCTAAGCCCTAACTCTTCCTCTTTATACGATTGTGACACGGCACATCCTGAGGCAACTAAAATACCTAATAAAGAGGCTAATATTAATGTTTTTCTACTCATCATTCTTTTCTCCTACATTTGTGTTAATGTAATTTCTTACACCAAAAAAGAGCGCATGACTCTCACACACCTCAACACATCTGCCACAATTGGTACACTCTCCTGAGACAATCGTTCCACTGCTTTTTGAAACAATGCCCAATACATGCTTCTCAGGACATACTTCTTTACATTTCATACATGAAGTACATACGGTATGGTCGTGTTTAACACGTACCAAACTCAAGCGCCCAACCAGAGAGTAAAAGCCTCCCAAAGGACAGATATGCCCACACCAGCCATGCTTTACAGCAAACAGATCAAATAAAAAGATACAAAGTAACGCTGCGCCACCCATGCCCATACCAAAAATAATACCACGATGAAGCATTCCTATGGGACTTACTAGCTCAAAAGCACTCACACCCATCACAAATGAGAGTATCAAGCTCAAGGCTAAGACATAGTAACGCACATTGCGACTGAGCCAAATTTTTCGTTCAACACTTTTATCGAGTAAGAAAAATTTTCGTGTCCAATTCGCAGCATCGGTAATAATATTCATAGGACAAACCCATGAGCAAAACGCACGTCCGCCAACAACCATATAAAAAAGCAAAATCACTAAAGCGCCTAAAAGAACATCAATGCCGACCAGCGCACCTGCTGCGAACATTTGAAGAATCGCAAACGGATCAGCCAAAGGCAGTGTTCCCATCACCAAAGAAGAGCTTAGATTTCCACTTAAGAACATAAAGCCATAAGCATTCGCTGCCACATAAAGGCTCAAAATGCTTAGTTGCACCACACGCCTTGCAAGCGTAAACCGATGCGTTCGAATCCATGTTTTCATTTGAACACCTCCTCGTCCGCATTGAGATAATCTTGAGCGCTTTTTTCACTGCGCTTTGTGCGTGTTGTGACATCTGAACTTTGTGTCTCTAAGCGTTTTTCATCTGAGGCATCCCAACCTTTAATGTAATGCCCTCCAATAGCCCCCTTAGCAATCTCTAAGGGCAACACATGAATCGCCGCTTTTTCTGTGACACAGGCGCGTTCACAAAGACCACATCCTGTACACATGGTGCTGTTGACAATAGGAACCAAATACGCATGTTTTCCCGTACGCTCATTACGGCGATACTCTAAAACAATTGCACTATCCATCACAGGACAGGCTCTATAACACGCATCGCATTGAATTCCCCAAAAAGCAATACACGATTCAACATCCACCACAGCTAACCCCATACGAGCTTTGGTAATATCAAGCTCATTCACCCCTTCTATAACACGAGAAACACGACTCTCCTCAAGTGCTCCTGTGGGACACACAGGCACACAAGGAATATCCGTACACATATAACACGGAATGTTTCTGGGTGTAAAAAATGGCGTTCCTAAAGGTTTATTATCACCAGGCTTTGCAAGGCTAAGCGTATCATAAGGACACGCTTCCACACATTGCCCACACTTAATACATAAACGTAAAAAATCCATCTCACCAACAGCTCCAGGTGGGCGAAGAATCAATGGGGCTGCTTTTGCCTCTGCTAAATAGCCACTCCATACCATACCCCCCAGTGCAGAAAATCCAACGCTTTGTGCCATTAGTGTCAAGAACTTTCGTCTGGCTGTGATGTGTTGTGTTTCATGATTGCTCACAAACGCTCCTTTATATCACTCATTAATAACGTATCTATTAGGCTTTATAGAGCTTAATAGCACATTTTTTATAATCGGTCTGTTTTGAAATTGGGCACGTTGCATCAAGGCAGACTTTATTAATCATAACCTTCTCATCAAACCATGGAACAAACACCAATCCACGAGGCGTTCTATTACGTCCTCTGGTTTCAACACGAGCTTTACATGAACCACGACGACTCTCTAACCAAATCATATCGCCTTGTTTGAACCCTTTTGCTTTTGCATCTTCTGGGTGCATGTAGCAAAGCGCTTCAGGAACGGCACGGTAGAGTTCAGGTACCCTCATGGTCATCGTACCACTATGCCAGTGCTCTAACACACGTCCTGTACAGAGCCATGTATCGTACTCACGATCAGGCATTTCACATGGATCCATATATGGTCTAAAGAAGATTTTTGCTTTATTTTTAAGTGAATAAGTCTCTTCTGTGGTTGGTTTTACTAAGTTACCTTTTTTAAGGGCTTTTGCAAAATCACCATAAAAAGCAAAATCACCATTGCCTGCTTTTGCAGCATACGGATCGTATTTCGCATTAAAACGCCATTGCGTCTCTTTACCATCCACAACAGGCCATTTTAAACCTCTTACTTTATGATACGTATCAAAGTCTGCAAGGTCATGTCCATGTCCTAATCCAAACTGACGGTACTCTTCCCAAATCGATTTTTGAATAAAGAAGCCATAACCTTTCCACTCTTTGCCATCACTGCCCATTACTTTTCGAGCATCACCAAAGACTTCACTGTTATCGAACCCTTTACCAATGGCATCATCTGCTTTAAATTGTTTTGCAAATGGTGTGGCAAAAAGAACATCATACATGGTGTCAGTCTCTTTGTAGCCCATTGCTTTTGCTGCCTCAATGACGTTTGGTAACTTGCCACCTTTAATCGGTTGCTCACCCCACACATCTTTAATGGTAAAGCGTTTTGAAAGCTCAATCCACTGCCATGTATCACTCATCGCATCACCTACTGGAACAACTTGCTGTCTCCAGTGTTGCGTTCTTCGCTCAGCATTACCGTAAGAGCCCCACTTCTCATAAATCATCGCTGAAGGGAGAATAAGGTCAGATACTTTGGCAGAAATACCAGGATACGCATCGGAACAAACAATAAAATTATCCAGTTCACGCGCTGCTTTAATCCAGTGGTTGGCATTGGCAGTATCTTGGTAAGGATTACAGACGTTTACCCATGCAAATTTGATTTTGCCACTCTCAATATGTCGGTGGATATTCATAATATGCTGGTAACCCATTGGGTTAATCGTACCTGCAGGTAGTTTCCAAATTTTCTCAGTTACCGCTCTATGCTTTGGAATGGAAACGTCCATATCCGCAGGGAGTCGGTGTGTAAAGGTACCTACTTCACGTGCGGTTCCACATGCACTTGGCTGTCCTGTAAGAGAAAACGCTCCATCACCTGGTTTGGCTTGTTTTCCTAAAAGGAAGTGAACCATGTAGGACTGCTCATTAACCCATGTACCTCTTTGGTGCTGGTTAAAGCCCATTGTCCAAAAACTAACGACTTTTCTATTTTTCTCAATGTAAAGATCAGCGAGTGTTTGAAGTTTTGCTTTAAAATCTTCTAGTTTTTCATCTGGATTACCTTTAGAGATTTTAGCGACATAATCCAGCGTATAAGGTTCTAACGCTTTTTTGAAATCTTCAAAGCTAATTTCCCAATGTGCACCAGCTGCATCTGCTTTGTCCATTTTCATAACATCGCCTGCTTTGACACCTAAGTGTGCAAGACCTGGAGCTTCTTTTTCAGAAATGACTTTGGCATCTTCTTTTTTAATGACTTCAAGTTCTTTTGCAGAATAGCCTAATTTTTTAGCCTCAGCCTCGGTTCGCATACCATAACCAATGTTCGCAAAACCTGTTGTAAAAATGGTATTTTTCTTAACAAAATCCCAATCAATCGCTTCTGGGTGATTGTAGACAATCTCACGTGCGATATAGTTCCAAATCGCCAAATCGGTACTTGGAGAGAAAATAATCTCAATATCCGCAAGGTCAGAACAGCGGTGTGTATAGGTTGAGAGGTTAACGACTTTGACACGTTCAGGTGAAGTGAGTTTTCTGTCACTCACACGTGACCATAAAATCGGGTGCATCTCTGCCATATTGGCGCCCCATGTAATGATAGTATCAGTAATTTCGATATCATCATAACACCCTGCTGGCTCATCAATACCAAAGGTTTGCATAAATCCAGCCACGGCTGAAGCCATACAGTGACGTGCATTAGGATCAATTCCGTTGGCACGAAAACCAGCCTTCATCATCTTAGCAGCCGCATACCCTTCTTGAATGGTGTACTGACCTGAACCAAAAACACCAATCGCTTCTGGACCACCCACTTTAAGTGCTGCTTTGATGTGTTTTTCCATCTCATCAAACGCACGCTTCCATGAAACAGGTTTAAACTGACCTTTTTTATCAAACTCACCTTTATCGTTCATACGAAGAAGGGGTTGTTTTAATCTGTCAGCACCGTACATAATTTTGGCGTTAAAATAGCCTTTAATACAGTTAAGACCACGATTGACGGGAGCGGCTGGATCACCTTTGACCGCAACAATTTTACCCTCTTTGGTCGCAACCATAATACCACAACCGGTACCACAGAAACGGCAAACGGCTTTGTCCCATCGCCAATTAGCTTCCGCTTGCTCACCAGCAGCCTTAAGCTCAGCGGGTACACTAATACCCACCGCAGCCGCAGCACTAGCAGCAGCAGATGTTTTTAGAAAGTCTCTTCTTGAAAGCGACATATCGATACCTCCTGATTTGAGTTACGAGGAGATTCTATCACTTAGCAAAAAGACAAAGCCATGACTTAAGTCAATAATTTAGTTTAGAAATTTTAATGTTTGGAGGATTTTATATTTACATGTAAAAAAGAGATGTAACATTATTTGCTAGCATTTTATAGGTTTGTGGCAGATAAAAAAGTAGCCTTTCACTCTCTATATTTTCATTATAAACGCCTAAACATTAAACGACACAATAACCATTTAACACTTTTTTCTTCCGATTAAACGACACTATGTTCACATAACGCCAAATATATTTTTAAATGGTCATTGAAATTTGAAAAAGTTTAGTGCTTTTGACTATAAACATAGTATAAAAATCGCATTTTATAACATTTTAATAAAATAAAACGAACATTTTTGTGTTCGTTTATTTAAGAATATCAGACTGATTGATATATAATGTTCGTTGAATAAATAGCTATATTTAAAAATTGATAAGGTCTATCGTGATTAAAGAAAAAAATATACTTGAATTTTGGAAGCTATGTGAAATTATCGATTTTGAAAGATTTTATCTATCAAAAGAAAAAATTGAAACCATTTCTAAAAAAATTGAAAATTGTACAAATACTAAAAAGCTGACAAATGAATTTGCATATAAAAAACTTACTAATTCAAATACAGATATACAATTTAAAACCACAAATATTTATAAAATATATTATGGACTTATAAAAAGTGAAGATTTAATCAAGTATATATATTCAGTATTAAAAAGCAAAGATGAAATATCTAATAATGAAGCAATAGAAAAAGAATTAGAAAAATTAAAATCTACTGACTATACTTACCTTGCTTCAGGCTTTACAAACTCAAATTTTTATCCTATAAGCATTGATGGTACAGTATTATCAATAAATCCAATATTTTTTGTATTGCATCAAATAATAAACAATAAATCTTTTAGTAATGAAGAGTTAACACAATTTCAAGAAGATATAAATAGCTTATTCTGTGAAAAGTTTAATCTTGACCAATCAATTCCTACTGATATTTATATACCTGATTTAGATTATTTACTTAATTTATCTAAGTATGCTAAAAATGGTAAAACTATTTTTGATTTTTTACCTTTTGATGTTGAAACATCTATTTGTTTAATGGATAAAGAATATATCACAAAACTAAAAAAGTCATCTAGCGATAACAGTGTTAAAACACTAGAGGATATAATGTCATTATTAGATCGTGAAGATAATAATACATTGTTTTTACATGAGTTTGAGAATAGTTTATCAATATTAGATAATGCAATAGTAATTGCAGATACAAATAAAAATGCAAACATTCATTTAGTCACTAAAAATAAAATTAGTTTAAATGACCAATCTTATAAAATATCTTCAAATTTATTCCTACATACTTTTATAAAAAAAGATGAATTCAAGCTTGGTAAAACTGTAACATCAAAGAACCCTCTTAATACAGATATTGGAAATACAATATTCGAGACATTAATCAACTTCTTAGCATTAAAAAAAGAAGTGTTTTATTCGGAGAATAGCAACTATTGTTTTGCCAAAATAATTGAAAACCAGCAAATAAACAATATTGAGAATGTTTTAGATTTAAATATGACAAGTTTCTATATAGAAGCATTAAAAGAAGAACCTAAAAAGTTAACGCATAAATACATCAAAGGAGAGCAAAATAGATTAGATGTAAATAGTAATATTGATATTAGAAAAGATATAAATAAACTAGAATACTTTTCAAATGTAAATGCTAAATGGATTTCTCCACATCCATTATATTATGCACAGCAAAATGCAATAAATATATTTATTTCTGATTTAAATAAAAAGCAAGAAAATCTTCTCAGTATAAATGGTGCGCCTGGTACTGGGAAGACAACTTTATTAAAAGATATTATTTCAAATATAACTACTAAAAAGATTTTAGATTGTAAGCATCTTGACTATAAAATTTTTAATTCAAAAGGACTTTTGGATTCAAAGCTATGTTCAAAATATGAAATTATTGTTACCTCTAACAATAATGCTGCAGTAGAAAATATCACTAAAGAACTACCACAACAAAAAGAAATAAATTTTGAATATTTAGATTTTAGTCCAGAAGATTTCTTACTATATGAAGCAGCTCAAAAATTTTATAATAAAAGTGATTGTTATACTTTAATTACAACTACTCTTGGAAATAGTACAAATATAAAAAATTTTAAAACAAACTTTGAGAGTATGTTAAAACATATTGAATTAAATCCAGTAAGTTCAACAGTTCTTAATAACAAACAAGATGAATTGAATGATAATCTTGAACTTTTATTCAAAGAGTTAAAAACAGAAGAAGAAACTTTTACAAGATTAATAGATATTCAAAAACATTATAATGAATTAGCTGCAAAAGAATCAAATTTTAAACAAATTAAAAATGAAATAACTAGTGTAAATGAAAACATAAATAAATCTGTAGAAAAATTTGAGCATATTAAACGAAGTATTGAGTCAAATCATGAAGAAATGTCATTAAAAAAAGAAGAACTTACAATAATACAAAAAGAGCTAAAAAGTTTTGGATTTTTTTTAAAACTTTTTAAAGGCAAACAATATAAAGATATACAAAGTCAAGAGATTCTTGTAGAAAAAAATATATTAGATCATAAGAAGCTAGAAAGAGATTATAAGCAAAAAGTTGCTAATGCAGAAAAGCAGATAAATGACTATAAAAGTAACTTAGCCAGTTTAAGTAATAAACTATTAGATGTTAAAAACCAAATCAGTTCATTACAAGCTATCATTAAAGAGATTGAAGTTGAAAAAGAGAGCCTAGAATATAATATATGTGACGATAACTTTTTTTCTAAAGAGGAAAAAGAGTTACAGTTAAGTTCTTTATATGCAAAGGATAGTTATTTAAAACTAAAAGCAGAGGTATTTAAAATATCCTTGCAATTAAATGAAATACTTTTTATTAAAAATATTGAACAATTTTCTAGTCAAATATTATTTTATATTAACAACATAACAAAAAAAGATATGACAACTCAAGAATTAGAACAATTTAAAAACGGTTTTTCTTGTTTATCATTTGTTTTTCCAGTTGTTTCAACATCACTCGCGTCATCATATAAAATGTTTAAAAAAATTGATAGTTTCGGCACACTACTATGTGATGAGTCTGGACAAGCAACTCCTCAATCATTGGTTGGACTACTTAATAGAGCAAACAATGCACTAATAGTTGGTGATCCGCTGCAAGTAGAACCTGTTTTTACTGCACCAGAAGTATTAGTTCAAATATTAGCTGAAAAATATAATATTTCTAAAATACATTCTCCATTGACTTCATCTGCACAACAAGTTGCAGATAATGCTAACTGTTATGGCTCATATTATAAAGTTAATAATGAAAATGTATGGGTAGGTATGCCTCTTGTAGTGCATCGAAGATGTGTTGAGCCGATGTTCAGTATTTCAAATGATATTTCTTATAACAATAAAATGGTTTTAGCAACCCCTTCTTTAAAAGCTAATGATGAGCTATCTCATCTTCCTATAAGTTCTTGGATACATGTTGAGTCTAATAATTCAGACTTTATACAGAACACAAGTACTAAAGAGCTAAAAGCTTTGAATGATTTTGTGTCAAAGTACGATATAAGGTCTTATTATCTTATATCTCCATTTAAGTCTATTTATAAAGCAGTTGAAATTAAAGATGACAGTGTAGGTACAGTACATACATTTCAAGGTAAAGAAACAGATGTTGTTTTTCTATTGCTGGGCGGGAATACTGCAACCAACTCTAAATCTTGGGTATCATCAAAGCCTAATATTTTAAATGTTGCTGTAACAAGAGCAAAAAAAGAATTTATATAATTGGAGATAAAAATATTTGGAAAAAGCATAACTACTTTAAAAATACTATTAATATTTTAGACCAGTGGAGTAATAAGTATAACAAATCATTGGAGAGAAATATTTGACCCTGCGACTCAAATATTTCCCAACTTAAACGTTAGGCATACAAATGAAAAAACTATATCGAACAACTTTTTTTCCAGAAAATTTTTTTGGCATTGACTCTGTTCAGGGCTATCTTGAAATGGCAAATTGGTACGAAGGCGAGCATGTTTCTTTTGTCTGTAACAAAGAAGATAAATCTAAACATGGAAGTATGCTATTCATACTTAATCAACTAGAGACTGATGACAACATCAAAGTAGAATGGGCTGATTATAAAACTTATGACGACAAAGATGCTCTTCAGTTAAAGCAGATATCTTTAACCGTTAAGGGGCATCAGTTGCTTGACGACCTGAAGAAAAAAAGTAGAATTGGTGCATTCAAAAAGCGTGCTGTAGATTTACTTTGGGTAATCACAACAACAATAGTCACTACGCTAATTACACTTAAGGTTAAAGGAATTTAGTTTGCCTAACAAATCAGAGGAGACCAATCAAAAGTTCAGGGGTCAGGGTTAAACTTTTAACTTTCACCCTAAGCCGTTCGACCTTTTACCCCTTGATAATCATTTTAATATACGGCTGACACGGAATATCAAGCTTATTAGCTTCTACTTTAACCTCTTCTATCCTACCGACAAGGATACGCAGAGAGCTTGTTTTATCATAAAACAAAAATGAACGCCAAAGTATTACTTAAATTTAATAAATAATAAACGTTACTTTATATAATATTTTATTTAATTTCGTATGATTTAAAAATACTAAAAGGAAATTAATGTTCTCAATTCACCAAAAAAAATGCCTTTTCTCCTGTGTTGTCGCATCCCTGCTCTGCTCTAGTGTTGCCTCAGCGCATACGTTAGAATCGGTCACTATTGAGGCGGAAAAGCTCATCACTCCTACCAAACAAGCCAATGAAAGCGTTTATACGGGCAGTGAAGTTACTTCCAAAGGGATTGAGCTTCAAGGGGTGAAAGCGAGTACGAGTGTCTATGAAGCCATCAGTGTTTTACCTGGGGTCAATGTTGAAAATGTGGATAGCAGTGGGCTAGCGGTTGAGCAGAGTAGTGTGCGTATGAGAGGGGTTAAAAGTTCTATGGGGGCATTAAGTGTTGAGGGCATTCCCAACTATGGTGGCAATCCCATAGGGCCGAGGGATTATCTGTATGATATGGAAAATATGGACTCTGTATCGGTGTACAAAGGTGGCGTTCCCTCTGACATTGGAGCAGGGGTTGGTTCTCGTGGAGGAGCCATTACCTTGCATCCTAAATGGGCGCAAAAAGCGTTTGGGTTTGAAGTAGCCCAAAGCCTAGGAAGCGATGACTACACCAAAAGTTACTTTAGGATGGACAGTGGCACGATCAATGAAAGTGGCACACGTTTTTCAGGCGCACTCTCCTATGCGCAAGCAGATAAATGGCGAGGGGAAGGAGAGTTAGGCCCTAGAATCAATGGCAATGTCTCGTTGGTACAACCCTTAGGCGATAAGGCAACTCTGAAACTTTGGTACAACCACAACGACCAAGAACAGTACCTTTACCGACCTCTTAGTTACGCTCAAATTTCTGGTGGCAATCTAAGCCGTAACTATAAAAATGACTACAACACTGCTTTAACAAGTGTTCCTGCTCAGGATATTTACTACTACAAAAACAACAAAGGAAGCTATAAAAACGATGACCTTTTCGCTGTGATTAATTACGAGATTGATGACACCTTTGAGCTGATTTTTAAGCCCTACTATGCTCTTGAAGATAGCGTCATTTCACAAGGAGTTACCAGCGGTGGCGGGCGGATTCAAGAGCGTGTTCGTGACATTGAACGCTATGGTATGATTAGTGAAGTCGATGCAAAATTAGAACACTTTAAAATGGCATTGGGGTATCATTATGAAAGCTCTGCTATGGATATTTCTACCAAAAACTACACCACCGCAGGGGCGTATGCAGGTATGGGCGTTGTGGCGACCACGGGCGATACGTATATTCACAGTCCCTATGCGAAAATTTCAGGGGATGAGGGGGATTTTCATTGGCAAGCGGGCTTAAAATATTTTCGTTTTGAGGATTCTAAATCACTGGGCTATCGCAGTGGAGCAGCCCCTGCGTATGATTTGATTCGCACGACTGATTTGGACAGGGAAGCTAAGAGTCATACCATTTGGCTTCCAACACTAGGTGTGTCATACGATGTGGATGCCTCATGGCAAGCCTATGCCAATTATGGCAAAAACTTTATTCGACCCTATTCCTACATGCCTCTTGTGAATTATTATCAGAACAATCGTGCGAAATTTCAAGCGATTGGCATGAATGCGCAAGATCTATTTGATGGGTATGGCATTGAGGAGTCTCACAATTTTGATGTGGGTGTGCGCTTTAAAGGCGAGATGCTAGAAATTGCACCGACACTTTTTTATGGTAAACATAAAAACCTTTTAACCACCATCATCAATCCCTTAGATTCAACGCTTTTTTACCAACAAAATGTGGGCAAAGCAACCAGCTATGGAATTGAGACGGAGATTAATTTCTTTATGAACGATGCCACAACGCTTTTTATCAATCCAACCTATACAGATTTTACGTATGATGAAGATATTATCGGGATGAAAACCAAAGGGAAACAGTTGGTCGATACCCCAAAATGGATGGCACGCAGTGGGGTTATCTATAAAATAGGCAATTTTGAATTGGTGCCCATGGTTCGCTTTTTAGGTGAGCGCTATGGTAATGCCACCAACACTGAAAAGGTCGAAGAAGCATGGTTGGCGGATTTTAAAGCCATCTACACACAGAAAAATTTCTACGAAAAATCGACCCTGAAAGTTAGCCTTGAACTGGATAATATTTTTAACAAAGAGTATATCTCAGTCATTAATGCGAGTGATTATGAAACAGGTACGACTACGTACAGCCAAGGCGCTCCACGCTCTGTCATGCTCAGCGTTGGACTCAAATTTTAAGGGGTGAAAAAGATGGAAGAGATAAAGCTCATTGTTGATTATGCTATTTTTGGTATTTTGGGGCTTATGAGCCTCTTAGCGCTTACCTATGCGCTTGAGCGATGGTTTTTTTATCGCCGTATCAATGTCACGACGTATACGGTGATGGAAATACTGGAAAATGACCTTACCAAAAACCTCACAGCACTCTCCATCATCAGCTCAAATGCTCCCTATATTGGGCTTTTAGGAACGGTTGTTGGCATTATGATCACCTTTTATGACATGGGACAAGCAGGGGAGATAGAGAGCAACGTGATTTTGATAGGACTCTCTTTGGCACTGAAAGCAACCGCTTTGGGGCTTGTTGTCGCCATCCCCTCTTTAATGGCGTATAGTGCGTGTTTACGCAAATGCGATGTCTTGATGGGGCATTGGAAAGCACACCAACATGCGGCTTAAGCGTCCTGAGGGGATGAATATTATCCCCTTCATTGATATTATGCTGGTTTTACTCACCATTGTGTTAAGTGTCTCAACCTTTATGGCACATCGCTCTTTGGTTTTGGATATTCCAAAAACCGATACCAACGAAGCGCTGACACAAAAGCGCTCGCATGAGGTGGTCATTGACGCACACGGTCTGCTTTACTGGGATGAAAAACCTTTGGTTTTGGAAGCATTGTATGAAAATTTGAACACACTTTCAAAAGAAGATGAACTCATTTTAAAAGCCGATACCAAGGCTGCATTTGGCGTTTTTATCGAGGTCGTGGATGCGCTTAAACGTATCCATCATCCGCATGTCAACATTGTGGTACAGAAAAAATAAAATGCGTTTTTGCTCCTTTTTTGCCCTCTCACTTTTTTTACATGTAAGCCTTTTTGCTCTTTTACATCAGCTCCATCTACCCACAAAAACCATGCAGAGCAAGCCACACTCACTGGCTTTGGATATTCAAACCATTCACATTGCCCCACCGCCTCCTACGCCACAAGCAGTATCCCAAGAACCTCAAACCCTACCAGCACCCATCGAGCCTAAAGTAGCTCCAAAACCTCGTGCAAAGCCTCAGCGTATCTTGCAACCTAGTACAACACAAACAGCCCCAAAACCAGCTCAAACGGACGTATCAACCCAACTCTCTAGCACACCACAAGAAACTTTACATGTAAAGACTGAAAAGAATGCAGAAGTGACGCTTTACGCTGCTATACAAGCAGCCATTGCCCACCACAAGCGCTACCCAAAACGGGCTCAACGAGAGGGGATGGAGGGTGAAGTCATGGTGAATTTTACCTATGCAAAAGAAGGCATCACCCATTTAAAAATCAAAACGCCATCCAAGCACGCCTTGCTCAATGCCTACTGTCTTGAATTAATAATAGAGGCTTCAAAAGAGTTTCCACAGGTCAACGATTCTTTTGAGATTGTTATACCCATTGGATTTTTTTTACGATAAAGAAGAAGAAACAGTGGCACATCTCGTACCACTGTTTCTCTTTAGAACTTATAGTTGGCTCTAAAACGCATATCGCTGGTATTTTTAGTAGAAGCGGCTTCGACTTTGCCATCTTCATACTCCAAAGAGAGGGTTAAACCCTTGATGGTTGGAAGGTCATACGAAATTTGTCCTTCAAAGTAAGTCGATTCGGTATCAGCTGCAACACCATTAAGAACAACGGTTGTGACCTTGTCTTGATCAATTTTCACGTATTGCGCTAAGGCTTTAAGCCCTGCAACACCCACTTTTGAAAAGTCGTACCCTACTTCAACTTTGTAGGCATCTGTTCCCGCACCTGAAGTTGCTTCAGCACCTCTAATCAGTGGAGCCGTATAGGTGGTAGGTCCATTACCCGCACCCAAAAGCACTGACTGGTCATCCGATACCGTACTATACGCAAACGACGCCTTAAAGCCTGCTAGCTCGCTAAATCCAACACGCCCTTGATACATATCGCCCTCAGCATGAAAACTATCAAAGGTACTATTAGACGTTCTTGAACCACGATACGTCGCATCCAAAAGAAGTTTCATTGCACTTAAAGGCATAACATAATTACCCTCCGCATAGAAGACATTGGCATCGCCACCGTTGGTTCCTTCTACATCATTCACAAAGAGGTATTGCCCTGTTAATGTCACATTTGTAATCGATTTGTTAATCACAGCGGCGGTGTACGCCCCATCAAATCCAAAAACATTGGAAGCACCTGCTGGTGAGCCTAATGAACCTCTTGACGTACCTGCTCCGTAAAATACTGCTTCTTTTTTAAAGCTAGGCATTTTAGAGTCCGAACCATCTACACTTCTGTCATAATCAGACGTTCTGCCTTGAAATTTATCCGAATACCCCGCAACCAATGTTGTGTTTGGAATATCTGTATTGATAAGCACTGCAGCTTGAAACGCCTCTTTAATCATACGTGAGCCAGAGCTATTGACCAATGGACTGGCGATAAACTGACGACCTACTTTTGCCGTTGTTTTTCCAAGTGTATAGGTTACATACGCCTCAGAAAGCACGGCACCAGAACCGTACATATCTGTTGCGTAAAGATTTTTTGCGTCACTGTTCGCAAAAGGAGCATAATTACCTTGAAAGGTTGTCCCAAGACTAAGCCCATACAAAGTATCTGTGACGTAACTGAGCATAATACCCGTTGAAAAAATGTCAGCATCACCTTTGGCAAGTGTTCCATTATTTTTATCATCGGTATCTCGATCAAAATACCAGGCCTTTAACTCACCTGTTACTTTTCCATTTTTAAAGGCATCGGCAAGTGTATCTGCCGCAAATAAGCTAGACGCAAGTCCAGCAACCATGAAAGCCGCCACGCTAAGTTTAACCAACTTCATAAATCCTCCTTTTAAAAAGTGTGAACCTTCTTGCACAACCTAACGTCGTCCCATAAATAAAGTTATGTAAGAGATCTGTTAAAATCTTACATAAAATGAATAGCATGAAAATAGCATAGAAATTTAATATTTTTTTTAGATTGTTTGGATTTAAGTGCTCAGGGCTTTACGTTTAATTTTTTTACATGTAAAGAGCCTATTTTTTCCTCTCCTTTAGGAGTTTGGAGTATAATTCCCCTTTAGTTTAGCTGTGAGGATTTTCATGTTAAAAGGTATATTGACACTGTTGGTGTTTCAGTTTATCGGTGAGTGTTTGGCAAAATTGTTTATGTTAAAAGTACCAGGAGCCATTATTGGGATGGTTTTTCTTCTTCTTTTTTTAATCCTAAGAAAAAAGAGCTTTCATGCGCTTGATACCTCTGTTTTTTGGTTGCTTCGTTATTTGCCACTCTTTATTTTACCCTCTGCTGTAGGGATTATGACTCAATTTGACACCATTGCGAACGAAGCGTTAGCCATTCTTTGCTCTTTGGTTGTAGGAACATTTATATCACTCTGCTTCAGCGCTAAACTGATGGATATTTTAATCAGCAAAAAAGAGCAATGCCATGAACACTGAAGCCCTACTTTCGTACGTCTCATCAACGCCTTTAACATGGCTTATTTTAACCATTAGTGCTTATAAAGTGGGAGTATTTGTGTATGAGAAAATGGGTAAAAATGCTCTTTTTCAACCCATGATTATTGCATTGTTGCTGATTTTACCTGTTGTTATTTATGCAAAAATTCCTTTTCAAACCTACTTTCAATCTTTACATTTTTTGCACTTTTTTCTAGGACCAGCAACGGTAGCACTCGCACTTCCGTTATACAAAAATATTACCTATATTAAAGCCTATTTTGTTCCCATTACCATTACGCTTTTTGTGGGTGGGTTGTTTGCTATCTTAAGTGCGGTAGGTATTTTGTACCTATTTGGAGCTTCTCAAGCTACCATGCTTTCAATGACCACCAAATCCATTACCACGCCTATTGGCATTATTGTGGCGCAAGATATTGGTGCTATTGTCTCCTTATCGATTGGATTCATTGCTATTACGGGATTATTAGGTGTTTTATTTGGCAATGTAGTCTTTAAATGGCTGAACATTAAAAGTGATGCGGCTAAAGGTTTTTCACTGGGTCTTGTTGCCCATGCCCTAGGAACCTCAAGTGCGGTTGAAATTAGCGAAAATGCCGCTGCATTTGCCGCCCTTGCTATGGGACTTAGTGGCGTTTTTACAGCCATTTTACTCCCCATAGCTGTTCATTTTTTATAAAAAGGCTTGTTGTATCGTTTTTTTAAAATACCATATACGGTAATAATAATCCAAAAAACCTCTATCAGAAAAGAGCCTAAATTAAAATGAAACCAGAGTGAAATAATCAGTAAAATCGCCCCAAAAAGATTGAGATACTGAAACGTTGAAGAGTGACTGTTCACCCGATGCGATTGCAGTAAAAAATAGGCATACACCACCAACATCATACCCACCGTTCCAATGGCGTGGTAAATATCCATAAAACCCCCTTAACTATCAAAAGGGCTATTTTAGCCTATTTTTATTGCTTAAAGGGGTTTACATGTAAAGATTATGCGTTATTTGCTTCTTCTTTTGGTTGTGCGTGTTCAACCATCTGATTTAAGCTTTTTTTGAGCTTTTGAAGCATTTTATTGACATGAATCAAATTTTCAGCCGATTGAATCGCAATGTCCTCTGTTGCATTTACATTTTTATCAAAGGTTTTTTTCTCATTCTCATCAATGCCCATTTCATCAATCGCATCTTCCACATCCAATGCAATTTGTTGGAGTTGAGAGACAGCACTTTCAGCTTTTTTAAGAGCATCCTCGCTCTCTTGCATCGCTTGATTCACTTTATAAACAAACTGCGAAATATGCGATGAAGCCTCTTTGAGCTCATCTTCACTGTGCGATGAAAGATTAACATTATGCTTAGTTAAGGTACTTAAATCGCTTTGGGCTAGCTCTTTTGCTTTTTGCACAAAATGCTCTAAATGCTCTATAATTTCCTTAGTCATCACAAAAGCGTACAAAATAATAATCAACCCCACCAAAAGCCCAATATATTGAAACTTCAAAAAGGTATCATTTTTTTGCTCACTATGGTCTGTATAAAGCCAAACCGCTTCATCCATCGCATTTAAAAGCTGAATATTTTTTTCATAAATATACGCCAAATGTCTGTTTATTTTACTCTCTTGCTCTAAAAGCGTTTCCAAAAAGACTGCATACTCTTCCCAATAGTCATAATTTTCTTTTACAATAGAATAGACCTGTGGCGCATTTTTTACAGCAGGGTCATCCAAAAAACCTTGAATCGTTTTTTCATACAATGCTTTGGCATCCGCATAAACAAGTAAATCTTGTGCATTTGCCGTATTTAAATAACGGCTGACATAAAGCCCCATACGCTGAGAAAGCATGCGTTGGCGACCAGAGAGGTCAATATGGACATTGCTTAGATTGGCACGCACCATGCGTTGCACGACGCTATCAGAAAGATAGAGCAGTTTTTCAATGCGCCCTGCTAGAACTTCCATATCGGGTCTTACCCCTTCAATGTCACTTTTAAGCTCTTCAATATGAATACGAAACGGTACCCAATACCCCATAACTTCTTCTAATTTTGTTTTGATTTTCTCATTTTGGGGAGCGTAAATCCCCGTAGTTTCATTGCCATAAAGTAAATCTTTGAGACTGTTTTCAAAAAGATTGACTGCGGTATTGAGTTCTCGAAAGTCATTGGAATGACGATGCGCAATAAAGAAAGCCTCTTTACTCATTTTTTGAGAAAGCATCCGCTGCTTACCTGCAATATTAATAATATACGAATCTTTTTTACTCATTTGATTCATCATTACGGTTAAAGAAATAATAAAAATAATGACAAAAGAGAGCAATCCCCCTGCCAAACGCATCTTTGTACTAATGGTTGTTGGTTTTATCATCGGTTGTGCCTATTCATAAATATCTTTGAGTTCTTGAACATTTAAAATAACAATATGATTTTTTTCGATCTCTATAATCCCATTACGGGTCAATTTGTTTAAAATACGAGAGAGTGTTTCAGGCTGAATATGCAGCATATAGGCTATTTCATGTTTTTTGAGTTTATTAAATGTCTCAAGCTCATTCACCAGCATATGTGCTACTTTTGCGGTACCATCAAACACCACATCGCGACTAATAATACACTGCATTTGCTGAATCATAGAAAATGACTCTTCTAAAATTTTTTTCATTAACCGTTGATTGGCATAAATCATTTCTCGAAACGGAGTGCTTTTAATATGCAAAATCGTGCTATCTTCCAAAAACTCAGCATTGGCATAACAGCTAATAAAAAAACTATCAATCAACTTAGAAACATTAAAAATCAGCGAGTTGGAGTAGAGTTTGTATAAGAAAATTTCATTATCAAAACGATCTACTTTATAAAATTTCACCGAACCTGAGATAATATAAAAAATAGCATCTTTGCTATCTTTCTCATAAAAAAGTACATCACCAGCTTTATGATGATGTACAGTACAAAACGAAGCGATAGTGTGAATGTCTTCTTCTTCTAAAGAATGAAACAATGGTAAAGATTGCAATAAAAGAAACTGTTCATTTGCCATTAACACTTCTTTAGGATTTAGTGATTAAACGTAGCGTTTTCTACAATAATCTTATAAATATATCCCGAACCAAAATCTTTGTCAATGGCGACAACACCGCTTGCTGTTATAATATCACCTACTTTTGGAATTTCTTTTGAGGTAAATACAATGCGTCCAACCTCACTTCCCTCGCCTGTTCCATCTTGAATATGCACCCAATTACGTCCCATAATATTTTGCGAAGCTTTGACGACCTTTCCACGAATAGCAATCGTTTTTCCACTTAACGTTGGGCGTTTTTGTAACACCTCTTTCACATTCATCAACCCCTCTTTTTGATACGGTGAGCGTTCAACCACGTCTGTAATCAACGCTAAATTTCCTTTTTCAGAAACGTTGGTGCGATGTTGGAGGTTAGATGCAAACATTAAATCATCAAAGGTACGATTGAGTGCCTTACTTTGAAAGTTTTTCGCACGCATCTCTTCTTCAAAACGTACTTCCAACCCTTTGGGAATCTCCACACCCTCTACGGCTATCCAATAACTCTTTTTGGCATCCTCGATTTCTAGGTAAGTATAACCTCCACCATGAATCACATCTTTAATCACACCCTCATGAATATTTCCTGCATATAAACTCATACTACAGGCGAGTGAGGCTAAAAGCGTTGTTATTTTTTTCATTTTTCTTCCTTTAAATGTTTATTTTTATATGAAACGAAAATCAGCAATGTGACACAAAAAAGTGTACCATAAACCCATGTAGGAATGGGTACAGGATCACCTGTGGCATACGAGTGCATCCCTGCTAAGTAAAAATTAACCCCAAAATAGGTCATCAAAATAGAACTAAACCCTAACAAAGAGAGCACCGCAAAAAGATAGTGCGAATAGAGTTTTGGAATCAGCCTTACATGTAAAATAATCGTATAAACAATAATCGCAATATACGCCCATGTCTCCTTAGGATCCCATCCCCAGTAACGTCCCCACGACTCATTCGCCCAAATCGCCCCTAAAAAGTTACCAATGACCAAAAGGCTTAAGCCTAAGATGAGTACAACTTCATTCATCACAGTTAAGCTTACAATCGCTTTTTGAATGCTAGAAGCACTTTTACATGTAAAAAGTATCAGCGTAAAAAATCCCAGCGCACACCCTAGAGCAAAAAAGCCATAACTGGCTGTAATCACCGAGACATGAAGGCTGAGCCAAAAGGATTTAAGGACAGGCACAAGGTTGGTAATTTCAGGGTCCATGTTTCCCAAATGCGCCACAAACATAAAAATACCCGCCATCATCACGGAACCAGAGAGCGCAAAGAGTGAATGACGCATAAAAAGCATAGAAAAAAGCAGACACGACCATGCAATATAAATCATCGACTCATACGTATCGCTCATCGGCGCATGAGAGCTAACATACCACCTCAGTGCCAAGCCAAACGTATGCAAAATAAAGAGCAACGCCACCGCATAAAACAGAGGTTTCACGCGTTTACATGTAAAGCTATGTGGGGCAAAAACCTGCCCAAATGCGACAATCAACAAGACCATACTCATCAAAACATACGCTAAGGTTAAACGCTCAAAAATTTTCACATGATTGTAAAAGAGTTCTACTTTCACATGCGTTTTTGAAGGCATAATGGAAGCTCCATAGGCATTTTGAAACGCCTCAAAGGTTTTTACATGTAAAGAGGCTTTTTCATACTTTCGCTCAAACAAAGCAGTCGCAAACGCAACCGAGGTGTCTTTCACCTCTTTGAGCTCCTCACCCTTGCCTTTCATAATAAGCTGCTCAAATGCCACCCATGTATGATTTTCATCGCCAATCACAGGAAAGAGTTTAAACAAAACCCCTTGATACATCATAAACGCAATGCTCAACCGCTCATCGACTTTAATGACATCGTTTTCAAAGGTGCCTCTTTGGCTAGGCTTAAGCGCTAAGGCTTTTTGCAACACCTCTTCAAGTTTATAGCGATGCCCCTCAAAAAAATCCTCAAAACAAAGCAGTTTTTGCTCTTTTGAAACACCAACAAACTCTCTCAGTTTTGGCGTTTTTGTCTGAATCATCGGCATATTTTTCCATAAACTCGGATGCGAGAGCATCCCTAAGGCAATTTGCGTGGGACTCATCTCATACAAAGTGCTTTTACCGCTGAGTTTATAGAGTACCTCTTGAGCGAGTGTATCAAAGGGTTTCATGCGTCCCATGCGAGATTGCACCACAAGCGCTCCAAACGCCTCTGCGACCTGCACACTGTTGGCTCGATGCTCATCCAAATAGGTCTGAACATACGCACTGTGCGAGAAAAGAGGTGTTTGCGTCACCAGTATCAGACAGACAAGCAAGGAGGTTTGTTTCATCGAAGCAAGAAGCTTTGAAAAGCGTGATTTTTTATCAAAAAGATTCAATATAAGCCCTAAAAACAAAAGCGCATACCCCACATACGTCACTTCAACACCGGGGTCTTTGCTCACCGAGAGAATCGTTCCCTTCTCATCAGGGTCATAAAAGGTTTGAAAAAATTTATACCCTTTGTAGGTGAGAGGTTGATTCATGGAGATAGAAGCATCCACACGTACATCACCCTCTTCAATACGCACATCGCTATTATAAGACGAAGGTGCCTTACTTCCATAGTAACGCTCCATCTCAAAATCTTTGAGATACACAGAAAAAGGAAGCGTGATTTCCTCATTGAGTTCGGTGGAAAAAATCGTATTAGCACTGCTGTTTTCACGAATTTTCATGACACCCTCGACACCAAAATAACGGGTCAATCCAGAGCCAATCAGGAGTAAAATAAAGGCCGCATGGAACGTAAAACGGCTTACATGTAAAACCATTTTGGTGCGATAAATCACCAAAGCGATATTCAGCGCACCCAAACACAAAAGCGCTTCATACCACAGCGCATCATAGACATAATGCCTCGCAAACGCCGTGCCAAAATCATTCTCTAAAAAGGTTGCAACCGCAGCACCTAAGGCTAAAGCGATCAGTACAAACAGCATGGTCTTATACGAACGCAAAATGCTAAGTAACACCATAAAATCCTTTATGTTATACGAAAAAAACGCAACCCTCACGTCACTTTAGTATAGCATAAAGACGAAGGGGAAAATCCCCTTCATCTTACATCATAGTTACTTTTTATTCCAAGATGATTTACCATTGTTAATGGTATCAACATCTTTGTAAAGCTCAGGATTTGCTCTACCTTTTGCTTTAGCCTCTTTTTTCCACTCTTGCTCTAGCGTTTGTTTAAACTTCATTTTCTCAGCAGAAAGTGCAGCCATGTCCACTTTAGCCAATTTTTGAGCTTTATCTTTGCTATCAAAATCAGGTGCGATATAATCCATTACACCGTGTTTTGCTAAAATTTTCACTAAGATAAGACGTGCATTTTGTGCATCATCATTTCCAGCTGCAAGTAAACGTAATGTCTCTTCAGGCGCATGGAAGTAGTTACCATGAGCTGCAATCGCCATATCCGCTTTAAACTGTCCATGACGAATCAATCTACGAACCTCTTTAAGCTCATCATCACTCGCACCCGCTTCAATTGCTTTAGCTGTCTCTAAGTGTGCTTTACCAAGGTTATCAAACGCCACTTTATTTAAGAACTCTTTTCTCTCATATTTTTGGTGAACAATGCCTCTAAGCTTTGACTCGCTCTCTCTGTGGCAGTTCATACAACTTTGATCCATAGAATCCAATGGATTTTCTTTCACTTGGTGGTCAGAATATTTTACAGAACCCTCTTGAGTATAAGGCATATGACAGTCTGCACATGAAACACCTTTTTGACCGTGAATGCCAGATTTCCAAAATTCATAACCAGGGTGTTGTGCTTTAAGCATTTTGGTTTTAGAAATATTATGTGTCCAATCCGCAAAACCAATTTCATCGTAGTACTTAATCATGCCCTCAACGCCTGCATTACCCTCTTTACCAATGCCATTTGCCCATGGAAGCGTAACAACCATCGCTGTTTTATCAGCACCTTTGGCATCTTTCCACTCGGTTTTTTTGAAGTAATACTCAACGTGACACTGTGCACAGACTAAAGAGCGTTTGTCTTGATGTGTTGACTCATCAAAGGTTTTTAAACCCGCTGCTTGAAGTCCACGGTCAAGATGAGGAACACGTACTTTAAGCTGGGCTGTTTTGTCATCATGGCAGTTTGCACAGCCGATTGAGTTAACAATTTGAGAACCATACTTTGCCCACTTACCTGTAAAATACTCCAACTCGCCATCTTCTTCAATTAAACGAGGAACATCAGGCGATTTACATGTCCAACACGCTGTTGGCAGGGGACCTGTTTTAGCATCTACAGGAGCACCTGTTCGAAGGCTGTTGACATTGTCTTGCAACGCATAGTAATGTCCACGTGGGGAGTTATAATCTTTAGAAAACGCATAACCAGACCATGCAACAACGAGTGCTGGGTCTTTTGCAAGCATATCGGTGAAACTATCATACTCTTTTGTTTTCTTCCATGAGTCAAACTGACGTGGATAGTACTTTGCCCACTCTTCACTCTTCTCTTTACCAGCAATGCCTGCTTCACTTGGCGCTTTTGCTAACTCAACACGTTGTTTCTCTTTTTCGTTGATGTTATTTGCTAAAAGTGCCATCGCACCAATCGCTACCAATGAACCAGCAAGTAATAATTTAAACTTCATCATCATCCTTCCTTTTACTTAACTTCTTTAACACCTAACGCATTAGGTGTTGTGGTAAGACCTCTTACCTTGCCATGAGGTACGCCTTTATGACACTCCCAACATCGTCTGCCCGTAGCGACACTTGGATCATCATAATTATGATATTTATCACTGTTGTTTACCATGCCTGAAGTCAGACTTTTATGGCAAGAGATACAATTATCCTGAACTCTTTGCGCACCATTGTCACTAATTTTAATCGCATTTTTATACGTATTAAACGTAAACGCCACACTGTGGTTGTACCCATCAATGGCTTTTGCGATATATTTGTTTACCATGTTGTCCCGTGGTAAGTGACAATCGACACATGTGGCCCTTTGCGCATGTGAACTGTGTTGCCATGTTGCATATTGCGTGTTCATGACGTGACAGTTGATACAGGCTTTAGGATCACTGGAGAGATACGACAGCGCCTTAG
This sequence comes from Campylobacterales bacterium, assembly GCA_016930915.1. Lineage (GTDB taxonomy): Bacteria > Campylobacterota > Campylobacteria > Campylobacterales > Sulfurospirillaceae > Sulfurospirillum. The sequence goes on from JAFGFU010000024.1 coordinate 80,604, forward strand.
ATGCATTAACCATGTAAACAAAAAAACCAATGGCTACAATAAAAGCACCCAGTGCTGCGTATTTTAGGAAATTACTATTTTTCACATTTCCTCCTTTATTCTTTTCGTTAACTTTTCATCTTTACATGTAAAAGCAACAACGCCCAACCCAAACACACATGATCTGCATCATCGTGTAACTAAAGACCTAACCTCCTATTATTAATTTTTATTTAAACGTAAAAGATAATACTAAGATTGCAGGCATTGTATAAATAAAGCGAAAAAAAAACCTTGACTTATATCAATTTTTCTTAATTCAAGAGAAAATGAGTCTGTTTTAAAGAAGAGCTAAAAGTACGATATTTAGGTTGTTTGAAAGGAGCAAAAGAGGTAATAACGATAAAAATAAAAAAAATCTTATAAAATAATCTTATAAGAAAAAAGCAGATACTATTTTTCTGTTTTTTTAAGACCTATTTATTTTTCGAATAGACTTCTTGCAAAACTCATTTTGCAAGAAGGAAAAGCACCAAGGGTGCGCGGGCTTTCTGCCAAAGATTACCCAGTGTTAACGTAGCCTTTAGAGCTTTGCTTTAAAGGCGTGTTAAAAGTTCTGCAAGAACCCTAATTGAGAATATGCAAAAAGAGGGAAAATATTCTTACGCTTTTTCCCCTCTTTTGATTAACGTAGTAGTAACAAAGGTTTTGGAGTCGATAAAATCATCTTCGAGGTAAAACTCCCAAACAGAGCATCACGAATACGACTATGACTAAACGCACCCATGGCAATTAAATCTATGCTATTTTCCTTTTGATAGTTCAAAAGTTCCTTAATGGGGTCACCCTGAAGCGATGCAGTATAAAGCGTGCTAAAACTGAGTGTTTCTAAGATATGCGTTGCTTCTTCTAGCATAAAAGATGAGAGTGCTTTGTCTTTATAGACATTGACCATATGGCGCTCAACATGATTGAAAAGTGGCTCTTTTGCCACCATATCTATGGCTTTTTTAGAAGAAGGTGAGCCATCATAGGCTATGAGAATTTTTTTAGGCTCAGAAAATGCCTCATTGACCAATAAAATAGGCACATTAAGGGTACGAATCAACTCTTCCACTTGTGAGCCAATCGCTTGGGCTTGATTTTCGTGGTCTTTTCCACGAAGCCCTAGAATTAAAAGGCGAATCTCCTCTTTGTGTGCTTGCACATTTTCATACAATTCCCCATGCTTTTGGACGATTTTCACCGCTTTGGCTTCTTGGCTTAATACACGTTCTTGAAGGCGTGAGAGCATCTTTTTGCCCTCAACAATGGCTTTTTTACTCTCGCTTTTTTCCTCATCAATGAGTGTTTCCAGCAAATCATCTCGTGCACCTAAACCAATATTGCCTGAAAGGTCGGTTTGAGTGCTTACATGTAAATGCTCCACCACGTTTAAAAGTTCCAGCGGAAGATGCAATGTTTTGGAAAAAAATGCCCCAAAATCGCACACGGCTTCACTCAAAGTCGAACCGTCCACACATGCCATAATTTTTTTAGTCATCTTAGTGCCCTCCCATCATTTTTTCAATCTCTTCGGGCTTATCGTGTATGCCAAAACGGTCAATAATCGTCTGGTTTGCCTCGTTTAAGCCTATCACTTCCACCTCAGCGCCCTCACGACGAAATTTAATGACCACTTTATCCAAAGCACTTACCCCTGTAATATCCCAAAAATGCGCCCTACTTAAATCAATTACGACCTTATCGACCACCTCTTTAAAATCAAACGAATTGATAAAGCGTTCGGCGGAGTTAAAGAAAACTTGTCCTACCACTTTGTAGGTGACATTTCCATTTTGCTCATCGCTCAAGCGCTCCACATACATGAAGTGGCTGATTTTATTGGCAAAAAAGAGGGACGCTAGAAGCACGCCTGTTAAAACGCCATAGGCTAAATTGTGCGTCCACACCACCACGACAACGGTTGAGAGCATGACGATGTTGGTGGAGAGCGGAAGCGTTTTTAAGCGTTTAATCGAACCCCAATCAAACGTCCCTATCGAGACCATAATCATAATCGCCACTAAGGCCGCCATAGGAATGAGGCTGAGCCACTGGCTTAAAAAAACCACCATGATGAGCAACATAACCCCTGCAAACAGGGTGGAGAGTCTGCCTCGTCCGCCTGATTTGATGTTGATGACTGATTGTCCTATCATCGCACAGCCTGCCATGCCTCCAAAAAAACCAGCCGCGATGTTCGCCACACCCTGCCCTTTACACTCACGGTTTTTATCGCTTTTGGTGTCGGTGAGCTCATCAACAATGGTAGCCGTCATGAGCGACTCCAAAAGCCCGACCACAGCAAGGGCGGCAGCGTATGGGAAGATAATCTGCAAGGTTTCAAAACTAAGCGGAATAGTGGGGATTAAAAACATCGGAAGCGTATCAGGAAGGGTTCCCATATCGCCGATGGTGCGCACATCCCATCCCAGCACCAAACTTGCAAGGGTAATGACAACAATGGTAACTAAAGGAGAAGGAATAAGCTTACCCACCAAAGGCAAGAGTGGAAATCCGTAGATAATGCCAAGCCCTGCGACCACAAAGGCATAGGTGTGCCATGAAACATTGCTAAGTTCAGGCAATTGCGCCATAAAAATCAAAATCGCCAACGCATTGACAAACCCCACCACGACCGAGCGAGAGACAAAACTCATGAGTGAGCCTAGTTTCAAATACCCAGCGCCTATTTGCAAAATCCCTGTCAAAATCGTAGCGGCAAGCAGATACTCTAGCCCGTGTTGCTTCACCAGTGTGACCATCAAAAGTGCCATCGCTCCAGTAGCCGCTGAAATCATACCAGCACGACCACCCACAAAGGCAATCACCACGGCGATACAAAACGAGGCATACAGCCCCACTCTGGGATCAACCCCTGCGATAATCGAAAAGGCAATTGCCTCGGGAATCAAGGCAAGGGCGACAACAAGTCCTGAGAGTAAATCGCCTTTGATATTTCCAAACCACTCTTTTTTTAATCGCAATACCAAATAGAAGTCCTTTTTTTATGATTGTTTAAATAAATGGAGCGGGTGACGGGGCTCGAACCCGCGACTTTCAGCTTGGGAAGCTAACACTCTACCACTGAGCTACACCCGCAAATGAAGTAATAAAAATGAAGGTGGCAATTATAGCATAATTTCTAAAGCACCCTTATCCACGATATGCAAGGCATGTTTCTCATCCATTTCAATCAAACCCGATACTTTAAATTTGGAGAGCGTACGAGAGAGTGTTTCAGGTGTAAGGTTAAGCAAGGATGCAATCTGCGTGTTTTTAAGCGTATCAAACAGTTCAGAATTTTCTAAAATAAACTTTGCCACTTTAGCACCCGCCGTTAAAATGACCTCTTTTTGAATGACATCAATGAGGATTTTATGCTTTGCAATAAGGCTTTTAATAATCTCAAACGAGATGTCAGGATTTTTAAAAAAGTCTTTTTCTAAGGCTTTATAATCAATACGTAACACTTCACTCTGGCTCATAAACTCTGCTGTAGCAGGATAGGGAATATTCTCAAAATTGGCAAGTTCTGCCACCAATCCCCCAGGGTAAAACTCATGCAAGAAAATCTGCTGTCCTTTATGATTGGTCTTATAGACTTTAAGCGTACCTTGAAGCAACACATAAAGATACACAGGTGCATCGCCCTCGTAAAAGAGAATCTCTTTGGCGTTGTACTTTTTGATGACTGAAATCTTCTTAAGCTTTTCAAACTGCGCATCGTTTAATTTTGAAAAAATCGCAATGTTTTTAAGACGCTCCATACCAAAATCCTTAAAAATAAACTGGGACATGGTAGCGTATTGTTTTTGAGAAAGGCTTTACATGTAAAGCCTAATACACAAAGCCTAATTGCACTAAAAGCTTTGTGGAGCGTTCGCTTTCACTCTCCACTTTTTCCCCGCCAATGACTCTGGCGATTTGAGCTTTGCCAAAGAATTGTTTGTAAGAC
>JAFGFU010000025.1 GCA_016930915.1 Campylobacterales bacterium
CGTATCTTTATGAATTAAAATACTCATACTAACGCTCCTTTTGCGGCGGCAACTGCTTTTTGAGCACCATCACTCAAATCTGTGGCACTGATAATATTTTTAATATTGGCACTTTTTAAAATTTCAACCGCTTCTTTGGCATTGGTTCCATCCAAACGAACGATGACAGGCACATCCACTTTTACCATTTTGGTCGCTTCTAAAATACCATTGGCAATACGGTCACACCGTACAATTCCGCCAAAAATATTGACAAAAATAGACTTCACATTAGGGTCTTTTAAAATAATTTCAAATCCTTTAGCAACCGTCGAAGCATTCGCTCCACCACCCACATCTAAGAAGTTCGCAGGCTCTCCACCCATATAATCAATAATATCCATGGTACCCATAGCAAGACCTGCGCCATTGACCATACAGCCAACATTGCCATTGAGTTTTACATAACTCAGCCCATACTCTGAAGCTTCCTTCTCGATGGGATTTTCCTCACTATAATCACGCATGGCAACAATCTCAGGATGACGAAAAAGAGCATTGTCATCAAAGCTCATTTTGCCATCAAGCGCAACAAATACTCCACTTTTCGTTCTTACCAAAGGGTTGATTTCTACCATAGAAGCATCATTTTCCATATATGCTTCATAAAGCGCTTTAGCAAAAGCACTAAAACGGCTCATTTCCTCTTTAGGTAGATTTAGACCAAAAGCGAGTTCTCTCCCATGATAAGGTTGAAACCCAATAAAAGGGTCAATCGTAACTTTGATGATTTTTTCAGGTGTTTCATAGGCAATTTTCTCAATTTCCATACCACCTTCACGAGATGCCATAATAACAGGCATTTCTTGTGCTCTATCTAATACAATACCTAAATAAAACTCATCTGCAATCTCTACACCCTCTTCGATGTAAAGTTTCTGAACAAGGGTTCCCTCAGCTGTTGTTTGATGGGTTATAAGGTGCATACCAAGCAGTGCTCGCGCATATTCGCTCACCTCTTCAATACTTCGTGCGAGCTTAACACCCCCACCCAAACCGCGTCCACCAGCGTGAATCTGCGCTTTAACAACCCACAAAGGACCACCTAGTTTTTGTGCGTTTGCAACAGCCTCTTCAACGCTACTTGCTACATATCCTCGTGGTGTGGGAACATGGTAGCGGTTAAAAATCTCTTTGGCTTGATACTCATGAATATTCATTAACATACACCCTTAACAAAATAAATGATTAAACTTTATAGTGAACATTGTCTCTCAATCACGTAAATTATAAAACTAACTCTTTTTTTTCTTGCTATCTTAAGCTCCAAAAAAATGGTTTACATGTAATGTCTCTAAGAGCGCATTCACCGATGCAATGCTCTTAGCAAATTGTGTGTGTTCATCTTTATTTAAAGGTAACTCTACAATTTTTTCAATGCCATTTTTACCTAAAACCACAGGTACGCCATTGACCGTATCGTGGTAACCATACTCACCCTCTAAGAGCGTTGCACACGGGAAAATAGAGTGAGAGTCACTTAAAATAGCTTCAATCATCTTCACGGTCGCATTGGCAGGTGCGTAATAAGCTGATGTGCCCATACAGCTTACAATTTGGGCACCACCGTGTCTGGTTTTCTCAATAATTTCAGTAATCTCAGAAGCCGAGAGTAAATCTTGAAGAGCAACACCATTCACGGAAGAGTAACGAGGCAGGGGCACCATGTCATCGCCATGTCCACCCATAACGCTAGCGGTCACCTGTCCATAACCAAATCCTAACTTTTCAGAAATAAAGGTCTCCATACGAGAGCTATCCAAAATACCCGCCATACCAATCACACGGTTTCTTGGATAATCACCGACTTTTTGTGCCACATACGTAATCGCATCTAAAGGGTTAGATACCGTAATCACAATAGCCTCTGGCGCATAGGCTTTGACCTGCTCAATAATCCCTCGTGTGATATTGGCATTAATCAGCAATAAATCATCTCTACTCATACCTGGTTTTCGTGGACTTCCCGCTGTAATCACGATAATATCGCTCTTTGCAATGGCATCATAATGACTTGATGCTTTAATTTGCGTGTGGCTACCCTCTGGACTTGTTGCTTGAGCAATGTCTAAGGCTTTACCTTGTGCCACACCTTCCACCACATCAATCATCACAATCTCACGGCAACTTTTACGCATGGCTAACCAATAACAAACGGTAGCACCTACATTTCCTGCACCAATAATAGAGACTTTTTTTCCCTCAGCCAAAGAAAACTCCTTTTTACATGTAAAACAAAAAATTAAACATTCAAGGTTGCTAATGCTGCATTAAACGTAGCACTTGGGCGCATTGCTTTACTTGTTTTTTCCACATTTGGTTTATAATATCCACCCATATCAACAAGAACACCCTGCACGAGAGTAAGCTCTTCTACAATTTTCTGTTCATTTGTTTTTAATAGCTCAGAAAGAGGTTTAAATTGCGCAGCTAAAACGCTATCTTCACTTTGCAAGGATAATGCTTCTGCCCAATACATCGCTAAATAAAAGTGACTTCCACGGTTATCCAACTCTCCTACTTTAGCTGAAGGAGATTTTTTATTCTCTAACAATTTTCCTGTTGCCATATCCAGTGTTTTTGCTAAAATGGCAGCTTTTTTATTTCCCATAACATTGGAGAGATGTTCCAAAGAAGCTGTAAGTGCCATAAATTCGCCCAATGAATCCCAACGTAAGTGATTTTCTTGCACAAATTGCTGAACATGCTTAGGCGCAGAACCACCCGCACCTGTTTCAAACAATCCTCCTCCGTTCATCAAAGGAACAATCGAGAGCATTTTTGCACTTGTGCCTACTTCTAAAATAGGAAACAAATCGGTTAAATAATCACGCAACACATTGCCCGTTACGGCAATCGTATCCAGCCCTTTTACAATGCGTTCTAAGGATATTTGTATCGCCTCTTCTGGGCTCATAATCTTAATATCAAGGCCACTAAGCTCATGCTCTTTTAAGTATTTTTCTACTTTTTTGATCATTTGAGCATCGTGCGCACGATTAGGGTCTAACCAAAAAATGGCAGGCGTTTGACTGAGTCGTGCGCGATTAACCGCTAGTTTTACCCAATCTTTAATAGGGGCATCTTTGGCTTGGCATCCACGATAAATATCTCCTTTTTCAACACTATGCTGCATTAAAATTGTGCCACTGCTGATTTCAACAACACGCACCACACCATCATAAGGAATTTCAAATGTCTTATCGTGAGAACCGTACTCTTCTGCTTTTTGTGCCATTAACCCTACATTAGGAACTGAACCCATGGTTTTAGGATCTAAGGCGCCATTTTTCTTACAAAAGTTCATCGTCTCTTCATAAATGCGTGCATAAGCCCTATCAGGAATCAATGCTTTGGTATCGTGTAATGCCCCATCTTTTCCCCACATTTTGCCTGATTCTCTAATACACGATGGCATAGACGCATCAATAATCACATCACTGGGTACATGTAAATTGGTAATGCCTTTGTCTGAATTGACCATTGCTAATGATGGACGTTTGGCATAACATGCTTTTATATCTGCTTCTATTGCCTCTTTTTGTGCTAATGGCAAGGTTGAAATTTTCTCATACACATCCCCTAGCCCATTATTAGGATTCACACCCAATGCTTGAAAGGTTGTTGCGTATTTTTCAAAAACATCTTTGAAAAAAGTTTTAACAGCATACCCAAACATAATGGGATCACTCACTTTCATCATGGTTGCTTTTAAATGTAAAGAGAGCAAAATATTTTGAGCTTTTGCCTCTTCTATTTGTGCTTCAAAAAATTGAACTAATTTTTGTGAACTCATAAAGGTTGCATCAAAAATCTCATTTTTTAATAATGCTAATTTCTCTTTTAAAACGGTTGTTAAACCATCTTTTCCCACTAATTCTATACGAATTGTGGTTGCGTTGGGTACGGTTATCGATTTTTCATTACCATAAAAATCACCCTCATTCATATAAGCAACATGAGAATATGAATCATGGCTCCATGCACCCATGCGATGAGGATTTTTACGGACATATTCTTTCACACATAAAGGAGCTCGCCTGTCTGAATTACCTTCACGAAGCACAGGATTTACCGCACTGCCTAACACCTTAGCATAACGTGCTTGTATCTCTTTTTCTTTAGGGCTTATAGGATTTTCTGGATACTCTGGAATCATGTATCCCTTATCTTGTAACTCTTTAATTGCATTTTTGAGTTGTGGCAAAGAAGCACTTACATTAGGTAATTTAATAATATTTGCCTCAGGCGTATTGGCAAGTGTCCCCAAATAGGTCAAATCATCATTAACACGTTGCTCATTGCTTAAGTTATCAGGAAAATTAGCCAAAATACGACCCGCTAACGAGATGTCTCGTGTTTCAATAGCAATAGAAGAGCTTTTTGTAAATGCCTTAATAATAGGCAAAAGGGAGAACGTCGCTAAAGCAGGTGCTTCATCAACCTGAGTATAAATAATAGTATTGATTGTTTGTGCCATAGACTAGCCTTTTAAAAAATTAGATTTGAAAATCCTACCCATTTCTTTATTAAAAACCGTTACGTATATTTTCCAAATGTCTTTCATAATTTTGGGAAAAGGTATGCGTTCCATTTTTGTTTTTTACAAAATAGAGATAATTGGTTGTTTTAGGAAAAATGGCCGCAAATATCGCCTCTTTACTCACGCTACAAATAGGATTTTGGGGCAAACCTTTATGTAAATAAGTGTTATAAGAAGAAGTGTCTTCACGAATACGCTGAGGTGTTACTTTTGTGTGAGAATACTCTCCATAATTAAGCGTACCATCCATTTGTAATTTCATATCTTTTTTCAAACGATTGTAAATAACAGAAGAGACTAAAGGCATCTCTTCAGCATTTGCTGCTTCTTTTTGAATCACAGAAGCGATAATGATAAATTTTTGCCATTTTGCTTCATTAAATTCACCAAAAATCTTTTCAAAAACAGTTCTATGATAGGTTCTTGCATGGGCTAAAAGAAAGTGAATGAGATTTTTTTCACTGATACCCACAGGAATATAATACGTCTCTGGCACAATAAAACCATCAATATAGGGTGTAGCAGCGGCATATTCTGTATGTAATGTGTCATAAGAGAGATCAAAATCAAGGGCAAGCTGTGCAAAAAAGAGCTCTTTGGTTTCACCTGGAATGTATGTAATCACTTTTAATGGAGCTTTTGAATAGCAAAGTTTGTGGAGAAAATCACCTCGTGTTAAAACCTTTTGATTAATATTGACCCAACCTGCTTGAGGCTTTCCAATCAAGCGAAGAAGATATTTATCTATCTCAGGATGAAGGTCAAAATTTTTCTCAACCATATATGTTATAATTTGCCCTATTGAGCCTTGAGGCACAAAAGCAACGGAGCTTGAGCTCATAGGCTTGGTTAAGTGAAAGAGAAGTGTAATCATGATTATTAAAGCGACATCGCATACGATTAAAAATATTTGGAAAGTGTTTTTATTCATAATTCTTCTGTTCGTAGCATTAATGGGAACCCTAATTTATGGCATTTCCTTCGACTCTATTATTTTGCCGAAGATTAAAATTGATCAATTATATATTAAACTAGATAAAAAATTAATTGTAAGCATTCAAAACCTTGAGGTTAGCACCACAACGCAGACAGATACCTCTTTAGAAGAGAGTTCAAAAATCATTGAAAATTTATCCTACCTCAATCAATTTTTTAGCAAAATTGAGATTAAAAATCTTATCTATGCTAATGAACATATAAGTGTCTATTACGCTGACAATCATTTTGAGCTTGAGAGTCAACATTTACACGCTAATCTCACAATAACACCCCAATCAAAAACAAGCTTAACACTCGATATACACGAAGCTAAACTCAAAGATTTTTCTTTACATGTAAAGGGGTTAGCACACCTTGATTTTGAACAAAATTCCTACACATTTGAAGGAAGTTATGAGACATTTAACCTTAAAGGTATCACAGTACTAGAATTAAATGGGGATTTGCTTCGTTATCACATTCAAAGTGAGCCCTTTACTAACAAAGAACTCAGCGATTTTATGGATTTTTTAGCGCCAAAAGTTGAATTAGAACCTATTGTAAAAGATTGGATACATAAAAATATTGTTGGACAAGAGTATGTTTTAGATTTTTTAGAAGGACAATTTAATATTCAAACGCTCGATTATTTTCCAATGCAAATGCGAGGTCATGCGAACCTTAAGGAAGCAACTATTAGCTTCGAACCTAGTGTTCCTCCTGCGTACGCTAAGAGCATAGGCATTACGTTGAATGAGGACAAATTTCTCTTTGATGTCATAGATCCTTTTTATGAACAAAAAATGATTAAAAAAGCAGATGTCTTTATTTATAATTTATTGACAAAAGGCACGGGAATTGTCGTTGATTTAACGACATCAACACAATTAGATGCTTCTATTCATAAGATTTTACATGCATTTAACATTGATGTGCCGATTACACAAACTTCTGGGAAAACAGATGCTCATGTGAAGCTTGATATCAAATTTCTTCCTTTTGACATCAATGCAACAGGTACATTTAAACTCTCACCAAGCCACTTTAACCTGAGTGGTGCGCCCATGACAACACGCTCAGGCGAAGTCTCATTTCATAACTACCTTGTCACACTTAAGCGTGCCAATTTACAGTATAAAAATCTTTTTGATATTGATGCAACAGGCGACTTTGACACACAAAAATCTCGTTTTGATGGCTTTGTTGATATGAATGCCTTGCATCTTCAATTTGGGAAAACAGAACTCTTAAATGCCCAAAAGCTACCACGACAAAAAGCTTCTTTTGCCATTGAAAACAATACCACAACCATGCAACTACCCGAACTCAATACGACAATTATTTTTGAGCCTAAGAACAACCAATTCATTCTTAATGACCTCTCAAAAATTGCAACCATCTCTCCTTTGATGTATGAAAATGGACTTAAAGAAGGGAGCGTGAGTGTTAGCACTCAAGATTTTGAAACATTTACTTCAAAACTTATCCTGTACGATGTTAATTCATCCCTTTTAGACAAAGAAACCCCCGTAAATTATTTTGAAATTTATCTCTCAACCAACACAAAAACACTTGATGCTCATACCAGTGATTATAAAGTAGCGCTCCACGTAGATAATGAAATTTCTTTACATGTAAAAGATCTTAACCTCTTAATTTCTCAAAGCGATAAGCCTCTAAACATCCCTATTAAAACGACAATCTATGGAGAAAATTCTTCGATTATAGATTCCAATAGTAGTAAAAAAATCCTATCAGATCGTTATACCATTACTCTTTTTAACGAAAAAGTTCACGTAGAATCTAAAAAAAATGATGCCTCTTTTTCGTATCAAAAAGATAATAAAAAGTTAGATATCAATGCCCTTTTAATGAATGATGAAATGATCAATGCTCTCTTTAATCGCAATTATTTTCATCAAGGAAATTTTGAATTACATCTGCATAGTAAAGATGAAAATAAAACAGACGGGTCATTTACAATGAAAAATACATTTATCAAAGATTTAAAATTTTTCAATAACCTTATGGCAACGATTAACACCCTTCCTTCCTTAATGATTTTTAAAGACCCTAGTTTTAGTGCTGAGGGGTATTTTGTAGAAAATGGCATACTTCAGTTTGAACAAACTGATAATGCTTTTATCATTAAAGATCTTCAACTCAGAGGGAAAAGTGCAGATATTACAGGAAAAGGAAGTGTCAATCTTCATAACGACGCTCTTGATTTAAAACTACAAATAAAAACACTCAAAACATTTAGCGCTGCTATTGATATGATTCCTCTTGTGGGTGGAGTGATTTTAGGAAAAGATAAACGTATTGCTACCAATGTTGATGTCAAAGGAACACTTAGTGAGCCTAGTATTGAGACTCACCTCATCCTAGACACCCTAAAAACACCTGTAAATATTATCAAGCGGACTCTTGAAGCCCCACTTGAATTAATTAAATAAATGTATTTAGAAGCGCTAAAAGTTCGTGAACATTGTGTGCACGAAGATTTGAATTTTGAGATTTTCCATATCCCCAATTCGCAAAAATAAAATGTACACCGGCATTAAAAGCCGCACGTTCATCTTTGATGCTATCACCCACTAAAATAGTATTTTCAGCCGTGCTCCCAAATGTCTCCATTAAGTGATAAACCATCAAAGGGCTAGGCTTTGGTTCAGCAACATTATTAGCACCAACAATGCCTGAGAAATAGTGTTCAATATCTAAAGCTTGAAGCATATTGTGTGCAAAACAATCATGAGCATTGGTTGCAATTCCTAAATGCGCTCTTTGACTTAAAACATGTAACATTTGACGCACATCAGGATACAGATGGATCATAGAAGGTGCATTTTGCATGTAATGTTCTTTAAATAGAGCACGATGGCGTGGATCATACGTTTCTGTGTTATAAAAAATTTTAGGCAAATGTTGGTCAAGTTCATTAATATGATACTCTAACATCTCTTTTCTCAAAGGCGTACTAAGCCCTATCGTATTTCTCACATAATTAACACTCTGCGTCATGGCCTCACTTGAGTCAATAAGCGTTCCATCCATGTCGAAAATAATTGATATCTTTTTTTTCATACCCTACTCTTGTATCCGAAGTCCTAAAACGAGAAGATCTTTATCTATGCCATCCACACAAGCAACATGACTCAAATGCCCCCACTCTTTAAAGCCTAACTTTTTAAACAGTTTTAAACTTGCTGGGTTATCTGCAAAAATAAGCGCAAGTAAGGTCTTAATCTTTCCTGCTTGGGCTTGTTCAATTGCTTCTTTTAAAAATTGTTGTCCTAATTTTTTACCTTGAAAATTTTTATCAATAAAAATATTAATAAAAGAGCTCTGAGCATACACAGGAACATTTTGATAAAAAGGCTGAAAACTAATCCATGCAATAATACGTCCACAATAAGCTTTCACTAAAATAGGATGTGCCTCATCGTGAGCGTTAAACCATGCTAGTTTTTCCTCAATACTAACCATCTTTGTATCAGAAGTTGAAATTCCGTCTTTAATCGCTTCATTATAAATTTTAATAATATCTGGTAAATCTTCAACACACGCACGTCTTAAATCGTCTAACATTTGATCTCTTTCAGTTTTATAAACCTTTTTGCATGACAAACAATACAAAAAAGGTGATAACTGATTATACATTACACTCTCTTAGGCGCTGATTACTCCATTTCTAAATGCATTAAGAACATCTCTTCACCATCTATAACGGTTAAATCCGTACTTTTGCAAAAGGGACAAATAAATTCATTGGTATTTAATGTCGCCTCTTTTTGACAGGCCTCACATCGAATCACAACATCTTGAAGATGCATAACAAACTCAGCTCCATCACAAATACTCTCCTCTTTAAACGTATCAAATGCCGTTTCGAGTAAATGCGGTTCAATGCCGCTAAGCTTTCCTACTTTTATCTCTACTTTTGTCACTTTTGTTGCGTGATGTTCTTTGGCATTTTTTTCACACATCTCTAAAAGTGCATTTACAATAGAAAATTCATGCATTAACAAATCCTTGGAAGTAACTCACCTTTGGGCGGTTCTAAAAAGCGCTCTGAACCCCACGGCGTGTGTAAAATAACTTTACATGTAAAGGCCTGTGTCACCTTCCCAATTACCGTAGCGTGTGCTGTTTCTGGAAAGTGTTGAAGCACATCAAGCGCTTTTAGTGCCTCTTCTTTTGGCAAAGCAATCACCATCGTACCCTCATTAGCGAACTCATAAGGCTCAAAGCCTAAAAGCTCACATATCCCTTTAACCTCTTTTGCTACAGGGATTTTAGCCTCATCCACTTCAATACACACCTTTGATGTCTCAGCCCATTCATTAAGTACCGCGCTTAGCCCTCCACGGGTTGCATCACGAAGCGCATGGATTTTTATACCTGCGTTTATGAGCGCTTCCACAGGTTTCCATAAACTTGCACAATCGGTTTGAAGGTCACTCTCAAGCTCTATCTCTTCCCGTGTAGCTAATATACATGCCCCATGATTACCCACTTCATGTGAAACGATAATGACATCATCGTTTGCTAAATGATGTGCAGAAATACCTTTATAAACAATTTCCCCAATACCTGTGGTATTAATAAAAAGCCCATCAACACCACCTTTTGGTACGACCTTAGTATCACCCGCTACAATTTTTACACCATTTTTTGCCATCTCATCACGCATACTGATAACAATTTCTTCCAGCTTTGCGTATTCAAACCCCTCTTCAATCATAAACGAACAGGTTAAATATTTTGGCTTTGCGCCCATCATACACAAATCATTTACCGTGCCTGCAATGGCAAGTTTACCGATGTTTCCTCCGTTAAAAAAAAGAGGACTTACCGTAAAAGAATCTGTCGTAAATGCAATGTTTGTACTCTCCATAATCAAGTTTGCCGCATCTTCCATACGCAGTAAAATCTCATTCTCAAAGTGTTTAAAAAAAAGCTCTTTAATCAAACTTTGCGTCTCTTCACCGCCACCACCATGAGAGAGAAGTATTTTTTTGCTCACGCTCTTGCTCCTTTGAGATTAAGTTTTCCATATTTGAAGTACGCCGAACAAGCACCCTCACTAGAGACCATGCACGAGCCCATTGGATTGGTAGGCGTACAGGCTTTACCAAACACTTTGCAATCAAATGGCTTCGCACGTCCTTTGAGAATATCGCCACAAATACACAATTTATGGTCGTTCAACTCTGTTTTAGGAAGCACATCATCAAAGACAATTTCCGCATCGTAGGCTGCATATTCGGCTTTAAGTTTCAAGGCACTTTTAGGAATATCCCCAATGCCACGCCATCTAAAATGGTCTCTTTTTTCAAAATAGGTATTAATTAAAGCTTGTGCTTTAAGATTGCCCTCACGGGAAACAGCTCTAGCGTACTCATTTTCTACCTCACTTTTACCCGCATTGACTTGACGTACAATGCGTAAAACAGACTCCATCACATCGGTGGGCTCAAAACCAGCCACAACAATAGGCGTGTGGTATTTTTCTGCAATTGGCTCATAAATTTTATACCCCGTAATGACACTCACATGGGATGGTCCTAAAAACGCATCAATCAGTGCATCTCCGCTACTCATAATTGCTTCTACTGCCTCAGGTACCGTGACATGATTGATGTGAAAGAAAATGTTTTTGAGATTTAGAGCAATAGCCTGTTGGATTAAAACCGCACTCATTGGCGTAGTCGTTTCAAAACCAATGGCAAAAAAGACCACGTTTTTATCAGGATTTTCTTGCGCAATTTTAATCACGTCCAAAGGAGAATACAATGAACGAATTTCTTTGCCCTCAGCACGTAGTTTTTGCAAAGAAGTTTTGCTCCCAGGTACACGAATCATATCGCCTAAAGTGGCTAAAATAGTATTGGGCATAGAAGCCAAAGCAATAGCATGATCAATGCGCTCTTTAGGCATAATGCACACAGGGCATCCAGGGCCGTGGATAAAGTCAATCAGCTCTGGTAAAATCTGAGAAAGCCCGAATTTCATAATGGTATGCGTATGTCCGCCGCACACTTCCATAATATTAATTTTGGATTTGCACTCTTTTTTAATCAGCGCCGCCAAAGCTTTCATATGAGCAGGGTCACGAAACCCCTCAATTAGGTCAACCTCAGGCATAATTACTGTTTCCCTCATCCTCACTAATTTCACCATTTTGCATCGCTTCGGCGATTTCATTGTACGCTTCGATACTTGATTCTGCCTCTTCCTTACTAATCTTATTCATGGCAAATCCTACGTGAATAAGTACATAATCACCCACATTCACAGGCTCAGAAATTAAATCCAACGTCACTTGGCGCTTAACACCCATAGTATCCACGGTTGCATAATTATTTTCGTCGATTTCAACGACTTTAGAAGGTATAGATAAACACATAATTACCTCAATGCTTTTTTCATTTTTAAATAATTAACCCACTGATCAATCCCTTTGCCAGACTTACTGTCTATTTCAATGACATCCACCTTTGGATTGAGTTTGCGCGCCTCACGAATCGCTTTTTCAATACTAAAATCAAAATACGGCAATAAATCACATTTGGTAATCAAAAAGAGGTCTGCACTTCGAAACATCACAGGGTATTTGGCAGGTTTGTCATCACCTTCAGGAACAGAGAGCAACACAACATTGAGATGACTTCCAACATCGTAACTGGCTGGACAAACCAGATTGCCCACGTTTTCGATAAAGACAACATCCAGTCCATCGATGGGTAAATGATGAAGCCCTTCATGCACCATAAACGCATCTAAATGACACGCTTGACCTGTTGAAATTTGATGCGCAGGAGCACCCTTCGCAATGATACGATCGGCATCTTGATTGGTCTCCAAATCACCTTCAATGACACCTAATTTAATTTGATTTGTCTCAATCGTTGCCTCAAGAAGTGTTGTTTTTCCACTGCCTGGACTACTCATAAGATTGATTGCCAAAACACCATGCTCTTCAAAATGCTTTCTATTGTGTGCTGCTTGTGTATCATTAGCATCTAAAATCTTAGTAATCACCGCAATGGTTTTTTTATCATTAAGCTGAGGATTAGCATGAATCTCATCGTGATGCTTGTGTTCATGATGATTGTGATCATGCGCATGTGGATGCTCGTGATGCGTATGATCATCATGATCGTGAGAATGTTCGTGATGCGTATGATCATCATGATCGTGAGAATGTTCGTGCGTATGCGCAGACCATTGAGTAGGAGTGATTGAACAACCGCAATCTTTACACATGTTGTAAGTCCTTTATTTTTTTCTTTATTATAGAATAACTCTTTAAATACGAGCTAAAAAAAGAAGTTTCTTAGTTATTTTTAGGAAAAATGCTCGCATGAAGATAAGAACTAATGCATGTATTTTTTGTGGACATACAAAACTCTATGAAGTTTCTTCATCTCAGTCTCGTTGTGCTATGTGCAAACGAACATTTAGCCACATTAAATATGCCAAAAAAATAGAAGTACTAAAATGTTTTCTTGCCGATAAAAGTGCACACGAATGTGCAATGCATTTGAGTTTAAACTATTTGACAGTTTCTAAAATATATCACACACTACGCTTATTGCTCATAGAATATTTAGAGTCACTCTATACCAAACACTCTCAAACATTTTCACAGTACGATGAATACTATTTTCTTCCTACATGTAAAAAGAAAAAAACAAAGTATCTTTTCGATGCCATTGGTATTTTAGCCATACTTTATGACACGCATGTCTACACACTACTACTTCCAGACCAATTTGCACACTTGCGAGACCTTGAAGAAGATGCCATAGAGAAAGAAACGTACGCTCGTTTTTTACATCAGCATAAAGTTGCCCATTATGAAAGTTTTCATACGCCCATCAATCGTTTTTGGATTTTTTTGGAAACGTGGATGGAACATTTTAAAGGAATAAAAAGAGAAAAATTTATCTACTATCTTAAAGAAGCCGAGTTTAAATTTAATTACACACCAGAAGCACAACGCTCCATTTTAGAAGCGTTGTGGCAAAAAAATCTTTACATGTAAAGATTATGACGCAGGAATAGACGCTTCTACTAATTTACAAAACTTCACACCTTTAAGACCACCGATTTTTTGAGCAAAATCTTTAACATCAGGCACTTTTCCTGTAACCATGACGGTTTCTAAACAGTTTTCATGACTCACATGCACATGGGTATTGCACATAATATGAATTTTTGCATCGTGTTGAATCTCTAATATTTTTTGAACCAACTCGTTTTGATGATGGGTGTAAATCATTGTCAAAACACCAATTACATCGCTGTTATCATCTTGCCAATCGTCTTTGACAATCTTTTCACGAATCAAATCTCGTGTAAATTCACTGCGTGAAGCATAGCCTTGTGCATCTACTTTTTTATCTAGCTCTTCTAGCAATTTTTCAGGTAAAGAGACGCTAAAGCGAATTATTTTATCCATTATTTTATCCTTGTGATTTCTGTTTATTCTAGTCTTCCTATTCTTTAAAATGTGAAAGAAAAAAAGATTAATATTTTAATTCTAACTAATGTGTACTTTTTTGTAACACTTTATAGAGTTGTCCAGCACAAACTCCTCCATCATTAATGGCAACCTGATGCGGAAAATAGAGTGTTTCGTTACTTTTATTCATCAGTTGCTCTAATAATGTGCGGTTTTGAAACACACCACCTGCTATAACTTTTTTCTGAGAATACTTTGAAGAGACTTCAAAGAAGATATAGACCAAAGTATTGAGAAATTTTGAAGCAATTAACGAAGGCTCTTTATCCTCTAACATTTGGAGGAACATTGGCTTATAGAGAATTTTTTTATCTTCAAAATGAACCGTATAATGTTCTTGAATACGCTCATCATACAAACTCTCCAATAGTAAACCGCTCTCTCCATCATAACTAATACGCTCATGCATACCACATAAAACGGCTACAGCATCAAAAAGTCTACCTACAGAAGAGCATAATGGACTATTTATTTTTTTGGTATAAACCTGTTTGAGTCTTTTAAGTGATGACTCATCAAAATAATTACACAACACAGCATCGGCATCAGTCCCTAAAACATCCCATAGAAGTGACGCTAAAATGCGTTTGGTATCTTTAATACTTGCATCGCCACCTAAGAGTAAAAATGGCTCAAAATAGGCCACACGCTCATAGGTATCTGTGTTACACAGTAAAAATTCACCGCCCCAAATTGTACCATCATCTCCATAACCCGTCCCATCCCATGCAATACCTAACACCGTTTCATCTAATGCGTATTCACACATAACAGAGAGAATATGAGCATAATGGTGTTGCACAAATACACACGGAATGGTCTGTTTTTTTGCCCATTGTGTTGAAAAATAATAAGGATGCATATCCGCAACAATGAGTTCAGGTTCAAAATCATAAAATTCTTTGAAGCGCTCTAGCATTGCTTCAAAAAGCTCACACGAGGCTATCGTATCTAAATCACCAATATACGGACTGATAATCATTTGATGGTTCAAATAAATTGCAATGGCATTTTTTTGGTGCGCACCCACACAAAGGATATTTCGATCATCTGTGCTCTTAAGACGAAAACTTTGTGGTGCCATGCCCCGTGATGAACGCATCACAATGCGTTTATTTTCCACATACTGAAGCACACTATCATCACTCGAGTTAACAATGTCTCGGTTGTAATCTAAATAATAGTCCACGACATGACTCAGTTTATTTACCAGAGTTTTTGCTTCATAAATAATAGGCTCACCCGAGAGATTCGCACTGGTTGCTACAATAGGTTTTTTGAGGTACTCAAACAAAATAACATGTAAAGGTGTGTAAGGTAAGAAAACCCCTAACCTATCAAGTTTTGGAGCTACATTGGGGGCAATCAGTCTGCTCTTCTTATTTTGCTTCACCAAAACAATAGGACGCAAAAGAGAGCAAATACCCTCTTTTTCATGATGCGTAAGTTCACACACCTCTTCAATGGCATCTAAATTTTTAAACATCACAGCAAAGGGCTTTGAAGGTCTTTTTTTTCGCTCTCGCAAACGTTCTACCACAGCAGCATTGCTTGCATCGCATACTAAGTGAAAACCACCCATACCTTTCATGGCAACAATATTTCCCGAACGAATTAATGCAGCCAAATGTTGCAAGGCTTGCTCATCAGTTGCAATAACTTTCCCTGAGATAGAGCGTAAAAAGAGTGTAGGCCCACACGTTGAACAACTAATGGGTTGTGCATGGTAACGTCTATCAAGAGGATTGGTATATTCACTCTGACACGCATCACACATCACAAAAGGAGCCATAGAGGTATTGGGTCTATCGTAAGGAACCGTTTTAATAATAGAGTAGCGAGGACCACAGTTGGTACAATTGATAAAAAAATAGTGATACCGTCGATTATGTGGGTCATGCAGTTCTTTTAAACAATCATCACATAAAGACATATCGGGCAAAACCAAAGAAGACTTATTTTTTCCTTCTTCACTATGATGAATTTCAAAGTGCTTATCATTTTTACATGTAAGCGCTTCTTTGGAGAAAAAATCAATACGAGCCAATGGAGGAAGTTCTCTAAACAAAGCCAATTCAAATGACTCTAAGCTCTCTTTAGAACCTTCAACCTCAATATTCACACCTTTTTCATTATTTAAAACAAAACCACTTAAGGCATGACGCAGGGCTAAGGCATAGACAAAAGGGCGAAAACCAACCCCTTGTACCATACCTTCAATACAATAAAGCAAACGCATGTTACTGATCAATGGGCAATTCCCGATTAAAACAAATCGTATGATTAGGTTTTAGATTTTTACAAACCATTTCACTTAAGCGTTTATACCCCAAGAAAGCGCCTCCTAATGCAATATTTTTTGCAGATAAATTTTCACGATGTGCATCAGCAGTATCGGTAATAAAATACGCTAAACTTTCCATATAACCAAAACTGAGTGTATTATCATCCGTACCTGCAAGTTTATAACTTATACCACTGCGTACAAATCTGACATAATCAAAATCAGCACTCAGCGCATCCTCTTTTTCAAGATAATAATCAATACGAGGGCCTTTCTCACCACCATAATCTTCTGCATTTTCAATCAATTGCTCTGCAGCACCCTCAAATGTCTTACTTAAGCCCAAAACAACAGAAACGATTGCCCATAAAGTATAAATATTTTTAGGAACATCTTGAGGAATTGGTGTATTGATTGCACACGTATAAACATGCGCAAACTGCTCTTTATAATTTTGAATTAAACGTCTAGCACTTTCACCACTTTGCTCAATCCGCGCAAACAATTCCGCAAATGAAACAGGCACAGGAAAGCTTACTAGATTTAACATTCCATGTTCTTTAGAATAGTGCATAATACGATCATCATGCATTTTACTCAAATAAAAACACGTTGATTCAAGATCAAAAAGCTGGTGTTCTTGCATTAAAGAAACAAAAGAGGCATGCGAAGGTTCATCAAATTTTTTTAAACTCTCTTTGAGTTCTTTTGACGCGTAATGGGTACCATTTAAAAGTAAAATAGTTCCATTTTCAAGAACACTAACACGCAAAGGTTCACTGTTGCCTTCAACACTTTCTGCGATAACGCAATACTTTGTTTTACATGTAGGAGTAGCTGTTCTAAAAAGAAAGAAAACACCTTTTTCAAAAAGTTTTTTACAAAGCTGATACAACAACAAATCATCAAACAAGCGCATAAAAACTCGTTTTTGCTCTAAAATACCTTTTTGCTCATACAAAGCATTCACTTTAAAACGAATCGCAGGACGCTCTAATGAAGCCAATGCCTTCATCTCATTTTCTTGACACACTACCATTCGTTCAACCACGCTCAAATCTGTGGCAATTACCTCGAAATCATTAACATGCTGAGCATTTTCTATTTTTCCAATACTATAAGAACTATTACGTGTTTGAATCGTAATGATTTCACCCCCTGCTATCAGGGTAGCTACACGTTCATACATATTTTCATAGTCTAAAGTATTCTTTACATGTAAAAGCTCTTGATCATTTTCAAAAAGGGATGTAGAACTGTTTTCAAGGGGCTGGGTAAAAGGGAAAAGATACATTTTTGAATCTGCATTATCAACCAAAGCCAACTGCTTAGGTGTAAAAGTAATAGGTGCAACCATAAGGGGCAATACTTCTTCATCCAAAGGAAAATCTTCAACCACTTCCACACTCGAAGATTTAAAAAAAATGGATAAAGGAAGCGATGTCGAGAGATAATCCGCAAAAGCACCTAAACGACTCTCTTCATCATCAACATAAAGGGTCACAATAGAATCTTTACGAAGAATTTTATGTGTTATGTTAAAATCAACGGCAATTTCTTTAAGCAAACTCTCTAAAACACCATTTTTTGAAACATAATTAAAATTAAAGGCTAAAATCATCGCTCCTCCAAACAAGATACATCAGCGACACTTTGAATGTCAATCTCTTTTACTTGCTGATACGAAAATCCCAATTCATTTAAATGCTTGAGCAATGTTGCTTCCATAATTTCACTGCCTTTTAAAACAGCTGGCGTCATTTTAAGCGTTGTATCATCAATAACTTGGGGAATTATACCTACAATTTTTGTGGGAGGACGGTCTCCTACAAGATCCATCATGGAAAGCGTTTGAAGCATCTCAACCTCATGTACACTCCCTTGCCATGTAATAGAACTTGGAACATTTTCAAAATCAAAGAAGTAAACATCTCCTATTTTTCCATCGCGTGCATCAACACAATCAAGAACAATAAGGTAGTCATATTCAGCAATAATGGGAATTAATCTCTCAGCAAGCGTACCACCATCAATAAAGGTAAGGGTATGTTCATCTGAAGAAAACGCATACTTTTGTTCAACAAGGCGGCAAAGATGAACTCCGACACCCTCGTCGGAGAACATCACATTGCCAATGCCTAAAACCAATACTTTCAATTCAAGGCTCTCTTAGTGCTTATGGTCGTTTTTAAGAAACTTATAACCACTAATAATAGAATCCATTGCACCTTCTTTACCCATAATAGAGTTAAACATTGCTAAGTACATATGAATTGGTAAAAAGATTAAAATTCCCCACATAAAGATATGGTGAATCTGTCTTACCATCGCCAAACCGCCCATCATCGCTTCAAGTGGACGCATATAGTCATACAAGAAAAGACCAATACCTCCACCTTGATAACAATGTACATACAAAATGAGTCCTGTTAAACACAAGACAAAAATCATCACATACAATCCTACATACGCAGCAAATTGTAATGGATTATACACACCTCTCATATGAGGATGTTCCCCCATAAAAAGGTAATACTTGATTTGTTTAATCCATATCGTTGGACTTAAACAATCAAGAAGTGAAATCCTCTCTTTTGAACTAATTCGGTCAAAAAAGAAGAGGTAAGTTTTAAAGATTGTAATTGCAATCAATAAAAAACCAAAAATTTCATGCCACATTCTAAACTTTGCATTTAAGAATAAAATTGGCTCATCTGAAGCTTCGGGTGTAATAAAACCATAGGTAATATAAAAACCTGTAACAGTCAATACAACCATTGCAACTGCTCTTAGCCAGTGCGTCCAACGAAGGCCAGCCGAGAATTCAAATTCCATATTTCTTTTCATATTAGACTCCTCTTTGGCGTTTAGCAAGAACAAGACCCGCCGTTAACATTCACCTTATAACTGCTCATTTCATTCCCTTTTGTATCCATAACATGTACTGCACATGCCAAACATGGGTCATAAGAGTGAACAAGCCTTACAATTTCAAGAGGTTGAGAAAGATCTGCAATTTTAAGACCAATCAATGACTCTTCATATGAACCTCTCACGCCTTTAGCATCTTTTGGACTTGCATTCCATGTTGTAGGAACAACCGCTTGGTAATTTTCAATCACACCATTTTTGATTTTTACCCAATGGCTAAGTGTACCACGTGGTACATGTCCAATATAACGACCTTTATACTCTTTATTCTTATCGATTTTATAACTTGCACATGTCGCATCATCCACTTTTAGGTTTTGAATTAACGCATTAAATGCTTCCAACCCGTAATCTGCTACAACTTTTGTTTCCAACATACGGCATGCTGTACGACCCAGTGTTGAAGCAACAGCAGCAATTGGAAGACCTGTGTCTTTTAAGAATTTATCCACAACCGTTTTAACACGTTTATTACCCATAGCGTAGTTAACAACGATATTTGCTAATGGACCAACTTGAAGTGGTAATCCATTATAACGTGGTGCTTTGACCCATGTATATTTGCCTTTTTCATCCACTACTTTTGTAGGCGCTAAAACACCTTTATCATTAATGGTTTGAGCATCTTTAAGCCCTGTATAGTTTGGCTCTTGACGGCCTTCATATGGATGATATGCAGCATTATCTTTGTACCATGCATGAGTTGCTTCTTCGGTGATTTTACTCTCATCAATTTCTTGAACTTTAAACGGTTTACCACTCACAAGATTAATTACATCTGCACCCATCATGACACCACTATTAAATAAAAACTCACTTGCACTGATTTGAAATTCTTGATGTGTCCAAAGATTTGGAACACCAAGACCTGCTGTAACACTTGGTTCTTTTGAATAAGCAAGTCCAGCCATTACAACATCAGGGTAATATGCACGATTCACAAACTCTGCCATCTCTTTGAATTTTGTCATGTATTCACCCAAACGTGAAGGTGTTTGAAGATCCATAATACATGTTACACCACCCACCGTCAAACTTTGAGGATGCGGTTGTTTTGCACCAAAAATAGCCATCATTTGAGCTGCAACACGTTGCATTTCAAGTGCTTTTAAGTAGTGAGAAACCGCAATCAAGTTTTGCTCAGGTGTTAATTTATAGGTTGGATGTCCCCAATACGCATTGGCGAATGGTCCAAGATTTCCTTTTTTCACAAACTCTGCTACTCTTTTTTGAACGACAACCAAATCATCAGCACCACATGCAATAGGCGCATCTGTGTATTTAAATGCCTCAGCAGCAGCCTTGTGCGGATCAGCTTTAAGAGCTGAAACAACATCCACCCAGTCAAGTCCATGAAGGTGATAAAAATGTACCACATGATCATGCAAGAAAAGCGCACAGTTCATTAATGTACGTGTCAATTTTGCATTAAGTGGAGGCTCAATACCTAACGCATTTTCAACAGCCATAATTCCTGCTTTATAGTGAGAATAGGTACAAACGCCACAAATTCTTTGAACCATAAAACCTGCATCTCTTGGATCTCTACCTTTAAGGATAGTTTCAATACCTCTCCATAACGTAGAAGAAGCATACGCTTCCGTGACTACATTGTTATCATCAACAATGACTTCAACTCTTAAATGCCCTTCAATTCTGGTAATTGGATCGACTACGATTCTTTTGCTCATTTATTTATCCTTCTCTTATTCTTCACTTTTTCCACTGCCCTTAACCGCAGCAATTGCTGCGTGAGCCGCGATACCTACTGCTGTCGCTGTTAAGAGTGCAACACCTACTTTATCAGCCGTTTTATCTGCACCCTCACCATATACAGTGTGGTAGAGTCTATCACCTAATGGCTCTTCAAATGGTCCCATATTGTCCCAAAACCCTGGCTCAGAACAGCCAATACAACCATGTCCTGCTTGAACTGGCCATGATGTATGCTGATTAAATCTTTCACGTGAACAGTTATTAAATGTATAAGGACCTTTACAGCCTACTTTGTATAAACAAAAACCTTTTTTTGCACCTTCATCACCAAATGTCTCAACAAATTCACCTGCATCAAAGTGACCACGTCTCTCACAAAGATCATGAATTCTAAGACCATATGCCCATTTTGGACGATTGTATGCATCAAGAGCAGGAAGTGTGCCAAAAAGAATATAATGAAGTACGTTACCAACAATGTTTTTCTCACTTGGAGGACAACCTGGAACATTAATAACAGGTTTATTGGTAATCTTGCTCATAGGTTGTGCATTTGTAGGATTTGGATGCGCGGCCTGAATACCCCCGAAACTAGAACATGAACCAATCGCAAAAATAGCGGCAGCTGCATCAGCTGCTTTTTTAGCTGTGGTTTGACCCGTATGACCATGTGGTCCTACTGTTAAATAAAAATCACTGCTACCAGCTGGGATACCACCTTCAACCATTAAAATAAATTTGCCTTTATACTTTTCAAGAGCACTCTCTAAATTATGCTCCGCTTGCCATCCACAAGCAACCATCAATGTCTCATGATACTCTAATGAGATATGATCAAAAATCAAACTATCAATCGTAGGAGCATCTGAGCGTAGCAAACTCTCACTACAACCTGTACACTCCGCCATATGTAACCAAATAACAGGTAAACGGTCTGTTAATTCAGCAGCTTGTGCCATAAGCGGTGTAAATGTTGAAGGTAGAGATAACATGGCAGTAACGCCCGCTGCCCATTTCATAAAATCTCTACGGCTAATACCATGCTCTTCCATCAAAGCAGCAATAGACTTACCCTCTTTAATACGAGGGAACTTTTCAAGACTGCTGAGTCTATCCGCAAGTCTTTCATAAAGTTTCGCGTGTTCCATATAGTTTCTCCTGTGTAAAATTTCCAAGATCAATTTAAACGTTCATATAGGCAAAAATATTTTACTTACATGATTATTCATTTAGTATAAAATCTAATTTCTTTTTATAAGCTCCTAAAAAAAGCTATTTTAGGTATCTTGCTCTCTAAGATAGAGTAAAAATGTAACAAAAAAAGAGGATAAAAAGTGTACAGTATTAAAAATAAATAAATTTTCATACTCATTTTGCGCTTTATTTTTTAAAAAAGTCAACAAACATATACCGAGTTATTTACTATCTTACACTATACTTTCATGTCAAACAGATAGAAAAAAAGGAGTCGGTTTGTTGTTGATGAAACTTACAACAGAAGAAAAATTTGCTTTTTTGCAATTGGCACAATACGTTGCAAAATTGGATGGAGAATATGGTCCAAAAGAGCGTGAAGTCATTGAAGAGTATTGTACTGAAATGGGTATAGAAAATGTAGAAATAACGATAGAACTCTTTCATTTAGAAGGTATTCTAAGTGTCTTTAAAACAGCAAAAAGCCAAAAAATTGCTGTGCTAGCCTTAATGGTTCTTGTACATATTGATGATAAATATGGTATTTATGAACATAAGGTTATGTATAAAATTGCACAAATATTTAACTTAAACGAGCAACAAATACATCTTTTTTCAATGTGGGGAAAAGCAGGTTCAGCACTTTACGAGCAGGCTCTTATTTTTACAGAAGTTTAAAAGATTGTAGGCTGAAGATCTATCCTTCAGCCTACAAGTGCTATTTACTTTTTTTGGGAGTTTTTCGTTTCTCCTCAATCAATTTACCCTCGAGAATTTTCTTTCCACTCTCAACACCTGGTTGGTCATAGGTATTGACATTCATCATTTGTCCAACAAGCGATGTGAGTAACTCATAATAAAAAATAAGCTTTCCAATGTTCTCTTCATCAATATGTTGAAGGGTAATGGTATCCACAGGAATATCTTTTTTATCTAACAATGCTTCAATGGTGGAGTCCGCTTGCATATTAATCAAATCACAAAATGCAATGCCATTCATCAAATCAAGCCCCTCAAGCTCTTTGAGCGTAATAGCAGGAATTTTAATTTTATCATCAAAATTTTCAATTTTTAAAACCGTTACGCTCTTATCACGAAGTCCTTCAACAATGAGCTGTAAGAAAGAGTGTTGATCTTTAGGACCAATGAGTCCCACAGGAGTCAGACCTACGTTAAAACTACTGTGACGCTGTTTTTTACCCAAACTCTCACCCCAAAGCTGAACATACCAATCCGTAAAGCTATCTAAACTCTCAGAATAGGCAAAAAGCGTGTTAATGTTGTAATTCATAGAATTTTTAGCATAATAGGTCGCTTTTTTAAGCAAAGTTTCTTTGATATAACCATCTTCAAAAAAGCTCTGTTTAATGGTTCTAGCACCATCTAAAAGACGCTGAATATCTACACCAACTAAAAGCAGCGGGGCAAGACCAGCTGCACTTAAGACCGAAAAACGTCCACCAACATTAACGGGAATATGCAAGACAAATGAATTAAATGTTTTAGCGTGCGCTTCGAGTTTTGAGCCATCATCTGTGACAAAAGTAAAACGATAATCTAAAGAGATGTCTTTAGCTTTCAGCAATGAAAGGACGTATTTGTAAACCGAAATGGTTTCAATGGTTGA
Source organism: Campylobacterales bacterium (assembly GCA_016930915.1). Classification (GTDB taxonomy): domain Bacteria; phylum Campylobacterota; class Campylobacteria; order Campylobacterales; family Sulfurospirillaceae; genus Sulfurospirillum. The sequence continues at coordinate 23,846 of JAFGFU010000025.1, forward strand.
ACCTGATTTACTGATGACAAAAAAGTGGGTATTTTTAATGTCGAGTTTATTGAGTGTAGAACGAATGGACGCAGGGTCTGTACTTTCAAAAAGATGCAAGCGTTTGTCAAAATCACGAATACCTTGTAACGCTCTAAAAATAGCCTTAGGTCCTAAAGAGCTTCCTCCAATACCAATAATGGCAATATCTTTAATCGCATCATAATCATTTTTAGATTTAAACTCTTCTAAGTAATTTAACAAATAACTAATATCTTGCTCAGGCAACGTATAATAACCAATGCTCTTTTGTTCAGCAACGATTTTATCGAAGATGCCCTCTTCTACTTTAATGTTAAAATAGAGTGAATTTTTCAAACGTATCCTCCATGTGATAATTGGTGAGATATTACTATTAACAATCTTAAAAAAGCCAAAATAGAGGGATGCTGTGCTATATTAATCTCTATATTTATGACCATAGGAAAGCCATGTTTTTACCCACAACCCAAGAAGAAATGCACCAACGAGGATGGGACCAACTTGATGTGATTCTCATTACTTCAGATGCTTATATTGATAGCCCGTATATGGGTGTTTCTGTTGTGGGGCGTATTTTAGAAAAAGCGGGCTACAAGGTAGGTATTATCGCTCAGCCTGATGTTACATGTAAAGAGGATATTTCACGACTGGGTGAGCCAAAGCTTTTTTGGGGTGTAAGTGGCGGTAGTGTAGACTCCATGGTTTCCAACTATACCGCAACAAAAAAATTTCGCAATTCCGATGACTACACGCCAGGAGGCATCAACAACAAACGTCCTGATCGTGCCAGTTTAGTCTATACAAATCTCATTCGTCAATGCTTTAAAGAGACTGCTCCCATTATGCTAGGAGGCATTGAAGCAAGTCTTAGGCGTGTCACACACTACGATTTTTGGAGCAATAAACTTCGAAAGCCCATTTTGTTTGATGCCAAAGCCGATTACCTTCTCTATGGAATGTCCGATAAGAGCATTTTAGAGTTTGCCAATGCACTCAAAAACGGGGAAACACCTTTACATGTAAAAGGACTTTCCTACCTTTCAAAAGAGCCAAAAGCGGCATATATAGCTCTTCCAAGCCACGATGAATGTGTCAGTGACAAACTCAAATTCATGGATATGTTTGAGCTTTTTTACCATAACAACGACCCCTTAAGTGCCAAAGGATTGTGTCAAAAAGTAGATACCCGTTATCTCATTCAAAACCCACCTGCTCTTTATTTAACAACACAAGAAATGGATGAAGTGAGTGCCCTTCCTTTTATGCGAGATGCCCATCCATACTACAAAAAAATGGGCGCTATTAAAGCCTTAGAGACCATTAAATTTTCCATCTCAACCCATCAAGGCTGTTATGGTGAATGTAATTTTTGTGCGATTAGTGTCCATCAAGGCAGAACCATTCGTTCCCGCTCAAGCACTTCCATTGTCAATGAAGCCAAACACTTTGCCACGTATAAAGATTTTAAAGGAATCATCTCTGATTTAGGAGGGCCTACGGCAAATATGTACGGTTATGAGTGTGAGAAAAAGTTGAATAAAGGAAGCTGTGAAACAAAAAGTTGTATGTTTCCAAAAATCTGCAAAGCGCTTAAACCAACCCATAAAAAACAGCTGGATTTACTCCGCCAAATCAGAGCACTTCCGCATATTAAAAAAGCCTTTGTGGCTTCAGGGATTCGGTACGATTTAATCAGCGATGATAAAGCCTATGGCTATACGTATCTTAAAGAGATTATCGAGCATCATACCAGTGGGCAAATGAAAATTGCGCCTGAACACATTGACGATGAAATCTTGAGCCTAATGGGAAAACCAGGCAAAAATGCGCTGGTGGAGTTTAAAGCCCTCTTTGATAAACTCTCCAAAGAATCGGGCAAAAAACAGTTTCTGACCTACTACCTCATTGCGGCACACCCAGGATGTGAAGAGCGTCATATGCACTCACTCAAACAGTTTGCATCACAGGTTTTAAAAATCAACCCTGAACAAGCCCAAGTCTTTACACCCACACCTTCAACCTACTCGACGCTCATGTACTACACAGGACTTCACTATAAAACACGCCAACCTCTTTTCGTTGAAAAAGATATGCATAAAAAAGAGAAACAAAAAGCCATTGTGATAGCTAAAGAGTCTTCCTTTAAAAGTAACTTCAGCAGCTAATTATTTTGCCGATATACTTTTATCATTGAAGAGGAGTTACTATGCAAACTATCAGCGCGAGCACTTATAATGCCAACAGTTTTGGATTTTCGCTTCAAACCAGTAGCGGTGATACGATTGATTTAAGTATGTACAACGAGCGCTCTATGGAATTTTCACACACCAAAGATGGTGGCACTACATTGACCACACTTTCACTTTCACATTCATATGGATACAGCTTTTCCTACGAGGGAAACGGTATTGATGCGAATGACCAAAAAGAGATTGATGAGGCAATGAAAGTTATTCAGCCCATGATGGATGAGTACCTAAAAAGTGTTGAGCAAAGCAACACAAACGCTGCAAAACTAACCAACACGGCATACGACATCAACGCACTTCTTCCAAAGAGCGAAAATCTTGACACCCAAAATTATGCCAATGATTCTTTACTCAAAAGCTTAGATAAAATCCTAGAAAAAGCACAAAATCAAAACGAAAAAATGCTTCAAGAAGCACAAAAACTTTTTGATACAATTTTAAAACAACAAAAGGGATTTGAGCTTTACATGTAAAAAATCTGGAGGTTTTTACTCGCTAGTGAAAACTCTCCACCAATCGTTGTACTAGCAAGTTCCACCCATCTACGAGTACAAAGATAAGCAGTTTAAACGGTAGTGAAATCATCGCAGGTGGTAACATCATCATACCCATTGCCATCAACACGGAACTGACCACCATATCAATGACCAAAAAAGGTAAGTAGAGCAAAAAGCCTATCTCAAAAGCGGTTTTTAGCTCACTAATCATAAACGCAGGCATTGCCACGGTTAAAGGCACATCTTCAATATTTTTGGGATTATCAAGGTTGCGAATGCGAAAGAAAAGTGCCAAATCTTTCTCACGGGTATTACGAATCATAAACGCTTTAAAAGGGGCTGAGCCTTTTTCGAAGGCATCTTGATAGCTTATTTTTTCTGCCAAATATGGCTTAACACCTACCTCATACGACTCTTTCATAACAGGTTCCATAATAAAAAACGTTAAAATCATCGCCAAAGAGACCATCACCTGAGAGGGTGGCATTTGTTGGGTTCCAATGGCTTGACGAAGGAAAGAGAAGACAATTAAAAGACGTAAAAAACTGGTCATCATAAAAATGAGTGAAGGGGCTAACGTGAGAATAGTTAAGACCAACACCAAATTCATACTGGTGACAAGCTGTTGAGGGGTATCTGGTGCACTTAAAGAGAGATTTACCGTAGGAATGGTATCGGCACCAAAAGCCATTGGTGTCATACATATCACGAGTAAAAGTAAAATTCTCTTTAGGTTTTTCAAACAACGTCCTTCAATGTAATTGCATGATTTTAGTTGCTTTTGCGTTAAAAACCATTTAATCTTTAAACAACTTTTCGTTAAAATGGGAAGAATCTAACTCTTAGGAAGACCAATTTATGAATATTTCTATTGCAATTATGGCAGCAGGTTTGGGTACACGTATGAAATCGACCCTACCAAAAGTCCTTCATGAGATCAGTGGCTTTGAAATGCTCTATCACATTATTAAAGAATCCAAAAAAATTAGTGACGACATCCATGTCATTTTATACCATCAAGCAGACCTTGTTCAAGAGAAGATGAATCGCTATTTTTCAGGAATTCATTACACGATTCAAGACCATCAAAATTTTCCAGGTACGGGTGGGGCTATTCGTGGTGTGGAACCAAAATATGAAAAACTCTTAGTCTTAAATGGCGATATGCCTTTATTAGAAGCGGAAGATATGCAAAAATTTACACACATAGATGCCGACGTTGTTATGAGTGTATTTACATGTAAAGAGCCTTTTGGTTACGGTCGTGTCATCATGGATACAAACCAAAACGTGGGAAAAATCGTTGAAGAGAAAGATGCGAGTGTTGAAGAGAAAAAAGTAACGGCGGTCAATGCGGGTGTTTACCTTTTTAAGACCGACTTTTTACAAGAGAATCTTCCTAAACTCTCCAACCAAAACAGCCAAAATGAGTATTACATCACGGACTTAATCGCACGGGCAAATATTGAAAACAAAACCGTTAAAGCCCTTTTTGTGGATGAAAAAACCTTTATGGGAGTGAACTCTAAATATCACCTCTCTCAAGCCGAAGAGCTGATGCAAGAGCGCATTAAACGCCATTTTATGGAACAAGGCGTGAGTATGCGCTTGCCTCAAACCATCTACATCGAAGCAGATGTTGAGCTTAAAGGTGAATGCAAGCTCGAAAATGGTGTTACCTTGCTCAAAGGAACGCACTTGGAAAATGTGCATATTAAAGCGCACTCCGTCATCGAAAAAAGCGTCATTAAAAACTCTGACATAGGACCGATGGCACGCATTCGCCCTGATTCTCTCATTGAGGGGACACACATTGGAAACTTTGTGGAAGTGAAAAAATCAACCCTCAAAGGGGTTAAAGCGGGACACTTAAGTTATTTGGGTGATGCGAGTATTGATGAGGGAACAAATATTGGGTGTGGGACGATTACATGTAATTACGATGGAAAAGCAAAATACCAAACCATCATCGGTAAAAACGTCTTTGTCGGAAGCGATAGCCAACTGGTTGCACCCGTCACGATTGCGGATGATGTGATTATCGCTTCGGGCACAACCGTCACCAAAAACATCCCAAAAGGTGCCTTAGCCATCAATCGTGCGCCTCTTAAAATCATGGAAGGCTTCTTCTATAAATTCTTTGGAAAAAACAATGCATAAAGAACTGCTGCTAGGCAAAAAAATTCTCCTTGGTGTTACAGGAAGTATTGCAATTTATAAGGCTTTAGAGCTGATTCGTCTGTTTATTAAAGCGGGCGCTGAGGTTAAGGTGGTGATGAGTGAAGATGCAAAAAAATTTATCGCACCACTGAGCTTTGAAACCTTGAGTCAAAACAAAGTTTTACATGCCAAGACGGAAAGCTGGAGTGAAGAGCTGAGTCACATTCACACAGGTAAATGGGCAGATCTTTTTCTTATTGCCCCAGCTTCTGTAAACACTATCAACAAGCTCGCTCATGGCATCGCAGACAATCTTCTCACACAAACTGCCATTGCCTTTACCAAAACCATCGTATTAGCCCCCTCAGCCAATACCAATATGATGCTTCATCCCATCACACAAGAAAGCCTTAGTAAACTCTCAATGCTTGGTTATCACATCATTCAACCTCAATCCAAACTACTCGCATGTAACGATGAGGGTATAGGCGCACTCGCTGATGTGGAAGAAATTTTTTATCAAAGTGCTAGAGCACTGCTTAGTGAGCCTTTTTGGCAGGGTCGCAATGTCATTATCACAGGGGGAGGTACAAGGGAAAAGATAGATGATGTGCGATGTTTAACCAACTTTTCCAGTGGTAAACAAGCTTCTGCCCTTGCCCTTGCTTTGTACCTCAAAGGGGCAAATGTTACATTGATAAGCAGTGGAGAAACGCCTCTTTTGCAAGAAGTTTATTCTTTACATGTAAAGAGTAGTTTTGAGTTACAAACCGCTTTAATGCACCAGATGGAACAACAAAAACGCTCTGAAAAAACACCCTACCTTTTTATGGCAGCTGCGGTGAGTGATTACATTCCACTGCAAACACATACAGGCAAACTCAAAAAAGAAGCCCTTGGCGAGAACGTTTGCTTAGAACTAAAACGTAATACAGACATTCTTGCCTCCATTCCTAAAAAAGGCTATAAAGTTATTGGTTTTAAAGCAGAGTTGGATGAGCAAAATGGACTGCTCAATGCTCAAAAAATGCTAGAAGCAAAAGAGCTTGACGCCGTATGTCTGAATATTCTCAAAGAGCAAAACGGTTTTGGAAGTAGTAAAAATGAAATTACGTTTATTACCAAAACGCATGTTGAAACCTTAGCCTTGTCAGATAAATTTCACATTGCCCAGTCCATTGCCAAGCAGTCTCAACATTTATGATCTCGTCTTTACAAAAATTAGTCGGTATTGGCAGTGATATAGGACGCACAAGTAGCTCTTCGGTTCCTTTTAATGCCGCTTTACCCATTAGCATTGAAGTACTCAAAAAAATAGATCCTATGCGCTATCGACTCAAAGTTGGACGTAAAGAGCTCACCACCAAAAGCCATAAAACATTAAAAGAAGGGCAAACCTATTGGGGCAATTTTTTTGAAGGAAAAGGAGGTGTGCTGACCCTCTCACACCTCTATCCTCAACCTCGCCTTTTTCAAGATGAAGCTTACTTTTTACCTCTTTCTTTAGAAGATTTATTTGAAAATGAAAATTTTTCATACACTGAATTTAAAACATTTTTGATTAAACAACTCAGCGATGAAACCTTACCCAAGAATTCTTTTCAAACGTATACATCTATGCTTTTAGCCCTTAATAAACAAGTCCTCCATTTGCCTCTGTTAGATAAGGGAAAGAGAGTTTTACTCCAAATCCAAATGGCATCTTCTTCTTTACATTTTTACATAGCTTTTGAACATCTAGGACCTTTAAATGGTCTCATAAAAGCAGATAAACTCTCTTTGTTTTGTATGTATGAAAATACATTTTTTACTTTAAAAAAAGAAAATAATCAAATGGGGATTCCCATGGAATTAACGTTAGGACAAGAGATTACTCCTCTTTTTGATAGTAACGATTTAGTTTTAGATTTAAAAGGTTAGCGCATGATAGAAATGCTTCTTATTACTCTCTTTGGTCTATGTGTAGGCTCTTTTTTAAATGTTGCCATTTTACGCATCCCTAAAAATGAAAGTATTAATTTACCCGCTTCACACTGTCCGTGCTGTTTGCATCCGCTTCAGTGGTACCACAATATTCCTCTACTCTCATGGCTTTTCCTTAAAGGAAAATGTGCCTTTTGTCACAGTCCAATTTCGATACAATATCCTTTGATTGAACTTTGCACTGCTCTTATTTATTGCATGGTATATTTTCGCCATCCAGAGTTTATACAAGCCCTACTTATTGGTTCTGTATTTGCTCTTTTATTGGCTTTAAGTATTATTGATTTGCGTTATAAAGCCGTCCCTGATTCATTAAGCCTTCCTGCTTTATTGATTGCATTTTGTAGTGGAAGTCCGTTAGAATCACTTCAAAATGGGCTTTTATTTATGGGAGCATTTACCTTGCTTCGTTTTTTAGTCTCTTTTTTAACACGCAAAGAGGCAATGGGGGAAGCAGATATTATTATTGCAGGAATTATGGGAGCGATATTAGGTATTAAACTTGGTATGGCAGCTATCTATATTGCAGCGCTTATCGCACTTATCGCATTTATGGTTGTGCGCAGAAGAGGATATGCACTTCCTTTTATTCCCTTTCTTGCATTGGGACTTTTAATAACATGGCTTTTCAGTGAGCCAATTTCAAATTTTTTGGGACAGATTTATGAATAGAACAAGTCGTTATCTTTTAAAACATTTTGGAGCACTGTTTAGCTCATTATTTTTTATTCTTTTTTTCATTACATCCATTGTATTTTTTATCAAAATTACAGCCCTCACTGCGATTATTCAAATGAACTTTTTAGAGTTAGGAACTCTCTACATTTATTTGCTTCCTCGAACCCTTGTTTATACACTGCCTATAACATTTTTTATTGCACTTTCCATTACTCTTTTTAACCTCTCCAAAGAGAATGAAACGATTGTACTTTTTACACTAGGATACAATCCTCAAAAAATTGCACGTCTTTTTTTAATCCTTTCAACCGCTCTATCAATTCTTTTAATGATTAATATTTTTATTTTAATTCCTATCTCAAAAGAGCTCAATGATAATTTTATAGATTATAAAAAAGCGGAAGCAAAGTTCAATATTAAAGCGAGTGAGTTTGGTCAAAAATTTTCACAATGGCTTGTCTATATAGAAAAAAGTGATGACCAAAAACATTACAGTGGTGCTACATTGTATCAAACTCCTACCACCAAAGAAGATGAACGACTCATTTTAGCCAGTAATGCGCTGATTGAAAATACAGAAGGAAAACTAAGGCTTAATCTTGAAAAGGGTAAAGTTTTTGAATTTAAAAAAGAAGAAATCGCACAAGTTGATTTTGAACGCATGCACATCAATTCTCAACCCAAAGCAGGTATTGGCAAGATACAAAGTATTAAAGAGTATTGGAATGGTGTTTTTACCAATCATAAACGAGCATACGATCTTTCATTTTTTCTCCTTATAGCACTTTTCCCTATGGCCTCAACACTGATAGCCATTAGTATAGGTATTGTCACGTACCGTTACAATAAAGGTGGAATTTATATTGTTATATTTGCAACGATTTTTGTCTATTTTGCACTGGCTACTCTTTTCTCATCATGGCATCCACAAAGTGCACCCCTTGTTGTTTTTATGCTTACATTTCTATTGGCATACCGTATTTACCAAAAACGCATTAAAGCAATATTTTAAAGTTAATTATCATGCGTGTTAAAATAGTTTTACGTTACGATGGCAGCTGTTTTTATGGTTTTCAGCGACAAAAAAATGAAAAAAATAGTTTTCAAACCGTTGCAGGAGTTCTTGAATCAACGCTCAATCATTTACACATTACGAGCCAAATCGTTGGCAGTGGGAGAACCGATAGAGGCGTACATGCCCTTGCACAAGTCATTCATATTGATTTACCCCCTTTATGGCACACACAGCTAGACAAACTTCACTATCTTCTCAATCGCGCTTTAATGCCTCATATCTCTATTCAAGATATCACACCTGTTCCCCAAACATTTCATGCGCGTTTTAGCGCTCAAAGAAGACTCTATCGTTATGTTCTTTATGATGGAATATATCAGCCATTTTATGCCAATTATGCTTTACATGTAAAAAAACTCGATGTCCAAAAACTACACCTTTTAGCACAACACTTTAAAGGCTTTCATAATTTTGAGTTTTTTAAAAAACAAGGAGGAGGAACAACCAAAGATGAACGCACTATTTTTAGTGCAGGTGCTTATCGCCATAAAGGAATGATTATTATCTATTTTCAAGGCGATGCTTTTTTACGCTCACAAATACGTATGATGTGTGATTTCTTACTTAAAGTTTGCTATGACGAACTCAGCCTTGAAGATTTGATCGCACAAAAAGAGAGGCAAAAAAGAGTTTCAACCACCCTCCTTCCACCTTGTGGGCTCTATCTTTCACGTATTTTCTACTAACGTACCATTTTTTGTTTAAACTTTATAATACGTTCATAAGAAAGTTCAATGCGTTTTTGACTTAGCTCTCCTTTACGAACGCCTTCTAAAATAATGCGTTGCACCGTAAAAGGCATACTTGCTTCATCTCCAAAGTAATTGGGGAAAACAAAGACATCAACTCCAGCATTAATCGAACGAATAATGCGTTGCTTAAAATCTATTTTGCTTGCAATAGAATTAGTTCGTAAATGATTGGCAAAAACAATACCTTCAAAATGCATTTTTTCACGTAACAATCTCTCAATCACTTGGGAAGAAAAAAGCATCGGATTTTTTTCATCTAAGACTTCACACATAGCATGAGAAATTAGTACGGCATCCATTTTCCCAAAAGCAATTAAGTCATAGTAAGGTTTCAATTGTTCAAAACGCCATGAGGAGAGTGTTGCTTCTGTAGAAAAATCATTCCATATATTTTCACCCGCACTAGGAAAATATTTCACCACAGGCATAACGCCTTTCATTTTAAGCGCATTGATAAACATCAGTGCATACGTTGTTACAACTTCTTCCAATGAAGAGTATGTTTGTGTTACTTTTTTTTCACTTTGCAAATCCAAAGTTGGTGCAAAATTAAGATTAATACCCGCATCAGCTAATTCCTGTGCGTGTTTTGAATACAAAGATTCAGCCTCTAAGACATCATTTTTTTCAACCATATCCCTAGCAGAAGGAATAGAGCTCAAGCCATGAATGGATTTACTGCCATCAAATTCTAATGCAACAAAAAGTGGCTTTTGGGGTGTTTGCGCTTTTAAATAATCTGTAAGTTTTTTAAGCTGAGAAATAGTTTGAATGTTTTTTTGACTTAGAATCACTCCGCCAATTTTTTGACGTCTAATATCTTTGGCAATCTGTTCCACCCATTTATCGCCCTCTTTTTCTCCATCAAAACCGATCACAATCATTTGTGCAATCATCTCTTCTAAAGAAGGAGTTTTTGCATACAAAAAACTAAAAAAAAGAGAACAAACAAGAAAAAATTTAATCATCATCAATCCGCTAAAAGGTCTTTCACACTTTCTAATGGTTCTTTACCTTTTAAAATAAGAGCAATTTCATGTGCAATAGGAACATAAATAGTATGTTTTAAAGAGAGTTCGCAAATTGCTTCAGAAGTAAAAACCCCTTCTGCAACTTCTCCTAGCATCCTTAAAATGTCATCTAATTTTTTACCCTCTGCCAAGAAAAGTCCTACACGATAGTTACGTGAAAGCGTACTTGACGCTGTTAAAAAAAGATCTCCTGCACCACTAAGTCCTAAAAATGTCTCATCAAGGGCTCCAAAATATTTTCCAAATCGATGCATTTCCACAAGTCCTCTAGCAATTAAACTCGCTCTTGCATTATTGCCAAGTTTGAGTCCATCACAAATACCACTGGCTATCGCTAAAACATTTTTATAGGCACCACACACCTCTGCGCCAATAACATCCTTAGATGTATATGTTTTCATAAAAGAGGGGAAAAAGGAGGCAAATTCTTTGGAAAGTGTTTCATTGCTTGAATTAATCACAACCGCCGTTGGTAATCCTTGCATGACTTCGGAGGCGAAAGAAGGTCCTGATAAAAAGCTTAAATGATCTGCAGGAACATGTTTTCCAAAAATTTCATTCAAAAATGCTCCACTGCCCTTTTCTATCCCTTTGGCAGCAACAAGAATTTTCTGTCCTGAAAAAACAAAATGCTCCACTAACCACATACGCACAACTTGTGCAGGCAACGCAAAAATAAGATACTCACACTTTAGCGCTTCTTCAACACTTACAAAATTTTCAATGGCTTTTTGCTGACGTGAAGTAATCTTACATGTAACATTACGTGAAATAGCAAAGTGAAGAGCCTGACCCCATTTTCCAGCACCAATAACCGCTATACTCACGTCAACCACCTTAGACATCAAGTCTGGATTTTAAGAGTTCATTCACTTTTGAAGGATTAGCCGTTCCCTTGCTCTCTTTCATTGTTTGACCTACAAAGAATCCAAAGAGTTTATCCTTACCATTTCTATATTCTGCAACTTTATCAGCATTAGCGGCAATAATTTCATCAATAATAGCTAATATAGCGCCATCATCACTGACTTGTTTAAGCCCTAGCTTTTCAATTGCTTCATCAACACAGATGTTATGTTCCATTAAATAATCAAGTACTTCTTTGGCAGCTTTTCCACTAATCGTTCCATCGTCAATGCGTTTGACTAACTGCGCAAGTTTTACGGCATCAACGGGTGAAGTGGTAAGTGTTAGTCCATGGTTTAAACGAGCCAGCAATTCAACCGTTAACCACGTCACGGAATTTTTCGCACCCGCACCCTCACGAATCATATTCTCATAAAAATGAGCCATTTCAACATTTGAAGTAATCACATTAGCATCATATTCTTTAATGCCATACTCACTTAAAAATCGATCACGTTTTTGATCAGGAAGTTCTGGGATTTGGATACACTCAGCCATCATATCATCAGGAATCAGCACAGGCAATAAATCAGGATCAGGAAAATAGCGATACTCAGCGCTATCTTCTTTGCCTCTCATACTTCTTGTTTCATTTTTTTCAGTATCGTAAAGTCTGGTTTCTTGAACCACTTCTCGCTCATAAACACCATCTTCCCATGCTTCAATTTGACGTTCAACCTCATACTCAATAGCTTTTTGAATAAACTTAAATGAGTTTAAGTTCTTAATCTCAGCTCTGGTATAAAGCTTTGTATCACCCTTAGGACGAATAGAGACGTTGGCATCACAGCGAAAACTTCCCTCTTGCATATTAGCATCACTAATATCAAGATAACGCAAAATCGCATGAAGCTTTTTAAGGTATAAAACTGCTTCCTCACTACTTCGCATATCAGGCTCACTCACAATTTCAAGAAGCGGTGTTCCCGCACGATTTAAATCCACATGAGAAACACTGCCATGGTGAATGTTTTTACCCGCATCTTCTTCCAGATGTGCTCTGGTCACACCAATACGTTTTTTACTGCCATCTTCAAAATCAATCACAATTTCGCCATTTTCAACAATAGGTATCTCAAATTGGCTAATCTGATACCCTTTAGGAAGATCAGGATAAAAGTAATTTTTACGGTTAAAAATAGACGTTTGATTGATTGTAGCATTAATAGCTGTGCCTAACGAAATAGCTTTTTTAACAACCTCTTTATTTAAAACAGGTAGTGCCCCAGGGAGGCCTAAACAGACTTCACAGACATTGGTATTGGGTTCATCTCCAAAACTGGTTGGACAACTGCAAAAAATTTTAGTTTTTGTATTTAATTGAGCATGAACTTCTAGTCCAATAACAACTTCAAATTGCATAAATAGCCTTTGGAATTAATCTATAAAAAAGCGAATTGAGGCAAAACCATACACACCAACGCTCTCACAAGCCTTCACGTGTTCCTCGTTTATAATGCCACCAAGCGCAAAACATTTGAGTCTGATTTTATCATTTATTTCTTTCAACTTCTCTAAACCTAGCGGTTTCCCTTTATTGGGCGTTGCAAAAATTGGGCTAAAAGTAATCGCATCTGCCCCTCTTTTTTCTGCCTCTATTATTTCTACTAATGTGTGTGTACTTACTATAACATCTAAACCTAAATCTTTAGCTTTTTCAACCATACCTAAAGCATGTGATGGAAGGTGTACACCATCACATCCCAATTCAAAAGCTAGTTTAAAATCGGTATGTAAAAAGAGTTTTGTCTTTGTATCTTTAAGAGAAGAGTCTACAATGCTTTGAGCCAATAAAGGATAATTTAAACTCTGCTTATCTCTTAGGCAAATATAATCAGGGCAATACTTCATCTTTACATGTAAAAGTTTTTTTAAGACTGTTTTGGGATCGGATGTATAAAAAAGAGGATCAGTGATAAGATAACTTTTGATCATTCTGTGAGAGTTTTTCTAAGAGGTATGTTTGTTTTTTAAGTTCATCCATTTTATCTATTTGATGTTGAGCCATTTCAAACATAATAAAGAAAAATGAACCAAAAAGAAAGAAGAAGAGTCCAACAATAAAAGCGGGCATTATACCAAAAGGAAGAAAGGCAAAAAAAGTATAACTGCTCCCAGCCATTGCAAGCGCTAAAGAAGCACCTTGCAATAAACTGAGAATTTTTTCAAAACGCGTTTTTTCTATCAACACGTCTTAATCTTTCTTAGTGCTCTTCACTAATTAAAACAGCACCTGCAAGATAAACATATGTCAAAATCATAAAAATAAATGTTTGCAATAAACCTGAAAATGTTAATAAAACATATGCTGGTAATGGTGCAATCCATGGTGCAAGCATTAAAACAACTGCTAAGAAAAGGTCATCCCCTTTAATATTTCCAAAAAGACGAAAAGATAAAGAGACCAAACGAGAAAAGTGTGAAACAATCTCAATGGGAAACATTAAGGGTGCCAAAAGTTTTACAGGTCCCATAAAATGAGCAAAATAGTGAATAACACCATTAACTCTAATACCCTCAAAATGATAATAAACAAAGACAATACACGCCAATGTTAACGTCATATTAAGGTTACTTGTTGGTGCTTCAAAACCTGGGATAATTCCAATAAAGTTTGAAAGAAAGACCATAAAACCAAGGGTTGCAACCAATGGCAAATATTTACGTGCCAACTCTTCGCCCAAAACACCCTTACCCATATTCAACACCGCTTCCAAATAGGCTTCCATAACATTTTGGATACCACTTGGAACCAATTGCATTTTTGATGTTGCCATTTTTGCCAAACCAAGACTAATCAATGCAACCAAAATAACATGGGATACAAAGATAAAATCATGAGAATGGTTAATAAGACCTAAAAATGTAAAAATTTCACCCATTACACTTTTCCTTAAGTTAATAATTTTGCAAGATTGTATCCACTAATCATTTAATAGTTTATTAAGGCTTCTGTTTTTTACGAAGTTCACTGACTTGAATACCGCCAATTCCCCAATTATCCATATCGACTTCATCAATAGTAATAACCGTTGTTGCTGGATTTTTTCCTAAGACATCAACCAGAAGTTGTGTCGCTCCTGCAATAAGTTTTTCTTTTTGCTCTTTACTCGCACCCTCTTTGGTAATTTTAATATTAACGTATGGCATTGTTATACTCCCTTATTTAAAATTTCATTTGCGCGGACAAGTGCCAAATCAATATTCTCAGTAATATTTTCTTGACCAATTTTTTGATCCAATTTAATACGTTCAATTTTCATTTTGATACGCTGATTTACACCAGAAAGAACAAGAATGGTTTGATTGCTTTTACATAATGCTAAAAACTCCTCTAAAGCATGAAGTCCTGTCGCATCGACCATAGGCACATGTCTCATTCTCAAAATAAAAATCTTCGGACTTTCCTCAATTTCATTGAGGACATTTTTTAGACGATCTGCTATTCCAAAGAAGAAAGGACCATCAATTTCATAGACTTCTACACCACGGGGAATCGTTTTTTTAGAAATAGCAAAGGCATCTTCTGTTTCATAAGGTTCATCATTACTGTCAAAAGGCATAGTAACCTGATCTTTTTTATCGACAATCTCTGTTACATCAATCATGCGCTTGACAAACAAAAGCCCTGCTAACATGATACCTGTTTGAACACCTGTATTTAAATCGATTAAAACCGTTAACAAAAATGTTATTAAAAGAACAACTGCATCATTGCGTTCTGATTTAAGGGCAATCGCTTTAAAATGGTGAAATTCACTCATATTCCATGCTACCACAACCAAAATAGCAGCTAATGCTGAAAGAGGAATCAATACAATTAATTTGGCAAATAAAAACATGAAAACCAATAACATTAAAGCATGGATAATACCTGAAATGGGACTATAAGCGCCTGATTTGATATTGGTCGCCGTACGTGCAATAGCACCTGTTGCAGCAATTCCTCCAAAAAAGACAGAACCAATATTGGCAATACCTTGTGCCATTAATTCTTTGTTGGAATGATGACGATCTCCTGTCATACCATCTGCTACAACACACGAAAGTAAAGATTCAATGGCACCTAGAAGTGCAATCGTAATCGCATCAGGAAATACCAAACGAATTTTTTCTAATGAAAAAGAAGGAATATGTGGTGAAGGTAAGGTAGAAGGCAATTGTCCAAATTTAGATCCAATTGTTTCTACAGGAAGCTGAAAAACGTATACAATCAGTGATGATAACACAATCACAATAATAGGAGCAGGAATTTTTGGAAAGGTATGACGTAATTTAATCAACAAAAAAATACTTACAAAGCCTATAACCAACGCATAATAATTGATATGACCCATTTGCGTAGAATAAAGCTTCCATTGTTCAATAAACTCCGCTGGCATCGTTGCAATAGGTAAACCAAAAAAATCTTTCATTTGTGAAGAAAAAATAATTAAAGCAATACCTGTGGTAAACCCAACCGTTACAGGATAAGGAATAAATTTAATAATACTTCCTAATTTAAATGCTCCCATTAAAAAAAGCATAACGCCTGCTAAAAATGTTGCTATGACCAATCCATCATAACCATGTTTTAAAATAACCGTATAAAGTACCACAACAAAAGCCCCTGTAGGACCTCCAATCTGATACCTACTCCCACCAAAAAGAGAGATAATAAATCCAGCCACAATAGCTGTAAAAAGGCCTTTTTCAGGACCTACACCACTGGCAATTGCAAATGCCATAGCCAAAGGTAAAGCGATAATCGCAACGGTAATACCTGCTACAACATCTGAAGAAAAATGACGAGCAGAATAGCCTTCTTTTAGAACCGTAAAGCTCCTTGGGAGCCAATATTTCACATTCATTGTGAAGCCTTAAGATAGAATTTTTTCTTGACCTAAGCGATAAAGAGCAAAATCATATTTGATCGGATCACTTGGATCAATCTTTTTGAGTGCACAACTCAACTCTAATACAGCTTTAAAATCATACGATTTTCGCTGAATCAATCCTAGCTTTTTTCCCAAATTAAACGTATGCGTATCCAATGGCATCAAAAGATCTTTGGTGTGAACGCCTTTCCATAAACCAAGATCAAGATTATCGTTACGTACCATCCATCGTAAATACATATGCCAACGCTTATAGGGAGATGTAGGATGTGCGGGGGGAATTGTACCTAATAAAAACTGATAACCCTGTGAACGGTAGGGATTGATAGTATAAAGAGAGCTGATTAAAGAGCGCAAACCATCCATGACATTTCCAGATTGTAAATACGCAGGTAAGAAGAGAGATTCTAAAGAAATATGTTTCTTTTTTAAACGATGCAAGGTAACAAAAAGTGCAGCAATGTCATCAGCGTTTTGAAACCGATAGTAATGATGAACAAAAGCATCATGAATTTTTGCCTCACTCGCATCTAGCAAGGTAAAATCTAAACTTTCTAAAAACCGTACAATCGCCTTAGCATTTCCATAAGCAAATAAAGCACAAATAAGTGCTGAAAATTCGTCAGAATAGACTGAAGCTATCATTAAAGGATCGGGACGTTTTTCATTAAGTTCCAAAGTGCTATTGCGTTTTATCGACTCCTCTTGTAAAAGCTTTGAAACCGTCTCAAATGTCATTCAAAATATCTTTTTCATTACTTTTTGCTTGTAGGTAATCGGAAAGATTAATCAGCGAAAAGGTGACAAGAAAAATAAAAAAACCAGGGAAAAAACTTAGCCACCATGCAATATCAATAACCTCTTTACCTTCACTTAGAATTAAACCCCAACTCATTTGTGGCGGTGTAATTCCAATGCCTAAAAAGCTAAGTCCACTCTCCGCTAAAATCGCACCGCTTACACCAAATGTAAAACTAATAAAAAAAAGAGGCGCTAACAAAGGAGCAAAATATTTAAAAATAATTTTAAAAGAGTTTACCTCAGAGAGTTTAAGAATTTTAATAAAGGGAGCATTTGAAATAGCAAAACTTTCACTACGAATCAAACGTGCCATTCCCATCCAACCTGTAATAGAGATAATAAAAACAAGAACCCAAAGAGATGCACTCATATAACTAATCAATGCTAAAAGAAGAAAAAATGTCGGAAAAGTCAAAAAAAGATCAATCATAATAATAATAATTTTATCAACACTTCTTTGAAAAAACCCTGCACTAATACCAATCATCAAACCTAAAAAACTTGCAATCATAGCACTCAAAAGACCAACAATTAAAGAAGTTTGTCCCCCTAGCATTAATCTTGCACACACATCTCGACCTAAACGATCTGTTCCAAAAAAATAGTCACTATTTGGCGCAACTAAAATGGCAGAAGGATTTAAATCATACGCAGACGCAGTATAAAAAAAAGGACCTACAAATGAAAAAAGAAGAATGAGCACTAAAAGAGTAGTGCTCAAAAGAGGAAACCGTTTCACTAGGATTTAATGCCTAAAAGGGTTTCAAGCATCTGATCGATGGTTGTAATAATTTTAGCAGCTGCACTGTACGATTTTTGATATTTAATTAAATTAGAGAGTTCTTCATCTTTATTGACACCACTTACAGATTGATGCTGTTCATACACACTGTTGTAAAGAGCGCTATTCGTATCATAACTACTTCCAGATAGGGCAGCATCTGAACCAATTTTTGTCGTTAATGCACTGTAAAAACCCTCTAGGGTTTCTTTCACACTACTACCAGACTGAGAATAAAAGCTAAGGGTTGAATATTGCATCTGAACCATCGCATTAGCAACTATATTATTTCCGTCAATCGGTGCGCTATACCCTTGCATGGATGAGGGGTCTTTTTTATATTGTGTTACGACACTAATATCTGAAGCATTTGTACCTGTAAAAAATTGACTTACACCAACAGCACCAGGAAAATTTGTTCCATTATCTTCAATCGCAATCGTATACCCTGTATTGTATCCTTTCGGAGTAAGTGAAAAAGTACCATCATCTGAAAATGTTGCTACAAAATAGTCATCGACATCATTAAGACCATTATTGTCACTGTTATCATCTTTATTGCTATTGATTTGCGTCAGGATACTGTCCGAAAATGTATCATCGCCCATCGTTGTTGAGTTATTTAGCGTAATGGTTTTACGAGCCACTGCTTCACCCGAACTATTATAGACGATCACGTCAAACGTGCCGTTTTCAATATTATTATAAGCATTTTTTAATGAAGTATTGGATTTCAAATCTAATAGTGGACTTTGCATACTCTCTTGTGCACTTTGTGCATAAATATTATTGGTTTCTGTAATGAGTGTTTGCGCCAGCGTATCAAGATTGTCTATATAAGTTTGAATTTTACCATCTTGTGGATAGCCCCCATTTTCGGATGAATCGATCACTCTTCCTCTTAAATCAAGAATTGCGCCCACTTTTCCGCCATCTAACACTTCGGTTAAATTATAACGCGTACCATCCTCGAGTTCAGTATAAATGGAGTATGAACTGCTTTTATTCTCTGTATTGTCAATGACGATAGGATTGAAGGTTGTTCCCTCAACAAAAGAAGCTCCAGCAATATTGATATTATACGTTGTGCCTGAATCTGTCATATTCAGATCAATCGTTGTATTACTTGTGACGTTCCCCTTTGAAACAGAAACTCCTATAAGGTTAGCTAATGTTAATTCAAGCTGGTCACGTTGGTCACGTAAATCATTCGCATGATTACCCTCTTCTGCTTCAACCATATTGATCTGCTTGTTTAAATCAGCCATTTGCTGACCAATGCTGTTAATTTCATCAATGGAAGTTTTAAGCTGACTATTAAGCGTATCTTGAAGTGAACGGAGTGACTCTTTACTCGATTGAATATTTGAAGTGAGCGTTGATGCTAATTGGACAAGAGCAATTTTTTGAGAACCCTCTGTTGCATTGGTTGAAAGGTTGCTCCATGCTGTAAAATAATTGGCAATATTCTGAGAAAGCCCAGATTCATCCAAATCAGGAAATTTTTTAGCAACTTCTTCAAGCACTTGCTTAGAATATGTGTCGTAAGAGAGACTGGTTGCAGAGTCACGTAATTTTGAAAAAACAAATTCATCATGGATACGTACAATTGACGTTATGGTAACGCCTGTACCAATACTAACGCCTTTAGTATTTAAAGCATCACTTGCACTTAATGTCACACGCTGACGGGTATAATACGCATTATCCACATTGGCTATATTTTGACTGGTCGTAGCGACGGCAACTTGTGCAGCATTTAGTGCTGAAGTGCCTGTATTGAGTGTACTAAAGATACTCATGACTATGCCTCTATTTTAAGTAGGGAAGCAGGTTTATGATTCATAATTTTGTATCCTTCCAAATCTCGTGGAAAGATACTATCAAGCAAAACATTGTAAAACTGGCTGATGGTAACGACATATTTTGCATACTGTTTATTACACACTTTAAGTTCTGAGAGTTTAAATTTCATTTGAGCTAAAAGCTCTTGTTGTTCTTGATTTAATAAATCCTCCAATGACTTTTTCCCACTCTCTTTGAGCATTTTCATAAGTTCATTGTCTAGGAGCGATTTTTTATTTTCAAAAGAATGAATTAAATCCTCTTTAATTTTAGCTCTCTCAAAAACTTCACTGTGTTTAGCTACTTTAATATCTGCTATATCTTTATGTGTTTGTTCAATAAGATGATCTATATCTTGTATTGCATTGCGTAAATAGTGCGTCAACATCGTTTATCCTTTTTACATGTAAGGATTTAGAGTAACTCTTCTGCCACCGCTCCAGCTGTTTTTGCAAGATCAATTTTGTATGTTCCATTCTCAATCTGGGCTTTAATCGCAGAGAGTTTATCTACTCCCTCACTCTTTTCTGTTTTTGAAATACCTTTAGAAGCATCCTCTTTAGGAGCACTCTGTTTTAAATACGCCACAGTGGACGTCTGAACTTTTGAAATCATTTTAGACCCTTTTAAATTGTAATTCTTTACAACCATATC
This sequence comes from Campylobacterales bacterium, assembly GCA_016930915.1. Lineage (GTDB taxonomy): Bacteria > Campylobacterota > Campylobacteria > Campylobacterales > Sulfurospirillaceae > Sulfurospirillum. The sequence goes on from JAFGFU010000025.1 coordinate 44,156, forward strand.
GTCCAAAACAATAAAACTTTAACGCCCTGCTTTGAGATAGTCAAATAACATTTGACTTAATCCCAGACCACCGCTTAATGCACTACTCATCGTATCGTTATACATTGATTTGTAAATCTTATCGCCTGCGTCTTTTTCAAAAAGCCCATTTTCTTCTTCACTGTTCATGGCAATATCAAGTACTTGCTTCAGAAAAAAAGCTTCAAATTTATCCGTTTGCTCTTTTAATAAGGCATCACCTGCCTGCGATTTTGTTTGTGAAAATGGAGCGCTATAATTTGCATTTAGTAATGCCACACTGTTATCAACCTGCATTAAATGACCTCCAATGGTGCTGTAATAGCGCCTGAGCGTTTAATGTTTTGCAAAATAGAGATAATATCTTTAGGACGTGCGCCTAATTTACTGAGCGCTCGTGCAACGTTAGCAACAGTCATACTCTCTCTTTGCATTTTAATGCGACTTTCACTTCCAACAATTTGAACGTTATCACCAATATCCACACTTTTTTCATCAGGTATGATTTCGCTTGGCTCAATTTTAATGGTAATATCACCGTGCGTCACAACCACAGGCGCTACTCTAATATTGATACCTGAAACAATCGTTCCTGTTCGTTCATCAATCACGATTTTTTCTTCTCGCTCATAGTAAACATCCATATCTAAGGTTTGTGCTAAAAATTCTACGGTTGAAAGATGAGAGGGTTTCATCATACGGATGGTGCGTGAATCAGTCGCAACAGCAACTTTTTTGCCAAAAGCTTTGTTAAGTTCATTTTGCACGGAAACTGCCGTATTAAAATTGGCTTCTTTTAAAGAAAGGTTGACAAACTCCTGTTCATGCAAATCATACTCAATCTCTCGCTCCACAACCGCTCCACTAAAAATATTGGCAGCTGATGGATGGTTAAGTTGTCCTTTTTCTTTGCCATTCATTCCTCCAATGGTTAGGGAGCCTTGTGCTAAAGAGTAAATTTTTCCATCAACACCCTTAAGCGGTGTAAGAAGCAATGTTCCACCTTGTAATGACTTTGCATCACCAATGGAAGAGACCGTAACATCAAGTTTATCGCCTTGTCTTGCAAATGCAGGTAATTTTCCTGTGACCACAACCGCTGCAATGTTCTTTGACTTAATATCATCAGGATCAATTTTAACATTCACCGTTTGCAATAAATTTGAAAGTGAACGAAGCGTAAATTCAGAAGATGAGCCATCGCCCGTACCATTAAGTCCGACAACCAAACCATAACCAATGAGTTGATTATCTCTGACGCCAATGACATTCGCAATATCACCTAAACGCTGTGCGTAAAGGCTACTTAGCGCTACAATCCAAATGAAGGAGAGTTTTATCAGTTTCATTTATTCCCTTTATAATCGGCGTTACTGCCAACATAAAAGCAATTAATGTTCCAATTTTTTACATGTAATACGAAAGTGAGCTTTTGCCAAATTTCTTTGTTTTGTGACGGCTAAAAAGACCAATAGTTTCTGGTAGCTCCAGCGTACTCATATGCTCAATCGCAATGAAATGCGCTTTTTCTTGTGGAATATTGCTAATCAATGATAAGACTTTTTCATACACATTTTCCATTCCATCACGAATCGAAAAAGGAGGATCAAAATAAAAATAGGCTTTACATGTAAAGGTATTAAGTAGCGTAGGAAAGAGAACAAAACTATCTCCATGCATGGCTGTCGTATGGGCTTTGTCAATGCTTTCACAATTCCGTTTAAGAATAGAAAAAGCTGCCTTGTCTTTTTCTATAAAATAGGCATGTTTTGCTCCACGACTGAGTGCTTCAAGTCCCATAGAACCACTACCGCCAAACACTTCAACAAAAACTTCATCGACAATGTCATATTGAAGCGTATCAAACAGTGAGCCTTTTAAAATCGCTTTGGTACTACGTGTGCTCTCCAAAGAAGGAAGTTCAATTTTTTTATGCTTATACTTGCCTGCAGAAATGGTCGTAAAAAGCGATTTAGTTTCCATAAAACCCTCGAATTGTTTGAATAAGTTCTGCTCTAAATTTATCTGTCAATGCTGTAATTTTTTCTTCTAAAAGATGTGTGTTATTGGGTTGAGGCACCATGTCATCCACACTGCTTTGTCTCATTAACAGTTCTTGAAAAAACTTCTCTAGAGCAAGAAGTAAGGTTGATTTTGAAAAAGGTATCAGCAGATTTCCTTCATGACTGGCGATATAAAAAATAGGTTTATCCAATTCAATTTTTTTATCACTAATAACAAAATCGCACTGCTTATAAGGGACAACCAAATCACCCAAAAAACTTTTTAATGCACGATTTAAAAGCAAGGATTGACAGACTAATGCCACTTTCATGCAGACCTTTCTTAATAGAATAGAGACGAAAATATAACACAGAGCTACTTAAGAAATTAAACGCTCCTAACGTAGCTTTGTGAGTTTTGCACGTATACCATTAAATAAAACAAAAGATGTGTCGATGTAGTTCACAGGAAAAATGATAGAATCTTAATGGAGGCTAGTGATGGATGTATTTAGCGCAACCAGCAAACAAGTTGGAACAGCAATCGCTCCAAAAATGGCTGATACAGCTCCAGTTAGGGAATTAGAACAGACAAGTGAGGTCAGTAAAACCAATCAAGAACAGTCCAAACAAAGTGGTGATGTTTTAACACAAACCATTAGTGAACTGAATCAACAGATGGATAAGCTGGAAACCAATATTGCTTTTGGATTCAATGATGAAATCAGCATGATGTACGTTAATGTCATGGAAAAAAGCACGGGTAAAACCATTCGTAAGATTCCAACGGAAGAAGCGATGGATCTTTCTGCTAAGATGAGAGAAATCGTAGGAATAATTTTTGATAAAAAAGGATAAACAATGGCAACAGGTAGCCTAAGCTCACTAGGACTTGGTAGTGATGGTGTGCTCAGTTATGATACTATTGATAAATTGCGCGCCGTTGATGAAACCGCACAACTTGATCCTATTGATACTAAGTTAGAGACCAATTCAACCAAACAAACAGATCTCTCAACGATTACAACATTAGCATCTACACTTAAGGCGTCAACCAGTGCCCTTTCAGATGAGACATCGTACCTTCAACGCTCCACTACCGTTTCAAATGATGCAATAAGCATTACAGCAGATGCAGGAACGAATGTACAAGATTTTACAATTCGTGTTGAAGCGCTAGCAAAACAAGATGTTTATCAAAGCACTTCGTATGCAGAGAAGACAAGTACCTTTGCATCAGGAAGTGATACGATCACCCTTGAATTTGATGGAAAATCGTACGATTTTAGCGTCACAGCAGCAACAACACTCTCTGACTTAGCTGATATGATTAACGATAAAATGGATGGAAAAGTGACTGCCTCTTTACTCAACACAGGTGGCACAAATCCTTATCGACTGATCTTAAAGTCTGATAGTACAGGAGCTGATAATGCCATTACTGTTCAAGCAGGAACATCAACAGATGCCTTAGGCTTAACAAATGCTGATAATCATCTCCAAACAGCCACAGACGCTAGTTTTACCTTTAATGGCGTTAGCATTACACGTTCTTCTAATACCATTGATGATTTGATGGTGGGTGTTAACATTACTCTCAATGAAGAACAAACAGGAACTGAATCAACCAAAGTTTCTATTACTCAAGATTGGAGTGATGTCAAAGAACAACTCAACAATTTAGTGACGTCTTATAATAATCTTATGTCTAATTTAAAAACAGCGACTTCTTACAACAGTGAAACGAGTACTGCAGGCGTATTTCAAGGTGTTAGTCAGCTAACCTCTTTAAGTTCAACCCTTCGTAAACAACTTCTCTCCATTGATGAAGAAGGCAGAAGCTTAATGGATTATGGTATTTCACTGAATTCTTCAGGTCTGCTTGAATTTACAGAGAGTACATTTACCGCTAAAATAAACAGCGATCCTAAAGATATTCAAGATTACTTTTCAGGTTCTACGACTTATGCAACTACGACATTTCAAGGGACAAGTGTTGCTTCTGGCGCTCTTAATATCACCTATGGTGACTTAACCATTAATGATGTAGGTGTTCGCTTTAGCACAACCGCTGGTGCAACCGCTGAAGAAAATGCGCTTGCTTTGCAAAATGCTATTAATGCAGCGGGAATTTCAGGTGTAACAGCCAGTGTGGATTCTAACAATGCAATTACGCTTAAAAGTACCACAGGCGAAAATATTGTTATTAGTAGTAAAAGTTCAGCCCTTGATTCATTAGGACTTAAAGCGACCACGGTTAATAGTTCGAGCACAACACATGTAGGTATGTTTTCTTCTATCAATGACCTGTTAAAAACCTATACGGATAGTAGTGAAGGTGTTTTATCTATTTATGCTGAGTCGTTAACAACGGAAAAAACACTCTTGACAGAACAAAGAGCCAAACTGGTAGAAAGTCTTGACACAAAATACGAAGCAATGGCAAAGAAATTTGCTGCTTATGATACGATTATTAATAAACTGACATCTTCATTTCAGTCATTATCGTATCTTATTAACGCAGATAGCGACGATTAATTATAAAAGGAAAACTTATGTATACCAATTTAGCTTATTCAACTTATTCACAAAATAATATCTCAATAGAGTCCTCTGAAAAATTGATTAAGATGCTCTATGAAGGCGTTTTGCGATTTACTTCCCAAGCTAAAAAAGCAATTGAAGATGGCAATATTGAGAAAAGAACCTATTGGATTAATCGTAGTGCTGCTATTTTTGCTGAGCTGATTCATTCCCTAAATTATGAAGGTGGAACCATTGCCTATTATTTACGTGGTCTTTACACACAACAATTAAGACTTCTCACCGAGGCAAATTTACACAACGATGCGACACGCCTTGATGAAGTGCTCAATGTAACCAAAGAATTACTGCAAGCATGGAAAGAAGAAACCGATGAAATCGTGGATTGATGCATTTACCGTTGCGGTAGTTGAAGCCAACAGTAAGAGTATTGAAAAGCTTATTTTTGAAATGCCAGAATTTCAGAGTAAAGAGGAGATGCGTCAAGCATCTGCACTGATTCAAGAAGCTTTGTTGATTATCAAAAATGAAAAAGAAGAGACATGGGCAACCATGCAAAAAATTAAAAAAACACGCAATTTTCTCACAGGAAGCATTAAATCCCATCAATGTGAATACAGAGGGTAATTCCCTCTGTTAATCTTCAAAACATTTTCTAAGCAAAGCTGGACTTTCAGGTTTGCTCATAAGCGATACCACAATTGCCGTTAATACGGAGAGAGGTAAAGCGATAATGAGTGCGTCCACAAAAATAATTTTTCCACTTAAAAGTGAATCTACGCCAAAAAGCACTTTACATAGACCAAGTGCTTTAGCCTCTTGAAAATGAACAAATAAAAGCCAAAATGTTGAAACAAAGGCTCCTACACCCATCGAAGCAATCACTCCTTTTTTAGTCATACGTCTCCAAAAAAGCCCTCCTATATATGCAGGTAAAAAAATACTTGCGCATAAAGCAAAAAAGATAGAGGTACTACGGGCAATAATGGCTGGTTGTTTATCAAAAACATAAGCCAAAGAGACCGAAAGAATAATCATAATAACAACGCCCATGCGTGTAATCAGTAATGAATTTGGATTGTTTTTACCCACTATTTGCTCAAATACATCTCGCCCAATAGCTGTTCCCATGGCATGAAATTGACTTGAGAGCGTACTCATCGCCGCAGAAATCAGAGCAAATAAAAAGATAAACGCAAACCATTTTGGCATAGATGCATTAATAAAATGAGGAATGACTTTACCCACACCGCCTGTGCTTTGAAGTGCATTTTTTCCTTCATTAAATTCGTAATACCATACATTAGAGAGAGAACCTACAATAAAAACAATCCCTGTCATAGCAATAATAAAAACACCGCCAATCAAGACTGCACGATTGAGCTCATTTTTACTTTTAACGGTCATAAAACGAACCACTAATTGCGGTTGTGCAAGCACACCAATACCCACACCCATGGTAATAGAAGTAATGACAAACAACCATCCTTCAGAAAGGAAAAGTGGCATTTTATTCCATCCTTGAAATCCCCAATTCATGGAAAGTTTCATTAAGAAGTCGGGGCTTCCTGCTTGCAATTCCTTAAGAGAGACATTACTTAATGTAGCAACGGTTTTGCTCCAAACCTCTTCTAATTTAAAAAAACCTACATCAACGCCTCCAACCGATTTGAAAACCATTACCAAAAGAATCAACATTGCCATAAACATAATGACACCTTGAAGTGCATCGGTTAACATAACGCCTTTTAAACCGCCTGCTAGCACATATCCAGTAATAATAATGGAAAAGACTAACAAAGCCATATGATAATCAACTTTAAAATATGCCACAATGAATTCTGTCCCTCCAATTAAAACAGCCGAAGCATACAATGGCATAAAAAAAGCAATTAAAACACCGCCAAAAATTTGAATGAATTTAGAGTTAAAACGCCTTCCTAATAATTCAGGAAAAGTGTGAGCATTCAGCCTTATCCCCATTTTTCGTGTGGGATTGCCTAAAAAAACAAAAGCAACAAAAACGCCAATGAAAATATTGCAAAACGTAAGCCATAACAACGAGTTTCCAAGCCATGCAGCCACACCTCCAAACCCTACAATGGCAGCGGTTGAAATAAACGTTGCCCCATAACTTAGCGCCATAACAAAAGGATGGGTATTGCCTCCAGCGATGAGATAATCTGCTGAATTTTTTGTTTGCTTATACCCTATAAATCCCAAATACCCCAAAACAAGAAGATAGAGAATAATAATAATATTTTCAAACATACCCATTACAAATCCTTATTGATTTTTGCTTCATCTTTATCCCACGTCTTCGTGTTCAGCGTTTTTTCTTCTTTATCTTTATTCCAGTAAACAATGCCATAAATGACACATAAAATGGCACTAGCATTCATAAGCCAAAATGCCAATCCAACACCCAAATCAAATGTTTCCATACGTACCTCTTTTTTGCAAAGTTTTCAAAAAGTAATATAAATCACTTTAATTCATTCTCATTTAAAACATATTTCTTACATAAAAAATCTTTAAAGTTTCAAAATTCCCCATTTTACATGTAAAGATTTTTCTCTTATCTCTTAGATAAGTAAATTATAATCTTTGTTTCAATACCCTTTAAAACATTAAGATACAGATGGAGCACAGCACTATGAAACAGATTTTAATGGGCAATGAAGCGATTGCTCTAGGACTTATTCATTCAGGCGTTGATATGGTCTCAGGTTATCCAGGTACGCCCTCGAGTGAGATCTTAGGAAATTTTCAAAAATTTCGTGATAAAAATAGCTTAGAAGCTTATGCTCAATGGTCAACCAATGAAAAAGTAGGCTTTGAAGTAGCCTATGCGGGAGCAATTTCGGGCAAACGAACCTGTACCACCATGAAGCAAGTTGGGCTTAACGTTGCGAGCGATGCGCTCATGAGTGCGTCTTACATTGGACTTAAAGGCGCAATGCTTTTAGTCTCCTGTGATGACCCTGGCTTTTACTCCTCTCAAACCGAACAAGATAGCCGAAGTTTTGCTAAATTTGCCAAAATTCCCGTGCTTGATCCTGCTACCCCACAAGAAGCGTACGATATGGTGAAAATAGGCATACAACTCTCTCATGATTTTGAAACCATTGTTATGCTTCGTCCAGTGATGCGTGTTAGCCATGCCAGAGAGATTTGCGATGTGGATGAATCTTTACATGTAAAAGCAAATGAAGGCAATTTTGAGCGAAATATTCCTCGTTGGGGTGCTGTGCCACCAGCAGGTCGTTTTAGACAAGGCTTAGAGCAAATAGAACGCCTTGAAGCCCTTAAAATGTGGAATTGGGATCATTTAATTAAACCTAAAATACATGCTTTAAAAGGCGAAAATATCCTGTGTTTAACCAGTGGAACGGGTGATGGCTACGTTAAAGAAGCGATAGAAGAGTTAGAGATTAAAGCTGATATCTTAAAACTTGATATGCCCTACCCACTTCCCAAAGAAAAGCTTGAAGCCCTGTTTAAAGACTACGATAAAATTATTATTTTTGAAGAGAGTTACCCCTGTATTGAAGAGCAATTAAGCTCACCAAAATTGTATGGAAAACTTACCAAACACCTGCATCTTATTGATGAATTTTCCAAAGATAAAGTCTTAGATGCATTGGTTAAAACTGGTGTGATGAAAGCAACCTCTGCGTATAAAAGTGAAAAATACACCGAGGAACTGCCTAAACGACCACCTAATATGTGTCCAGGTTGTCCACACCGTGATGTGCATTTTGCGATTACTAAAGTTTTTAAAAAGAAAAAATCCATCTATACATCAGACATTGGCTGTTACACATTAGGGCTGAATCAAGCAGCTATTGACACCATTTTGTGTATGGGCGCTAGTATTTCAATGGCGAGTGGTTTTAGTATTTCAGACCCTGATAAAACGGTTATTGCAACGATAGGCGACAGTACCTTTTTACATTCAGGTGTTGCGCCACTGATCAATGCAATCTCTCAAAACCATCGATTTGTTTTAGTCATTTTAGACAATTCTACCACGGCTATGACAGGGCGTCAAACGACACCAGAGCGCTCCAATCCAGCACAAATTGATATTAAACGTATTGTAGAAGGGTGTGGCGTACACTGTCATGAATATGTGTACGAACCACATTTGGAAAAAACCGTTGATTTTATAAAATCGTTACAAGAAGCCTATAAAAATGCCACGGCACCCGTTGTAGCCGTTATTCGAGAATTTTGTGTGCTGGATAAAGAGAATGTACCTTCTTACATAGGTTCTATTACTGTGGAAATAGATCCAGATAAATGTGTCGCCTGTGATGCCTGTATTACTCACTACAAGTGCCCACCACTGCATTACAATGAAGCAGGGAAAATGGAAATCGATTCTTTCTTATGTGCGGAGTGTGGCTCATGTTTAGAGGTTATCTGCCCTACGGGTGCGTTCGTAAAAAAAGAGGAGGCATAGTTTTATGAAATATCAAATTGTCATTGCAGGTATTGGTGGACAAGGTGCTGTTTTTTTAGTCAAGGTATTAAGCATTGCCTCTGCGATTAAAAATCAAAAATGTTTAGGAACTGAAAATCACGGCATGTCTCAACGAGGTGGTTCGGTTTCGTGTTATGTAAAAATTGGTGAGTTTTACGCCCCCGCTATTGATGAAGGGCAAGCTGATTTGCTCATAGCATTAGAGGGAAATGAGGCGCTTCGAAATATTCAATATTTGAGTCAAGAAAAAGGCGTCATTATCGTAAATTCCGATCACAATTTTCCAAAACTGAGCTTTGAAACGCACAGCATTGATGCTTTTTCTAAAGCCAAAGCGAAAGCCTTTCCCATTAATGCGCTGAATGTCTATATGCTAGGTGTTACCCTCGCAAAAGATGCCCATTTTCCTTTTACATGTAAAGAGATTGAAGAGGCTATTACCCAAATGAATCCTAAAGTAGCGGAAAAAAATATTGCTGTGCTGCATCAAGGAATTAACGATACAAAGGGCATAAAATGATTTGGTCAGCAGAAGAGACACTGCCTCACTATAAACTTCGCTCACTCCAAACAGCCCGTTTAAAATATACCGTAGCACGTGTCTGTGCCAATGTTCCTTTTTATCAGAAAAAATTTGCAGATCTTGGCATTACGACCGATGATATTCATAGTATTGATGATATTTCTAAACTTCCTTTTACCAAAAAACAAGATTTGCGTGACAACTACCCATTTGGGCTTTTTGCAGTAAAAAAAGATGCCATTGTTCGTGTACATAGTAGCAGTGGAACCACAGGTAAACCTACGGTTGTGGGCTATACTAAAGCCGATTTAGAAATGTGGAATGAAGTCATGGCACGTGTATTTACTATGGCAGGCGTTAACTCAGAAGATACTGTACATAATGCTTATGGTTATGGGCTTTTTACAGGAGGACTAGGGCTTCACTATGGTGCAGAAACGGTGGGAGCAACCGTTGTGCCTAGTTCAGGTGGTTTTACCTCACGCCAACTGATGCTCATGAAAGATTTTGGAGCGACGGTTTTAACTTCAACACCCTCCTTTGCCTTGCACATGGCAGAAGCCGCTTTGAGCGAGGGGTATGATATACGTAATGATTTTACGCTTAAATGCGGTATTTTTGGTGCAGAACCCACAAGCCTTGGACTTAAAGAAGAAGTAGCTCGTGTCTGGGGTATTCACTACTGTGAAATTTATGGTCTCTCTGAAATTATAGGTCCAGGGGTAGCGAGTAACTGTTTTGAAAGCAAAGATTTGCACATTTTTGAAGACCATTTTTACCCTGAAATCATTGATCCTAAAACACTTGAAGTCTTACCTTATGGTGAAAAAGGTGAATTGGTTATTACCTCTTTAACCAAACAAGCTTTTCCTATTATTCGCTACCGAACAGGTGACATTAGCTCTTTAGATCGAACACCTTGCACCTGTGGACGAACGCATGTGCGTATGAAAAGCGTCATGGGACGTGTCGATGACATGCTCATCGTCAACGGCGTCAACGTTTTTCCTTCACAAGTGGAACATGTGCTCTCCAACATTGATGGCATTACGCTTAATTATCAAATTATCGCCGATAAAAAAGGCTATCTTGATAAACTTGAAATCATGGTAGAAGTCACGGAAGATATGCCATTAGACAGCATTGGCGCTTTAGAAAACGTCAAGAAAAAAATCCAACACGAACTGCTTAACAACCTCTACATTAACGCCGAAATCAAACTTGTTGAACCACGAACTATTGAGCGAAGTGTTGGTAAAGCAGTACGTGTTATAGACAAAAGGAGTCTTTCATGAAATACAACATCAAACAACTCTCTGTTTTTTTAGAAAACAAAGCAGGAGAACTCTGCGAATTTACACGCATTCTCTCTAAAAATGGCATCTCCATAAAATCTATTTTACTGGCAGACTCCACCGATTTTGGTTTGGTGCGTACTATTGTCGATAATCCTGAAAAAGCCAAAACTATCTTAGAAGATGAAGGTTTTAGTGTCCGTTTTACGGATGTCTTTGGCGTTAAAATTGAAGATGTAGTGGGTAGTTTTGACAAAGTTGTCAGTACCCTCTCAGAAGCAAAAATCAACATTCTCTACACGTATAGCTTTTATGAAGCCAATACTGGCATTTTCATTTTTAGTGTGCCAAAAGAGCGTTTTGATGATGCCATAGAAGCACTCAAAGCAAACAATATTGAGATTGTTCACGCCAAACACTTTTACATGTAAAGAATGGAACAGCGAAATGACCTTTAGTAAAAACGAAAGCCTAAGCCGTAATGAGCTTCAAGCGTGGCAACTTAAACATCTCAAAGAGACACTGCTTCGTGTGTATCATCTCGTGCCTTTTTACAAAAAAAAGTTTGACGAACACGGTGTTTTACCGCAAGATGTCACTTCATTAGAAGATCTTGCGAAACTCCCTTTTACTAAGAAAAAAGACCTAAGAGACAACTACCCTTTTGGCATGTTCTCGGTCGATATGGATCAAATCGTGCGTATTCATAGTTCAAGTGGAACCACAGGCAAGCCCACCGTCGTGGGTTACACGGAACACGATATGGACATTTGGGCGGAAGTGATGGGAAGAGCGTTTACGATGGGTGGTGTCACGTGTCAAGACATTATGCAAAACTCGCACGGGTATGGACTTTTCACGGGTGGTCTTGGTTTTCATAATGCAGCAGAACGCATGAAAATTGCTGTTATCCCTAGTTCTACTGGTTTTACTTCTCGTCAACTACTACTCTTAAAAGACTTTGGCGCAACCGTTTTAACCGCAACACCTTCGTTTGCATTGCATATGGCAGAAGTGGCAAAAGCTGAGGGCTATGACATAGCAAAAGACTTTAAATTACGTGTAGGATTTTTTGGAGCGGAGCCGACCAGTGAAGGGCTTAAAAACGAGATAGCGCATATTTGGGGTATCGACTACCACGAGATTTATGGACTCTCAGAAATTATAGGACCAGGGGTTGCGTGTAATTGCAAACACTCAAACCTGCTTCACATTCACGAGGATCATTTTTACCCAGAAATCATTGACCCAAAAACGGGTGAAGTTTTGCCTGAGGGCACACGAGGCGAGCTGGTCATCACCACGCTTACCAAACAAGGCTTGCCCATCATTCGCTACCGCACAGGGGATATTACCTCGCTCACACGTGTTCCATGCCGTTGTGGCAGAACCATCGGCAGAATTGAGAGCATCGTAGGCAGAAGCGACGATATGCTTCTCATCAACGGTGTAAACGTCTTTCCATCGCAAATCGAACATGTCCTCTCCAAACAAGAAGGCATCACACTCAACTACCAAATCATCGCCGACAAAAAAGGCTACCTCGATAAACTCGAAATCGACGTAGAACTCAATGAACACCTCATTAGTGATGATGTCAGCTATTTGGGCGCACTTAAGAAAAACCTTGAACACGCCCTTTTAAATAACCTCTACATCAACGTCGAAGTAAAACTCATCGCACCAAAATCTTTGCAAAGAAGTGAGGGAAAAGCCGTCAGAGTAGTCGATAAACGCCCGAAATAATCTTTACATGTAAAGTCTTTTGGCTTTACATGCAAAACGGTTTTAAAGAAAAATCGGAATTTTAGAACAACTGAATCTATGCAAACAAAACCGTCTCATTTTCAAGTCTTGTTTCTATTTTTGTTTTGCCATCTTCACTTTGGTAAATTAAGATATTGGATGTTGGTGCGGTGTTGGTCATATTAAATTGCCCATTTCTGTATTCTTTTCTGTTTTTACAAAATTAATATCTATTTTTTTGAACTGTATATTCTTATTAAAATTACAATAGTAAGCCTCATAAAATTCAAAGTTATTTCTTTGATATTCAATGCATTTATTTTTAATAATCTCAAAAATTTTCACCTTTTCGTTCATAGGCGTATTTATTCCAAAAATTAACCCTTTTAAATTTTGAAAGTCATATTTTAGCTTTCTATATGTTTCATCTATCTCTCCATCCATCCCAGCATTTAGAAGCAGACGGTATTCATCTTCATATTCCCAATCTTTTGTCTTTATCAAATTATTGTTAGAATATTTGTCCCAATATCCTTTTCTCCATTCATCTTCATCATCAAACACTTCTTTATGAATATCGCTTATATTCTTTTTGCCATCTATATACCACATTGAGTTTAATTTTGGTATGGGCAATCTTCCAAGAGAGCGAAAAAAATCTATTTCAAGATAAGCTTTATCATAGGTTATTTCTTCAAATGATAAATTAATTTTTCCTAACATTACACCCTTTAAATGATAACCTACTTTAGCATTAGTAAAAGAGATGGCTTGACTTTCATCGGCTTCAAATATCAAACACACTCCTTTATGGCTATCTCCATAATGTCCCCATACGGAAGAGTTATGTACTGCTTCTTCTCCTGTAAAACAGGCTATATAATTTTTAGGATAGGTTAGTTTTTCAATAGCTTTGAGATAATTTTGTGTGAAGTTCAATAAAAAAAGTTTATTTGGTGTTTCTTTAAAATTAAGATTTTGAATAAAGTCTAATTCTTTGTAAAACAACACTGAAAAATTTAAAAATCTATCCATTTTTTCATTGCCATGTTCTTTTATCATATCTTCTATCGCGTCAATAGATTTCATTATATTATCGATTGAAAATTTTTGAATTTCAGTAACATTATATCTTTTGGGAATTAACCCATTTAACTCATAATGCTTTTGTATCACTTCCAATGCAACTAAATTAAATGGATATAAATATCGAATCAATTCATCTTTTGAAATATATGTTGTTCTTGTAGCTATTTTATCTACCAATTCGCCATAAATTTCAAATACATCAAAATAAATTTTGTTAAATAATTCTTTATATAGTGGTGTTTCTATATCATCAATAGTTCTAAAAATAGGAATTAAATCAGCGTTATATTTTATATGTATTTCACCACATATCAAATATGTTTGATACATATATTCTAAGCATAAAAGGTAGTGTTTAAATAAATTTCTCCACACTATTTTGTCGCCTTTAAAAACTAAATTTTTAAACCCTTCCATAGGATCATTTAGCTTCTCAGTAGAAGCAAAATAAATTTCTTGTTTTTCAAGTTCTTCATCTTCAAAAATTCTTTTAGTGTTTCTAAAACGATAAAAAAGTTTAGCCATCCCTCACCTCATTTTATAATTATCAATTTTACTACTTTACCACATCCCCACTAAGCCTTCTATCAAACATACTGGCTTATAATAGTCATAGCTTTTTCAAAGGAGAACACATGCTCAAAGTCGCTATTTCTGCCTGTTTACTGGGTGAGCCGATTCGTTATGACAAAACGGGACAACGGGATAGATTTCTTACCGATAAGCTGGGAAAATATGCTTCATTTATCCCCTTTTGTCCTGAGCATTTAGCCTTTGGCACGCCTCGTGAGACGATACGCATTGTGCTTAAAAATGGACAAAAAAACGTCATCACGGTCTTTTCAAAAGCGGATGTCACAGAAGAGATGAATGCGGCGATGGCGCAGGAATTACGTAAGATTCAAAGTGAGCCTATTTGTGGCATTATCTTAAAGTCAAAGTCTCCTAGTTGTGGTCTTGGGAGTACAAAGTATTATACAGGTGCGATGAGTGAGGGCAAAAAAGATGGGCTGTTTGCGCTTACATGTAAAGAGGCGTTTGAGGACTTTCCCATCGAGGAAGAAGCACGTCTTCTCGACCCGTGGCTTCGGGAAAACTTCATTATGCAACTCTTTGCCTACCACGATGCCATGCATTTAGAAAAACACGCACAAAACATGAATGAATTGGTTGCGTTTCATACCGCGTATAAGTTTTTACTGCAAAGCAAACACGAAGGGAACTACCGCCTTTTAGGCAAAATCGTTGCGAACCATGAGCAAAAAAACTTGAAAAAAGTTTCAGAAGAATACCTAAGCCTTTTTAAAAAAACCATTGCGCATAAAAGCACCATCGCCAAAACGGTTAATGTCCTTCAACACATGGTAGGCTTCTTCAAAAAAGAGCTAACAAGTGTTGAAAAACAAGCGCTTCATCTGCAAATTGAAGAGTTTCGTGATGAGATAGTCCCACTGATAGCTGTGATGAGTACCATAGAATTTTTAGCTAAAAAGTATGAAATACATTACCTTCTAAATCAAAAATTTCTCAATCCTTATCCTAAAGATTTGGCACTGCGTTCAGTCATTCAAGAGGGGAAATAAGCATGAAAAAGGTGCTCTGGTTTAGGCGGGATTTGAGGGTGGATGACTCCATGCTTTTAAGCGTTGAGGGTGAGGTTTTACCCATTTTCATTTTTGATACAAACATCTTAAACTCTTTGCCTAAAGCTGACCGCAGGGTGGCGTTTATCTTCGAGCAGGTGGTGCGTCTTAAAGCCAAACTTGAAGCTTTAGGGCTTGATTTAGCGCTCTTTTATGGCACACCTTTGGAGGTTTTTTCCTATCTTAAAAGCTTAGGCTTTAGCGAGGTGTATGCCAGCGTGGATTACGATGCGTACGCTAAAGAGCGAGATAAAACCGTGGGAGCGATGATACACTTTCACGCACTGAATGATTGCTACCTTTTTGAACCCAATGAAGTGCTCAAAAAAGATGGCACGCCCTATCTTGTCTTTACCCCTTTTTACAAGGCATGTCAGCAACTTTACACACAATTTCATGTATTAAAATACACAAAAGCAACACAAACGCTGTGTACGTTTGATTTTAACGCACTGTGGCACATTGAAAAAGAGAGCAAAACAGCTTTACATGTAAGCCTTCAAAGCATAGGATTTACCCCTTTACATGTAAAGATGAGCGAGCCTCAAAAAGCCCTAGAAATCTTTACATGTAAAGTCAATGCGTATGCGCACGATAGAGACTTTTTAGCGCTTGATGCGACCTCGCTCTTAAGTGTGCATTTGCGCTTTGGTACCATTTCGATTCGAGAAGTGGTGCGTTATTTGGTGGGTCTAAAAAAACAAGGTTATACGACTGAGCCTTTTTTTAGACAGCTTATTTTTCGTGAGTTTTACGCCTATTTGCTCTATCATTTTCCCCATCTTGCGTGGGAGAATTATAAGTACAATCCCCCCTATGAGAAAAATCAAGAGAGTTATGAGCGCTTTGTCATGGCGCAAACAGGCTATCCTTTGGTGGATGCAGCAGTCAATGAACTGCTTGAAACGGGGCTCATGCACAATCGTGCTCGTATGGTCGTTGGCTCATTCTTTACCAAACATTTACTGCTTCCATGGCAAAAAGGAGAGGCCTTTTTCGCACAGCACCTTTTAGACTATGACGCTTCGGCCAATGTGCTTTCATGGCAATGGTGCGCAGGCACTGGTATCGACCCACAGCCCTACTTTCGTATCTTTAATCCTTACGCTCAATCGCTCAAATTTGACAAAGAAGCCCTTTACATTAAACGTTTTTTGCCACAGCTAAACAACACTCCATCTACCTTGCTTCACAAAGAAAGCTACCTTTTACGCCATACCATTCCCAACTATCCTAAACCCATTATCGAGCATGAAAAGGCTCGAAAACGCTTTTTAAGCACCTTTTCACACACAACCTAATTTCGTTTACTCCGTGTTGCTCAAATCGTGTTAAAATAGTGACAAAACAAAAGGAGCATCGTATGTTAAAAGAGTTTTTACATGTAGGCTTAGGCGGAATGGTTGTGCTCAAAGAAAAAATCGAAGAAGAGCTTAAAGTGCTTGAAGAAAAAGGCAAAATAAGCACCAGCGATGCAAAGAGTTTTATAGACTCTATCAGCCAAAGGGGCAAAGATGAAGATGAGCGCATCAAAGCCAAAATCAAAGAGATGATCAAAGAGGTGGTGGGTGAATTAGGGCTTGCGACCAAAAGCGACATTGAGGAGCTTAAATCAAAACTTTCGTGATCTATTGGCATCTTTTCAACCCCAAAAGGGTTTATGACGTTTTCTCCTTTTTGCTCAGTGTCTATTTATTGCTCAAAAAAAAGGAGCGTCTTTTTTTTCTCAAACCCCTCTCCCCTCGTGCGTTTAACCACACGATTGTACGCCTTGGGGCGAGTTTTATTAAACTAGCACAAGTGCTAGCCACACGGGCGGATTTCTTTAGTGCTGAATATTTGGATGCGTTAAAATCCCTGCACGACCAACTGCCTCCCATGTCAGCCTCTGAGCTAAAGAGCGTACTTTCTCGTGCTTTTCCTACCATGCCTTTTGAAGATTTTACGCTTGAACCCATTGCCTCAGCATCTATTGGGCAAGTGCATGAAGCACGCTTGGGTGTGCAAAAAGTAGCGATTAAACTCAGGCGTTTGGATATTGAGAAGCAAGTGCGTGCGGACATTGTCATTATCTCTTTTTTTAACGCCCTCTTTCGCCCACTTTTTTCACACTACACAAAAAATTCTATTGAAGCAGTCATTGTTGAGTTTTCAAAGATGATACTTCAAGAAGTCAACATGACCACAGAGCTTCACAACCTTCAAAAATTTTCTACCACTTACGCCCGTTCAGGCATTCGTTTTCCAACGCCTTTGGAGGCGTATTGCAGTGAAGATGCTTTGGTGATGAGTTTTGAAGAGGGATTTCGTTTTGATGATAAAGAACGATTGCAAAAAGAGAAAATTGATTTTAGAGTGATTATTGGCAAGCTTATCTCTTTTTACACCGAACAGATGCTGCTTCGTGGCTACTTTCACGCCGATCCTCACCCTGGAAATTTGCTTATTACTCCCAAAGGAGAACTAATCCTGCTTGATTTTGGTATGGTAAAAACTATTCCCAACCAAACGAGAATTGCCATTATTGAACTCTTAAAAGCCGCCAATGAAAAAGATTATGAGCTTTACATCAGTGCAAGCAAACGATTAGGAACCATTGCGTATGAAGCGCCCGTGGGAGAGTTAGCCCTTTTAAGTGAGCGTATGTTTGACATCTTTGGCAATGAAAATTTAAGCTCAGAGAACATGCAAAAACTCGCCTTTGATGTTTTAAATTCTACCCGTGATTTACCGTTTAAACTCCCACAAGAAGCGATTTATATTTTGCGTGTGAGTGCAATTATTGAGGGATTAGGCACAACGTATATTGAAAATTTTAATGGTATAAAAGATATTTTGCCCATTTTACAAGAGAATATTCCCAAAGCCTTAGGTGCAGATGAGGGTATTTTGGAGAGTTTAATCAAAGAGTTCAAATCACTTCCCTTAACCATTCACCACGTCAAATCTTCACTCCAACAAATCAGCGATGGCGAGCTTAAAGTCGAACTCTCACTCTCCCAACTAGAGTGGCTCAAAAAAGAGTTAAAAAGCTATCTCAAACCTTTTATGTTTGGTATAGTACTCCTTTTAAGTGCGCTTTTTACACTCATGTACGACCCCTCACAAAAAGAGGTCGCATTGGTTTTATTTACGCTTGGGCTAGCACGTATTATTTTTTAAGCTTATGTTACGCAGTTTGCGTAACGGTATCTTAAACAATGAGTAAAACTCATTGCTTAAGGTCAGGGATAAATCCCCGACACCCCCTAAAGCTTCATAAAACAAGTTTTATGAGAATTATTTTTTAAACTCTACAACCTCGTCAAAACTCAAGCGGTGTTTGCTTCTTTGCTCATTTTGTCGGTATCCAAAAGGAATTACGAGCGCACTTTGGTACACGCTTGTATCAATTCCTAAAAGTGCATCAACTTTTTCAAACTCAAATCCCTCAATCGGACACGAATCAATCCCAATAAACGCCGCTGCACTCATCATGTTTCCAGCTGCAATATAACACTGTTTTTCACTCCACATCTCAATAGTATGGTCATCTCTGCCATCAACCCATCCCTGATAGACGCCCAAAAATCCCTGATACGCCTCAGGTGCTAAACCCCAACGGCTCAGTTGTTTTTGGGTATACGCATCACTACTTCTAACATCTTTTCTGGCTAAAATAACCAGCAAACCACTGCATGTTGAAATCTGTTTTTGATTCCATGCAACCTTTTCAATCGCCTCTTTTAAGCCTTGATTTTGCACCACCACAAATTTCCATTGCTCAACGCCAAAAGAACTAGGGCTTAGGCGACCTGCCTCTAAAATAAAGTTCAAATCATCTTCTGAAATCTTTTTTGTTGTATCAAATAATTTACACGCATGGCGATAATTCATCGCATCTAAAAATAATTTTTTCTTATCCATAATGGCTCCTTAAACTGTTTTCAAAATTATAACCCAATTTTTGTCTTATTTAATTAAATTTGGAGATTAACACATTTCATTTTGAAATATTTTAGTCTTTACATGTAAAAACAAAGTATGCTTTTTGCATGAAAATGACAGTGACCGACAAACTCACCCTTTTAGCCGACAGCGCCAAATACGATGTTTCCTGCTCTTCCAGTGGCAGTGAGAACAACTATAAAACAGGCGAGCTTGGGTGTACGCATAACAGCGGGATTTGCCACAGTTTCACCAGCGATGGAAGGTGCATCTCACTCTTGAAAGTGCTACTTTCTAACATCTGCATTTACGACTGTGCGTATTGCATCAATCGTGTGAGCAACGACACACCTCGCACCGCCTTTAGTCCACGAGAATTGGCTGAGCTTACCATCAACTTTTACAAACGCAACTACATTGAGGGGCTTTTTTTAAGTTCAGGCATCATCAAAAACGAAGACCATACGATGAGTCTGCTATTACAAACCTTGCGTATTTTGCGTCACGAGTACCGCTTTAACGGCTACATTCATGTCAAACTCATCCCTGGAAGCTCCAAAGAGCTGATTCACGAAGCCACCCTTTTAGCCAACCGTGTGAGCTCCAACATCGAACTTCCCAGTGCTAAAAGTCTTGCCCTCTTAGCCCCCGATAAAAGCAAAGAGAAGCTTCTCTCACCCCTCAAACACGCTCGTGACATTAGCCTAGAGCGTCATAATAAGCCTATTTCGATGAGCACACAAATGATTGTGGGAGCAAGCAGTGAGAGCGATTTTGACATTTTAAAACTCTCCTCCTCCTTGTACCAAAAAGCACTTTTAAAGCGGGTCTATTACTCAGCGTACATTGCGGTCAACCACCACAAACACTTACCCGTTCCAGAGCTTTGCAAACCGCCACTGCTTCGTGAACACAGGCTCTATCAAGCCGATTGGTTGCTTCGCTTTTACGGCTTTTCCTACGATGAAATTTTAAATGAAAATGAAAACCTCGATATGCAGTTTGATCCCAAAACCTTCTGGGCACTGCGCCATTTAGACTTTTTTCCCATCGACATTAACACCGCACCCAAAGAGGTGATGATTCGCATCCCTGGGCTTGGCATTCGAAGTATTCTCAAAATTTTACAAGCCAGACGGTTTAAAACACTTAGCTTTGAAGACCTGACGCAGCTTAAAATTTCGCTCAAAAAAGCACGCTATTTCATCGTTGCGGGAAGTGATTATTACAGAGCTTCTCATCTCTATGAAGAGCGACTCAAACTTGCCCTCATTCATCAAGGAGGTGACATCATCCAACCTACCCTGTTTGATACCTCTATCTATACGGGAGAGCTGTGATGATGGTGCTGTACGATGGGAGTTTTGAGGGGTTTTTAACGCTGGTGTATGAAGTGTACTATGCAAAGTTACATGTAAGCGCTATTGTTAAGAAAATGCCTGAGCGTTTGGTTTTTGAAAGAGTCTATGAAATCCTAAGTGATGAAACAAAAGCAACCAAAGTTTTACATGCTCTGCAAAAGCACTTCACTAAAGAGAGACAACGCACCATTTTTAATATCTTTTTATGCGACACTAAAACACATGAACATTCCCTTTTAGAGTACATTCGTATCGGTTTTAAAAATCCTAAGCTGCTTGGAAACATCACCAACCCTCATCTTTTTTACATTCAAACCCTTGAAAAAGAGCTCCTCTCTTTGGTACATAAAATGTACGGTTTCACCCGTTTTGAAGAGCTAGAAGATGGCACACTCTACGCAAAAATCGAGACGAAATTTAACATTTTGCCTTTTTTGGGAGAGCATTTTTCCAAACGCTTAGGCAAAATCCCTTTTATTATTCACGATATGACACGCTCTCTGGCTTTTGTGAAAGATGAAAGTTCTACACAGATTCACTCCATTGCCTCTTTTGATGCACCTATCTACTCCCAAAACGAAGCCCATATCAAAGAGCTATGGCAACGCTTTTTTAAAGCCACAGCTATTCAAAGCAGGCACAATCCCAAACTGCAAAAAAACTTAGTGCCTCTTTTGTACCGTACGTATATGAGCGAATTTCAGGCGTAAACTCTTTACATGTAACATCGTTTTGGAGAATTAGGCAAATTTTACAGATAATTGGTCTAGGGCTTTATCCTCTTTTCATTCTATAATACTCCAAACACATTGAAGGAAAAAACATGGAAAATTTCACCTTTTGGAACCCAACCAAAGTTGAATTTGGAAGAGATAAAGAAAAAGAGATAGGTAAGCACCTAGAAGAAAATGGCATTAAAAAAGTGTTACTGACTTATGGGAGCGAGCGCATTAAAAAAGATGGACTGTTTGACTCGGTTGCAGCGAGTCTTAAGGCACACAACATTCACGTTGTCACATTAGGTGGTATCGTGAGCAATCCTCTGCTCTCGAAAGTCTATGAAGGTATCAACGTCGCTAAAGCTCAGAATGTCGATGCCATTTTAGCAGTGGGTGGCGGTTCTGTGTTGGATAGTTCCAAAGCCATTGCCGCTGGGACACTCTATGCGGGCGATGTTTGGGATTTTTTCTTAGGTAAAGCAAAAATTGAAAAGGCATTGCCGATTTTTGATATTATCACGCTTGCCGCAACGGGCAGTGAGATGAACCATGGAGCGGTTATTACCAACGACGCAACGCATCAAAAGTATTTTATTCAAGCACCCGCACTCTTCCCAAAAGTCTCTATCATCAACCCTCAACTTCAAAGCAGTGTGAGCAAAGAGTATTTGGTCTATTCGGCTTCTGATGTGATTGCACACTGTATTGAGGGTTATTTTACCGCTACAACACATCCTGTATTTGTCAGTAAGCAGATTGAAGCGATTATTACAACCGTGATGGAAACCACAGAGAAACTTCTAAAAAATCCAAACGATGATGAGGCAAGAGGCGAATTTGCATGGGCGGCTACGTGTGCTTTAAACGGCTTAACGCATGTGGGTGTTGCGGGCATTGGTTTTCCAAATCACATGATAGAACATGCCATCTCCGCTATGTGCAATATTCCTCATGGTGCTGGGCTTTCGATTGTGATGCCTGCGTGGATGAAGTGGTATCGCCAATACAATGAAGCGCAATTTACTCGTTTTGCCAAAACCATTTTTGGACTGGATAATGCACAAGCAGGCATTGACGCTTTGCAAGCATGGTTTAGAAAAATTGGTACACCAACGAGCTTTTCAGCGTATGGAATCGAAGAGAAAAGAGTTCCTGAAATTATTGATAACGCCGTGGATAATGCGCACTATTTTGGATTGGGAGATATGTATACCAAAGAGGTCATTGGAGAAATTCTTAAAAAGGCTCTATAAGCTTTAAGACGGTGGTGTTTGAAACCCACCGTCACACTTACACCCAAACTTCTTAGGAGTTTACAACAAGTGTAGAAGAAGTATGTGAGCGAAGAATCTCTTGCGCTTGAGCTTTGGCAATTTCATGGTACCTATGGTCTTGTCCATTAAAAATCAAATTGACACCCAAAGCCCAAACAAATAAAAGACAAAAACTAAAGACTTTAAACTTCATTTTTTCCACCTTTTTTGAATTATGATAAGAATTGTAATGAACCAAAGGTCTTTCAAAGAGTCTTTTTTAACTCTTTTATGCTTTTACATGTAAAGATTTTTGTAAAGCAATCATAAAAGCCATCAGCATAGAACACGCAAGAGATACACTTGAAAATACAAACGTGGCTTCATAACCCAATGTATCAAAGAAAAGCCCACCCATGGAAGCACCCATCGTAATAGCAAATTGAATAATCGCCACCATTAGCACGCCTCCTGCTTCTGCTTCATGAGGAAATGTCTGACTAAGCCACGTCCACCATGCCACAGGAATGGATGTTCCTAAAAATCCCCAAATACTCAGAAGCACGAAAACGGCACTCAGCGACGAGCCAACATAAATAAGTGAAAGGGCTATGACCATCATCAAAAGAGGTGTGCCAATCAAGAGACGATACAAGCTTGTTTTCAAAACACTTCCCATTGCAAATGTTCCAACTAAGCCTGAAAATCCCATCGCCAATAATATCAATGACAAGACTTCTACGCCAACCCCTGTAACACTCTCTAAAAAGGGACGAAGATAGGTAAAAAGTGCAAATTGCCCCATAAAAAGAAACATCGCTCCTAACATTCCAAAACACACATCCGTTCGTTTTAACAATTTTAGGACATGTTTAACAGACGTTTTTTTACCATCATCTCTTTTTTTAGCAGGCAAAGAAGGCAGTGAGCGCCATTGCCACACCAAAGCAAGGAGCGCTAAAGGGACGATAGTAAAAAATGCGCCTCTCCAACCAATCAATCCTCCTAAAAAACTTCCCAAAGGTGCAGCAACCGTCGTCGAGAGTGCATTTCCACCATTGAGTAATGCTAACGCTTTAGGAATCTCTTTTTGGGGAACCAATCGCATCACAACGGCTGCGGACATCGACCAAAATCCACCCACACAAACTCCTAACAACGCTCGTCCTATCATTAAAACAGTCGCATTGGAAGTAAACGTGACCACGATGCCTGATATGCCCATTAAGAGCGTAAAAAAAAGTAGCACATTACGACGATTGCTATGCCCTATCCATGAAGTCAGCCATAAACTTGTTACCAATGCAAAAAAACCTGAAATGGCAATAGACTGCCCCGTATAACCTTCGCTCATGTGTAACTCACTCGCAATGGGTGTTAAAAGACTGCCTGGCATAAATTCAGATGCGACTAAGACCATTGCGCACATAGACATTGCCCAAACTGCACTCCAAAGAGGCGTAGATGTATGTGCATGCGTATGGGTATATTTCATAAAAAACCTTTGATGTGTATTGTAGAAGAAAAAAGAGTGATTAGGGTGCTAAAAAAACCCTAATCTTTAGGCTATTTCAAATGCGTTTGAAAGAAATTTTCCATCTTATCAAATGGGATTTTGTCCATTTTGTCATATAAGTCTACATGAACCGTATTGGGAATAATCATCAACTCTTTAGGCTCATTGGCGGCTTTGTAGGCATCTTCGCTAAAGTAACGAGAGTGTGCATTTTCGCCTGCGATGATAAGCAATGGGCGTGGCGAAATCTCTTTAATGTAACTCATCAAGGGCATATTCATAAACGACAATGCATTGGTCGCAGTCCAAGCACCATTTGAATTGAGTGAACGAGGATGAAATCCACGAGGGGTTCGGTAGTAGTCAAAATACTCTTTAACAAACTGGGGTTCATCCCCCTTTAGTTTTTCAGGCAAAATGCGACCACCCAAAGCAGGTGTTCCCTTTTGTGCATCGACCCAGCGTTGTTCATTCATTTGCTCTAGCATTTTAGTGCGCTCGTCTAAGCTCATTTTATCAAAGTAGCCTCTTGCCATAACTCGTGACATATCATACATACTAGTCACCGCAACCGCTTTAACACGTTTGTCTATCGCTGCCGCATTAAGCCCCATACCACCAAACCCACAAATACCGATAATTCCGATACGATTTTTATCGACAAAAGTTTGAATCCCTAAATAATCCACTGCGGCACTAAAGTCTTCGGTGTTAATCTCTGGTGAAGCGATATTGCGTGGTTCTCCACCACTTTCTCCAACATAAGAGGGGTCAAATGCGAGTGCAACAAAACCTCGCTCAGCCATCGTTTGTGCATACAACCCAGAGGATTGCTCTTTCACCGCTCCATAAGGTCCTGAAATCGCTAGCGCAGATAAGGGTGTTTGGCGATGTTTAGGCAGATACATATCGCCCACGAGGGTAATGCCGTAGCGGTTTTTAAAACTCACTTTGTGATGTTCAACTCTTTGACTCTGGGGAAATGTTTTATCCCATACCTGTGTCATTGGTCTACCTCCTTGAGATTGTAAAGAGGCTTCTTTAGCAGGTGCCGCTAAGGCTTCAGTGCTCATAGCAACCAACCCTGCACCTACCAATGCGCTTTTCTTCATAAAATCACGTCTGGATGCCTTAATTTCTCTCTTCATAATGAACTCCTCTTTCCTAAAATGTTTCAAAGTCATTATAAAAAAAATCTCTTTTTAGCCCTAGAACGATTCTTTAGAACACCTGCCTATTTCTCCAAAAAATAGATTTTAGGCATGTAACTGTTTGAGATGCTCCTTAGGAGGCATGCCAAACATACGAGCGTACTCTCTGCTAAATTGCGATGGGCTTTCGTAACCGACTAAAAATGCCACCTCAGAAATGTCAATTTTACGGACACTGAGCATCTTTTTGGCTTCTTCAAGGCGAAGTTTTTTTTGAAATTGCAGTGGAGAGAGGGAGGTGATGGTTTTAAAATTTTGATACAAATGCGACTCACTCATATCGATACGCTTGGCAAGTTCTGCCATATTAAGCTTTTCATTAAAGTTATTTTTGATTTCTGAAATGGCTTTAACGATTTTATTGGAGGTCGTACCCTCCATCGCAAATTTATTGAGAAAATAGCCACTTTTATCGTTAATCAGCGTAAATAAAATCTCTTTAATAATCAGTGGTGAGAGAAAATCAATCTCCTCTTGCTCGCGTTCTAAGAGCTTCACAAGCCTTGCAATAGGTTCATAAAGCTTTACATGTAAGGTATCAAAGAAGAGTCCTTTTTCGGATTTATGTTCACATTTTAGTTTATTAGGATGAACACGTTTAAGCACTTCATAAATCGCCTCTAAACTAAAGGTTAGTGTTAGCCCTCGATACGGTTTTTGCGTAGAAGCTTCCATGATTTTAACATCTGCTGGGATATGCGTTGAGGCTAAAAGATACTCGTTTTCCCGATAATGATACATCTCATGCCCAAACCCCACCGCTTTAGAACCTTGTAAAATGAGACAAAGGGAAGGTTCATACACAATGCTTTTAAACTCACTCGGAGAAGATGCTAGATAAAAACTAAGAGGTGCTATCTTGCTTTGAACAATTTCATTGCAGTCAGGATAGAGCCTATCAATGACATCAATCACCTCTAAACGACACTTTTCAATCGCTTCATCCATCGTGTGACTCCTTTTTACATGTAAGCTTTTATTATAGAGATAAATGCGCATGAACGCTAGATATATTCTCCAAAATAGTTGCCTAATTCTACACTGTTATGATAGAAAATGAAGGAGTAAAACCTCTGACACAAATGTGCAAGAGGTTTTACATGTAAAGATTAAAGCGCAGACGTTTCTTCTTTAAAATGCTCTTTATCAAAGCCGCCACCTAAGGCTTTATACAAAGAGACACCTGAGCTTAAGAGCTCTTGTTTGACTTGAATGAGTGCAAGTTGAGCAGAAAGGTAGTTACGTTTAGCATCTAAAAGCGCTAAATAATCCCCATATCCCGCCTCATACTGACGCTTACTCAATACAAAGACTTGTGCCATACTATCAAGATACGCTTTTTGGTGTTCAAGCTTGGTGATGAGAATATGACGGGTATTGAGCGCATCATAACTCTCTTGAAACGCTTTTTGTACCGTTTGCGCATAGCTAATCTCTGCTATCTCTTTGTTCGCTTTGGCACTCTCAACACTGGAGCTGGTTTTTCCCATGTTAAACAAAGGAGATGCCACGCTTCCACCAACGTTGTGCATGGCAGAACGTGAACTCACCAGATTGGAGAGCTGTGTGCTCTCATACCCTAAGACTCCAGAGAGGCTAATGCTGGGGAAATACGCAGAGCGTGCCACCCCAATATTGGCATTGGCTGCTTTGAGGTTCTCCTCAGCCTGTTTAATGTCAGGACGGTTGTTTAAAAGTTCTGATGGTAAATTTGATGGCACAACAATGTCGTTTGGAAGCACTCTAGGCAGACTTGTTTTAGCAAACGCTGCAATCTCTTTAGGTGATTTTCCAACTAAGACAGCCAGCGCACTTTGCTGTGTCACAATAGACTGCTCTAGGCTATCTTTATTGATTTGCGCGCTACGAAGCTCCGCTTCTTCTTGTAAAAGCGTTGCTTTGGTGATAGAGCCTGCTTTGTACTGCACAGCGTAACGCTTCAAGCCCTCTTCTCGTGCCACAATGGTTTCTTTAACAACATCAAGCTGTTCATTGAGGCTAATGAGCGTAAAGTATCCCTCCGCTACACTCGCAATTAACGCAATTTTAACCGTCTCTTTTGCCGCATATGTTGCGATTAAAGAGGATTTTGCAGAGGCTTCTGCTTCTTTGTATTTTCCCCACAAATCAAGCTCATAACTCAGCACCGCACTCAGCCCAAAATTATTATAGGTATTGTGACTTGTTGAGTTAAACGTATCCGCACTGCTACGATACTTTCTACCGCTTCCCTCCGCATCAAGACTTGGGTAGCGATTTGATGTAGCGCTTGAGAGCGTAGCACGAGCTAGTGAGATGTTTGCCATTGAGCTTTGAAGGTCATAGTTATTCGCCAATGCCTCCTCAATCAATGCACTCAGTTTTTCATCCCCATACGCCTTCCACCACTGCATCAACGAAGCGCTTGTTGACACTTCTTTTGATGCTAAATAGTGTGCAGGAAACTCACTTTTAGGAATGCTAAGTTCAGGAGAGAGTGAACATCCTCCCATCAAAAGGGCAACGATTGAGAGTGTAAGTATTTGCTTAGGCATCATGACGCTCTCCTTTTTTTGAAAATTTTGCATTAAGTTGTGCTAACCAGTTGTAAAAGAGTGGAATAAAGAAAATCGCAATAGTCGTTGCCGCAATCATTCCACCAATAACACCCGTACCAATCGCATGACGGCTTCCTGCGCCCGCACCAGAGCTTAAAGCCAAAGGTAAAACACCAATGGTAAAGGCAAGAGATGTCATAACGATGGGGCGAAAACGCAATCGTGCCGCTTCTAGGGTTGCATCAAAAATCGACTTGCCTCTCTCTTGCGCTTGCATCGCAAACTCCACAATTAAGATGGCATTTTTAGCTGAAAGACCAATCAAGACTAAAAGACCAATTTGGAAATAGATGTCATTGCTAAGCCCTCGTAAATAGACCGCCATAATCGCTCCAAACACCGCAAAAGGTACTGCGGTGACAACGGCGAGTGGCATAAGCCATCTCTCATACTGTGCTGCAAGAATTAAGAAGATAAAGACAATACCAAAAAGGAAGGCTTGGGAGCCACTGCCTGACATCGCTTTTTCTTGATAAGAAGTTCCCGCCCACGCTGTAGCATAGCCCTCAGGTGCGATTTCTTTCACCACTTCTTCAATGGCTCTAAGTGCATCACCTGAGGTATACCCCGGTTTTGGCTCACCCTCGATTTTCGCTGCTGCAAAGACGTTAAAACGCTCAATGACATCGCCACCCACGCTTCGCTCATAACTGACCAATGAACTTAAAGGAATGAGTTTACCTGTGCTTGATTTGACAAAGACATGTTTTAAATCCTCAGGTTTCTCTCTAAAATCAGCCTCAGACTGCACGTTGACCTGATAGGTTCTACCAAAAAGGTTAAAGTCATTGACATAGTAAGCCCCGAAGGTTGCTTGCATCGTTTTAAACGCTTCATCGATGGAAACACCCAAAGCTTTCGCTTTTTCTCTATCCAGATTCACTTTATACTGAGGAATTTTCATATTGAGTGAATTTCGCACCATAGAGAGTTCAGGTCTTTGGTTCGCTTTAGCAACAATTTGATCAGCAATAGCACCTAGAGCCTCAAGGGAACCGCCTGTTCTATCTTGCAAATACATCTCAAAACCGCCTGAGATACTAAGACCCATAATCGGTGGTGGATTGAGTGCAAAAATCGTCGCATCAGAAACACCAAACAACGCACCATTGAGTGCGCCACTAATGGCTTCTGAATGCTGATTGGGAGCTTTACGCTCACTCCAATCTTTAAGTGGCAAAAAGGTTGTTGCTGCATTGGTTTTTGCCGCACCGCTTAAAAGGTCAAAACCTGAGATAGAGATATTATAAGCGATTTCTGGCATTTTGTTGGTAATATCACTAACCTGTGCACTCACCGCTTGGGTACGATGCAATGAAGAAGCAGGAGGCAGAGCCGTGACTGCGATTAGGTAGCCTTTATCTTCCATAGGAACAAGAGAACTTGGCACTTTTTGAAAAAGCCCATAGGTCATTCCCATCAATGCCGCAAAAACAATGAGGCTAATGACTCCATGACGCACCACTAAACTTACCCCACTCGTGAACCAGTTGGTTGAGGCATCAAAAAATTCATTAAATTTTCTAACAAACCAAAACGGTTTTGGCTCTTTTTTCGTGAGGAAAATCGCACACAAAGCAGGAGTCAGTGTTAAAGCCACCATACCTGAGATAATAACCGAGATAACAATGGTAATGGCAAATTGTTGATACATTTGCCCCGTAAAGCCACCCATAAAAGAGACAGGAATAAACACCGCACACAACACTAAAACAATCGCCACAACAGGACCTGTAACCTCTTGCATCGCTTTAATGGTCGCATCTTTAACACTGATCTCTTTTTCAGAGTGTAAAATCCTCTCAACGTTCTCAATAACAATAATCGCATCATCTACGACGATACCAATCGCAAGAACAAGTCCAAAAAGGGTGAGAAGGTTAATCGAAAAGCCTAAGGCATACATTCCCGCAAAGGTTCCAATGATGGAGACAGGAATCGCCAAAACGGGGATAATGGTCGCTCGCATATTTTGCAAAAACAGATAAACAATGGCAATAACGAGTAAAAGTGCTTCAATGAAAGTTTTTACCACTTCATTCACCGAAATCTGAATAAATTTTGTCGTATCGTAAGGGGTGCGATACTCCATATTTTCAGGGAAGGATTTAGAGAGTTTTTCCATCGCCTCATCAACACGTTTTGCCGTATCTAATGCATTCGCACCTGATTGGAGATAAATACCAATCGGCACCATCGTTTGACCGTTCAAGGTTGAAGTGATATCGTAGGATTCTGCTCCTAATTCAAGTCGTGCCACATCCTTTAAGCGAAGGGTCGAGCCATCTTTGTTTGATTTTAAAATAATCTTTTCAAACTCTTCAACCTTATCAAAACGTCCTTGTGTGGTCACGGTGAAAGTGTACGCTTGAGACGTTTTAGAAGGCGACTGGTTAAACCTGCCCGTTGCAAACTGCGCATTTTGCTCAGAAATGGCATCAATGACATCGGTAGGGGTAAGATTGTATTTTGCCAGCTGATCGGGTTTCATCCAAACACGCATAGAGTAGTTTTGATTGCCAAATAACGAGGCATTTCCCACACCCTCAACCCTTTTTAACTCATCAATAACGTTAATAAGGGCATAGTTTGCCATATAAATTTCATCATAACTGTTGTTGGGTGAAATAATCGAGATAACTTTTAAAATGGTCGAAGACTGCTTGGTCACCGTAACACCTTGCGCTTGCACTTCAGAAGGAAGTTTATTAAGCGCTGCTTGGACACGGTTATTGACGTTAATCGTCGCTTGGTCTGGGTCGGTTCCAATTTTAAAGTAAACATTGATGCTTAATGAGCCTGTTGAAGAAGCGGTTGAAGACATATAAATCATATCTTCCACACCGTTTATTTGTTGCTCTAAAGGGGCTGCAACGGTTTTAGAAATCGTCTCAGCACTCGCACCCGCATAGGTCGCCTCAACGCTGACTTGAGGAGGAGTCACCTCAGGATACTCCTCAATGGGTAGTGCTCTAATACTCATCAAACCCGCAATAATCACAACAATCGAAAGGACGGTCGCAAAAATGGGTCGATTGATAAAGAATTTTGAAAACATACGTTATTCCTTTGTTTGGGCAAGAACGATGGCAGAACCAGGGCGAAGTTTGGTGAGATTGTTGGTAATGACCACATCATTTACATGTAAACCATTTTCAATGATATAGCTCTCATTATGCACAGACCCTGCTCTTACAGGTACTTTGGTTGCTTTTCCCTCTTTAGCAACATAAACATACGCACCCGTAGCATCTTGTAAAAGTGCCTTTTGCGGGATACTCAGTGCATCTTTATAAACTAAACCACCCACATTGACACGCACAAAAAGTCCAGGAATCAACAGGTGATTTGGATTGGCAAATGTTGCTCTGGCCTTAATGGTTGAAGTCTCAGCATCAACATAACTGTCTAAAAAGTCTAGAGTTCCTGCTTTTTCATACAAAGTTCCATCTGGCGTGCTAATCTGTACAGGTAACTTCGCCTTAGCGATGCTGTTCCACTGCCCTTCATTCATGGTGTAACGTTTTTTCAAGAGTTCAATGTCTGGCAAAGAAAACTCAACATAAATAGGGTCCATTTGGGTAATGGTCGTTAGGTTTAGATTCTCACTGCTTGAACCCACATAACTTCCTATATCTTGGGTATTAAGGCTGGTTAAACCTGAAATAGGAGCTTTGACCGCCGTATATCCCAAATCAATCTGTGCTTTTTTCAACGTAGCTTGTGAAGCTTTTAAAGATGCCTGAGCGGATTCGTACGCAGAGAGTGCGCTGTCTCGCTCTTTTTGGCTGATAGCATCTTGTTCAAACAAAACTTTAATGCGCTCCCAATCACGTGTTGCTTGTTTGAGTGTTGCTTCTTTCACGCCAACATCTGCAAGGGCTTCTTGCACTAAAGCCTCGTAGCGATTAGAGTCAATCTGATACAAACTCTCCCCAGCCTTTACAAAGTTGCCCTCCACAAATGACTTCTTCTCCAAAATCCCACTCACCCGTGCAACTACATTAACCTGTTGCATACTTTTTACTTTTGCAGGATACTCTAAACTCACAGGAATATTTTCTGCTTTTACCGTGTAGGTTGTTACATGTAAAGGAGGCATTGCTCCCATTCCTCCTGCATGTACATCTTTTTTTTCACCACTGCACCCTAGCAAAACAAAAGCCCCTAAACTCAGAGCTAATGCGTAGTGTAACGCTTCTTTTTTATTCATCTATTTACTCCATTTAAATTGTGTAATGTACATTACATTACATATTTTGGGCGAATTATAATCCCAAAATGTAAATAAGTCAAGCATTTACGCCTCTTTTGAAACGCCAAGCCCACGACAAAAAATGGTGACAATCTGTTTCAAAGCCTTTATGCGGAGCTCTTCAGAAATGTCCGTTTCCACACCTAAAATACGAGGAAACATAAAAGGCTCTTCCAGTGAGCTTAAAAATTGATGCGCACAAAGCGTTGTATCTTCTACCTCGATTCTACCACACCTCTTTTCATGCTCCAAATATTCAGCGACCATCGTGACAGGACGCATCATAACATGCAAAAACTTTTCATTAATAGACTTCGTCTCTTCAAGATACCCTAAAGAAGCTGCTAGTCGATTAAATAAAATAGCATCATCTTCCACTAAGATATCCAAATACGATTTGCCAATCATCATTAAAAACGCTTCCAAACGCCCTTCATAGTTTGCACTTTGTCTGCCCCACTCACCAAAAAGCTCTTCAGATTTTTGCTCTAAAACATAAATCAGCAGTTGCGATTTATTGCCAAAATGCTTATACAAGGTCGACAAAGAACCACCTGATTCTTTGACAATATCGTTCATACTGACATTTTCATAGCCTTTATCTAAAAAAAGTCTATGTGCTACATCAACAATTTTTGCACACCGTGATTCAGCTTTACCACTGAGATGTTTAAAAAAGTTACTGATGCAACAGTTATGGTCTTTCATAGCAATGCACCTCCTACAATTTTTTTGCCATTATACAACAAATCCATTTTTACACTTTTTGCTTCTTAAAAACTGTTTTTACTAAGGATTTTTGTTATATGATTACCTTACATGTAAACTTTTTTACATTTTAACCGATAGTGCTTGAAACTGTTTAAATATTATTTTGGAGCTACCTTTATGGACTTAACTGTCATCTTAGGCATGGTCATTTCAATTACATCCATTGCCATTGGCGATATTATGGAGGGTGGCAATCCTCTGCATGTTCTTCATATTACTTCTTTTATTATTGTTGTCCCCACAGCGATGGCTTCAGCCATGACAGGTACACACCCTGAGTATGTTCGTGCCGCATTTAAAGAGATTAAATTGGTTTTCAAAAAATCCCCCGTTGATTTACACGCACGTATTAAACAGATCATTGATCTAGCGGTTATCGCACGTCGTGATGGCATTTTGGCACTTGAAACCCATGCAAACGCTATGGACGACGAGTTCTTTAAAAAAGGACTTAGTATGGCGGTTGATGGCACAGAAGCCCATGAAATTGAAGAGACCTTAGAGATCATGCTCGAAGAGACAGAAGAGTATTACCATGGTGCGGCGCACTATTGGCTACTGGCTGGTGAATCATGTCCTGTTATCGGTTTAATTGGTGCGGTTTTAGGTCTGATTCTTGCCCTTCAAAAACTCGATAACCCAGCAGAGATGGCAGCAGGTATTGCGGGTGCGTTTACGGCAACCGTTACAGGTATTGCGGGGGCGTATATTTTTATGGGACCTTGGGGAAATAAACTCAAAGCAAAATCTCATGATTTTATTAAAGAGAAAAAAGTTATTTTGGCAGGTATTTTAGGTATTTCACATGGTGATAATCCTCGTATGTTGGAGACAAAACTTCTAAACTACCTCTCTCCACTTGAAGAGAAGAAAAGCCAATTCGATAAAGCCTAAGGAACATTTGTGGGTAAAAAAAAGTGTAAAAAAACAGAGTGCCCAGCAGGTGAAAAATGGGCAGTACCTTATGCTGACTTCCTAAGCCTCCTTCTGGCTCTTTTTATTGCACTTTACGCACTTGCATCGGTCAATACAGAGAAAATGAAAGCACTCAAAGAAGAGTTTGTTAAAATTTATGATTACAGTGCTAAACCTGAAGAAGCTACTCCTGTTATGAATCTCAATGTTAAATCAGGCGACGCGGGAAAAGAAAAAGATAAAGAAAAAGGTAATGTAGGTGGTATGACTGCGCAACTTGAAGAGATTGCAAGAATGGCGCAAATGATTGAAAAAATGAATATGGGAGAAGGATCTCTTGATCAAAAAATTGATGGAGCAATCTTTAAACTCCCCACAAAAATGCTTTTTGCGCCAGGTTCTGCGGAGATTACCAACAGTGATTCGATGCTCTTTTTAAAGCGCATTTCCGATATTATTACCATGCTTCCTCAAAATGTAGATGTTGTCGTTAAAGGCTTTACTGACACCACACCTCCACCTCGTGGCTCAAGATATCAAGACAACTTAGAGCTTTCAAGTGCTCGTGCGAATGCGGTCATTCGTGTTTTAATTCGTAATGGCATTGCTAAAGAGCGTTTAAGTTCAGCAGGATATGGCGATACCAAAGCGATTGCAAGTAACGACACCGATGAAGGACGTGAAAAAAACAGCCGTGTCGAATTTACCATGCGTATTTCAGGGCCAAGCAATGCCGCTAAAAAATCTATCTTAGATACCCTCAACACCTTAAATAAACAGGGTGAATGAGTCTATTTTAGGCTTCAACGAAGCCTAAATCACTTTTACATGTAAAGAGCTTTTTGTATGATTCAAGTTACCAACCTCTCTAAACATTTTGGAGAACAAACCCTTTTTGAAAACATCAGTTTTACGCTCAACCGAGGCAATAAAATAGGCCTTGTTGGACGTAATGGTTCAGGGAAATCCACCCTGTTTAAAATCCTTTTAGGTGAGGAAGAAGCTGATAGTGGCGAGGTTTTTATTCCTAAAAACTACACCATTGGCACCCTACGTCAGCATCTTCACTTCACCCATAAAACCGTCCGTGAAGAGTGTGCTTCAGCCTTGCATGGTGATGAAGCGTTTAATGTCTATATCATTGAAAAAATGCTTTTTGGACTGGGTTTTAGCCACGAAGATTTAGACAAAGACCCCCTGAGTTTTTCAGGTGGGTATCAAATCAGACTCAACCTTGTAAAACTCCTAGCCACCAACCCTTCCATGCTTCTTTTGGATGAGCCCACCAACTATCTGGATATTGTCTCCATGCGTTGGTTGAAACAGTTCCTTAAAGAATTTAAGGGTGAGCTCATTCTTATCACCCACGATAGAGATTTTATGGATGCGGTCACTACGCACACGATGGGACTTAGACGCAAAAGCCTACTCCTCATTGAAGGAAACAGTAGCAAATACTACGCCAAACTTGAAGAAGACGATGAGCGCTATCTTAAAACCAAAGCCAATTTGGATAAAAAGCGTGCTGAGCTAGAAGATTTTATTACCCGTCAAAAAGCCAAAGCTTCCAAAGCGGTGATGGCACAAAGTAAAGCCAAACAGCTTGAGAAAATGGGCGAGATGGATGAATTAGAAGAAGAAAGCAGTCTCTCTTTTGCTTTTAATTACAAAAAGACCCCCGCGAAAATCATTTTAGATGCACAAAACATTGGCTTTGGATACGATGCCACTAAGCCTCTCTTTCAAAATCTCTCATTCAAGCTTGAAAAAGGCAAATGCCTTGCGATTATTGGAAAAAATGGTAAAGGGAAGTCAACCCTGTTAAATGTTTTAGCAGGCGAACTACCTCTACAGCAAGGCAATATTGCCTTTCATCCTGAAACAGCCATTGCCCATTTTGGACAAACCAACATTCAAAGACTCAACCTGAAACATACCATCATTGATGAAATTTATGAAGTTGACCCACTCTTAGGCATTACCAAAGTGCGCTCCATTTGTGGGGGAATGATGTTTTCAGGCAAAAGTGCGGAAAAAGAGATTTCTGTTCTCTCTGGTGGCGAGAGAAGCCGTGTTATGCTAGGTAAAATCATTGCCACACCTGCCAATCTTCTCTTTTTGGATGAACCAACGAACCACCTTGATATGTACTCCATTGATGCGCTTACACAGGCGATTCAAAGTTTTGAGGGCTCTACCATTTTAGTCACTCACTCAGAGATGATGCTTAAAAACTTAGCCGATGCACTTATTATTTTTCACCACGATAAAGCAGAATTCTTTGATGGCACCTACGAAGCATTTTTAGAAAAAATTGGCTGGGAGGAAGAGAGTGATACACCTTCTAAAAAAGTGGCACAAAGTGACTACAACGAAAGTAAAAAACTACGCACAAAACTGATTCAAGAACGCAGTGCCAAACTCTCTCCACTTAAAAAAGAGATAGACAAATGTGAAGCAAAGATTATGCATCTTGAAGAGACAATCAAAACAAAAAATGAAACCTTAATACAGATTGCTTCGGGTAATGATCTTGGCGAATTGCAAAGACTCTCTAAAGAACTAAAAAGTGATGAAGAGACTTTAAATGGGCTCTATGAGCAGTTTGAATCTTTACATGTAAAACACGATGAGCTTTTTGAAAGCTATGAAATACAATTGAAAAACATCTAAAATTAGTGTAAAATTCGAAAAAAACAAAGGTAGGTTATGGCTGATTTAAAAGAACTTCTTTTAGAAAGTGGGTGTTCAAGTGAATTTATTTTGGATGCAATGCGCTATGAAAAACTCTTTAACGGCGATATTGATGCGTTTATGGACAAAGTTGAAGAGATTTTAATGAATGAAGATGATTACGAAGAAGAACTCGATGAAGAGGATGAGTTTGATGATGAAGAAGATGACCCTATTTATCGAAGCGATTATAACTACGATGGCAATGAAGATGACATCTACTTTGAAGATGAAGATGGTGAAGAAGCGTACGAAGAAGATGAGGATGAAGAATAACTTCACCCCTCACCTCTTTTTCTCTCATGCATGGCATGTTCTTCTTTCACTTTTTTTCTCTTTTACTCTGTTTAATGTTTCACTACACGCAAAGGATAACGCTATGAAGCAAGAGGTAGCAACCCTAGGGGGCGGATGTTTTTGGTGTTTAGAAGCGGTCTTTGAAGAGACACGAGGTGTGATAGATGTCATCAGTGGTTATGCAGGTGGCAAACTTCCAAATCCAACCTATGAGGCGGTCAGTTCTGGGAGAACAGAACATGCTGAAGTGGTACAAATCACCTATGATGCTTCCATTATTTCCTATGAAGAGATTTTAAAAATTTTCTGGCTTATTCATGACCCAACTAGCCTCAATGCGCAAGGAAACGATGTGGGTACGCAATACCGCTCGGTTATTTTCTACCACGATGAAACGCAAAAAGCAAAGGCGCAAAATTCGCTTAAAACGTTTAGCTCCAAATTTACTAAACCCATTGTTACAGAAATTAAGCCTTTAGAAGACTTTTACAAAGCAGAATCCTACCATCAAGACTACTTTAAAAACAACCCCAATCAAGGCTATTGTATGTTTGTAGTCTCTCCAAAAGTGGAACATTTTAAGCATGAATTGAAAGATTTAGCAAAGTAGTTAAAGCTCTATGCTAAATCCTTGCTCGATGTAAGGGTACTTTAAGCTCACACCTTTTTTTAAAACGCCTAAAAGGGTGTGGCAACTGGCATGAATTAAGTAGCCCTCTTTAGGTGCGATACGCTCAATCAATGTGTGTGCACTCTCCCAATTAAGATGTTTATTGGAATCAAATGAAGGCGTATACGCAGCGTCCAAAAAGAGATAATCCAGTTTTTGCGCTTTCAAAAAGAGAAGGCTCTCCTCGCTCATACCTCCACAATCGGTCAAATACGCCACCCGTTTGTTACATATAAAGAGCACAAAACCGTGTGTCGCTTTGGAATGAAGCAAAGGTGTCGCCACAATTTCAACACCCTCAAGACATACTTTTTCAAATGGAGCTAAAATGCGGTATTCGATGTTATTTTTATGCACTAATAAATCCCCAAATCCTTCCGTATCATTGGGCGTGTAGCAAATCACTTTTTGTGCAGATTTGCGTAAACGAATCAATCCCAAAGCATGGTCGGCATGAAAATGGGTTAAAAAAACCGCTCGAATAGGTGTTGTGTTAAAGCGATCCATTAAGGTATCACACCCTGCATCAAATAAAATGACACTGCCATCTTCTAACTCCAAAAAGGCACTGGTGGAGCGATTGGTTGTTTTTTCTAAACGTGCCTTTTCGCACACCTCACACGAACACAAATGCAGAGGAATCCCACCCGTATCAGCAGTTCCTAAAAATTCAAATTTCACAGACGCTCATTTCCTTACCGATTAGACTAATTTAAACGCAACCAAACTTATTGCCATCACCAACATCCCCAAAACAATCCCTAAAATAGTCGTATGCGCATTGCCATACATGCGTGCAGAGGGCAAAAGCTCATCAAAGGAGATGTATACCATGATGCCTGCAACCATTCCAAAGGTAATGCCAAGGGTCAGCTCACCCATAATAGGTAAAAGTAAGAAAAAGCCAACAATGGCTCCCACAGGCTCAGCCAATCCTGAGATAAAGGCATACCAAAAAGCACTTTTTCGATTACCCGTCGCATGATAGATAGGCAAAGAAACCGCCATACCTTCTGGAATATTGTGAATCGCAATCGCCAAGGCAATGCTCACACCTAAGCTTAAATCATCTAAGGCTGAAATAAAGGTTGCAAAACCCTCTGGAAAGTTATGAATGCCAATGGCAAGTGCTGTAAAAATTCCTGTTCGCTTTAGGGCTGAATTTTTAAGCACAGAGTGTTTATTGCCCTCTTTAAGCACACTGAGTTCCTTATCGCTTTTGAGTTCGTGGGGATTGACATCTTCAGGAATAAATTTATCAATTAAAGCACTCAAACCAATGCCACCAAAAAAACAGACTAAGGCTAAGGATTCTCCTAAAACGTCACTGCCATAAATCGTAATAAACGATGTTTTAGACTTATCTAAAATCTCAACAAAAGAGACATATACCATCACACCTGCTGAAAATCCCATACCAATCGATAAAAAAGTATGGTCTTTTGCTTTTGAAAAAAATGCTAACAAGGCACCAAAGCCTGTACTAAGACCTGCTAAAAGTGTCAATAAAAAAGCAGGTGCAAATTGTGCCCACGTTACATCCATCATTCTTTAACCTTTCAAATAAAGACGCATTTTTTCAAGCATCAAGGAAGCATTCATGTTGCTTATCACATCAAGTAAAGAGATACGAAAGGTTCCCATACCTTTACTTTTATCTGCCAATTCACCCGCAAGAGACATAGTAGAAATTCCTAAAATAGCACTGAGCAAAGGATTTTTTGTTGCCCCTAAAAAACTGCCAATCAAGGAGCTACTCATACACCCTGTTCCTGTCACACTTCTTAGCGCTTCATCACCATTGCAAAGCGTATACGCATGTGTGCCATCACACACAACATCCTCTTTTCCTGTAATGGCAATCACACACGCTAAGGTTTTCGCTAAATGCCGTGCAATGCTGAGTGCATCACTTTCATCTTCAAGCGAATCCACCCCAGAGCTTTTGGTTTCCAATCCCGCTAAGGTTTTCATCTCCGCCATATTGCCACGAATCACACTAAAGCGAATCTGCTCTAGTAACCGTGCCACGCTTTGGCGACGAAAGGTTGTTGCACCAACACCTACAGGATCTAAAACCACAGGAATATTATGAGCATTCGCTGCACGTCCAGCTTCCAGCATTGCTTCAATACTTTGGGTATTAGCGGTACCAATATTTAAGACCAACGCCTGAGCAAATCCTACCATTTGAGCTACTTCACTGATTTCACTTGCCATAATAGGTGAAGCGCCAATGGCTAACACCACATTGGCACACTCATTAACCGTGACATAATTGGTAATATGATGAATCAGAGGTGTGGTGTTTTCTAGAGCAGCAAAAGCCTCGTGTATGTGTGTTTTTATATCCATAAGCCTACTCCTTTATGCCCGCTTTTTTATATAAAGCGTAAAAATGGTGCACAGGTCCAACCCCTTTTCCAAGGGCAAATCCATGTGTTATGGCTTCAGTGATGTATGCTTTTGCCTCTTCAACAGCCTCTTTTACATGTAAGCCTTTTGCTAAATTTGCAGCAATGGCGGAGGAGAGTGTACACCCTGTACCATGCGTATTTTTGGTCTCTAAACGCTTTACATGTAAACAATAAAACGATTTGCCATCAAATAAAACATCCGTGGCATCTTCGTCTAAATGCCCCCCTTTCACCAAAACATACGTGCATCCAAGTTTGTGCAAATCCTCTGCGGCTCGTTTCATGAGCGCTAGCGTGTCAATTTTGTAACCTACCATCACTTCGGCTTCGGGAAGATTGGGAGTCAGCAGTGTTGCCATCGGCACCAAAATCTCAATCAGCGCTTTTTGAGCTTGGGGGGCTAAAAGGTTGTATCCACTTTTTGAAACCATAACAGGGTCTATGACAAGGGGTGGGAGTGAGTATTTTTTGAGTGTTTTTGCAATGATTTCAATCGTTTCAAGGCGTGAGACCATTCCGATTTTGATGGCATCAACTCGAATGTCATCAAAAATAGCTTCGATTTGATGGGCTATCATGGAAGAGCTCACATCTTGCACATCAAAAACACCTTGCGTATTTTGTGCAGTAATAGCCGTAATCACACTCATTCCAAAAACACCATTGGCACTAAAGGCTTTTAAATCAGCTTGAATTCCAGCCCCTCCGCTACTATCTGAACCTGCGATTGTTAAACAATGTTTCATTTTATCCTCATCAAAATAGTTTACATGTAAAGATGTACTAAAAATAGCGTATCGTTTGATACGCTTCCAATGGCTGTGGGGCACTAAAATAGTACCCTTGAGAATAATCGACACCTAAAGCACGTAAAATATTAAAAATTGTCTCATTTTCCACAAACTCCGCTACCGTCTTGATATGATGCTCTTTCGCAAAACTAACAATGGTTTTTACAATAGAAAGGGAATAGGTATCTGTTTCAATATTTTGCACTAAACTGCCATCAATTTTAATAATATCAGGTTCATAATCAAGTAAACGCCCAAAATTGGAATACCCTCTACCAAAATCATCAATAGCAATACGCACACCTAATTCTTTTACCGTTTTAATAAACGTTTTAATCGTTTCAAACTCTTTGACATTAACATCTTCAAGCAACTCAAAAGTGATACGATGCGCCTCCGCTTTATGGCGTTCTAAAAGCGAGAGAATTTTTTCCCGTGTCGCTTTCTCTTCAATATCAACAGCAGATAAATTAATGCTAATCCCTGCATACGTTTTCGATAATGCCTCAAAAGAGTTCTCTAAAACCCTTTTGGTAATTTGGGTATAGTAACGCCCTTTTTTTGAAACATCTAAAAAATCAGAAGGAAATCGAAGCGTTGCATCTTGATTCACCAAACGTACAAGCGATTCAAACTTGACAATCTCTTTGGTTTGGTTATCGACAATGGGTTGAAAATGGGAGATAATGTTGGAACTATTCAGCGCTTTTTTAATCGCCATAATAATCCCTATATTGACCTCCGCTTGCTTTTGCATCTCTAAAAATAGATTGGTGGCAACAATAAAATTGGTGCGTTTCTTCTCAAGTTTTTTAATACCAAAATGAGCACTTTGAAAAGGTTCTTGCCCACCGTATGCCACACTAGCAAGCAATGAGACACTGTACTCAATCTCATTAAGATG
Source organism: Campylobacterales bacterium (assembly GCA_016930915.1). Classification (GTDB taxonomy): domain Bacteria; phylum Campylobacterota; class Campylobacteria; order Campylobacterales; family Sulfurospirillaceae; genus Sulfurospirillum. The sequence continues at coordinate 85,843 of JAFGFU010000025.1, forward strand.
AATGCTTGAAGATTCAATACGTTTTAAAAGCGCTTTAATCCCTTGATTCAGCTCTTCCTCGCTCAAAGAGCACTGCGTTTTATCAATCGCAACCGCATACTCACCAAACCCTAGCGTGTAAATTTTATTTAATGCACACACATCCACCATATTTGATAAAAGCTTTTGAGCTAAACTTTTCTCTAACAGTTCTATCACTTTATTCCCATAGAACTCTTCTAGCGTGCCAAAATCTTCTATTTTAAATAAAATAACCACGACATCTAAGACAACACTCAAATAATCAAAAAGTTGCTTTCGAGGATTCATAATCTCGGTAATGTCATTGTACAAGGCGATGTACTCAACGATGTCACCTTCAACACTGAGAATAGGTTTAATCGCACTCTTCACATAATAGCTATTGCCTGTTTTACTACGATTTTTAATAATCCCTTGCCATACATTCCCAGCACTAATCGTCTCACACAGCTCTTTTAAAAACGTGCTTGGCATATCAGGATGATGCAAAATGTTATGAGGTTTTCCTATGATTTCTTCTCTAGAATAGCCTGAAATAGCGCAAAAAGCATCATTAACATAGGTAATGAGACCATGGATATCCGTTTTCGTCACAATGGCACTTTTATCGGTTACTTCAACGTATTGTGTTAGGAGCATCTCGATTTTTTCATTTTCCGCTTGCAGATGAATTTTCTCAATCACCCGCCCCAGAACTTCCATAAACTGCCCAATTTCAACAGGTTTGAGCAAATACCCCTCCACCCCCAAACGAATACTTTCAACAAAATAAGGTGTGTCATTGTATGCAGAAAGAATCAAAATAGGCGTTCTAGGACTCATCTTGCGCATGATTTCTGCCATTTCCAAACCGCTCATTTTAGGCATGTTAATATCAGTAATGACCAAATCAACAGGGTTGCTTTTAAATTTTTCGATGGCATCTTCCGCATCAACTGCTTCAATCACAGAACCAAAAAACTCTTCAAAAATCAACATAGAACCTAGACGAACACTCGCATTGTCCTCAACATATAAGAGTGTTAAACTTTTTGCATTTTTAATGCACTTCTGAAACTTTGACTCCATATTCTGTTCCCCTTTTGCCCATTTAACGGGAAAATAATAACGTAAAAACGGCACCTTGCGTGCTATTTGAAACCAATAATCTTCCCCCACAATGCTCTTCAATCATTTTTTTGCTCATATAAAGCCCCAATCCTGTACCATCTTTCATCTCTTTGGTACTAAAATAAGGCTCAAAAATACGCTCCATCACTTCTGGTTGAATACCGCCACCGTTATCGCTCACTTCCAACACCAACTCGATTGCATTCGCATAGGTTGCTATTTTAATCCATGGAGAGACAACCTCATTATCCATTAATACATCTTCGGAATTTTTAATTAAATTGAGTAAAACATGCATCAGCTCATTGGAATAGGTCATAAACGCCACATGTGCTTGCAAATCCAGCACAACATCAATCTGCTTATGATGAAGCGAATCATGCACAATCCCTAAAACTCGCTCGACAATACGCTCTAACGTCACGCTGTTCTTTACTTTACTCTCTTTAAAAAACTGCCTAAAATCATCAATGGTTTGACTTAAATGCTGAACATAGCCATTGACATCACACAATTTGTCTTCAAAAAGCGTTGCATCAAACTTCTTTAACGCCAATTTCAAACGTAAGCCTTCCACAGAAGAGCTAATGGCACTAAGAGGCTGTCTCCACTGATGCGCAATCATACTAATCATCTCTCCCATCGAAGCAAGACGGGATTGTTGAATGAGTTTTCTATCTTTTTGTCTATTTTTTTCTACTTCATCACGAATGCGCTCTTCTAGTGTCAGGTTGAGTTGTTCAAGTGCCTTTTGCGCATCCATTTTTTGTTGCTCACGCTTAATGTCCATGCGTATGACCACAATTAAAATACCAAAAATTAACAGTAAAAAAAGGACCATACGTTGAAGAAATACTTCAAGTCCCAACAGGGATGAAAGTACCTTTTGGTAATGCTCTTTGGAAAAATCCAATGCTAAGATTGCAACACTACCATCGTTTTGAATCATGGGATACAACAATGTTGCCCAAAGCGCTTCAATGTTATCTTTTTGATAGATGACCTTTGGCTCACGTGTCAAAAGCACTTCATGCCAGAGCCTATTTTCAGGCTCAAAAAGCTCCTCAAAATGAAATTTATCCCCCTTCTCTTTTCCACCATCGAGCAACACACGAAACAAAACAGCATCGTGTTTAGGGTTATCTACTACAAAAATATTTTTAATCTTATGCGTTTGAAACGTAGAGAGAAACTCTTCTAATGCCGCTTGATGCTTCTTATCTTCATACAAAACATGATGTAAATTCACCTCATCTTGCATCCTTAAGAGATAGCTTGTAATATTTTTTGATACCTCTTTAACCTCTTCTAAGCCTGTCTGCTCAAAATTAGTGATAATATGACGTTTTGTCTGAGAAAAGAAAAGATAAAAGAGTAAGGTTGTTGCGACAAGCAGTGCAGTGAGAAAGGTTAAAAAACGAGAAAATGTTATTTTACTGAGCATAGTGTTGTAGCTCCACAGGTAAAGTAATACCAAAACGTTCACACGCTTCTTGATAAAACCGTAATTGAGGACGACCTTTTCGCCAATAAAACGCCCCTATGCTATTTCGTGTTGTTTTAAAATCATCATAATCGGTACTGAATCTAGGTAACTGAGCACACGAAGCAGGTAAAGTTTCAAAAGCCGAGCCATACACCACATTTGCCTCTTCGCATGTTTCAACTAAGCTGACAAAAGAGCTTCCTTTAAGTGAAATAAGAGGCATGTGTTCATATATCCTAAGAGGCTTACCCTCTATAGAAAGCAAATGAAATACTCTGGCAATAAGCTCTTGTTCAGGCGTCTGTGCAAGACTAAGTGTCGTAGATAAGAGTAGAACCAAAAAAGGTTTTAAAAGAGCCATTCAAACCCTAGCATTACCTGACGTTCTTGAATAGGAACGCTCAAAGGCTCCACAAAGGATAAGGTAGAAAAATCAAACCGTGAAAGTATCTGTTTTTCCCCTTTCCCTAGAAGGTTTTGCCCTTTAAGTGTAAAGAGTAAATTATCACTAAAGTTGTAACGAACGCCTAGTGTTACATCATACCCTCGGTTATGATAATACTCACTGTGCGTTACAAACATCTCCTCAAAAAAATCCAACTTACGGTAGCGATGTTGGTGGCGTAAAATCAACTGATGGTTTCTAAAAATGACATCATATCCTGCATGATCAATTCTCTTATAACGGTATGCCAGCATAATTTTATTAATCGCATCGTAGTGGTACGTATACTGCATGTAAGTATTTAGGTGTTCTGTCATACCTAAAGCGGTATCGACTCTAAGATTCTCATTCACATAAGGGGCATCTTCAATCCACGAATAACTCAAGAAAAATTCATACAGTGAAGCACCGACTTCATACTTAAACTCTTGCGCTAAAGAGTCAAGTTCTTGCTTTTTGGGATAAGCCGATTTCATATAAAAAGAACCGATTAAATAAGGTTCAACATACCCCTCTGTATGAAAGAAAAAGCTCTTAGATGTCCATGCATCATTGGTATAGGTAAGCCCCGCACGGAGCATGTGAAGGCTATCACTCTCATAACCACCATTATTTGTGACATAACTTTGTTGCGCCCCTAGTGTCCCTACAAGATTCTGTGCAAAAGCATAACTGTCTTCGACAAAAAGAGAGCTCACTGCTTGCCTTGTATGCCCATCTTTTGGTACATCTAGCCCATTCATCTGAATCAAATCAAAATCAATCATTTTATAACGATATCTAGCACCTGTAATAAGATGATGATCCCCAATGTGCGTGTTATATTTCAACTCAGTTGAGAGTGCAGAACTCTCTGCTTTGCTCTCAATTTTATAAATAGGTGCTCCTTTGTAAAAAAATAAAGGAGTATCTTTATAGAGTGCATGGTCTTTAAGTCCATCATAGGCTACAGATAACTTCCAATTATCCCATGCTTTACTGTACCCAATATGCGCATCTTCTGAACTCATCTTTGAATCATCTAAACTCATATCCATACTAGGGCCTATCCAAGCCCCTTTATGAGCCTTCGAAGCGTTAATTAAAAGATTTTGTGTCTCATCTTTAATGTTCGTAAACACATTGTAGCGCTTTACATCACGGTTTAATTCTTCCTTACTCGTCTCATAGGTTTTTCGTTTATCATATGACGAAGAGAAACGTGCAATATAATCTGTCTCATTTTCACGACCAATATATTGGATATTTTGGGTTGAACCTCCACGACTTGTCACCATACTCTGAAAACTACCACCACCATCTCTGGTCGCTTTTTTCGAAAACATTGAATCAATACCGATGTAGGCTCACTCGAATAGACAAAAGAGGTAGAGAGATTGTAGACTTCAATATGATCTACAAAACCCAAATCAAGATCACCTAAAATAATCATTCCACTGCCATACATCGCTGTGGTAATCTCTTGCTCATCAATAAAAATTCGAATCAGACTCGAAGAAAACGGTACAGGTCCATAGGTAAGTGGGTCAGGCAAACCATAACGACTGAGGCGATAACCGTCCATCGTGTATTTTAAAATATCACTGAGGTATTTTACCTGCATCATATCAAGGTCATTGCGAGTATAGATAGTTGAAAAACCACTATTTTCCAGTTTTGTTTTTTCAGAGAGGTCACTCTTCTTTTCAATAGTATTTAAGAGATTTTCAATGGAACTTTGAGCATATCCATCTAGTCCAAATACAAGTACACTAAGAGCAATACAATAGTTTCTTTTCCATCTTTGCATCCGTTCCCTTAGTATTTAGGTGTTTCGCTCTTTGATTCATATCGTTTAAATAGATACATCAAAAGCTGAATTAAAATCATAATTACAATACCTTCCATCAACGCTGCTACAATGAAAGAAGCGTACTCATTTTCTCCAATCGCTTCATTTTTAACAGCAATAGTGGCAATTGCAACTAAAAAGGTTAAAGGCATCGAATACGAAAGGGCAAATAAGACACTCTCTTTAATACCTAAATATTTGAAATAAGCCGTGAGTGTTGCAAGAAAACGAATTCCAACCATTGCTGTTACAATCCATAACGCATGGGTAAAGATCTCTTTGGTAAAGACCAAATTCAAATCCAATGTCGTTCCAACAAAAATAAAAAAAAGTGGCACTAAAAAACCAAAGCCAAAGGTTGAAAGCTCATGAGAAAGCTCTTTTTTATGACCAAAAAAGTTTGTAATAAAAATCCCCGCAATCAATGCTCCTAAAACCATATCGATTTCGAGCCACTGCATGGTTGCCAAAAAGACAAAAAAGAGTGCAAAACTAATGCGGATGCTCTGATGTTTCGTATCCTGCTGAGGCATAATAATTTTTTTAAGCTCAGGATACCACCAAAAAAGAATATTTAATAGCTTAAATAAAGAATAAGATACAAAAAGAACAATACCTAAAATGAGAATATTTTGAGCAAAATGCCATCCAAATCCATGCATCATCATTGCATCAAACATAATAAATAAACAAATACTTACAAACTCGCCCACCAAACCTACGATAAGCGCAAGTTCAAGCCATTTAGCATTTTTCCCATGCTCACTAATAAGCGCCATCACCATACCCAATGAAGCAATAGGCAATGCAATAATATACACAGCGGGTAATTCAAACACAAAATAAAGAAGGAGTGAAAGACCATATAAAACAGCAAAAAAACCAATGGATTGTTTAAAAAAACGCTCTTTAAAATGGAGAAGTTCTCGTATTTCTATTTCTAAGCCAACCAAAAACATCAGATAAAAGAAACCTATTTTGGCAAGATTTTTAAAGACTTCATTGTCTACATTTAAAAAGCCAACCCAAACAGCTAAAGAACCCAACAATATTTCAACCACAGGAGTTGGAATACGAAAAAGACGAGAAATTATGGGGGAAAGCACCATCAAAAGCACCACATGCGCTAAAAAGATAAGATTTTCCAAATGTATCCTTATTTTAGGCTTTGTGTCAAAAGGTGTAGCGATAAGCCGGGTTCTGTCGTGGGTGATTATTTATCTACGACTTACCTTACGATAAGCCTCTAGCGAAGGGTTCATAAAACGTGAGACCAAAACCGTCCCTTCTTGCTGCAGGTTGGGTTTACATAGCTGCTCTAATTACTTAAAGCACTGGTGGGCTCTTACCCCACCGTTTCACCTTTTCCATATTAACTGTCTTCTTAGAGACAAGCAAAGCTTGTCACTAATTCCTCTCACTAAAGCTATGCTTCGCAAGAATGACAAAATGGTAGTTTACTTTCTGTTGCACTGTCCCTTAGGTTACCCTAGCCGTCCGTTAGACGGAACCATGTCTCACATGCAGCCCGGACTTTCCTCTTGAGCGTGAGTGCCCAAGCAATCACCTACCACACCTTTTGAAGGAGAGATTATAGCGAAACTTTTATGAGTTCTTCTATAATCACTGTAGTATAAGAGCCTTTTAAAAGACAAAGACTCTGCATAAAAAATTTTCATATAAAATCTAAAAATTCACAATAATGTAATTTTGACATTATAAACTTTACACAATTAAATACTTGTGCACAAAGCGTTTAATCCTAAAAAAATCCTATTATCATGGAGAAAAAGATGTTAAGAAAAGTCGCCGTTTTAGCCGTAGTCGCTAGCTCTTTGGCATTTGCCAAACCAAACGTAGTCGTTTTAGCCACAGGTGGAACAATCGCAGGTTCTGGAGTTTCAAGTACACAATATGAAGGGTATCAAGCCGCAGTCACAGGCGTTGACAAATTATTGCAAGCCGTTCCTGAACTGAAAAATATCGCTAATCTTTCTGGAGAACAAGTTGCGCAAGTGGCAAGTCAAGACATATCGACTGATATTTGGCTAAAATTAGCAAAAAGAGTGAATAGTCTGTTAACACAAGATAATGTCGATGGCGTTGTTATCACCCATGGTACAAATACAATGGAAGAGACAGCTTATTTTCTCAATCTTGTCGTTAAAAGTAAAAAACCTGTGGTTATGGTAGGTGCTATGAGACCTGGTACTGCCATTAGCGCAGATGGTCCAATGAACCTCTATGATGCAGTTCTTACGGCTGGTTCAAAAGAGGCTGTTGGAAAGGGTGTCATGATAGTTTTAAATGATCGAATTATCGCTGCAAGAGATGTCCAAAAAACAGATTCAATTACCATTGATACCTTTAAAGCGCCTATTTTTGGTTATCTTGGTCAAATTGTAGATGGTAAAGTTGTATTCTTTAAAAATCCTAGTAGCAAGCATACTTATGAATCAGAATTTGATATTACAAACATCAACACATTACCAAAGGTTGATATTAACTACGGTTATGCTCATGATTCAGGCACTGTCATTGATGCGTTGGTTGCAAGTGGAACAAAAGGAATCGTACACGCAGGTGCAGGTACCGCTTCTATGAGTGAGTTTATTTTACCATCTGTTGAAAAAGCGACTAAAAAAGGTGTTGCCATTGTTAGAACGCCTAGAACATCTCTAGGTATGATTAGCCATAATATGGAAGTAGCTGATGACAAATATGGAACAATCGCAGGAGGAACACTGAGTACTCCAAAAGCAAGAGTTTTATTGATGTTAGGGCTTACCAAATCAAATGATCCTAAATATTTACAAGAATTATTCTTTAAATATTAATGATAGATGCGGACTTTTTGTCCGCATTCAATATATCTTATATGAGAGATGAATGAACAAAATAGCTTTAGTCTTCGTTGCTTTATTTCTTTTTGTCAATACCGCATTTGCGTTAGATATAAAAAATGTTTTAATTATTAATTCTTATCATAAAGGGTATTACTGGAGTGATACCATTATTGATATTTTGCAAAAAAATCTTGAAAAAGAGAACTGCTATTTGCATGTTTTATATATGGATTCTAAACGGATTAACACTGAAAATTACTTAGATAGTTTAACCAAAAGCTATCAACTTCAGCTTGAAAAAAGAGAGTTTGACCTCATTGTGGCGGTCGATAATTTTGCCTATGATTTTGTATGCAAAAACTATGAAAAATTAAGATTAAATCAAAATATTTACTTTATTGGATTAGAAAAATCTCCATCAGAAATAGCGCAAACGTACAATCTTATGCATAAGACTTCAGGGCTTATGGAAAAAAGACTCATTGTAGAAAATATTTTTTTTATTCAAGAAACCCTACCTCGCATTAAAAAAATATACATTGTCAATGATGAGAGTAAAAATGGCAATGACACCCATACCTTCATAGAAGAAGCTATGATGAGATTTAAAAATGAGATTGAATTTAAGTACATAAGGTCTTCTTCTTTAAGTGAACTTAAAAGCTTATTTCATACGTTTCGTGAAGATGAAGCGCTCTTTTTTGTACGATTTTATAATGATAAAGAGGGAAACTTAGTTGACAATCTGCAATTAACCCTGTTTTTAAACGAATGCAAAATACCTGTTTTTGTCACGGATAATGAATTTATTGATTCTGTATTTGGAGGGTACATTTTACATGTAGAGAAAATGGCGCATCAAGCGTCTATGGAAATCAACACTATCTTAAAATCGTATACGTTTCATCCACAAATCAATACATACACTCTTTTTGAGAAAGTCATCAATTATAAAAAACTAGAGTCCTTTCAAAAACAGTCCACCATTTTTCTCTCCACTACAACAAAACTAATCAACTCACCTGAAAATTTTTTCGACAAATACAAACTGTTCATTAACATCGTCTTTATTCTTTCGCCTTTTTTGCTCATTTTAATTATTGGACTGATTTATAATATCTATGTTCGTATCAAAAAAACACATCTCTTAGAGCAGAGAATGGAATTTGATAAAATTTTGCTTGAATCCCTAGACCATCCCATTGTTTGGTACAATGAAAATGGTTTTATTGTGGAGAGCAATCAAAATTTTGAAAGATTTTTAGAGTTATCCTTTGAAAACGCACCCCACATCCAACTCAAAACTCTCATTGAAAATAACACGATTAATGTTTTAATGAAACACTTATTTGAACACACCAGAAAAAACTTTTCTGCACTTGAAATTGATCTTACATGTAAAGAAAATCACAAAAAGCATACCTTTATCATCAAAAATCCTGAATACGCACAAAATACCTATAATTTAAAAGGCAATGTTGCTATTTTTCTTGATATAACAGACATACGTCACGCTATGCAAAAACAAAGGAAACAGCAAGAGTTTATTATTCAACAATCAAAGCTTGCTGAAATAGGTGAAATCTTAAGTTCCATAGCCCACCAATGGAAAACACCCCTCATTGAAATTTCAGCGATTGTTCAAGAGTATTTTTATGTACAACACAGACTCCTAGAAGAAGAACACGCTGCGTATCAAAATGATGTGATGACTCAAATTAAGTATATGACCGATACCATTGATGATTTTCAAACATTCCTCAAACCTTCGAATGAAAAAATTACTTTTAATATTCAAGAATCCATTGAAAAAATCCTCTCCATTGTCGATCATACCATTCGTTATAACCACATTGAAATTCATATGGATATAGAAAAAAACTCCAATTTATGTATTTACGGGTATAAAAATGAGTTTATGCAAAGTCTTTTAAATATTATCAATAATGCGAAAGAGCAGATTTTAAAAGAAAAAGAGAACACTAAAACTTTAAAAGGGATGATTAACATAACCATTTCTAATCAAAATAACCATCTCATTCTCACTATTGAAGACAATGGAGGAGGAGTATCTCAACCTAACATTGAAGATATTTTCAACCCCTATGTCACCACAAAATCAAACGGTTTAGGCATAGGTTTATATATGAGCAAAATGATTATAGAAGATAAGATGCATGGCAAAATAAGCGTTGAAAATTCACGCTTTGGGGCAAAATTTACGATTCAATTAAAGGTATGTCATTATGAAAATTCTCGTGCTTGAAGACAACGTAAGACTCTTGCGTACCATCAAAATAGGACTTGAAAATGAAAACTTCAAAGTCGATACCTTTACAGATGGCGAAGAAGCTCTTAGCGCTTTAACCAATGGGTATTCGTGTTTTATTTTTGATATTAATGTTCCCTCTTTAAGTGGTTTGGATGTTTTAGAATATTTACGCATCAACTATAAAGATACGCCAGTCATTATGATTAGTTCGGATGTTGGCTTGGAGAAAATCAAAAAATCGTATGAGTTTGGCTGTAATGACTATATCAAAAAACCATTTTTCGTATATGAATTGGTGCAAAAAATAAAAAATCTTTGTAAAAATGAAACACAAATTATTTCGCTCGGAGAAGAATTTACGTTTGATTGTCAAAACCACATTTTATTGCATCAAACGACAGAAATTAAACTATCAAAACAAGAGATACTTTTTCTTGAATTATTAAGCAAAAAACGCAACAAAACATACTCTTATTACGAGATTGAAGAGTATGTCTGGGAAGGAAAGTCAACAACAGAGGGAAATATTCGAGCTTTAGTTAAAAGACTACGCCTTAAAATTCCTCCTAAATCTATTCAAGTGATTAAAGGTGTTGGATATTCCCTTACCTGCCTATAGAAGTCTATCCCCTTAGAGACTGTTTTTTACCAATTCTTCGATAATAACCGTAGCATAAGAGCCTTTTGGCAGTGAAAAATGCATCTCAAACCATGCCTCTTCTTCTTTATAAACGCCTTCAACCTCTTCTGCAAAACTCCATGCAAAACGACGACTGCCATTGAGTTTTTCTAAAAAAGGCTCACACTCTTTAAACATCTCTTGCTCAATCACACCCGCTTCATACTCAGCTTTAATGTTTTTACCACCCATCAACCACCCTGCGATGCTAATGCCTCGCTCTAAAAAGCGGGGAAGTTCTTCGTCCACATTTTCACACACAAAGGCTTTTCCCGCTGGGTAGTGGTGCAAGACATCGCCATGCATCATTTTAAAGAATTGGGGTTGTTTTTTAAGATTTTCTACTATTTCTTTAGGTAAATTAGTCGAGCGTACGCCATCACTCACATTAAACTCTTCAATCAAGCGACTGATTTCAATGCGCTTAGAGAGCCAATTGTTAAACAAATAGCTTTGATACGCATTAATAAAAAACTCTTTCATCTTAGGGTTTCGCTCTTTTCTGCTTCCCTCTAAAATGGCTTTGCCTTTAAGGTAATTATCGCCATCAATGCCAAAACGCTGGTAGCCAAAGAAGTTTGGAAAGCCCTCTTTGGCAATTTTTTTAAGCCCATCTTGAAGTTTTTTCGCATCAATGTGGCTGACTTTTTTAAGGCGTACAAAAAAGCGGTTGCCTTTTAAGTGCCCTGTACGAATTTTATTGTTATGGTACGTGGTATCTAAAATCTTAATTTTTTCATGGAAAAAATTCGCTAGTTTTGGCTCAAAATTTTTATGCAATGAAATGTACTGAGTCGTCATTCCATCTTTATCTTTAAGCCCTGCATACCCAAAATCACGTACTTTACAGCCTGTCACTTCACTTAAGTATTGCAACATATCCCATGTCGTGAGGTCTTTTTTTCTTACATGTAAAACCAAATGCTCGCCCTCACCACTAAAGGGATAAAGGGGAATTTCACTCACCACAAAGTCACTGCTGTTTTTGGTGAATGTAGCATTTATGGGTGAATGGGTGAGAAAGAATTGTCGTATCATTGTGTTCCTTAAAATGGTTAAAAATGGTGTTCTTTGCACACACATCGGTAGCGTTTTCGTGCTACGTTTCCGATGATGTTAATTTTCGTTCGTGTCTGCTGTGCAATGCGTAAAATGCACTGTTTATGACGGGGATTAAAACTAAAAAGCATTTCATACTCTTCTCCGCTACACAAAAGCCGTTTGGGAAGTTTTTTCTTTACATGTAAACCCACATTGCCACTCTCTTTTAAAAGGCGTGAGAGGTCTTTGGAGAGTCCATCGGAGATGTCCATGCCTGAACTTAAGTATTTGGCACTTTTGTAAACAAAATTTGCTTTCAATGTTGGTCTTATAAACCGTGTTTTTTTTGAAAGAGAACCGCCTCGAAGCAGGCGAGTGAGTCCCTTATACGAATGCCCCAGTTTTCCCGTGTATGCTACTAAATCACCCACTTTGGCATTTTTTCGTTCTAAAGCTTTACCTTGAAGCGTGGAGACAATTGTAATGGAAATCATCATTTTTTCGCCTGCGGTGGTATCGCCTCCAATAATTTCAACACCGTAACGCTTTGCCATAGCTTCAAAACCACGTGCAAGCTCTGTAAGTTGTGCGTGGCTAAACTGTTTGGGAAGCACCACACCAATGAGTGCGTAGCACGGTTTTGCATTCATGGCAATGGCATCGGAGAGGTTCACTAACATACTTTTTTGTGCAATTTGCTCTAGGCTCATCCATGAGCGTTTAAAATGAATATCCTCACAAAACAAGTCTTTTGAGTAGACATAATTTCCCACAACAGCCCCATCATCGCCAATGTGTTTGCTTCCAAAATGGGAGATAAAAAACGCCTCTTTTGACATTTGTCCTCTTTGATACAATGCGTATAGAATGAGCGTTGATTGTATAATGTTATGCATTAAGAAGCCATTAGACTTATTTTAAGGGAAAAATCATTCTCAAATTAGCTTTCATGTAACAGATTCTTGCAAGTAATCTTGCGCTAAGATAGATAAACACATCTAAAAGGAGTCCTAAAAATGGAGTGTAAGCTCGAACTTAGCGTCTTTCGCTTTGACGCTAAAACGGATTTTTTACCCTACTATAAAAAACATTTTATCACGATAGATAAAAACCAAAACGTGCGTGAACTCTTAGCGTTAATTCAAGAACAAGATGGTAGTTTTGACTACGCAAAAGATGAATTTTCTGCTTTAAAAATTAATGGCAAAGCGCTTTTTAGTGATGCGGTTTTGGATGGCATTGTAGAGCGTTTTGGCAAAACATTAAGCCTAGAGCCACTCAGTACCAAGCGTGTTGTAAAAGATTTAATCATTAATACCGATGATTTTTACCAAAAATTTGACCTACTTGATGCCTTCGTGGATGCAAAAGATAAACCACTTTTTCAAAGCTATATCATCTACCACTACGCTTCTAGTGTCCTTGATTTTGTGGAAGATTTTCAAGGCGATGCCCTCTTTGCTTTTGCCTACGATATGATTCAAAAACACCCTAAACAAAAACATCACATTCTTCAAATAATTGCGCATGAGCACACAGGTATCTTTTTACATGTAAAGCTGTGCAATAAAATTTACCCCTGTGGTGCAGAAGTGGAGCAAAAAATCATTGCACTGAAAAATGAGATTTTAGCGCTTCGGCCTTCTGCTTTTGTTGAAAAACTTTCGCACGCTATTACTCTTTTGTAAGGAATGTCTATGAAACCCTATTTTCTTTTTGAATCCCTCATTGAACATGAAAAAACAGCCCCTATGCTTTTGGCTACTCGTAAACTTGTCGAATATTTAAACCTAGATGCCATCCCTTTTACAGATGCAAAAGCCGATGTTGGTAGTGAATTTATAGGACTTGATAAACTCAAATTTTTAGAACATTACGCTTACAATATAACACGTGCTAGCCATGAAAAGCGAGATATTCTCTGTAGTGAGCAGAGCTCTTTTATTTCCCATGCGTACACAAAAGAACTCCTCTTAAACGATGAAACCCTCTACGCAGTGATTGAGAAGCAATTGCACACAAAAAATATTTCACTCAATCTTGAGAGTAATGTGGTGTGCCTAGAGCAGGTTTTAGTCGAAGACGTAGGCATTGAAACACTTAAACATCACATAAAACATCCTCTAAGCAACTTCCAAACGGCTCTGTTTTTAGGAACCCATGCATGTCGTGCACGAAAATACCGCAAAGAAACGCTCCTAACCCAATTACTTACGACACTGAAACTCAAATCCGTCCCCCATGCAAGCATGTATGAAAGCGATGGGTATGAGGTATTAAAGGTATCATCGCTTCTTTCCAAACAACTCGCTTCACGAGCCATGCTTGATATGTTTGACAATGCCGCAGATTTTGTGCTCATAAACGATGCGAGAAGTTTTGTTATGTTGGATTTTTATCAGCAAGAACTTGAAAACGTTGCAGGTCGTGAGATTAATCTTCCTATTTTAAGCTTACCACAACTCCTTTTGCTGGCTTTTGGTATGCACGATAAAAAAAGTATTGGCTTAGCCCAACACAAAGTCCCCATCACCCTCATTTAGTTACATGTAAGAAGCAGAAATACGCTGCTTCTTAAAGTTTTATAAATCAGAGTGATTTCATCTTATTTTTTATCTCCTTTTGCGTGACTTTTTTGTATCATTCTAAAAATTTAAAAAGGAGTTAAAATGCCAAAAATCAATCGTTATGTTGATATTGACACCGTTGAGAGAGAAGCGAAAAAGGATTATATCGATAGACACTCTCCGTTCATCGCCTGTGAGCCCACAGCAAAGCAAAATGAGCCATTTAAAGTAACCGTTAAAGTAGGTAATGCTTATTCACACCCTGATGATTTTGACCACTACATCGCCAATGTACAACTTTACAATGGTGAAACCTTGCTCGCTAGAGCTGATTTTGTCTCAGGAACGCTTGGCGGTCAAGATAAAAAAGGACAAGCGGAAGTTACATTTACCATCATCCCAACAGGAAAAAAACTCAACCTTGTAGCACACAGTTACTGCACCAAACACGGTGTTTGGGAAAGTGAGCCAGTTGAGGTAAGCGTAGCAGAATAAAAAGCATACCCTTAATGGGCACCTTTTAAAAAATGCTCCAAATTTGTTTCTAAATGCGTGATATGGTGTGAGAGTAAAAATTTCTCCTCTTTTTTGGTGAGTTCATTTTTATCGCCCACACTGTATCCACCACTAAGCCCCATTGTAATTTCATTGGCGACCATTCGAAACGTATCACGATCAAAATCAAGCCCTAAAAAAAGATAGGCTTTGTTTTCACGGTACGTCTTTAAAAAAACAGGAATAGCATACCCACCCATCGCTTCGGTGAGCCAATCCACAAAATCTGCATCCGAGATAATAAAATTTTTCTCAGGCACCACGCACCCTAAAGGTTTAAAAAGAATGGGTAACATAGAGTTTAAAAGCTCTTTTTCAATGCGTTCGTAACGCCTCTCCTGAGCGTGGTACATGGAAACGATAAAACGCTCATACCCACCCATAATCCGACTCACCCCTGTCACTAAAAAGTGGTCGGTATCGGCGTAGAGTTTCAACAAAGAATCATCCAAATTGACATCCACAACATAGCGAGGCATAAGGCTTTTAAGCCACACATACGCCTCTGGAACGGCATAAGGTTTGGAGGTAAAAATATGGTTTGTCATCCCTTCAATGTACGCTCGTCCTTTACGTTGTTCCAAACTCATCGCCGCACGAGAATACTCATACATCAGCCGTGGCGACATCGCACGTCCGCCATTGAGTGCCAAAATCATGGAATCGCTATCATACGGGATTTGCATGCCCTCTTCATCTTGAGTCTGTTTAAAGACTCCCATCCCAATAAAAGGAACCAGCACGCCCTCACGTATGTGTTGCTCTAATTCAGCTCTCTTCACTGTATATCCTTCTTTGGCACATCAATTTTTGATTAAATGCTGGTAAAAGCAGTAACATTTCATCCGCACTAATGCCCTCTTCACTTCCCATCAGCACAATGCGCTCAACCGTATTTTCAAGCTCACGCACGTTTCCAGGCCATGTGTATTGGCATAAAATCTCCATCGCTTCATCGGTGATAAGCACCTTTTTTTTATGGTTACTCATAGACTTTTGCAAAAAGAAATTGACCAATAGCGCTATGTCATCGCCTCGTTCACGAAGCGGCGGCAAGTCAATGGGAATGACATTTAAACGGTAGTACAAATCCTCTCGAAAGGTGCCATTTTTAACCATCTCTTCAAGGTTGCGATTGGTGGCTGCCACCAAACGGACATTGACTTTAATGGTCTTACTTCCACCCACCCGCTCAAACTCTCGCTCTTGTAAAACACGCAAGAGTTTGACTTGCGCTGAAGCGGAGATGTCACCAATTTCATCTAAAAAAAGTGTGCCACCATCAGCAAGTTCAAAGCGCCCTTTGCGTGCCTCTTTGGCATCGGTAAAGGCTCCTTTTTCATGCCCAAAAAGCTCACTCTCAATGAGACTATCGGTAATAGCGGCACAATTGAGTTTTACAAACGGCTCATCTTTGCGTTTGGAGCGTTTATGAATGGCAGCCGCCACCAGCTCCTTACCTGTTCCTGTTTCACCTCGTACCAAAACGCTCACATTACTGCCTGCAATGCGCTCTACCACGTTATATACCTGCTTCATTTTAGGATTCTCTCCAATGATGTCACCAAAATTGTGCACCTTAGAGTCCCACTCCATTTTGTAGTAGAGTTTGAGCTCTTTTAAACGCTCTTTTTCTTTAAGATTAATGTCGTGAGAGCGTATGGACTGCGCAAAAATAGAGCTTAAAATGGTTAACACACGCACCGTACTTTCAAAGCCAATAGCGGTGGTTTTACTCATACTTGCGCCCAAAACCCCAATGACCTCTTGGTCAACCAGCATGGGAACGGCAATGTACGAGAGTGCGTTTTTATCACGATTGCCTGATTTGTTTAAAAACAGCATGTCACTGTGCAAATTTTCAACAATCACAGGCTCTTTGCTTTGTGCCGCAAAGCCTGTAACACCTTCGCCTAGTGTGTATGTAGCAAGCTCTTTTTGATGTTTACTAAAGTCAATACAGGCGTATACTGTTAAAAGAGTGTCATCCTGCAACGTGTGAATGACACATTTTTCCAACTGAAGCCTATTTTTTAAAATATGTAAGGCTTTTTCAAGCGATGCGACCAAATCTAATGAGTTTGAGACAACGGTTGCTGTTTCATAAAGTGTCATCAGTTCTTTTGTTGTGAGGCAATCCCCACATTTGCCCTCATACGGAACCATTTTGCACTCCTTCATCGCTTTATGCTAAAAATTATAGTTAAAATTGAATAATTAATATACAAATTTTATGTTCACATTTTAATCATTTAATTTTTTGCACACCTCTTCTTTGGGCAAATTCTTTTTGCCTGGCTGAATCCACCATGTCTCACCATTGCTCAAGGTTACTTCACCACCCCATTGCTCATCACTCTCAAACTCCAAATGCGTAATCGTCTCTTCCATATCTTTTTTGGCGATATAGAAATAAATTTCTCCATTATCTTCTCGTAACATCACTTTTGCCATTGTTTATCCTTATGTTAAAATTTTTTTGAGCCATCGTGAAAAAGGGCTCTCTTCGTACTGCACTCTGAAAAATCCTTTTTGCAATTCACGGATTAAGACATGGCGATTTCCCTCTTTACATGTAAACGCATAATCCTCCCTAAAATGCGCCCCTCGGCTCTCTTTTCGATACATTGCACTTAAGATAATCGCCTCACTCAGCTCCAAAGCATTGCGTAACTCTAAAATGGAAATGAGCTCAACATTATTGTTTTTACTTTTATCGATGCAGTGCAAGGTATTGGACTCAAGACGTAGGTATTTCATGTAGTCAAAGGCTTCTTGCAGATGCGTTTCATTGCGATAAATGCCTACTTTATCAAACATAATTTTGCCCACAGAAATACGCATGGCATTAAAGTTTTTACTACAATCTCCCTCAAAAATGCGCTCAACCAATCCCATATTTTTAATTACGACACGGTAATCAATGGGTAAAAACTCTCTATTGTAAACATACTCTCTAGCCTTTTTACCTGCTAAAACGCCAAAAACTGCCCCTTCTAATAAGGAATTGCCACCCAAACGGTTTGCTCCATGCACCCCCAAGGCTGCACACTCGCCACAGGCAAAAAGCCCTTTTATCTTCGTTGTACACATCAAAGATTCAATGCCACCCATACTGTAATGCGCCACAGGTTTTATCTCTAAAAGTTCACAGGAGAGGTCAATGCCCGCTTGATTGTAGGCACTTTTGTAGAGTGAGGGCACACGGCTTAGAAGCGTCTCTTTGGGAATGTGCCGCATGTCGATGTAGACCTTTTGTCCTGCTTTCATCTGCTCAAAAATAGCCCGTGATAAAACATCTCTCGTACCCAATTCATTGACAAAACGCTCCCCTTTGGAATTGATGAGATACCCACCCTCTCCTCTAGCAGCCTCAGAGACCAAATAGCCCGTTTTGGCAAATCCTGTGGGATGAAACTGAACAAACTCCATATCCTGTAGACTAAGACCTGCTCGAAGTGCGATGCTCAGCATATCGCCTGTACAATCTTGTGCGTTGGTACTAAACCCTCGATAAATCCCCGCATACCCTCCGCCTGCAAACACCACCGCTTTGGCAGGATAAACACTCACCGTAGAATCCACCTTCTTAAGTGCCACCACACCGCTGATGTACTCCTCAATGGTGGTAATATCCATCACAAAATGGTTCACCAAAAAATCAATGCCTACCTCTTTGGCATGTTTAATTAAAACCTGAATAATAGCAGCCCCCGTGCTATCGCCTACAAAACAGGTGCGTTTATCGCTTCCTCCACCAAAACTTCGCTGTAAAATGTTCCCCGCTTCATCCCTGTCAAAGAGAACGCCATAGCTTTGTAATTTTTTAATCACATGCGGTGCTTGTTCGCATAAATACGCAATGGCTTTTTTATTGCCGACATCTTTAGCACTTCTGTACGTATCGTTGATGTGCTCCATAATCAGCGCTTTATCGTTTTCATCTAAGACCGCATTGATGCCACCACTGGCTAGTGCACTGTTGGATTTGAAGATGTTCCCTTTACACATGAGTGCTACGCTGTTTCCCTCGCCCTTTGCCTCAATAGCCGCCATCAATCCAGCAATGCCTGAGCCTATTACTATGACATCGTAACTCATCTGTCTTCCACCTTATACAAAAGATTATACTTCGCCATACTCACCGCATTTATCTGCGCAATTTCCACATTCTCTTTTACATGTAAAGGAGAGTGCGAGCTAAAAAGTGCGCTTAAAAGCCCTCTGGTCGAACGGGCAAATTGAAGGGCGAGTTGCACATCGCTGTGAAGTTGCATGTTAGAATCGAGCAAATAACCCACCTCAGGCTTAAAAGGTTTTTTAAACAGATGCATCTGCAACAACGAAGCACTGCCAATCACCCCAAGCCCTAGTTTGTGCGCCACTTGCAAAGGAGTGTAAAAACCGCCATCGCTCATTTTTTGAGAGGTGAGCGTGTAGGCATGGGTTTTTGCGATGTTAAATGGGAGTTGAATGTAGCGAAAATGATGATGTGCTCCACCTACTTTTTGCGCAATGGCATAAAGCTTCTCAAGACTGATGTGCTCACTGTGCCCTTCATCGTAAAAAAAGGCATTCCACACAGCAACCCCATACGAAGCCATTTTCCCCTCAGCCACCCACGCTTCAAATGCCTCAAAAATCGCCTCTATTTGGGTGTAAAATGCCTCTTTGCCTAAGCGTAGCAGTTGGGTTTCAGGGTTGTGCAAAAAGTAGATGTCCAAACCCTTTACATGTAAATTTTCCAAAGAGCGATGGAGTGAATCTTTGAGAAACGCAACACTCATACAGTGCTGATCAAGCTCTATCTCCTCTTTGCTTGCTAAAGCTTTTTGAAAAATATTCTCCTCTATCCATGTGTAGGGATTTTTAGGAAAGGGAAAACACAGGGGGATAAAACCGCCTTTTGAGCAAAGGATGAGCTCTTCACGGCTTACTTCACCGCTTGCAAATAATGCTTCAAGGACTTCACCTATCTCTTTTTCACTTTGTTGGTAGCGGTAATTAATAGCGGTGTCAATGAGGTTAATGCCACTTTTTATCGCCTCTTTGAGCGCACTTTTATAATCAAAGGTGTAATTTTCCTCTTTATAAGGCTCTTTTTTAAAGGTTCCAAAGCCCAGTTTGGAGAACAAAAGCCCATCGTGCACCATGTAAAAATCTTTATACTGCGCAAAACGCTTGGCAAAACGGTACGTGGCTTCAGGAGTGGCATAAGACATCGTTCACCTCGTTTTTACGAGATGATTTGCAAGAAGTATTCCTTACATGTAAAGAATCATAAAAACATAAAACTGAACAATATATTTGACATTTATACATGAAAATTATAAAATGTCTAAAATATTATTCAAGGAATCATTATGGACTTAAGAGAGTTTGGCACACACATGGCACACCTTCGTAAAGCCAAAAAAGTCTCGCAAGAGCAACTCTCTCGTGACCTGAGCATCTCTCGTGCTACCATCAGCTCCCTTGAAAATGGCACAAGCTCCGATGTGGGCATCAAAAAAATACTCCAAATCCTTGACTACTTAGGGTATGAGCTTACATGTAAAGAAAAATCACCCTTTCCTACGTTTGAGGAGTTAAGAGATGAAAGATAGTTTACATGTAAAAGTTTCCAACGAAAGAGTAGGAAGCATACTGCTTGAAAATAACGAATACATCTTTGACTACACGACTGGGAATCCAGACGCTTTTGTCTCTTTAAGTATGCCTGTGCGAGCCAAAAGTTATGCCAACCCAAAACTCCACCCCATCTTTGAAATGCACTTACCTGAGGGGTATCTTCTTTCCATCATCAAAAAACATTTTTCAAAAATCACCAAAACCGATGACTTTGGACTGCTCCAGCTTATGGCGCAGAGCATCAAAGGTAAGCTTACATATGAAGCAGATACTACGCCCAAAGACGAAATTCTTAGCTTAGATACGCTTCTTCACCCAAAAAGTGAAACGCTTTTCGATGAACTCGTAACCCGTTTTGCCCTCAACTCACCGCTCAGTGGCGTACAGCCCAAAGTCTTAGCCAAAGTGCGTGACAAAGTCACCTTACCACTGCAAGAGTACATCGTCAAGGCATGGGGTGAGGAGTACCCGCACTTAGCACTCAATGAATTTTACTGCATGAGCATTGTCAAACGTGCTGGCATAGAAGTACCTGAATTCTACCTATCCGATGACAACAAGCTCTTCATTATGAAGCGTTTTGACATCAAAGAGGATGGAAGCTATCTAGGATTTGAAGATATGTGTGTACTTCAAGCCCGTCAAGCCGATGAAAAATACGAAGGCTCCTACGAACACATCGCCAAAAGTATCAAAACCTTTGTCTCGCCCAAACACAAAAAAAAGGCGTTGAGAGACTTTTTTAAGATGATGGTCATCAACACCCTCGTGCAAAATGGTGATGCCCACCTCAAAAACTTTGGCGTGCTCTATGAAAATATCCAAAACATTTGGCTTGCACCTGCGTATGATATTGTCTGCACGACACTCTACATACAAAAAGACATCCCTGCTTTGCATCTTTTAGGAAGTAAAAAATGGTGGAGTAAAGCGTTTTTGCTCCGTTTTGGCAAAGAGAGTTGTGAACTTAGTTCTAACGACACACTCATGCTTTACGATGAATGTGTTGAAGCGATACGCGTCACTGCGAATGATGTGAAAGAGCGCATTGAGGAGGAAAGTGATTTACATGTAAAGGCATTTTTGAGCAGTTTGGTGGAAGTGTTTGAAAGGGGTATAGAAAGTGAGAAGTTTAATCCTGACTTTCTTTCGAACCTATAAGTAACCCTTTTTTAACCTCCACAATTTAAAAACCTGAAGAGATACCTGATCCAATTTTTAAAGTTTCTAAATCTATGACTTCATTATCATTATATCTTGTAGTGAGATAGATTCCTATTTCATCGTAGGAAATTTTATTTAAAATAGTTGTGATTTCATCGTAATAATTCAAATTATCAAAAATTCTTTCTTGTTTTTTACCTCTTTTTAGTGAATTCAATAATATTTGTTTTTTATAATTGAATTTTTCTATGGAAATAATGTCAATTGGAAGTATGTCGTGCAAAACTAGAGTAAGTATTGCGTCAAAAGAATTATCAAGAATTGTTTCATCTGAAATTTGAATTATAGGTTTTTCTTTTAAATTACTTTTCCATAGTTCACAGAACGATAAAATTGTATTACCATTAAATTTCACAAGCTCACTTACATCATTATTCAATAAAGCAATGATTAAAATTCTAATTTCTATAAATTCTTTTTCATCGGGTATTAGAAGAAGAATTTTTTCTATTGATTCTTTCCCTGAAAAAATCAGTAACCTATTAATACAAAAACGATATTTTTGTATTAATAATCTTCGCTCGAATCCATTTAAAGTATTTATATCAGGCAATTTTTCAAGAATGCTAAAAAGTTCATGTTTTAGTTTCTCAGCGATTTCTAAAAAATTATGCGATTTGCCGAATAAATACAATAGGTATTCATAATTATCAAAAAGTAAACTTTTGTAAAATTTTACTTGTCTTTTATATTGGCTATTAGCAAATATTTTATCAAAAGGAAGGAAAATATTTTTATCATTGAATTCTTGTTTTAACTTACCTAATTTTTTAGGGTTTAATGCAAGATAGATAGTAAGGGAAGTCATAAAATCAGAAAACTCATCATTAATTTTGTCAATATCATCAAAAGAAATTTTACTCCATTGCTCATAATTAACTAAATCTGTCTTTTTTTCATTCAATTCTAATCCAATAGGAAGTAGTTGTTTTATTTTGGCTCTGATTTCATCTAGTTGGTTTTCTTGGTTGCTTATAACAACAAGGTCATCCACATATCTAAAATAATAATGAGTTCCAAAATGTTGTGTCATCTTTAAATCAAAATCTTCTAAATATAAATCTGCACAAAGATGCCCAAAATCTGGATTTGCAGCCACTCCTTGATTTGTAGCCTCTAACAAAGAATTTATAAATACATTTAGTTGTTTTTTTGTTTTTTTCTCACACTGCGACATTTCTATTTTGTTATTAAAAACTTCATATAATTGTTTTTGATTTACACTTGGATAAAATTTCTTCAAATCAAAAATATACGCAAAATTACCTTCTGCCAGCGCTAATTCAATTTTTTCATTTCTTTTTTTGTATCCATGCATAAAAAAAGCAAAGTTTTGTCCTGCATTTTTATAGAAAGGCAATCTATAACTATAAACATTTGGATTGTCATTGTATATCTTATTTTCTTGTAGTTTATCTATTAGTATAGCTTCTGCCAATAACGTTAGAGGCGATCCTATTGTTAATTCACGGTATTCTATTCCTTGTGGTTCTTTTTCTTTAAAAACTTTAAAATTTCTATAATGCCATTTATTTGTTGTTTGAAGTTGTCGTGAAATAATTGCAGATAGTAATTTGATTTGATTATCTTTGGGACATGAGTCTATAAGTGCTCTTAGTGCAATATATGTAATTGGTGAACTTCTTCTTGCCGAATTCAAAGCTTTTGTAAATAGTAATTCAAAATTATTCATTATTTCTCTTATATAGTTTTACTGTGACATTGCCTTTTTTTATAACCTCTTCTTTTATTGGCTCCCACCAACAATATGTATTAGATGAAGTAGCATTGTTTTCAATAAATAATTGAACAAAAAAATCTTGTATATCTTCAAAAATTTTACCTAATGATCTAAAAAAGAAATTTGCTTTTATGGAGTTAGGTTCTATCCATAAAAAAGTACTATATTTCAATCCAAGTCTTTCTGTGATATGTTGGAGAGACCTTTCAATTTGTGAAAAATTAACCTCATTACCTGCAAAGCCACTAAAAGCTGAAGTCATGACGTAATATTCATTTATTGAAATATGTCTAGTCGTACTAAAAAAATAATCCATTAATTGGCTGGTTTGCGTTGGAATACATGCATCCCATTCATAAGTATGATATATAACACGAATGCCCGCATTCAGTAGATATTGATCAAGATTATTTAAAAGGCTTTGATAAATTTGTAATGCTGCTGGAGAAATATCAGCAGCTACAATATGGATATTTAATGGAAGTGTAGGAAGGAGTCTTTTTAGTCGTAATTCAACAAGAGTGGTAAGTAAAGATAAAATGTGTCCACCTGTTCCACAAGCTAAATCTAAAATAGAAATATTACCTTTTGAAAAAGTTGAAAAAATATCTGTTTGTATATTTGAAAATTTCTTATCAGGGTCTAGTGTAATATGAATAACTCTTGTACTAGAATTTACAAATCTATAGGCAAAATGTTCTATTGCTTCAGTTGTACTTGAACCGCCTATAGGATGATTTTTACCATCAAATGTTTTGGCTAGTTTATATGCATTATATTCATGAAGATGCTCAATATATTTTGTTTCTAGTTCTGTACATAACTTTACAGCTTGTTCATTATGAAGCCATAATTCTTCGGGCAAATCGTTAGAATTTATCACTATGTAGCCTTAATAATTAGGAAAAATAAATTTTTAAGTGCTATTGTATCTTGTTTATAAAATATTTATATACATAATCAAAAGCTGATGTACTCAAACAAACCCTTCACCTCACCCAATTCTCAACCTCCAACCCCTCAACTCTCGCAAACTCTTTCATATTATTGCTCACAAGTACAACACCCAGTGATTTGGCGTGAGCGGCGATAAGCGTGTCTAGCGAGCCGATGGGTTGTCCTTTTTTTTCTAAATCTGCCCTTAGTTTTCCATACTCCAAAGCGGCTTTATAGTCGTAATCCGCAACATCAAAAGGAATAAGAAAATGCTCAATGGCTTTGAGATTTTTTTCAACATATTGACTTTTATGCGCTCCATAAATAAGTTCTGAAACCGTGATAGAAGAGAGGATGATGTCGCCTACATTGCATTTTTTGAGCTCTTCTAAAACGCTTTGAGGTTTGTTTTTAATGATGTAGATGCAAATGTTGGTGTCGAGCATTTTTTTCAAAACAGCTCCTCTCTCTCTTGTGTCGGCTGAACCCTTTGGGCTAAAAAATCATCGGAAAAGTTATCCAGTGTGTCAAACATTTTCTCCCAAACGCTTTTATCATTTTTAGGGAAAATCAAAATAGCCCCATCGATTTTTTTGATAATCACCTCATTTTGATGCGGAAAGCGAAACTCTTTGGGAAGGCGTATGGCTTGGCTTTGACCGTTTTGAAAGAGTTTTGCAGTAGAAGTCATAGTAGCTCCTTTTAGTATATATTTAAAAGTATATATTTAACCAATGCAAAAGTCAATGTTATTTTGTATCTCATTAAAAATCAAGCTATAATCCCATCAAAAAAAGGTCTGTGCGTGCGTTGTGAAAAAATGAGCTCTTTTATTGTGATGGACATCGTAAAAGAAGCGGAGAAGTTTGAAGATTGTATTCATTTTGAGATAGGTCAACCCGACCTTCCTCCATCGCCTAAAGTCAAAGAGGCTTTACATGTAAATATTGATGCTAATCAATTTTCCTACACACAAAGTCATGGGCTTATTGCTCTTCGTGAAAAAATTGCACAGCATTATGCTAAGACGTACGGTGTGCATATGGATATCGAGCAGATTTTTCTCACCCCTGGAACGAGTGGCGCATTTCTTATCGCTTATGCACTCACCTTAGGCAAAGATGCCACGCTTGGATTTAGCGACCCCTCTTATCCGTGTTATAAAAACTTTGCTTATCTGTTAGACATCGAACCACTTTTTATGCCCATTGGAAAAAAGGACAATTTTAAATTACATGTAAAGCATTTAGAATCGCACACTCTGGATGCCTTGCAAATTTCCTCCCCTGCCAACCCCACGGGAAATATCTACGATAAAGAAAATCTCAAAGAGCTTGTAAGCTATTGTGAAGCCAAAAATATCGCTTTTATCTCCGATGAGTTATACCATGGGCTGACGTATGAGAAAGAAGCCAACTGTGCCTTAGAATTTGGATCAAAAAACGTCTATGTCATTAACGGTTTTTCAAAATATTATTGTATGCCAGGTCAGCGTTTGGGCTGGGTGATTGTGCCCAAAGAAAAAATTCGCCACGCTGAAATGGTGGCACAAAACCTCTTCATCTCCGCCCCAACCCTCTCCCAATACGGCGCACTAGAAGCCTTTGATGAGGCGTATTTAGCGGAAGTTAAAGCGGAGTTTCAAAAACGCCGAGACTATCTTTATAAAGAACTCTCAGAGCTTTTTGACATTGATGCTAAACCTGAGGGGGCATTTTACATTTGGGCAAACATTTCACGCTACTCAAACGACAGTTTTGCTTTTGCCAAAGAGCTTTTAGAGAAGATTCACGTAGCCACCACACCAGGGGTTGATTTTGGAACAAACGGAACAAGCCATTATCTGCGTTTTGCCTACACGAGGAACATCGAACACATGCGTGAGGGCATTCAAAGACTCAAAAACTATTTAAAGGAAAAAAATGAAAATCAGTAAAAACAATGTGGTAACCTTAAGTTACCGAGTGGTCGATAAAAAAGGCAACCCCTTAGACACAGGTGATGAACCACTGGTTTATTTGCATGGCGGATACGGCGATATTTTCGCCAAAGTGGAAAAAGCGCTTGAGGGTAAAAGTGTTGGTGATGAAGTCGAAGTAACATTGCTTGCCAAAGAGTCGTTTGGTGAGTTTGATGAGAATTTGATTGTGACACAGCCTCGTAGTGAGTTTGATGAGCACATCCATGAGGGTGAGCAATTTGAAGAAATCATCGAAGATGAGTTGAGCGGCGAAGAAGAGAGCATTATTTATCTGGTCAAAGAAGTGACTCCTGAACATGTTGTCTTAGATGGTAACCACCCCTTCGCAGGCATGGATGTTATCTTTCATGGCATTGTTGCGGATGTAAGAAAAGCCAACAAAGAAGAAATCGAGTGCCAATACGCACGTTAATGTTCTAAAAAAGGCTATCTTCTTCTTTACATGTAAAGAGAAGTAGCCTCACTTCTTCTTTTGCATTTTTGCTATACTTTAGGAAATAAAATAGTAAATAAAGGAGTACCTTGTGGATAAAGAAACAATACTCTCTTATCTTAAAAATCACAAAGACGAGTTTACACAAAAATATCATATTTTAGGGATGGCACTCTTCGGTTCTTTTGCACGTAATGAAAACTGTGAAGAAAGCGATATTGATATTGCTATTGATACCACTATGAGTGATTATTTTTTACTCTATGATTTTAAGGAATCCCTAGAAAAAGCATTTCATAGAAAAGTAGATGTTGTCAGACTAAGAGAAAAAATGAACCCTTCTTTAAAAAAGAGAATTGTAAGGGATGGCATTTATGTATGATAAAGAACTCGTGCTTGATATCTTAACTCAAACGATTGAGGCTGTTTTAATAGTACAAGAACGATGTGCCTCTGCACACTGTCAAAATGATTTTATGGATACAAAAGAAGGTCAAGAAAAACTTGATAGCATTTGTATGAAGCTTATTGCCATTGGGGAAAGTTTAAAAAATATTGATAAAATCACCGATAAAAAACTTTTGAACTCCTACCCTAGCGTTGAATGGAAAAAGATAAAGGGGATTCGAGATTTCATATCGCATCACTATTTTGATTTGGACGCAGAAGTTATTTTTGGTATTTGTAAAAATCATATTGCTCATGTGCTCAGTATCTTACAAATTATCAAAAGAGACTTAGGAAAACAGCACTAAGCCTCTTTTTTGTAAAATCAGTATTGAATTTAATCGTTGATTATTTTTTCAATTTTTTTATGTAATTCTTTTATATCTTTTGAAGTTAGAGTAGAATTTCCTGCTGAATCAATTTGATAAAATAAAGTTGCTGAATAATTAACTTTTGACCCATCTCTATAAGGATAAACCTCAATATGCAAAGGATAAGATTTATTAGCTACTATCAAATTAAATGAATTTTGCTTTTTAGATTCAGTGATACTTTCATTACCACCCCAACTATACAAACCCATAAGCCTTTTAAAATTTGCATAAATAGATTTATCTGGATATTGTGTATTTATTTCTCCTTTAAACTCTACTTGTCTCTCTATAATTATGGGCTTATTTTTAAGAGAATCGAACATTTCTTTTGCATCCTTTTCAAGAATGGAAAGATTATCTAATAAAGGATGTTCTATACCAATTGCATCAGTATGGGCTTTTACAATATATTGGGTTGGAAAATCAGCTCTTATATTAAAAATATTTTTAGAATTTATTTCAACCATCATCGATGATTCAAAAATAACCTTGGTAAGGCTTTCTCCATTTTCACATTTTTGATAACAATTGTTATCGCCATTCACATAATTAATAGTTAATATATTATTATTAAAATTAATAGTTTTACCCTTAATATTACTAAATGAAACACTTTTATTTCTATAACTTTGCTTATTTTTGTAGCCACTATTATTTGACATATGATTTATAATGTTTTTTATAATATCATTTTTTGATAAAGGGTTATCATTGATATCATCATTAAATTGATATAAAATATCAACCGTACTATTTGTTTGTGATTGTATTTGTTTGGGTGGTAATGGACTATTCAATCCTGCACATCCACTAAAACCTACGCACAATGTGATACCAACTATTTTCATTATTTGGTGTAAATACATCTTAATATAACTCCTTTGTTTTTTTAATTTTTTTAATTTCATAGATAAAAAATACGAACAGAGGCAAAAATGCCTCTTTCAACACATTTAACGAAGTTTAATCCCACCGCCACCATCAACAACGACGTTACTCACAGCTTCTCCTCGGCTTTGGCTTTGCGAGAGGTCATTCATAGAGAGTTTTCTTAGAACCGCATTTTTAGGGGCATCGCCTTGAACGATTTGTGCATACGCCATTTTGGCATCCACACGCACCACTTGCACTTCACCCACTTTATGTTCCACACTTCCCAAAGACTCTTTGGTGTAGGTGTCCTGTATGGCTTTGCCCTCTTTCATCACCTCAAACACTTCGCCCACTAAAATGCCAGCACCGCCTTGGTTAATGACCACTTCATTGCCCATTTTCTCAGCCACACGCAAAGGGTAAATAGTGTTAATAATCTCAAAACTGAGGTGCCTTGAAACATCATTCATCACGTGAGAGAGGACAAACTCAGGACTCTCAGCAGGGTTGTCCTCAAAAGCGTTTTGATAACGCACAGAGTTTGACCACTTCACCTGACCTGTTGCCATTAAAATCACACGGTAATCAATCACCGCCGTGATGAAAAGTTTGTAACGCTCTTCCCCAATCACTTCAATGCGCTCTTTGCTAGGAACCACAGAAAATTCTGAAATGGTACCCACCAACACATAGTCTGCACCCAAAGCGTTGCCTAACTTTAACGCCTCATCAGGATGAGCGTTTCGACTTGCTACCAAACGTTTCTCATTTCCTATGGCTGCGTCATACTCACGATCCAGCATGGCAAAACGTCTGCTTTGGGTCATTTGAGTCATTAACGCATGGGAAAATTTATGAGAGACTTCAGCGATGCTTTTGTCTTCATTGAAAATATCAAAGGAACCTTTCGCACCATAAAAAGGATAAATCGCCATCTTACGTCTGGAATCATGCGACATACCAGGGGCTACATAGCTCTTCTTAACCGTGGTATTGGTGATTTTGACACTGGCTTTGTACTTGCCATCAAACTCACTGACATCTTCAATCACATAGCTATCCACTCGTCCTTTGGTTAAAGCGTGCAGTCGTGCCGAGTAGCCCTCTTGCATCTGCACGCCTTTTTCATCCTCAACCACAGAGCGTGCCACAATTTGCTCTTTTGCGATGCTTACACCCTTGAGTTGAGAGAGCGCTTCAATAATGGCGTTATTGACCGCTTCTACACGGCTATATCCCTCGCCAATGCCATACGCACTTTCAACCTTCACCTCTTTGCTTACTTCTGCACAAAGTAGACTACTCAGTGCAAAAAAGAACAACGATGCCTTAAAAATCGTCTTTTTTAACGACATTTTTGCTTCCTTTAACACCGCTCATCTGCGTTGTTTGACCCTGTGTTGAGCCTTTGTACTCGTTGGTTTTGCCACTTTGTACCTTTTTAGCCGCACTCAAAGCCGTGTAATCCCAAACCACAACCGAACCTACAATAATCTGTCCATTTTCGCCTTGAGCCTCCCACGTCTTAATCTCATTCATACCCGCCATATGCGCTCTTGCAGAGGATTTGGCAGATTTAGAGGTTTTATCGACAATTTCAAGCGCTGTCTTTTCGACCACTTCAGCGCTATTACTCGCCTCGTTGAGCTGATTCGTCAAATAGGTAGTATCGTTTTCACTCTTCTCTTCACGCTCACTCGCACTCATCATCGTCCCAATAAACTCAGCAATTTGAGTCTCTGCTTGCAGGCGTGCTTTGTCCCCTGCGGCATTGAGCAGTTTTGAGCGACGAGTTACATCATCGCCTTTGTAAACAGAAGCAGCTTGCCCATACGAAATCAGGGCTGGACGACCTGTCTCATCAAAGAAGAAACGAACCCCCATCTCCGCTAAAAAGTCATCCCCTTTTTCAGGCAACAATGAAAGTGCTGGACGACCTGAATCTTTTTTAATGGAAGGCGCTCTTTGATGGGCAATGTCACTCGCAACAGCGTACGTGATAGGAGACTTCGCCGCAATAATTCCCACAGCAGGCGCACCTGATCTATCAACCCCGTAAAAGCTCTTCATCACAAAAAAGCCCTGCACAGATTGTGCGGTAAAGCTTTTAATGGTTCTTTTGGTAAACGCATCTTTAAAAAGCTCTTGCTTTTTCTTGACATCCAAACCATTGAGTTTTGCAGGCTCAACGCCCTCTTTGGCAAGCGCTTTATCTAGCTTAGCTTCTGTGAGGGTACTAAGCTTATCATAAACACGTTCTAACTGATTTTTTACCTCGTTTTGACGGGTAATATCCGCTAAAAACTTCTCTTGAACGCCTGTGGAATCATCTTGAAAATACTCCATCGCTTTTTCCACCGCAATACGTCCATAAACGCTCATCAACATATCTTTTTGCGCATTCATGTAGGCTTTCTCATACGCAACCATTTTTGAGAAAGTAAAACGCTCATCGCTAGGCTTTGCGTTAATCACTTGCACCTGAGTCATAATGTACTTATCACCCTCATTTAGCCCTTTTTTCAAGCCTAACTCGCCAAGATATGCCGCTATCTCTTTTTCAATGTTGCTGTTTTTTTCAAACTTCTCTTTGCTAATATCGGCCATTTGATTTATGGAAGCTGTCTCTTCAGCCACCACCTCAGCGCTTATTTTCTTTTCCATCGCCATCAAAGGTGCGCATAAAATAATGCTAAGAAGTGAAGATACAATCTGTTTAATTATCATACAATGCCTTTACATGTAAACGTGAATTACCACGATGTAGAATCATTAGAGCCTACTTTGCTCACCTTTGTCTCACCTTCCCAAAACGCTAAACCTGTTTTAATATCGGTCATAGTTAGCTGAAATGAGTAATCCACACGTTTATCGCCAGAGCCAATTTTAGTATCTCGTTGAATCACTTTTCCTGAGAGTGAATAATCAGGCGCTATCATCTGTCCTTCTGCGGCTACCGTTTTTTGGTTAAACTCTTTGCTGTTTCTAAGCTGGCGTGCTTGATAACTCATCGCATCCTCAGGGCCACCTGCACGAACAGCGGTGGTGGTAATAAACTTACCTTTGCCATTTTGTAACAACTCGATACGAATTTTTTTAGTGAGCAAGTCCGTATCAAAGCGTTGCATCGTATCGTTAATGACCGTAGAGATAGCAACCACATACTGTTTTCCATCGTTTTTCATCAAGTAAGGATTTTTTAGCATACTTTGAACTGCCTCAACCACCGCTTTTTCAATGTCCGCATCATCAATACCTAAAGAGACCGCCTCATTGCTTTGCACATCGGTAGGTTTCACATAGGTCGCTTGTCTCGCACATCCGCTAAAAAGCAGTGTGCCTAAAAGTATGCCTGTAAGAGCTTTTTTAACTAACATTTTTTTATCCTTTTAATTTGAATTTGGTGTTGTTGAGTCAGTCGTTGCTGACTCCTCTTTTTCAATGAGAAGCACATAACTGCTCACCTCAGCAATGGGGGCTACCGCATCAATCACGTGTGTGCGACCCGCTTTAAGCTCTGCTTTTTGCCAGCGATTCAAACGTGAATCAATCACAAAGCCCTGAGCATCTTTCCACTCCACTTTATAAATAAACGTTTGAGGAAAAGAAGAGACATTGCGCAGTTGAAATTGCACCTCTTTGTTCTCACTCAGCCAACGCTCATTTTTAGTAATTTCAAAGGTATCGCAAAAGTTTTGAGCGATGGAGACATTTTCAGGTAAAACACACATCTTAGGTGTACATCCGCTTATCAAGGCTGCCACAAAAGCAACGCCTAGGGTTTTAGAAAGCAACTTTGTCATAATACACACCTCCTTGGGTATTGTAGGTTCTTACTACATAAATATAATTTTTACTCACATCCACGCTATCAGATACTAGCAACCTGCCTTGTGCATCATAGAGTTCTAACACACCATTGCTAAGAGGTACTTTGAGCGCGCTAAAGTTTTTAGGCAAACTCTGCCAGCTTCTTACATCCGCATTATTTTTTATAACACCAACCAATCCCACCCCTACTTGGGCTAAAACGTTGCCTTTATCAGCGGCAATTTTTTGTAAAACCAAATCGGTTGTGGTACGCATAATGGCTCTAGTTAAAATCGCAGGAAAGCGTTTTTCAAACTCACTGGCAATCACCCCATCCATTGATGCGATTTTAAAGGTAGTGCTTTTAAAATCCCCATTAACAACGTTGATGTAAGGCACTTCATCTAAAACGGGCTCTAGGGTAGGAAGCGCTAAACTTGGCATATACACTTGCCAATGGTTGTTGTGACGAATAGGAATAGGAAGGGCTATCTTCCAATCTTTCTTCTTACTTGCATACCCACTCTCATAAATAATGTGTGCGTAGGTTTTAGCATCAATTTTACCTGAAAGAGCATTCAGACAGACGTTCAAATCATGCTCAATTAGTGGATTTTTGGTCATACCATACGCCTCTTTGAGCAGATCAACCGCTTTTTGATAATCCTTCATTTTTAAGAAATAAAGCCCTGCCATATAATTGACAAAGGGGTTATTAAAATTGGGGTACTTCTCGTACGCATCTAAAAACTTGTAGTTTTGAGCAATAATCGAATCGGCTTCTTTACTCTGCCCTACGGTAATGTTTTTTTGCTGATTTTGCGCCTTTTCGTCCGCTATTTTTTTCTCTTGAATGGCTATCTCTTTTTCAAAATACTCTTGTGCCATTCTCTGACGTTCTAACGCTCGATTAAACTCCACTCTGGCATTTGCATGATCATTTAAGAGCATAAAATTCATCGCTTTGTAGGTGTTCGTCATCACCTTGTCGTAGGTCATGCCTTCATAATCCATAATCGTATCATTAATCAGCACTGCACCTACATTTTGAGCCACACTGCCGACTAAAAGCTGTTCATCATACTTTTTAAAAGCACTATCGACACTATCAAAGGTTTGAATGGAAGCGTTATACTCTTTTTGCATTTGAAGTGCCGTTGCTTCTTGCAGTGACCATAAAATGTCATTGGAAACCCCTTTGGAAACCTCTTTTGCCCCTTTAAAATCCCCTGCTCTAAACTTCGCTTCGTATTGTGGAAGCATCTGTGCTGTGGTCGCACACCCTACCATAAGCCACGAAAAAGCGACGAAGGATGTCCACCGCCCTACATTTTTACCCCATTGCATCAAGACCCCCAAAAACTAATTATTTTCTAAGTAAGTGCAGAACTTTATAAAATTAATGCTTAATAAATATGATTATTTATTTTTTTACATGTAAATCCTTATAATCTCACACTTTTTTGTTACAATGCACTCTTTCAATCTTTTTCAATCCATTAAAGAGATGCTATGAGCGATATGATTTATGTTTACCGAATCAACACAGGTTCGTGTAATGGGTGTGATGTTGAGATTTTAGCGAGTGTTTTAGTTCCAAAGTTTGGTTTTGATACATTAGGTTGCACCTACACAAATGACCCGACCCTTGCAAATATTGTCCTTGTTACTGGCTCCATTACAGCTCGTTCTAAACCCTACCTTGAAAAAATACTCACCCAATTACCTCAGAAAAAAATTGTCGTAGCTTTAGGCATTTGTCCCATTAGTGGTGGTGTGTTTCGTGATAGCTATGCTATTGCAGGACCACTGGATCGTTTTGTCGATGTCGATGTCAATATTGCAGGCTGTCCGCCTTCTCCCAAAGAGATAGCTCAAGGACTTGCGCAAGCGTGTGCGCTTTGGAGGGAGAAATGCCATGAAAATTAAATTTGACAATACTTTATGTGTGCTCTGCCACACCTGTGAATTTGTCTGTCCAGCTAATGCCATTTGCATTGATTCTAGCCCTGAGCACAGTGCTTTATATACCTTCACCCTTTGGCATAATAGCTGTACGCTCTGTGGTAACTGTACCTATTATTGTCCCTCAGGCGCACTTCTAATGTCTCATGAAGAGAACGCCATCAACATGCAAGAGCATAAATACACCCATGCTATTCATGCGAACGTTACTCTTACAACCTGCTCTTCCTGTGGAAAAGAGATGCTATCCCTGAGCGATTCATTTTTACACAAAGCCTTTGGGCACACGTCTGCCTCCTTAGAAGAACACTTTAGCCTCTGCGCAACGTGCAGACGCACCCATACCTTTTCACAGAGAGTTATAGAATCATGAAACACCTACAATCTAACCTCACCCACCTTGCCAACACCCTTGGTATTCCAACCTCTTTTGAAATCTCCAACGATGCCTTGTGGGCTTCCATAGAAGATACCAACGCTTTAATGGAATTTGCCAAAGGCTTACAAAGTATGCACGCAAGGGTGTGTATGATTACCTGTGCTCGTGTGGAAAAAGGGCATGATGTGGTCTATCATTTCGATATCAAAGGGGTGCTTTTTAACTTAAAATTGCACCTCAAAACGCCCCTACTTCCCTCCATTACGCCGTTATTTGAGAGTGCAAATTGGGCGGAGAGAGAACTCTCAGAGCTTTATGGCATCACCTTAGAAAATCATCCAAATCCTTCTAAACTCTTTATTGATGAGAGCATTAAAGAGGCTATTTATGAGGCGTATGTTCCCCTCTCCTCAGCGATGAATGGTGAGGTTTCCAGCCACTTATGGGAAAAAGTAAAAATGGCACAAGGAGGAAGCAATGACTGAGTCTAAATGCATTTTAGGACCGTTTGATATTGCCCTTGAAGAGCCTGTCTATTTTAATATCACCCCCAATGAAGATAAAAAAACGATTCAAAGTGTTGAGATAATTAATGGTTTTGTGCACCGTGGCATGGAGTCGATTGTTCTTAGAAGAAACTTTTTACAAAACCTGATTATCACCGAAAAAGTGTGTGGTCTTTGCTCCAACAACCACCCGTTTACCTACTGTATGGCGGTGGAAAAACTTGCACACATCACCCTTCCTAGACGTGCGCAGTATTTAAGGGTTATTGCTGATGAAACCAAACGTATTGCGAGCCATCTTTTCAATGTCGCCATGCTTGCACACTTGCTTAAACGCCATACCTTAATGGGTTCATTGTTAGAGGCAAGGGAGCATTTTCAAGATATTAAAGAGCAGATTTGGGGCAATCGTATGGATTTGAGTGCCAACGTCATTGGTGGCGTGAAGTACGACTTAAACCCTGAAAAAATTGCGTTTATGAAAGAAAAAATGGCTTTAACACGCACAGCGCTGCAAGCGATTATTCACATATTTGAAACCGATGAAAGCCTTAAAAAGCGCATTCAAGGTGTGGGTGTTTTACCGCATGAAAAAGCACTCAGCCTTGGTGTGGTAGGTCCTGTGGCACGTGCGAGTGGGGTCAATAATGACGTGCGCTTTTGCGCTCCTTATGCCGCTTATGATGCCCTATCCTTTAACGTCATTACACGAAGTGAAGGTGACGTATACGCAAGAGCGATGGTAAGACTCTATGAAATTTTTGAATCCATGAGCCTTTTAGAACACGCTTTTGAAGCCTTGCCTGAGGGAGAAATTTCTTTACATGTAAAGAGTGTGGTGCCAAAAGGGGAAGCGACCTCACGCAGTGAAGCGCCTAGAGGAGAGCTGATGTATTACCTCAAAAGCAATGGCACTCCAAAGCCAGAGCGCATGAAGTGGCGAGTGCCTAGTTATATGAACTGGGAAGCGCTTAAAGTGATGCTCAAAGACAACGCCATCGAAGATATTGCGCTTATTTTTAACAGCATTGACCCTTGCATTTCGTGCAGTGAGCGTTAAGTATGCACCATCAATTTATCATTACCCAAACCGATGCGTGTATTGGATGTTTAAGTTGTGAATTAGCCTGTGCGGCGGCACATGCCAATATCTCTTTTGAAGAGGCGTACACCACCTCACTACCACTTCTCTCACGTAACCGTGTCACGCAAAGTCATGGCAAAATGGCACCGCTTCAGTGCATGCACTGCGAAACGCCTTCATGTTTAGCCATCTGCCCTCACAGCGTTATTTCATTAGAAGAAGGCTTTGTAAAGCTTGATGAAACAGCGTGCGTAGGGTGTGGGTGCTGTGCTTTAGCCTGTCCGTATGGGGCTATTTCGATGGTCAAAGAAGAAGAGAGAATCTATGCGCTTAAATGCAACCTCTGTTTTGAGCGAGAGAACCATCCAGCCTGTGTGGAGCATTGCCCTACCCATGCGCTTTCACTGATGGATTATGCCCATTTTGAGGGCTTTCATGCATGAGTATTCCATTGTCGCATCGTTAATTGATGTGTGCGAGAAAGAGGCAAAAAAACACCATGCCAAAGCCATTGAGTGTGTTGAAATTGCACTGGGGCGCTTAAGCGGGGTTGAGCCTCATCTGTTGCAAAGCTCATTTGACACCTTTAAAGAGGAGACGCTTTGCGAAAATGCCACGCTGGTCATAGATCTGTGCGATGTGGTGCTGGAATGTGAGAAGTGTCATGCAAAAAGCGTGGTCAAAGAGAACCATTTTATCTGCCCCAAATGCCAGAGTGACTCGGTGCGTATGGTGGGTGGACAAGAGTTACATGTAAAACGTATTGTCATTAAAGAGGCGTAAGTATGAGAAAATATCATTTAACCAAAGCATATCCCAAAAGACGTGACGCACAAAAGCGCATTTTTGATTTTCACCCTATTTATCACGATTTTGATGAAGGCGAAGCCATTGCACAAGCAAGTCGATGTATTCAGTGTCCTGTGGACATTATGCGAGGACTTCAAAGCGAGTTTCACTTTTGTCGTACGGGGTGTCCTTTAAACAATGAAATTCCAAAATGGTTGAAAAAAACCTACGAGGGAGATATTTTAGGGGCGTTTGAACTCTCCAACGCTCGCTCGCCTTTTCCAGAAATTCTAGGACGAGTCTGCCCTAAACAAGGCTTATGCGAGAGTTCGTGTACCTTAGAGAGAACACCTCATCATGCGGTGAGCATTGGAAACATTGAAGTCTATCTCAATGAAACCGCCTTTGAAAACCACGCCATTCCCACGTACGCACATCCCAATCCAACACCTTATAAAGTCGCTGTTGTCGGAGGTGGACCTGCGGGACTTAGCTGTGCGACGTTTCTCATGCGCATGGGCATAGCCGTGGAAATTTTTGAAAAAGAAGATAAACTCGGTGGTCTTTTAACCTATGGCATTCCCAACTTTAAACTCCCTAAACACACGATTTTAAGGCGTGTGGAGTGGATGAAAGAGGCAGGACTTAAAGTGCATTACCACACCGAAGTGGGCAAAGATGTCAGCTTAGAAAGCCTCAAAGAAAATTTTGATGCTATTTTTCTAGGGATGGGCACACCGCTTGGTCGTCAATCGGGCATGGAAAATGAACATGCCAAAGGGGTACATCATGTGATGGAATTTCTTATACTCACCCAAAAAAATCTCTTCAATCACAACTTTCATGAGGCTATTTTTGAAAACAAACACGTCGTGGTCATTGGGGGAGGAAACTCTGCCATGGACGCGCTTCGTACCGCCATTCGCCATCGTGCCAAACGGGTAACGTGTGTGTATCGAAGAGAAGAAGCGCAGATGCCTAGCAGTGCCTTAGAGATTGCCTACGCCAAAGAAGAAGGGGTTGAGTTTTTGTTTAACCATGCACCCAAACGTGCCATTCTCAATGACAACCACCATGTTATAGGCGTTGATGTGGTCAAAACGTACATGAATGAAGCAGGAAAACTCTGCTACAACGAAAGTGAGCACACCTGCCTTAAAGCCGATAGCATCATTTTAGCCTTAGGGTTTGATGCCCAAAAATATGACTTTTTCGATGCGCTTCATCTAAATTATGGACGTTCTCACACCTTGGTGGTTGATGAAAACAAAGAGACAAACCACCCCTTCATTTTTGCAGGAGGCGACATGGTTCGAGGAGCAAACTTAGTCGTCAATGCTGCACTTGATGGAAGAACCGCTGCCCTTGGAATTGCCCAAAAGTTGGGTATTCCAAAAGAAAATTTGCTTTACATGTAACGTGTGTTTAACAAAAAAAGATACAATAGTTCAATCTTACCGTGAGGATTTTTCTATGCTTCTTTTTACTTTAGCAATTATCATGGGGCTTGCTCTGCTCATCTGGAGTGCCGATAAATTTGTCGATGGCGCAACTGCCCTTGCCATGCATCTTGGAATGCCAACTCTATTGATTGGTATTTTAATCGTAGGCTTTGGAACCAGTGCACCTGAAATTGCCGTCTCATCAGTTGCCGCATTCAGTGGAAATCCTGCATTAGCTATTGGCAATGCTTTAGGCTCAAATATCGCTAATATTGGTCTTATTTTAGGCATTAGTGCCCTCATTGCCCCTATTGCTTTGCACTCCAATATTGTTAAAAAAAATATTTTACTCTCTCTTGTTATTACCCTCCTCTTAGGCTATATGCTTTTTGATGCGACTCTAAGCCTTCTTGAAGGAGTCATTTTGTTATTGGGGCTTTTTATCTTTATTGGATGGTCAGTTATGAGCAACCTTAAAAACCGAAGAGATGCCTTAATTGATAATATTCAAGATGAAATAAAAGACATTACCCTCAGTTTTTCAAAAAGTATTCTCATTTTACTGATGGGTCTTCTTGCCCTTATTGGTAGTTCTCAACTTTTAGTTTGGGGGGCGGTGGGTATTGCTACACTTTTGGGTGTAAGTGATTTAATTATTGGTTTAACCGTTATTGCAGTTGGCACGTCACTGCCTGAATTAGCAACGTCTATTGCTGCTGTTAAAAAAGGAGAGTCTGATATTGCTATTGGAAATGTAGTGGGTTCTAACATTTTTAATATTTTAGCAGTTATAGGTGTAGCCAGTGTCATTGCGCCTGATTATCTTATTGCCCCTGAGATTTTTTACCGTGATTGGGGTGTTGTCTTCGCCATGAGTCTTGCACTCTTTTTTATGGCATACGGAAGCAAACGTGAAAAAAATAGAATTGGCGTTGAAAAAGGGGCTGTCTTGCTTTTAGGATATAGCGTATACACCGTGTATTTAGCAATGGGAGCGATAGCACTTTAGCTTTCTTTACATGTAAAAGAGACAAAAGCGTTACTGTTGCCTCTTGGTTCACGCTCTTCTATTTTTCAAAAATAGCATTGGTAATTTGAACCGTTGAAATAGCATTTTGCGGAGAACCGTCTATCAGCTTATCTGAATAGGTGAGGTAAATGAGCGTGTTGCGTTTTGCATCGTAAAATCGCACCACTTGAATGTGTTTAAACAAGAGTGACGTGGATTCTTTAAAAACACGTTCTCCATCTCTTTTTTTCGACGCAACCTCTTTTGGCAGGGTAATCACACCCGTTTGCCGACACGCAATCGAAGCATCAGACGTATCTTCTGCCACACCAAATGTTCCCTTAAGTCCTCCCGTTTTTGCACGAGAGAGATGACACGAAACCCCTTCTATTTTGGGGTCATCAAAGGCTTCTATCACAATTTTATGATTCGCTCCAATAAGCTTAAACGCCGTATCCACAGAGCCAATTTCTTCACAAAAAAGAGGCGAAACCAAACCTATCATAAGGAAACATGTCACTTTTTTGTATGTACGAGATGTCATCATTGTGTCCCTTTTTAAAAGCATATTTTTCTTTATAGCTATTTTTAGTCAAATTTAGTGCAAATGTCAAGAAAAGCATCACTACATTTTATTTTCAAACGATTTAGACTATGATTCTACTTATAAACCCTCAAAAGGATTTCCAACGATTTCGCATGAAGAACAAACCAGAATCACTACGGTTGTTGTTAAAGTTGCGGTAATGTTGCTTGAATACGGTGCTGAAAGCCGTCTCATAGAGCAAATTTCCTCTCGTTTAGGCGTAGCACTCGGGTGTACATCTATTCAAATCTCTTTAATTCCCTCAGCCATTGTTTTAACCACACTCATCGGAGACGCTTCGGTAACCACGACCAGACGTGCGCAAGAACAACCCATTAATCTCTCCATTGTTCATCAAATTGTCACGATGTGTATTGCAGCGGAGCAAAATCCTCGCAATATTATGATGGTGGAACAAGCACTTTGCAATATCCATGCAAATCCTTATCCTTCATGGGTGCTCATTCCCATCATCGGTCTTTCGTGTGCGGCGTTTAGTCATCTTCAAGGAGCGGACTGGATTGGTTTTGGCATTACATTTTTGGCAGCATCTGGCGGTATGCTCGTACGCAAAGAGCTCTCACATCGCAACTACTCTTTGCTCATTGTTTTTGCGTTTACGGCTTTTGTCTGTACGCTGATTGCTAGCCTCGCTTTTTACGATAATCTAAGTCATTCAGGGCATATTGTCCTCTCTTCAAGTGTTTTGCTTCTTGTTCCAGGACTGCCATACATCAACTCCATGCTCGATGCCTTTAAAGGCTACATCAGTATGGGCTGGGGGCGTTGGACGCAAGCAACCCTTTTAACGCTCATGTCATCGCTTGGCATTGTGCTAGCGATGGGACTTTTAGGTCTAAAAGGATGGTAATGATGGTGTGGGTTACTCTTTTATTAGATGCGATGTGGGCGGCCATTCCTGCTGTGGGATTTGGGATGATTTTCAATGTCCCCCGCTCAGCCCTGCCCTTATGTGCTTTGGGTGGCGCACTCACCTATGCGCTTCGAGAACTCTTACTGCATGGAAATTTTTCTCTGGTACTCTCAACGTTCATCGCCGCAACGACGATTGGGATTATTGGTGTGTTTTGGTCACGTCGTTATGTAATGCCAAGACCTGTTTATACCGTTCCTTCTATCATTCCGATGATTCCTGGAACGTATGCGTATGAGATGATGATAAGCCTTGTACGAATGAACACAGAAGGTGTTACCGATGCCTTGCTTTCGAGTTTTATTGAAAATGGTTTGCATGCGGTGAGTATTTTATTTGCGATTGCCTTTGGGTTAGTTTTGCCTTCTATGTATTATACAAAGCGTAAACAACCAATTATTTAGACTTTACATGTAAAGAAGGGTGGCATGTGATTATTTTCATGAAACCCTTTACCTCGCCACGCTACTTTAACAGCAAAAACTCTCGTCCCACTTTAACCCTTAATGTGCCACCGTATGCGACGATGTCAGCCGTGGCGTTGGTCTCACTCCAGCGCTCAGGAAGAAACGAGCCTGTGCCTATGATGTCAATGGGTGCTTTGGCACATGCCATACTGCGGCACTTTTGCGGTGTAAAGCCTGAAGAAGCGATGATACGCACTTTAGAAAATCCCGCATCATCAAGTATCTCACGCATACGCCACAAGGCCGCTGCTGAAACACCCGTGCCGATAAGGTCATGCAATTCCGCTTCGGTACGATAATCCCGCACCGCATCAGGCGCATGACGTCCTAAAACAGCATAGCTTTCTTGCGTATCCAGCCCTTCTAAAAAGCGACCTCCATGCGTATCAAGGCGTACGGCGATTTTTCCCTCGTGGGCTAGATTGGCAAAAGCGTTGCACACGTCTAGGGTATCGGTGATTTCCCGACCAAAATAATCTGCCAAAATAGGGATAGACTCCTCAGGAAAACATTCATGGAACATCTGCGCTGCCCTAAGCGTTGAGCCCGCATAGCCAATCAGCGCATGCGGAACCGTTCCCATTCCTTTTTCACGACCAAAAAAATGCGCCGTCGCATCGGTCGCATTGCCGATAAAGCCTAAGGCTTTTAGTCTACGCTGTGCGGCTTTTGAGCCAACCGAAGCCCCGTACGCCATCATCTCAGCCATTTCCGCTCCTGCACAGTGGCGTGCATCCATTGCCAAAAACGCCACATGAGGAAGGCTCTCGCACATCTCATACGCATTGTACGCCGCCACACATGCCGAGCCTAACTTTTGCAAAATGAGCGTTTCAAGCTCCGCCAAATGAGAAAACGAACCGCTCAGATAAAACAAAGGTTCACCCGCACCTACCCATTCACCCTCCTCATGCGTCACGTCAATACTGACCTCTATACCTCGATGCACGGCTTGCGTTTGAATCCACTCCGTAGCTAAGCGTGTCGCACTGAGCACAGGACGACGCAAAAAGAAAGCATAGGTAACCTGCGTATCGCCAAAATGTTCGACAATGGTTTTGGTATTTGAAAAATATTTATCCGTCCATAAGGAGACGTTTATGTCGTTTGGTGTGTGAGTGTTTTGCATACAACCCCTTGTCATTTCATCCTCACTTTATAGTCTCATTTTGCTATACAATCGCTTAGAAAGGACGAACATATCGCCACATAAGTTCATTTTATCTTTAGGTACGTTACATGTAAAGCGTTATCAAGTCTAGTTACATCAAGTGAAGTCTTAACTCTTTATAGATTCTCTCTTATATATCCTTTTAGGCAGTTTATCTGACATCTTAATCTCATCAAGCGTTTTATGCTCTTTATATTTAAGTAAGCCATTAAGATTATCAAAAAGTCTCAAAGCCATAAAAAGTTTGATAACGTTTTCAAACGATATTTTATAAGAATAGATAAATTGCTTGTACGTAGGCAAAGGTATATCCGCTTTTTGCGCCAATTCTTTCTGTTGGAGTTTCTGAACTTTTCGCTCAGTTTCTATCAGTTCTGCAACTTTTTGTACGATTTCAAAGGGTGTTAGAAGTTCTATCATTTCTTAACCTTAAGTATATTATATTAAACTTACTTGTTTAAAATATAGTATAAAAATATAATAA